>JAHDBA010000010.1:27559-79887 GCA_020630615.1 Myxococcota bacterium | reverse complement strand
ATTATTGTGACGATTGGTTCTGCGACAGCGAAGCGTGCCAAACAAGATGACAATGCTCATTTCCGAATTTGGTTCTCCTCTTTTCTAGCTCTAGTGATGATCATTGCTATGATTCCATGGCCCTACTTCGGCCCTGCAGCTGCTCCCTTGTTTCGTTATTTTTAATAACGCCTATTGAATACGCGGATTCCACTGTGTTCGTTGAAGTGGATTACGTTGACCTCGCAAGCCTTTGATGCTGAGTCCATCAGACGCTAAATGAGCCTTTTTTAGATGAAAAAGAAGACGAAGCTTTTTATTGCCGGAGCGACCGGTTTCACCGGTCAGTCTCTTCAACGTGTCATCGTGGATTATCCAGACTTTGAGGTTCGCTGGCACGCTCGACCGGAGTCTCAACACAAGCTTCGTTCGGTTCCCAAGTCAGAGCATGCTATTTTCGAATGGACGCATGAGCGTGCACTGCTTGAAGAGCTTGAGCGCGCACATGTGGTTGTGAATCTTTTGGGCACAACACGACGCAAGTCACGAAAGGACCTGCTGGGTTATGACGAAGTCGATATCGCGTTAACCCAAAAACTCTGTCGCGGAATCAACGTACATCGAGATCGACACGACACTGAAAGAGTTCGCGACGCAGAAGAGCTGGACTTCGCTAAACACGAAGAGTTCACACACCTTATTCATGTATCATCGATCGGGGCCGGACTCCCTGTCGGACCCTATTTAAAGGCAAAGCAACGCGCCGAGAATATCGTTCGGGAAAGTATGCTTCCCTATTCAATACTAAGACCAAGTTTGATTACGGGGAATGCATACGAAGATCTACGACCAAGGTATTCTGCACTTAGGGGGATATCCAAAGGGTTTGCAGAATGGTTTTGGAATGAAGGTGCTCGAGCGTTAATACCGCATGATGTCGAAGAACTCGCACGCGCGATTTTGAATTGTGCCATGTTACCGGGCTGCAATAAGGTCCTCAAAGGCGATTTCTTGCGTTTGAACTACGAAACCTTAAAAGAACATTTCGAGAAATGGATCTTGGAACAACCGATTGATACGAACGCAGTTCACGATCATGTCTAGAACAAAGAATACGTTTTCAAGCGTCTTTATGTTATGTTGTTTCTATGAGTGATACGCCGTCAATTCGAATTCACACACCCCAACTGGCTTTTCCTGAAGTCGAGTTATCGATGAAAGACTTTGTGGGCTCTTTTGAGGAGCTCTATTCGCGTAAAGTTCGCAATAAAGAACGACTCTTGTCGATCTTTCATAACGCGGGAGTTCATCGCCGCTACGTATCCGGGCAACCCATAGCCTTAAGCCAGATGACCGACCTTCGTGAGCGTAATTTGCTCTATCAAGAGCAAATGAAGAAGTATTGTGGACAGGCCGCGCGCGCGGCTTTGTTGAAGGCACACACTCAAGCACATGAAATTGATATGGTGATTAGTGTCTCGTGTACGGGGTTCATGATTCCTTCCGTCGAGACGTTTCTGATTCCTGAGCTTGGCATGAAGCCAACGACCAAGCGTCTGCCTATCACAGAGATTGGGTGTGCAGGCGGGCTTTATGGACTGAACCGCGCTGTCGAGTATTGCAAAGGCCACCCGGGGTCTAAAGTGCTTCTCGTTGCTGCAGAGTTTTGCTCGCTTGCAATGGTGCCTGAAGACCTCTCAATGCAAGCACTCGTAGGGATGGCACTCTTTGGTGATGGGGTTGCAGCAACCGTAGTCTCGTCCGATACCCAGGGGACAAATCCTACGAGCGCTCCTTTTGTATTTGAATCAATGCAATCGATGCTTGTTCCCGAGTCACACCACTACATGGGCTTTGACCTGGGGGCGGAAGGTTTTCGGCTCATCTTAGATCGTGTGATTGCAAAGGCAATGTCGGAAACCGTCGGTCCCGTGATTCAGACTTATCTTGAAGATCGTTCCATTGAATCGCGCGACTTGAATTTCTTTGCGATCCACCCCGGTGGGAAGAAACTTCTCGTTGCGCTTGAAGACTTTTTTTCACTCGACGCGAACGCTTTGCATGCGAGTTACTCTGCTTTACGAGATTACGGAAACCTTTCGAGCGCCAGTATTCTTGCAGTACTAAATCATTTAGAGCGCGACCAGGCGATGATCTCGGGTCAGCAAGGTCTCTTTGCTGCGTTTGGTCCAGGCTTTACCATCGAGCTTATGAATGTGACTCACGCATGAATCTTCCTGCACTATTTTTGGTTCTTTGTGCATTGGGCGCCTCAAGACTTCTTGAGCTTCGAATCTCCCGACGAAATAGACATGTGGATGGCGTTCGAAAAGCTGAGAAGGATCCAGTCTTCAAGGTCATGGTGTTCTTACATAGTGCACTCTTTGTGGTTATTCCCTGTGAAGCCTACGTCTTTCAGCGACCATGGCATCTCGTACAGGCTTCATGTGCCTTCATTTTACTTTTCGTTGCATCGGCGGGGCGAGCCTGGGTTCTCTATACACTCCAACACAATTGGAATGTTGAAGTGGTGAAACCCATCTCTGTGATAACGACAGGGCCTTACGCTTATGTTCGCCACCCCAATTATGCGATTGTGATTTTAGAGATCTTTGCTATCTCACTTTTTCATTCGACATGGCTTTCGATGGTAGGTTTATCCCTTCTCAACGCTTGGGTGCTCAGCCAACGTATTCCCTTCGAGGAGCACGTGTTACTGCAAAAGGAAGAGTATCAAACATCCATGAAGTCGAAGAAGCGTTTTCTCCCCTATGTGTTTTGAGTTGAAATACCTTTTGCGTTGAGGTCGATATTAAGATTGAGATTTAAGTCCCTACGGATCGTATCGAGGTCTTGCGAGAGCGCGCTGTAATAGTCGAAGCGGAAGAGATCTTTGGCTTGACGGCCAAGCTGACGTCCTTTTAAGCGAGCCTTTCGAATGCTCTTTGTGTTCCTGGGCGATACGATAGGGTATAGCATTCGCGCACTCCATTCCTGCAGTGTGCCACCAGGCGCAAAGCCTTGGGACACGCTGAGTGCCAAAACGCCGATTTCGCCAGCTAGGCTTGAGTCGAACCCACTGACGACATGAATAAAGTCATGGGTGATCAGATAACTTGAAAAGAAATTGTGCTGTGAAAGTTGCAGGCGGAGTGCTTTTCTTAAACGAAAAGGCTTGATATCGTTGTCGCAAAGCCACTTTGCGTAGTGCCGTCCGAGTGTAGTCTCGGGAAAGGTCATTAAGTGCTCGAGATCGAGCTCCCAAAGTGAGGCATGTTTTTGGGATAACTCAGCAAAATCGCCATCGTTCTCGAATTTGGCAACATATGCGTCCGGGGCACGAACATTTAAAAGTACACCTTTTAAGAATGCGATTTCCCCAGGATTCAATGGGGAAGCACCAGGCTTGAAGAGTATGTGAAGTGCTTCGCTACGTCTCATGTTCCCTTTGCTTTCATTGTGTCTTGATTGATGTGAAAGGTGCTCGACCCTCGAAAAGAATGTTAGGTGAGCATAGGGCAAAAAGTAGCGGATTCGAAATGAGGGCAAAAAAAAAGCGCCCGAAGGCGCCTTTTAAAAATATCAATAATTTCGTGTTATGCTTTTCGTCGACGCCGACCCAGCGCTACAACTGAGAACGCCAAAAATGCAAAGCCCTCCGATGTGCTTTGAGCGCATCCAAAGACCTTACCACCCGTGATCTCGAAGCGAGTGTCGATGGTCTCAGATGTTCCGCGAACAGCACAAAGACCTTCAGTTCCACATATGAGATCCCCGACACAGTCATCGGTGTTGCCACACGCTTCATCTTCGACGCAGCTGTCATCCACGGTACAGTCTGCAGCAATGCATGTGTTTTCATCACCACAACTCAAGTCACCGATGCAGTCGTCATTGTTATCGCATGCATCACCAAGATCACATGTGTTGGTGATGGTACAACCCTCAATCATACATGTTGAAGAACAACCGTCGATATCCGCAGTATTGCCATCATCACATTCTTCGCCAGCGCTTGTATTAATGATACTGTCGCCACATACAGATATTGTGCATTGATCCGTACAGGATGGACTTTCATCGCCCGTATCACATTCTTCGTTGGCAGCACTATTAACATAACCATCACCACAGGCCGTGTTGGTACAATTGACATTGCAATCGGCGGTCTCACCACCCGCATCGCACTCTTCACCAGCGTCTACAATCCCATCACCACAGGTATCAGGAATATTTAAAGCACACTCATTGGTGCAGAAGTCGTCATTGTTCTCATTGCCATCATCGCAGGTTTCACCAGCCGCAGTGTTGGGGTATCCATCACCACAACGGGATAATGTACAATCGGCATTGCATTCTTGAGTATCCTCATTGCGACTGTCGCATTCTTCGGAGCCTTGCACGATTCCATCACCGCATACTTCAAGTCGGCATTCAGGTGAGCAGCCGTCATTGGCTTCAAGGTTTCCATCGTCACAGGTTTCACCTAGGGCTCCTTGTGTTACACCATCTCCACATACTTCACGAACACAAGTACTTGAACAACCATCGTTATCTTCAGTATTCCCGTCATCACACTGCTCATCCAGTCCTTGTTGAACAATCGAATCACCACAGACTTCGTTCACACAGATACTTGAGCAACCATCACCATCTTCATTGTTGCCATCATCGCATTCTTCAGCACCAGTAACATCACCATCACCACAATCAACGAGTTCCGTACAGATGGAAAGTGCGTTCAAACAACTTACGCTCGCACTTGCGCAACGTGGCTCAAAGCGGTCGTAAATAACTTGACCATGTGTCGAGACTGCAGCAATAAGCTGACCTTCTGGGCAGCTTACGCCTTGTTGCACTTGGCCACTTCCGGTTATTGCAGATGTCACTGACGAAGGCGTCCCGAATGCAATCGTTGTTCCTGATATGCTTGCGCTCGCACATTGAACACTCAATGTGTCGAATCCACGTAAGTCAGATGAAGATGCATTCATCGCGCCACCGAGGCCAGTGATACCGATTACGAATTCATCTGTTGCACAAGCGAGAGTTTCAGTTGAGTTTGGTGTCGCGCTGCCACTAAACGCCGTAACGATCGATGCGCCAGCGCCGTGTCCGATAACTCCCGCTCCATCCGCAACTGCTTCGGTACACTGCATATCAATACCTTGAACCATGGTATTCCCATTTGAAGCAGTAAAGTAACCTACTGTCAAACCGGTCAAAGCGAAGCCTGTAGGGCACTCTTGATCACCGCGGAATGTTCCACCAATGGCTCCCATCACGCCAGTGCCTGAAGTGTCGGCAGCGCCAAGTTCAAAACCACCGGGATTTTCGCAGGTACAGACAAAACCATCTTCGATGATACAGTTTTCACTACAGCCATCGCCGGACGCCACGTTACCATCATCACAGAACTCTCCCGAGTTCAATGCACTATTTCCACATGGAGGCACAGGGGTACATTGAGATGGTGCAACAGAAACGTCACAGAACCATTCTTCTTCAATCGTACAATTAACACTGCATCCATCCTCAGACTCAAGGTTACCGTCATCACAACTTTCACCGTCTTCAAGAATCCCGTTACCACAACCGCCGCAAATACATGCTGAAGGTGATGCCTCGCTGCATGTACAATCGTCTTCAACGACACATAGGTCTGAACATCCATCGCCTGAGGTAATATTCCCGTCGTCACAGCGTTCTGCACCGCGAACGAGTCCATCCCCACAGAAGGTTTGACAGTCCGATGTACCATTGACAAAATCAGTCAGACATCCCCAACCCGATTCAACTTCACATGAAGCATTGCAACCATCACCATTGATCGCATTTCCGTCGTCACATTCTTCGCCCGTTGCAAAGTCAACAATTCCATCGCCACATTCACGTGCGCCTGTGAAGGTGCATACACTGGGCGCATTGTTGCATGATGCATCGGCTTTATTGCATGTCACGTCGAGACGATCGTACAATACCGCACCAAATGAAGCTACACCTGCGATGAATGAGTCTTCATCGCATGAGTTGCTTTGTTGAATAATACCAGAGCCACATTCACCTGCAGCAACAGCAACAGGAGTTCCAAAGGTTACGTTTTGCAGAGCATCGATAGCTGCAGGAGCACACAGCGCTTCAACACAATCAAAACCGCGATTGTCACCAGGTGTTGCATTCATGGCCCCGCCAGTGGCATTGAAGCCTACGAGGTAGGTGTCGGCCGGGCAGATTACGGATTCCGCTGCAGCAGATGTACCTGAACCGTCAAAAACCGGCACGGTCACAGTTGTACCACCATAAATTACAGCACCTGCACCACCGGCTGAAGTTGGAGTACATTGTAACTCCATGCTCTCTACCGCACGAGTACCTTTGGCTACAATATCCATGTAAGAAAGCACAACACCCGTCACCACAGTCCCGGCAGGGCAGTCAACTAGACCTTGGTATGATCCACCAAAGCCACCTACAAAACCTGTAGAGCCGAGATCGTCAGCGTCAATTGTGATGGAACCGGCATTCTCGCAAACGCAATCCCAACCTGGTTCAACAATACAGAACTGATTACATCCATCACCATTTTCAAAGTTCCCATCATCACAGAATTCACCTGGGCTCAAAACACCATCACCGCATGGTGGGATTGGTGTACATAATGAAGGAGAACCTGGTGCACAGTACCAGTCGGGTTCAACAACACATTCTGTCGAGCAACCGTCTCCATTGATGACATTCCCATCATCGCATGCTTCACCAAAATCCACGACGCCGTTACCGCAACCCTCAGTAGGCCGGCATTCAGAGGGTTGATTCTCACACACAAAACCAGGCTCAATCGTACACGATGTAGAGCAGCCATCACCGTCTACAACATTTTGATCATCGCACTCCTCACCAGAAACAATGATACCATCACCACAGAGCGGGTCGCAGTTTGTAGGGTCTGCTGAAAGATTACAGACGAAACCAGGCTCAGTTTCACATGTATCACTGCACCCGTCTCCCGAGGTTGTATTCCCATCATCACAAACCTCATTGGCGGTGACAATGCCATCCCCGCATACCTCAATGATACGCTCAACCTTGCAGGCCGCGTTACATCCGTCGCCGGTCGAGTTGTTTCCATCATCACATTCCTCACCGGCACTAATATTTTGATTGCCATCACCACACTCAACTAGTGTACAATCATTGTCGCAGCTTGCGCTTTCTCCTGCTGCATCACACTCTTCACCAGCAGCATTATTGAATACGCCGTCGCCGCATGTGGCGCGTGTACAATCTGCGTTACAGGTTGCACTTTCTCCAGCATCATCGCACTGATCACTGCCGTCGATAATTCCGTTACCGCAACTCTCGAAGCATACACTTTCGCCCAGTGAGGTTTTGATTGTTACGCAAGAAACTTCGACACCGTCAACAATCGCAAAACCGAAGAATGTTCCAAAGCCATTCGCAACCTCGTTAACACCACAATTTGAGTCTTGCTCTACAGGAGCTGGAGCGTCTCCAACAGCGCCACCGATTGATGTGCCCGGCGTAACGACTGTCGTCGTACCCGTGACGTTCAACGTACCGCATTGCAGTCCAACATTATTGAAACCGCGTAAATCAGATGTGGAGTTGCCTTGAGCACCAGCATTACCAAGAACCCCCGTCACAATCTCATTTCCAGGGCAGGAGATACTCCACGAACCTTCGTTGGTAATGAGAGTGCCCGCACTCGAGAATGCTGCAGTGACCGTATTGGTTGAGATTTGTGTTGCATCACCTGTAGCAGGGTCGATACCGAAAGAACCACATATTAAATCAACGGTGCGCACGGACGGAAGAACAACACTTGATGATGCTGATGTCCCGAATGTCCCCGATAAACCAATCAGAAAGTCACCAGCAGGGCATGCTGGTGGTGTTCGACTTGATCCGCCAAGCTGCCCGAGTAGAACGCCAGTCGTGCCTTCACTGGTTTCGAAGTCAGCCGATTGGTTGCAAACAAAACCATCTTCAACTTCGCATGTATCGCTACAGCCATCACCACTTTCAAGGTTGCTGTCATCGCATTCTTCCAAGCCTTCGGTACTGCCATTGGGTGTGCCATCGCACAAAGCATTGACGTGTCCTGCACCGAGTTGAATGATTGCTCCAACCACTAAAGTTAAAGCGCTTATAGGTATCTTTCTCATAGTTTTCCTCTCGCTTAGGTTAAAAATAAGCTCTATGAGCTTGCACATAGATGTCGAGAAATATCAACAAAATCTATCAGCTTTCTGCGCTGCGTTATTTTTGTTTGGACGCGGTAACATATCGGTTCGAATTCGGTCAAGTCGTTGAAGTTGGTCAGACCTTCAACTCGAATCAAAAATGAAAAGTGTACTGTAGCGTTGCGCTGTCTTGCTTTCAAAGTGGACTTTAAACTTCGAATTATGACTTTAAAAACTTTAACGTGAGACCGAGCAGTTTAGGGTTTTTTTTTAAGGCGGTGAAAAAGATTCTTTTTAGTGTGGCGTGCTTAAAAATAAAGACCGTGCTTTCGGTCAGGAGTTTATGTTTAAGAAACATCTTCTTCCAGCGCTTAGAGTAGGGTGAAAGTGTTTTGCTTTCTTTTTTAAGTGTTCTTCTTTTACTTTGCGCTTCACAAATTGACTTCACAGCCAATACGCTACTCTCAATCGCCAAACTCATACCTTCACCCGTGATTGCATCAATATATCCGGCAGCGTCACCCACCAAAAAACAGCGTTTGCTTTGCACAGAGCGCGCTTTTTGCCTTAAAGGTCCACACGATTTTGCTTTTGACGCTGCGCGCATGGCTGAGACATCCCAAGGTAAAAGCTTCTTGCATAGATTTAGTAAGCGCTCTTCAGCGTCTCCATTGAGCTTTAAGAGCTCACCTTCACTTAACAGGCATGCTATTCCTAAACGCTCTCCGCTAATCGGTGTGAGATAGAGTTCATAACCATCCCCCACAAAAATATGCACTTCCTCCCGGCTCAACTGGCTGAATTGCTTTGTTGTTAAAAAGCGATGTTGGCGAATCGCAAAGCGTTTAGGTGCTCGACTTTTATGGGGGGCGTTCAAATTTAACAGAGAGCGTGTACGGCTCTTAAGGCCGTCGGCTCCAATTAACCAATGTGCGCAAACTCGTCTTCCAGACTTTAAAGTGACCGTGACATGCTGTTCACTCTCTGCCAAACCAAGCATCTCGTCGGTCAAAACTTCAATAGCATATCTGGCGAGTTCTTGAGTTAAATCACGGTCAAGCTCATTGCGTCGAACACCAAGACCACCCTCGTCCGGCAAAGTTCCACATACCGAATCACCCTGATAATGATAGCGAATGCGCCGAAAGGGTAGTGCGGATACAATTGAGGGCAGTTGGCTAAGACCGAGTTCCTGAAGTATCGAGAGCCCTCTAGGCATCAAACCCTCACCGCACACTTTATCTTTGTTATGGCGTTGTTTTTCGATCACAATACATCGCAGCCCATACCGATGACATGCTATCGCCGCGATTTGTCCTGCGAGCCCCCCACCGATAATCACAATATCCGTATGGTGTTCGTTTTGAGTCAAAGGCTCAGGTTCTTGCCTGATCATATCAAAAGGCTACATTAGTCGTATGATTAGCGCGAATGACTCCCAAGAAGAAAAGCGAAAAAGTGTTCGAAACGAGAGTGACGGCAGTCTGAAATCTTCATGGGTTGCTGAAAGTGTCGCTGCACATAAGACCAAATCCGGCCGAGCCATTCATCGACGTATGATGAAAACTGTAATCGATTGGAGCTTGATCCAAGAGAATGACAAGATTTTAGTCGCGATATCGGGGGGTAAAGACAGTTTTGCGCTCTTTGATCTGCTCTACAATGCGACGCTGAGAGCACCTTTTCACTTTGAAATCATCGGCGTCCATCTCGATCAAGTTCAGCCAGGCTACGACCCCAAAGAGTTCTATACCTGGTTAAACAACTTTCCTGCACCGCACCAAATCATTCAGCAAGACACCTACTCAGTGGTGAAAGAAAAAACACGACCGGGTCAAGCCTATTGCGTAATTTGTTCACGTTTACGTCGAGGGATCCTTTATGACATCGCTGAAGAGCTTGGCTGCAATAAACTTGCCTTCGGTCACCATCGCGATGACGCGATTGAAACGATGTTTCTGAATATGTTTTATGCGGGTAAAATCCAAGCCATGCCTGCAATCTACACCACGGACGATGGACGCTTTCAGGTCATACGCCCACTGATTGAGGTTGGCGAAGATCGAATCCGTGAGTTCGCCAAAGAGCGTGCGTATCCGATTATTCCTTGCAACCTTTGCGGTAGCCAAGAAGGGCTGAAACGTGAAGAAATGAAAGCGCGTCTTCAAAAATGGGAAGAAGAGATTCCCAACCTGCGCTCAGTGCTTCTAAATGCGATGAAAAACGTTCGACCAACCCACATGCTTGACCCAACCTTGACTTCCTCGCGTCCTCGAGCAGAAAAGCGTGAACTCAGAAGCAACACATCAAGCTTAAAAGTGATTCAAAGCTCATAATTATGCTTTACAAACTTTAGTTTTTAGTATCGATCTTGCTATAGGGATCATTAAGGCTTCGTTTTCGTCTTCAAAGAAGACACACGAACGCTTTTATGGAGGTCCCTTTTGATTCGTGCATCGAAAAAAGAAAATTCCTTACAACTCTCTGCCTTTTTAAGAAGCGCGTGCTCTCTGGGGACACTCGTTGTTGCTTGCGCCTGTGGAGACAATGTTGAGTTCTTGAACAGTCGTGTTGAAGAGCGTGATGTTTTTGCTCAGAGTGATGACACCCTTCTTGAAGGTGTCGAAGAATCAAACGGCGATGTCGGTCAAGAAAGCAATGAAAGTTCTCAAGAGGAAAGTCCAGGGGACAACGAACAGGTCCTCGAGCCGAGTTGCGACGGGTGCGATGTTTGGACCACAGCGGCATCAATGAACATTGCGCGACGCAACTTTAGCGCAACGACTCTGAACGATGGACGTGTACTTGTGGTGGGTGGTGAAGGAGACTCAGCATTGAGCGCTGAGATCTATAACCCTGAAAGCGATACATGGTCTTTCACTTCTGCTCCGACGTATCCTAGAACTTTGCACAGTGCGACCAAGTTGAAGGACGGACGAGTTCTCATCGTTGGAGGTATACGTTTTGGTGCTCAAGGCGGCGAAGGTGTGGTTGAGAGCGAGATCTTTGAACCCGAATCTGAAACTTGGGTGGAAGTTCGAGATGTGAGCCTCGGGCGCTATGGCCACAGTGCGAGCCTGCGAAGCGATGGCAGTGTTGTTCTAGCAGGAGGTATGCAAACGTTTGAGCAGGAAGGTTTTTTCACGCCCGGACCATGCGAAAGTTTTGAAATCTACAACCCTGCCACTGATCGCTTTAGCTCTGGGCCACAACATATTAATGGTCGAACCTATCACGGCGTCGCACTAACTTCGGATGATTCGGTAATCATCATGGGAGGCGCTGCTGGCCGAGATGAATGGCGCAGTGTAGAAATTTTCGGCTCAAACAATACTCTTGAGCTTGGCCCAGAACTTCCCGTTGATCGAATCGCACCAACAACACTGGTACTTGAGGATGGTGGTGTGGTCCTGATGGGGGGCCAAAGCAGTAGTGGAAACCCTTACTCAAACGCGTATCGTCTTACTCAAAACAATGGGACATGGCGTTGGACAAGTTTTGGTGGTGACCTTTCGCAAGGGCGAGCCGATATGAGAAGCGCATCTGCAGGAAACGGAGACACTTTAATCGTAGGAGGCTCACGAGAAGCCAACTCGATGGCAACAGTCGATCGTTTTAATTCTGCCACCGGCACTTTATCTTCTTATGTATCCATGCGTGAGGCGCGAAGCGAACATCAAGCACTTACACTTCTTGATGGACGGGTGATGGTTATGGGTGGCACTCTAAAAACCACAGATGTTGACGGAAATCAGAGGCGAGAAACGTTAGCGTCGAGTGAATGGATTCGTGTTGGCACTTCGCAAGACTAAGGTTTTTATAGAAAGGTTGTGTTATGGAAGTAGAAGTCGAACAGGAAGTGGATATTGTAAAATGGCTTGGCGACTCCGGCATCAATCCCGAAGAGTTGGATGTTCAGGGACTTTTACGGCTTGAGCCTCGTGAAATAGGACTTCAGGCAAAGGAAATTCCCATCGAGCTGTGTTTGAAGAAGGTCACTGCGTGTCGCGAAAAACTACGTGTTTTTGAGCAACGCGTTAACAAAAGCACTTCACCGGCAAAGCGTGCGGAGATTCAAGCTGAGATTACACGTCTCTATGTTGCTTTTGACCGCCTTTGCGCGTTTCTGACTCTCTAGCGATGAGGCCTTCGAACCTTATACGTAGGGTGATGGCGCTACTGACACGTGCTATTCTATGTCTTTTATCGATGGGAGTCTTACTTTCGTGCGCAAGCACGAAAGGGCTTCGAGAACACTTCGAGCGCGAGGAATCTCGATACCATCGAGCACTTCAGTGGGGAGATTATCGAGGAGCCTCCTCATGGTTGAGCGATGGTGAGGCGCAGGAGTTCCGTAATTTTTTCGATGAAAAATCTGAGGACTTCGAGCTCAAAGATTGGGTTGTTATCGAAAGTGAGTATGCGGAAGAAGGTGAAACACACGTGACATCTGAAGTTCAGTATATCGACAGTCGTAGTTTGAAGGTTCGTTCACTTTTTGTTCACGAAGTATGGACAGGGCCTTTGAATTGGACGCTTCAAACAGACCTTATCGATGTTCTCCGCAAACATTTGGGTCGCGATTAGTGTCTCGTTTTTGGGTAGACCTAGGAGACATTCCTTGAGCAGAAAACGCTATTCAATTGTTCTGGACAACGACGATGCAGGTGATCTTTACGAAGAAGGTCTGACCTTGATGCAGCGCCACGGGGTCCCCATGCCGCGTTCAATGGCCTTTGACTTTTTCCGAGCAATACGTACGACCTCGAGGCGAGAACAGCCACAACTGCTTCCCAAAGATCTTTGGGTTCGTAATCTTGTTAAGAGCACCGAAACCAAGCAAGCGGAGGCTGAGGCGTATTGGGATTTTGTATGTCGCGCAATGCCTCTACTCACACGTTGGCAAAGCGGTGCAAAAGTTCAAGAATTCAAGTTCGGAGTCACTCTATTCGCGCATGTTTGTCGCCAAGTTGTCCAGGGTTGGCGGAGCTTCTCGAATGGGGATACACCAAGCGATGAAGGCGTGCAGGTCGCACGTTTTATATCCATGATCGAAGCCTACCTCCCAATGCTTCTCGTTCGTTTACGTCAGTGTGATCATCGAGTTCTACAGCTGATGAGTCTTTTGGGGGAAGAAGAAGGCGAAAGTTTTGATGTTCTGGATATGTTTGAAATGATGGCTCGAGAAGAATCGGCTTTGATTGCAAACTTTGCACTAGACCTTTTGCCAAGTGTATTAGAGACTGCCCAAGACCAAAGTGCTCAACTCTACGCGATTGACGGCCTTGCATCGATTGAAACGAAAGGTGTGATTCATAACTTGGTGCCCTCGGAGCTCGCCTTCGAACCCATGGTTTTTGCCCAGCGCTATCTCGAGAGGGAACTTTTTTATTTTGCTCGAGAAAAGCATCAAGAGAATGAGAGTCGAGAGATCATGATGTTGATTGATGCCTCGGCTTCCATGCGTGGTTTAAGGAATGTTTTTGCTCGAGGTTTAGCCGTTGCCAGAATGAAGCAACTTATTCTTTTGGGTGAAGATGCATCTTTTCGTTTTTTTGACGCGGACTTGCACGAGCTTCGACGCGTTCAACAAGGCTCTCTGTCTCTTGCGTATCTTCTAAGTTTTCAAAGTACACAAGGCCGTTGTATGGATCGCGTTCTGCGAGAATTGATTGACGAAAGTGAAGGGCAGAGTGTTCAAAGTGCACGAACTCGTATATTGACCTTCGTGACACATCCCTATACCGCCTTTGAGAACACCATGCTTGAGAAGCTGCGCTCGCGAAACCAACTTGAGGCAATTGTTGTGCATGATGAAGGTGAAGACTTCCATGCTCCTTTCTCGGACTCTTTTGATAGTGTGCATCATGTCAAGGTTGGGCATGTTGCATCTCGAGAGAATGCACGTGAAATTGCGTCGACATTTCTTGAGAGTGAGCGACGTACGTTGCAAAGGACGAACGAAAGAAAATCGTGATGCCGATGTTCAACACGTAGAGGTTCGATATGTTTTCAGTTCTATCCGTACTGAATGGGCTCTTTGTACTTTTAGGCGCCTTTGGTGCTCATCTTCTTCAGGAACATTTTCAGGATTTTCCACAAAGTCGTATGTGGTGGGAAACCGCGACGCACTATGCTTTCTTACACGGGATTGCATTGTGGGCATGTGTCTTGGCGATACAAGTGAAGACCACGAAGGCTATGCCGACCAAAGGTCGCGATGCAATTGGGTCTTTTCCGAAGGCGTTGAGACTTTCCTTTGGGCTCTATACGATTGGACTGCTTTTATTCTCGGGCTCGTTGTGGACGATGGCTTTGACCCAGCAACGTTGGCTTGGAGCGATTGTACCCTTCGGCGGAATCTCCTGGGTTGCGTTTTGGTTCAGTTTTCTGGGCTTAAAGCTTCATGACCGTCCATAAAAGTCGCTGGTGTGGCTGAGGCTTTTAAGGGTGGGGGCTTTTGCGGAGACACCTTCAGAACTTCTGAAAGCCGCACACTTTTCTCTGGGTTTATTGCACTTCTCAACGTCATGAGTATGAGCAGCGACACAAAGGCTGAGCCGAAGTAACCTGCAAGTCGTATAGGGCGTTGCAACAAAGCAGCGAAGTTCCATACATAAGGCGCGCTCTTCCAGAGAAGTGAAGCGCCAATACCAAAGAGCAAGGCGGACAACCATAAGGCTATTTCAGCCAAAGGCTTTTCCATTTTTGTCTTAACAATGGAGCTTAATTCTTGGTGGCGAAGTCTATCAAAAGGAATATATTCGTCCTGCGTTGTTGGGATAAAGCCTTCGGCGGGATGTGTTGTATCCATCCAATACTTCGCTTTTGGGTGAATTGAGTTATGCATCACTGTATCTTTCGACTGCACTTCAATCGATGCCCCTTGGACATGCCCCATACCCACATAGAAAAATGCAGCGATTAGACTCGCTAGAATCATGCAAGTTCCAACAGGCCAACAAAAATAGTCATTTCGAGTGGCCAAAAGCTTTTCGCTTTGCTCGGCAAGAGCGGGGGCCCTATCGGAAGCACGTGTAGAGGCCTTGCCCTTCTTCGACTGCGGCTTCGATACTGCTACAAAATGCTCGCGTTCGAGCAGGGTTGGAGCATCATCGCTTTTCACGACGTTGATTTCATCCCTAGGGAACGGGCTTGGAACCGCGGCAGATAAAAGAGTTGCATCCGATGTATCCAAGCTCTCAACAGGCTCTGATTTTAAATCACTCGTGATGCTTTCGGAACCTAAAGAAAGCTTGTTTTGATTTGAAGAATCTAGAGCACCCTCATTTTTTAAATGATTCGCTTCGGCTTCAACGCGTGCCATAAGGGCTGCGGTATCTTCTTCCAATAGACTTTCGGATTGTTGTATTTGCGCTGCTGCCGATTCAACCTGGAAATCAGCAGTATCTGTGTTGAGAGGTTGGTGATGCTTTGAGTGTGCATTGGGCTCGGGGACCGATTGTACCACTGAGGTCTCGTCGTCTTGAGCAGATGCGTGAGGCTTTGCGTGTTGTTGCGGAGCAGGGGTACCCTCAGGCAAAAGAGGGGGGACAACTGCTGCAACAAGTGTTGCCTCCATGGCGACTGAAACTTCAGCATTGAAGGCATCATCGTTTTCACCGATTAAACTTTGTCTCGAGATGCCAACGCGTGCTGCACCCTTCATTTCTTGGACCCCTTTTTCGGAATCTTCAGGAAAGAGTTCGCTAAGAAAGGATTGAATGTCCGCATCCCGCCAAGGGATATCCTCGATATTCTCGATTCGCATGACGAGTTCTCGACCGGATTGAATTCGCTCATCACGATCGATCGTTAAGAGGTCTAGAGTTAATGCATCAATGGCTGCTGTGACATCCGGTCGTTGTGAGGAGGGGAGTCCTGCATCTTCGGTCGTAATCGCTTGAATCGTTTCGATCGGGTTTCGTTTTGAGTAAAGTCGCTTCGCAACGAGGCTTTCCCAAAGGACAACGCCCAAAGACCACAGGTCTGAACGCGCATCCAGCTTCTTTTCCTTGGCTTGCTCAGGAGACATATAGCCGACTTTGCCCTTGAGGACGCCAGACAATGTTTTGATTTGTGAGTCTCGTGCTTTTGCGACGCCAAAATCAATCACTTTGACGCGTCCGTCGTAGGCTAAAAGAATATTCGCAGGGCTCACGTCCCGATGAATTAAGCCAAGCGCTTTCCCTTCATCGTCCTCGAGTGCGTGTGCAAAATGCAGCCCACACGCGGCTTGATGAATGACTTTCAGAACAATATCCAAAGGTATTTTAAGTCCACGCCGTTTCGCGAAACCAAGTATTTGTGCCATCGACTTTCCGGCCAGATACTCCATGACGATGACGGGTTGGTCATCGATCGCATCAACTTTGAAGGTTTCGACCAAGTTGCGATGTCGCATTCTCAATGCAACGCGACCTTCTTCATAGAGCATTGCTTGTATCGCTGGGTTGTCACGGTGTTCATCGAGCATGCGTTTGATGACAACAAAACCTTTTGTCATGTCGTCCGAGTCTTCTTGGCGCAAAGCAAGAAGGACTTCTCCCATTCCTCCCGCAGCAAGACGACGGCAAATACTGTACTCTGCATCCGAATCAATGACAGAGGGGATCAGTGCAGGATCGGTTTGGACTTTGGTAACCACACATCAGTTTAACCAAGATCGCCGGTGAAAATCATGAATTTGGCGTATAATTGTGTGCGAATTGGATGAATTGGACTTGAATTGTTCATGGGAGCAAAAAGAAATGGTCGAATGCTTCACACGGATGCACGATTCAACTATAAGATCTTTACAATTGATGGAGGTACGATTATGAAAAAACTTTTGATTGCGGCTTTTGCGCTTGGTTTGCTAAGCACTCAGCCCCTCATGGCAGATGCTGCGCAAGATCGACTAAGTGCGAAACTGAAAGCCCGTGCAAAAGCAAATGCGGGGAAACAAGCAGCAGCAGCAAAAAAAGCCGCAGCGGCAAAAGCAGAAGCAGCAAAAAAAGCCGCAGAGGCGAAAGCAGCGGAAGCGAAAGCAGCGGCCGAAAATGCTGCGAACAAGGCAGCGAATGCAGCGGCAAAATCTGCAGATCATGCGGCCAAGGCTGCAGGCGTAGCCCAAGCGAAAGCGGCGGACGCATCGGCACTGGCACAGAACGCGAATGCAACTTCAGCAGAAGCTGCAAAACATGCAACACGTCGCGCTAAAATTGCTCGTCTAAAAGAGATTGCAAAGACGACCAACGACCAAAAGCTCTTGGCTAAGATTGTGAAGATTGAGGGGATGGAAAACACCCGTCACGGTAAGCGCCTTGGGTTACTCAAAAAAGCTGTAGGCAAATAAGATTTAAAAGGAGTTAACAATGAAAAAAGTACTACTGGGTTTAGTTGTGGTCGCTGCGTGTTTTGGCTGTTCAAAAGAGGATTCCGCGACACTTGTTGAAAATGGAAAAGAGAACGTTGCTGCGGCAGGCGCGCATGGTGCTGAGGCAGCTGCGGACGCTGCGCATGCGACAAAGGGTGCAGCAGATAAGTCTGGTTCTGCACTTGCGAATGCGGCAGCAGACGCAAAAAATGCGGTTGGTGGGGCTGCGAATAAAGTTGCAGCCACTGGAGATGCTTTGGCTGCAAAGTTCAAAGCTGAGATCACCGACACCAATGCGCTGATTGAAGCAGAAAAACTTGAAAAAGAGATTCAGGCTGAGCTTGATCTTTTGAAATAAGCTTTCTCGAATTGAAAATTTGTTGATGTGAAAATATCCGCCTCGGCGGATACTTTTTTGCGTTGGAATTATACTTGGGAAGAGCTCTCTTGATGATGCCTACCATGAATCGGTGAAGTTGCGTAAAGACCACGCATCGATACCAAAATCAGAGAAATTCATGCTTAGTGTTTTCGTCCAGGTTGAACCGCAGCGACAAAGTCGTAATCTTCACCGTGCTCACGTTCAACTCGATGGCGCGTCCATTTGTTTTCAAAGAGTAAGAGCGGACGGTCTTCAATGTCGAGGAGACATTCCACTGAACCGGGCCTTAAAAACTTCTTGATATCAAAATCATCTCCAAAGACCCATCGGGCTTCAGCGAAAGGCAGGCGATCGAGCTGAGCGTCAACATTGTACTCGGCTTGCAATCGGTGTTTCACAACTTCAATTTGGAGCCAACCGACCGCACCCATAATCGGATCGATGCGGGACTTATCAACATGATGGAAAAGCTGTACGGCACCTTCATCCGAGATTTGCTCAAGGCCCTTCATCAGTTGTTTGCGTTTCAAAGGATCGTTGAGGCGCACTTTGACAAAAATTTCGGGAGAGAATTGCGGTATTCCTTCATAGGCAAGTTTTTTGTGCTCGCCCAAGGTGTCTCCGATCCGTAAGTTGCCGGAATCCCATAAGCCTAAAATATCGCCGGAGAATGCTTCCTCAACTTGAATTCGCTCAGCAGCAAAGAAGTTGACCGAGCGGTCGAGACTCATCTTTTTACCGGTTCGAATATGATTGACTTTCATACCACGTTCGAATCGGCCTGAGCAGCATCGAATAAATGCGATTCGATCACGATGCTTGGGATCCATATTGGCCTGAATTTTAAACACAAAGCCACTGAACTTGTCCGAGAGAGGGTCATTCACGCCTTCATTGGTGGCACGGCCACGCGGGCTTGGGCATAACGATACGAAGCGGTCAAGAAAGGGACCCACGCCAAAATTATTCATCGCAGAGCCGAAGAAGGTGGGTGAGATTTTTCCTTGAAGAAAATCGTCCATCGAGAAGTCGTCACCCGCATCATCGTAGAGCATCATCATCTCAAGAAGCTCTTCTTCTTCTTCTGGCGTCACACGTTCTCGAAACGCATCACTGCCAAGTTCCAAAATATGGGTGTCGGCTTCTTTCGCGCCTTGTGTCGCCTTTTTCTCAAAGGCAATCAAGTGCTTTTGTTCTCGGTCATAGACCCCGCGGAAACTGCGCCCCATTCCTACAGGCCAATTCATAGGAATACATGGGATTCCGAGTACTTTTTCAATTTCATCGAGAACATCTAAAGGCTCACGGCCATCCCGATCGAGCTTATTCACAAAAGTGACAATCGGGATGCCCCTAAACTTACAAACCTCGAAGAGTTTGATCGTCTGAGGTTCAACACCTTTAGCGATGTCGATCAACATCACCGCACAATCTGCAGCCGTTAACGTCCGATAGGTGTCTTCACTAAAATCATTATGTCCGGGTGTATCCAAGAGGTTGAAGCGACAACCTTCATGCTCAAATTGCATTACACTTGACGCAACAGAGATCCCGCGTTCTTTCTCAATTGCCATCCAATCGGATGTTGCGCTTTTTGACGCTTTCTTTGATTTAACGGCTCCAGCAGTGTGGATTGCTCCTCCATAAAGAAGTAATTTTTCGGTCAGCGTTGTTTTACCTGCATCCGGATGCGAAATAATCGCAAAGGTGCGGCGTCGCTGAATTTCGTTAAGAAGATCGACCATGTCGAACTCTAAATTTATCAATACTTTACGCAAGCGGTATCGGTTGTATTTCACCGGTCTTTTATCCGATCATTGCCCGCTTGTCTTCCCTTTTGGAAGCGCAATACTTTCGAAATCGGGGGACACTATGCATCAAAGCACCAAGAATACGGGTTTTCAAAATACACCATCGAAAAGGTCGAGGCATCTCGGATTTTGGGTACTCGTTTCAGTGCTCGCGTCCCTACTCGTCTTTGCAACAGCTGCATGTATTGATGTAACGATTTATACGGAGGGGGCTCCGGACGACAATGCAAGTAGTGCAGTCGGAAATGTTGCAACAACAAACGTTGAAGCCACCAACGCTATTGCTGAAGACGAGGAGTCGGAAGGCGAAGTTGAAGAAGAAGATCTTGAAGAGAACGAGGTTGTTGAAGAACCTGGATTCGTGGCGACCGGTGCACCTGCATCCAACTCGGATATCGAAGCTCTCTGCAACCTTGCTGAAGAATGTGAGTCTGGTGCCGGTGAGGAATGCGAGGACGGGCTTGGACAAATCTCTCAGTTTGCGCCTTTTGTTTGTCCTGAAGCGATCGGTCCTTTGGGTGATGTTGTTCGCTGCAGTGAAATGGAAGGCGACTGCGATGCTGCACTCAATTTCGAAATCCCTGAGGCGTGTAGTGAGGTTGCCGCTGATTTCGAAGTCGCTATTGAAGAGTGCGGACTTGGCGACCTTGGAGGCGGTGGAATCCCGGGTGGTGGTTTTGGGCGCTCTACAAACGAAGCTTCTCGAAGCTTTCGGCATTTGTCACAAATCGTTCACAACTTCTAAGTGATGTATGCGTGGGTTAAGGACACGTAATGATTCGTGTGAGACTCTAGGTTCATATGATTGTTGATAGTGAAGATGCCGGCACCTATTATTGCGCCCATCTTAATTACGTTTTGAAGCGCTATGCTTTTCAGAATGGGCATTGCATTCATGATTTCCTGCACGTGCCAGCATCAGCATTTTTAGAGCGTAAAAAGAGTACGATTTCGAAAGGGCCACAGAAGGTTTGGGTCAAATCACCCTATTTCAATGAGGGTATGGCCTTCCTGGTCGAGACCCTTACGAAGTTGCTCAGCACACGAATCGACAGCCTGTTGAATTTTGTAAGAGATGAATCTCAAATACGAGTTTTGATTACCGGTTTTGGGCCTTTTCGAGAAATTCTGGACAATCCCTGTTCCGAGTTCTTAAAGCATCAAAGCTTTCGTCGTTTTGCTGAAATCCTTAAAGAGCGACTCCTAGAAGCGCATCGTCTGCGAAATCTTCAAGGTCCAAGAGGCAATAGGAAGCCTGAAATCCTTCTTTCAAGCCTTGCACTTGCTGTCGATAACAGCGCCTTGAATATCGATTCCGAAAAGTGGGGGAACGTATTATCCAAGAGACCGCACTGGATCGTCTCACTCGGAGTTCAGGCACGCTCTTCGAATTTTGAACTTGAGAGAGTGGCGGACTCAAGAGCGATGTGCACACTCAAAAACTGCCATAGGAATTGCCGTTCTGAACAAGGGAATTTTAGAGTTTAGAGGTTCTCCAAGTTCTTCATTAAAGACACACACCAAACTGGATGTAGTTACCTGGCGCACATTCGCCTGCCTTGCCATCGTGCTGTGTCGAAGAAATACACAATTAGAAAAGCCACGTTTTCACCTTGCTGAAACCTTGTAATCAATGGAAAACTCAAGTGTGTCTGATGCGCAGAATACAAGCTTAAACGCTGACTTGAATATTGAAGAGCGTGTTCCTTTTGCGCTTAACACCCAGGAGGGTGATAGTCTCAATCCGAATGCTGTGACGCGTGAAGTTACGGATTGGTGTCACCGACACGATGACCGCGTTGCAAGTGCAAGTTGCTTTGATTGCACTGTGCTTTTATGTGAAAGCTGCATACGACTTTGGAATGCATATTCGCTGTGTTCAACCTGTCATACAAAGCGACATCGTTCGCAACGTAACTCATGGATCGCTATTACCAGTCTTTTCATCGTGATTGGTGCGCTTTTGGGTTTGTTGATGATTCAATATGAGGAACCCTATGATTACGGTGCGCTGAAAGGGCGAATCAAAAAAACTGCTCGTTGGCTTGAGCGCGAACCCTGTGACCGCAATAAGACCGTTGTATTGGCAAAGCTTTTGAATCAAGCGGGTGATTACCGAAGGACTTTAGAGGTTGCTGAGCGATATGATCGCTTGTGCCCAGAGGTCCCTTTCTCGAAACTTCGTTGGTTCACATACTCTGCGCATCGAGAATTGAGTGATTTCGACGCTGCACTTCAAGATGTTTCGCTTTTGATTCACGACAATCCAGATGATTTGGATTATCGCTGGTGGCGCGGACGTGTGTACCGCTCCTTAGGACGATATGATGAAGCGGTACAGGATTTTATGAATTGTCTGACCCCTAAAAGTAGACAATGCAACTACGATCTCTCCGATGCGTTGGAGAAGATGGGACGCCCCTGTGACGCGATGTACCCGATTCAGCATTACCTCTACTACCATCCCGATGAGCAGGGCAATGTTCGTGTATTACGCCGGTTGAAACGACTCAAGGCTTCCGGGACATGTGACTCCGTGCTTGAGGCCAGTGGAGAGATGCAAGCGACGATTCGCTTTCCCGAGCATGGGAAGCGAATTCCTGTCGATGTGACGATTGAAGGGAAAGTCGCATCCTTTATTGTCGATACCGGAGCAACGTATGTCGCAATTTCGAAACACGAGGCGCAACGACTTGGGATTGATGAACGTGAAGGCGTTCCGGTGAATTTACGGGCAGCGACTGGAACAATTCAAGGAAAGCTCATTACGGTTGAATCCATGGAACTCATGGGAATGAAAGCCGAGAGAATTCCTGTTGCGATCGTGGAGCGACAACTCCAAGATGACGGCCGTTCTTTGTTGGGCTTAAGTTTTCTTTCTCGCTTTTCTTTGGATCTCAACAATGCTGAAGGTCGCCTAACCCTAAGGCGCAGAAGCGAAATCCCATTGCATAAAGTCCAATTGAAAGATGGTGCGCATTTAGAAAAAGGCTCAGGTGAGCCAAGCAACGATGCTGCTCTCAAGAAAGAGATCGGAATGTAAGTTCTTGCATTCATTGTGCTCACTTTGGTCCTTGGTCTGTGCATTGTCTTCTGTTAACGAGAGTGGGTGAGTTTTGCTTCCCGCACTTTATGGTTATTTTTTGTCTTTGTGTATACTCTGTGTCCGCCTCTATGGGCTGAGGACACTGCTCAACACCATGACCGAAACAATTGCCCCAAGGACATTATTGTTGTCGGCCATCGCGACGAAAATATCAAAACGCGAAACCCTGCACGCTTCACCGACGATGAGGCCTATGCAATCGCGCAAGTTCTTGCAGGCATGCCCGATGTCGATTCGTTGAGTTTGTTGACTGACTTTGACGAAGAAAGTGAGGGAACGCTCTTTGAAACAATGAATGATGAAGAGCTTCTCGGGCTTTTAAAAGGTGTACGTCCATCGAGTATTGTTGCGTTGAAAAATGTATGGTCGAGTCAAGCAAAGCGCTTGGTGGATGGGTGTCGAGAATTTGTATTGCTTTATCTTGGCAATGTCGTGCGATTTGAGGGGCGCGCCTATCTTAGCTTCTCAGATGGCTATTTATCGCGTCATGAACTCAAAACGATGGTAAGTGGGCTCCCGCACGAGCGAATTAGTCTCTTCATCGATGCACCCCATGCTTATCATTTTCTCAATGGTCCTCCGATCCAGCCTTATCTTGAGCACGACAATGCGGAAGAACTTCGAGGAAGATTCCAAAAGCGTTTTTGGCCTGAGAATCTTCGCTATATCGGTCAGAGTGGTGTGGGGGCACAGCGCAGTGAGCGTGTTGCTCTTCGCTCATCTTTGTTTCAAGTCTTATTGCGCAATGCATTGAGTGGACAAGCCGATCTTGATCGCGACTTGCAAATTAGTGAAGATGAGCTGCGCGGCTATTTGCAAAGCGCAGGCTTCGGTCTCGAGAATGTTTCCAGAAAAGTTCGTTTGGTCGCATCGAAGTGGAATATCGACTCGGATTCCAACTGGTTTCTTTTACCCAAACACAAACAAGGTCGAGTGCCGCAGCTGAAGCTCATGTTGAAAGAATGGGGAGTTCAGCAGGGCTCTTCCAATGCCGAACGCATCTATATCTTTGACGCTTTGGGGTTGCTATGGTGGGGAGGCTCGCTACCTTTCTATGAAAAACATCCTCCTCAAATTTTACCTTCTCATTCTTCAATTGTTCTTGTGGGACCGCATGCAACGTTGGCATCGCAAAACACCAATTATCAAGTGTATTTAGAGGGGCGTAAAGAAGACAACCTTTCTTTTATCAACCCGGACCTAAGACTCTCCACTCTTCACGGTCTTTTTAGAGAAGATATTTCAAGTGTTGATCGAGAAGCAATTCGACATATTGAGGCAACATTACCACCGGACAGCTATGAAGCCGATGAGGCCTTTGTCAAACGCGCAGAATCGCTCTTATCACTTCTCGCCAAAACCAAGCGTGATGCGAGAACAGAAGCAAGAATAACACGAAGCGTAATTGGTGCGGTCTACATTTCTTTGGGAGCTCTAGTCTATGGGTTGGGGGCTCGTGCTTACGGTATTGATTACTATCAACAAGCGGCCTGCCCTTTTCAGAAAGGGCCCTATTGGAACTTTCAGGACTCTGAACTTTGTAGTGGGCGCGTTCGAAACGATTCGGGAGACGTTGCTTTCGCTGCGATTTCAACGATGATTCAGGGCGGCGTATCCTTGATTGCAAGCATTCCCTCTTGGTTCGCAAGTGGTGATGAGCGATCGTACCGGAGTTACCTTGAAGGTGTAGCGTCTCACCCCTATGCAAAAGAACGCTATCTGATGGAGGCGATCAATCGAGTGATCGACAGCAATGACGGGCGCGTTGCAGTTGGGCGAACATGGCGTGGCGTGAAAGGATGCTACGCGATTTCGCTGGTTACCGTTGCTTCTTATTTTCTAACTTTGTTTTTCCTTTCGCCTGAAGATGAACGTGGCTCGGCTATGATTGGAACGAGTCTTTTGGTCTCGGGCGCACCGGTGCTGGTATCGAGTCTCGCTGACTTTTGGCGCGCACGTTACACCGATGAGCTTTTGGTTGACGTTCTGGCTGAAGAGAGCCGTAAAGAACTTGGTCTTGTTGAGTCGGGTTTAGTTACCTCGTCACAGGTGAAAGGAAGTCGTGTCCATGCGCCTGATTCCCTTGAAAGTTTCACTCAAGTGAGAAATACCAAGAACGAGAAGGCCTCAGTGAAGAAAGATTCGAGTGGACCTGTCGAGGTTTACCCCTGGTAAAAAGGTGAGATGTATGAAGCAATATGCCCGAAGAAGTGCGTTCAATTTCGATGACCTGCAAAGTTTTAAAATGAATCAAGCTCGACTAAGGATGTTGTTTTTGGGCATGACCCTAATGTCGAGTGCGTGCACAAAATCAGACAGGAGGACTCAAAGCGCAGCCTCGAACGAGAATGCACCTGAGAGTAATGGGGGTACGAAAGCGCAGGAAGCAAGCGCGCCAAAGGCAAGTCCGAAGAACTCAGACTCCGGAACGAACGCGCGTGTCTTCTTGGAGTGGCCCGAGGATGGCTCAACGCTCTTTGCGAACCAAAAGTTACGTTTCGGTCTTTCAAATTTGAAATTGGTTCCGGCTGGCTCTGAGTTGGAAAACCCCAATGCTGGGCATCACCATCTTTTGATTGATCAA
Source organism: Myxococcota bacterium (assembly GCA_020630615.1). Classification (GTDB taxonomy): domain Bacteria; phylum Myxococcota; class UBA727; order UBA727; family JAHDBA01; genus JAHDBA01. The sequence continues at coordinate 54,463 of JAHDBA010000010.1, read as the reverse complement.
GGGCCAATGCCCAAAGGTCAGACGATTCCAATGAGCCCGAAACACATCCATTTTGGTAAAGCACAAGTGACCGGGGCAGCACCCATGACGCCAGGAGAGCATCAAGTCACCTTACAGTTTGCGAACGGTGCACATGTCTCATACGGAGCAGAGCGTGCCGCAAGTTATACCTTCAATGTGAAAGAGGCGCCCAAGAAAAGTGGTGTTCGCATTGAAAACTTAGAGAATTCGAAAGAGCCGGTGCCCACTTTGAGCTCTCCACTCAAACTCAAATTTGCGGTCGAAGGTTTTACAATACGACCTGCGGGTGAAGAGATTAAAGATAAGACGAGTGGTCATCATCATATTATCATTGATGGGACGTACGCTGAACTTGGCGAAACCATTCCAATGGACAAAACCCACATCCATTATGGTAAAGGTCAGCGCGAAGCTGAAATCGAATTGAGTCCTGGCGAGCATACCATCACGTTGCAATTTGCGGATGGCGCTCATCGCTCCTACGGAGAAGTGATGTCCCGAAGCTATGCGGTCGTGGTGAAATAGAATTGTCAGAACAAGCGATAGATCGATTGGCGAATGCGTATGGTGAGAAATTTGGGCCTCGTTGTCGAGTTGGGGCCTTTGTCGCTGAGTCCGATCATCGTTTGGGGATTGGCCGAATCGTGGAGCTGGATCTTCAAGCGGAGCAAGCGCGTGTTTTTTTCTACCACGGTGGGCATTTTAGAACGCTTTCGCTCTCAAATCTCGATTTTGAACCGGTGAATGTTGGACCGCCGCAACCCGAGTGACTATGTTGGTTTATGATTTTTGAACGACCTCCCTTTGTTTCTTGTATTTCTGTCCTTTTGCTCTTTTTCGTAAGCGCATGTGAGTTCTCGAAAGGTCCCGAGGAGACCTTTCGCCCGGTCTGTGAGTTGCGAGCTCAATGTGGTGAGATTGATGAGAGTTCAATCGACGATTGTGTGCTCGCACAAGTGGATGCCATTAACGCGGCCGAGGCTGGAACCTGCTATCTGGGATGTACGTCTTTCAAAGATGCGCTTTACGCATGGGGAGACTGCATCAATGAGTTTGGCCAGTGCGAAAATGACGACTCTGGGGGCTCTCGCGTGAGTGTATCGGAATGTGGCACGATCAACCCAAACTGTTTCCAGTGCGATGCCTTTACCCCTTTGAATAATGGACGCTGTGGTGACCTGCCGACCTGTGAAGCCATCGATGCATCCGAACACTAAGGTTGATCTCGCAATCGATACGATATCGTTTTTGGCCTTGATAGGGCTTTAAGTTAGACAAGAGACCACGACTCGGTCTCTCTCTACATCTCAAGATATTTCGCCCGCTTTTTCTCGATATTCAAGATGAGCTTCTTGGCAGTGACAATATCGCCAGAATAAACACGGTCGACAAGCTTGGTATCTGCGAGGAGTAAAAGTGCTTCGTCGATTGCTTGTGCTGAACGTGCAGCTGCAGGGCATGGAAATAGAGCCTCCCATAAACCATATTTACCAAGAGGCTTAATATGCGAAGAGATATAACGCTGAAAGTCGGATCCGGGTCGCAGATCAAGGCGCTGAGACCCACCGCGTCGTTTTTGGATCCGATAGGTTTCGTAATAAAGCTCAGCAAGACTGTCGGCGGCTTCGTTACGCCAAATGGTATCTTCCCCATCGTCTTGCACTGCTTTCTCGCCTTTCTTTTTGCTCATTTTGGCGCGCCATACATCATCATCTTCTAGCAATGCGTCCCAATTTACTGGCATAAGTCACCTCAGACTTTGAAGACTAGGGCAGAATGTGCATTTGTGAAAGGGTTGATTCGCCACTATCAAAGTACTCTCAATGTCGCAAAGAGCAGGGCCTTGCAGAGCTATTGATCGCCTGTAACCTACGCTTCTGTGAGGTGAGCAATGGGTGGAACGTTTATTATAGCTGCATGGATAATCGTTGTTTGTTGGGTTGGACTGATCCTCTACTTAAATAAGGACAAGCACCCCAAAGGGCTTTTCTTTCTCTTCATGGCAGAGCTTTGGGAGCGCTTCTCTTTTTATGGAATGCGAGCACTTTTAGTCTTGTACATGATCAAACACTTTCTTTACTCCGAAGGTGAAGCGTACGGGATTTACGGAGCCTATGGTGCTCTCGTCTACGGAACACCTGTTTTTGGCGGACTCATTGCTGACAAAATTCTGGGTTATCGGAAGGGAATCATGCTGGGCGCCATTTTAATGGCGCTTGGTCACTTCGCGATGGCATTTGAAAGTAAAGGGGTGTTTTTCTCAGCATTGGCGCTCTTGATCGTCGGAAACGGTTTCTTTAAACCAAACATTTCTTCACTGCTGGGTAAGTTATACCCAGAAGGTGATAGTCGCCGCGACGCGGGGTTCACGATTTTTTATATGGGGATCAATGTGGGTGCAGCTCTAGCTGGAATCACATGTGGTTACCTGGGCGAGCATCCGGATTTTGGCTGGCATTATGGCTTTGGTCTGGCCGGTGTTGGCATGGCATTGGGCCTTGTTCTTTTTTGGTGGTCACAAAAAGACGCATCAACGTATGGTGATGAAGGGCTTCCGCCTTCTGTGAAACACGAGGGAGAGAACATCCGGGTCATGGATAAAAAGTTGTTTGGACCCGTAACTCTTGGAAACGCGATTTACCTGCTCGCCTTCGCGACGGTTCCTCTTTTTGCTGTTCTTGTAAATTTTCATGAGTCTTTAGCTCTCGTTGTACCTGGACTGACACTGATCATGCTTGGGTACATGGTTTTTGTATCCCTAACTGGAACGAAAGAAGAAGGTCAGCGCATTTGGGTTATTTTAATCCTTTTGGTCTTCACATCACTCTTCTGGGCATTTTTTGAACAAGCAGGTACGTCGATGACGATGTACGCTGATAAAAATGTGAGTCGCATTGTATTTGGGAATGAGATCCAAACTTCGCAATTTCAATCGTTAAACCCTGCGTACATTATGTTTTTGGCGCCAATGTTCTCATTTTTTTGGTCTTCCATTGGTAAGAAGGGTTTTGAACCCTCAGCGCCGACAAAGTTTGTGCTCGGTTTATTACAGTTGGCTTTAGGTTTTTACATGCTTGTACTCGGTGCTCAAATGGCAGATGTCAACTCCAAGGTTGGAGTTCTTTGGCTCTGTTTGGCTTATTTGTTTCATACGACTGGAGAGCTGTGTTTGTCTCCCATCGGTTTGTCGCTTGTAACAAAGCTGGCACCTGCCAAGATTACTGGACTGGTCATGGGGGTATGGTTTCTTTCCTCGACCGTTGCACATTGGGTGGGCGGTTTGGTTGCCAAGTTAACAGCTCAAGCTCCACAAGAAGGAGTCGTGTTGAGTGCGGCAGAGGGTTTGGCCTTGTATACGGATGTTTTTCAGTCGATTGCGATAATAACACTCGGAGCCGCAGGAGTCCTTGCGCTTTTGGTACCCGTTCTGAAGAAATGGATGCATGGTGTCGAGTAGATGAACAAGCGCTACACCTCACTTAAAGAAATTGAGAATGACTTCCCAATACGTCTCGACCACCAGGTTGTTTGGGGGGACATGGACGCCTATCAACATGTGAACAATGTCGTCTACTTTCGCTATTTTGAAAGTTCACGTTCAAAGCTCTTTTTGGACTCGGGCATTGATGGCCTTTATAAAGAGAGTGGTATCGGCCCCATCCTTGCGAAAACAGATTGTAAATACATTCGTCCGGTCATGTTTCCTGACCAACTTACGACCTTCGCAAGGATCCAAAAAGACTCGATCACCAAAGACAGTTTTGTACTCGATCACTTGGTGTGGAGCGAAGCATCTGGGGCACCTGCTGCACTTGGGACTTCAAGCGTTGTCTTTTTCGATTATCGAGCGCAAGCAAGGGCAGATATACCGATCTCAATGCTCGATACCGTGAAGTCGTATTCGGGTTAAGCTTTAAGCCTACGCACATTCGTGTGCGTGAAAGAAGACTTCTGGATTCGAGTTGAACTTGAAGCAATGGGTCCTGGTGTTCCCAAGCAGGCTTGGTTAAACCATGCAAATGACCAAGCAATTTAGTGGGAAAATATCCTCGAAATATGAACTGAAGCGTTCACCCGATCATGATAATGAGGGTTGGCCTCCCGGTGTACCCTACATTATCGGCAATGAGGGGTGCGAACGTTTCTCATATTATGGAATGAAGTCGATACTGACCTTGCATTTGGTCAGCTTATTTACGCTTGCGGGTGCTGCTGCCAAAGAAGCTGAAGCGGCATCCACAGCAGGGATGCATACTTTCGGTGCTGCTGTGTATTTCTTTCCACTCTTGGGGGCGATTCTCTCAGACCGATTGATAGGAAAGTTTAATACTACTTTTTGGTTGTCGTTGGTCTATTGCGCGGGCCACGTTGTCATGTCTGCTGGAGACTTCTTTGTTGAATCGCCCGAAGGAAAGTTGCGAGCTGTTTGGCTTGGTCTGGGTCTTATTGCGGTGGGCTCGGGTGGTATTAAGCCTGTGGTTTCTGCAAATGTTGGTGATCAATTTGGTAAAAAGAACTGGCATCGCGTCAAGAGCATGTTCCAGGCTTTCTATTTTATTATCAACTTTGGATCCTTCTTTGCGACCTTGATGATTCCATGGGTTCGTACACATTATGGTGCCGGTATCGCATTTCTAGTGCCCGGAGTTCTCATGGGTATTGCGACCTTCATCTTCTATTTGGGGAAGCGTCAATTTGTTCATGTCCCTCCCTTGCCTTCAGGAAAACTCGGGGCCTTGGATGTCTGTAGTGGAGCACTCTTTTTATCGCCGATTGGGATCTTTTTGTTTTGGCACGATGGCGCATGGTTGGGTCTTAAAGGTGCTTTGTCTCTGGTTGGTTTGATTGCAGGTTACCTTGTGTTCAATGCACGACAATCGATCGAAGAGGACGATGGCTTCCTTGCGGTAATGCTTCACGCACTCAAAAATCGACTTCAAGGCAATTCCCATGGTGGCTTTTGGGGAGCATCGCGCGACAAGTTTGGTGACGATGTGGTTGATGGGCCACAAGCGGTGTTGCGCATTGTTTCCGTGATGTTCCTTGTCACGATTTTTTGGGGCCTTTTCGATCAGCATGGGTCAACCTGGATCTTGCAAGCGAAAGAAATGGACCTCGATGTTACGATCCCTTGGTATGGGGGGATGCACTTGGAGGCGGATCAAATTCCTGCACTCAATCCTTTGATGGTAATGATTTTGATACCGCTGATGAATGGCATCTACATCGTATGTGATTCTTTGGGCCTTAAAACGACTCCATTACGTCGAATGACTGTAGGGATGTTCGTTGCTGCGGCCTCTTTTGCAAGTGTTGCAATCATTCAGCAGTGGATTGAAACACAGGATGCCAAGAGTGTGAGTGTTCTTTGGCAGGTGGTTCCCTACACTATTATTACCATTGCAGAAGTCATGGTTTCAATCACCGGGCTTGAGTTTGCATACACACAAGCACCGCCCAGAATGAAGTCAACACTTATGGGCTTTTGGAAGCTCACCGTTTCGATGGGGAACAAGCTTATTGCTGTGGTTGCGACGATGGAGTTCGCGCGTCGTTCCGATTTTTTCTGGTTCTTCGCGGTGTTGATGGCGATATCGGCATTGCTCTTCGGCATTCGTGCACGCTTTTATACTTCGCGTGATTTTACTCAAATATAGTGAAGACTACCCTAGAGTTTCATTTGTTGCTGAATGAAAATCGGGAACTTGGGATGTCGTAATAACTTAAAAATAAACACCGCGCTCAAATTCGAGCGCGGTGTCCTGAACTCGCTAGTTGTTTAGTAAGCAAGCAACCGTGCCTTTCACTCCTCGTCGAGCAACGCTCCACGGTCTTGCCGCTTAAAGATCATAAGGAAGCAGAGTAACGCAAGGTAGGATAGATAATGTGCCGGTGAAGACTGCTGAGTACAACTTGGTGTGTCACTCGAAAGTTCTGCCACCTCGCTTTCCCTAAGCTCGAGCGCTTCCGGGTTGTAGTTTGACAGCTTGGCACGTGTATTCGAGTCAAAGCGCTTTGAAAAACTCAACCTGTCGACTGCGATTGAGCTTCGAGAGGGACTGTGTGACACAAATGAAATGAGGTTCGCGTATCGGATCATATCCTCACCTTCATCTTTGCGAAGTTGATCAAGAGACAAGGACATCATTTGTGGGGTTGGAGAGCCAATAATTCTACGACATGTTCGTCCTTGCGAGTCATCTGGAGATTTACGTAGGCCTTCGATGCATACTTCCACGTCTTGCTCGGCTTCAAGTTGAAAATTTATAGCTTGATATTGTCCAATATCGAAGCTGTGTGCACCTCCACCCAGGTAGCGCGCGACACCGCCGAAAGCATCGATAGTTCCATCGAATGCTGCACAGCCCGAGAGATGGAGATCTTGAGAATCTGCATCAGGTGCCACCGCATAACAAGATTGATTTAAGGATGTTGTTGCGAGTGTCGCACCACCAAAAATTGAATCGTCAAATTGAGCCCAGGCACCATCGGATACCCACACACGATCGAGGACTTCACCTCTGTCATTGAGAAGCTCGATACTTGCATCGAGAGCGTCTTGCTGTGTCCATGAGAGGCCACCTTTGTGACCTTGAACTTCGACTTCACGCTCACTTAGGAGGACTTCTCCGGATTCCATGAGCGTATATATACGTGCAGAAATATCATGACCTTGGCTCGCATTTAATGTTGACCGTGTCGAAAGCGAAAACGTTGCACCAAGTTGATGTGCCTTCTGAAGGTGCAATGCGGGTAGTTCTCCAACATTGAACGTGGTTGAGTTCGGTAGAGAATCAAGAATTGCCTGCGCGATATAGGATGCCCCCCCCTCGTATGCAGACCAAACCTGAATGTTCAGCACTTTCACACCTTGGCCCACGATTGGATATCTTCTCCTATCGAAATACTGGTAAAGGGCGATGTGTTCGTCCTCGAGATAGAGCTTAAAGGTTATGAAGTGCTCTCCCTTTTGTTCACGAATGTTGTTCGAGGAGCTTCTCATGAGTTGTGTCCTATCAAAGTCAAGAACCCGAATGTCATCTAACGATGAACCTTTTGCTCGATCACATTCGGTTTTCGAGTGATCGTATACTTCTCCTGTGCTCTCGATTACCAATGCCGAAGCAACGAGTTTTTCACCACTTCGATAGTCGAACGATAGAACTTCGCTAGCGTTGGTAAGTACTTTAAGGTCGTTCGGGCTCACCTCGACAGCGTGGGATGACCACGGGCCAATTTCAGGAAGCAATGTTGAGAAAAGAGGGGCTGCAGTACTACCGGACGAATTAACGAGCATTGACTGTGATGCGCCCGAGGTGTTGAACATGATGTGCGTGTCCTCGGTACTCTGTAGAGTTTGTTGCCCGCGTCCAAGTGTAATTTCTTGCCATCGAGCGATATCCATCGAACGAGAAATCTCGCGTCGCGCAAGTTTGGCCGCAAGTCTTCCATTGGACTCAAGACCTGAGTTGCCGCCACTTGAAGCTCCTGAACTTGTAGCGATTGCGAGTGGACCAGCAGAGAGAGTCTTGCCAGAAGTCGTGATTTCAAGCCAATAGAAGCGTGTGACTTCGTAGTGAAGATCATAGGGGTCACTGAGCGTGGTTGGACAAGTCGATGATGCGCAAGCTCCTGACCCGATGCTTGTCGCATTGTCATAATCATTGGGATCACCCGTGCTGCGTTTAACGACGTAAGTTGACTCACCCGGGACCATGGCTGTTGTATTCCAAGAAAGTTCAACATTGGGGTTATTGTCATCGTAGCCGGGGTCATCCTTGACTTGAAAAAGATCAATTTCAGGGCCAGCGTTTAAGGGGAGCTCGAGTTGAGTGAAAGCTGTTGATACGCCATTGCCGCGACTTTGCTCACCGCTGCAGACCAATTCTACCTGAACATCTTCAACTGCACACTCTGAGCATGTACGTTTAACTTCTATCGATTTTGTAAAGGGAGAGCCTGAAACAGAGCCTGTTGAGTCAAATGAAATGGTCGAGGTATGACTCGGGTCGATACTTGCGAGCCCTTCGGGTAAGTGTACGGTCATTTCCACACGTTCATATTGCTCAAACTTTGGATCGCATGACAGTGTCAGTATGCTTCTTTCATTAATGCCAGTAATGTTGGTAACGCTCGCTTCAATTTGAACACTCGGTGGAATGGGCGATGTTGCATGAAAGTAGGCAAGCCAATTGTCGTTGAAGTTACCGGTCATTAGCATCACTGGCTTGTCAGATTCCACATGAAGATAGGGCAGAGTCCCGATGGCTTTAAAGCTTTCGTATTCAGACTTGGTCAAGACAAAATCGTAGTATTCGTCAGCGTTCACTAGAGCACTGTGCTCAATTAAGCTACCTAAGGTGTCGCTATCACGGACCGTAAAGCTGGTGTTATCTTCAGTGCCATAAATATAGACATGTGATGCATAGCCATCGCTGAGTGTTGAACGATTTGTAGATTCGCCACTTGGATTGACAACGTTTTCTTGTTTCCCCGGAGGCCCAAGGTAGGTTACAAACTCCGTCCCTATATTTTCACCATCGCGACTTGCGACGCCACTTGCGTAATCTGAGGTTCCGACGCGTCCGGTTTCAAGCCAGTTCCCTTCAAACACAGTGCAGCGGTGATACGCCGGCGTAATTCGAAGTTGATAGAGATCGAGATTTGCAAACAAAGAGTTCGTCGCACCAACGTAGTCAACATGGCCACCACTTTGTACTGTGCTTTGGTCAATTAAGGTCCATGTGGGAGTTGAGCGATCGGCTCCCAAAAGCGAGACTTGAGTGTTGTCGTCAAAGCATACAACCCGCAGCTCTTTTTCGCTCGTCCGACCGGGCTCATGCGGTATTGAAAAGAAATAGAGATCGCCTGCGCTTGAACCATTAACACTGGGAACATACCCGCCACCATCACGTCCCCGATTGTTACCCTTGAGTGCGCCGAGTTGGCCAATCTGAGCCGTAACGCCTCGCGAAGCGTTGACCCAGTAGCTGTGTCCTGGTTTTAAAATATCAAGACCAATGCCATTCGAACGCGTGACTAGATCTTCACCGAAATCGAGAGTTGTATCGATGATGGGGCGGGAATCATCAAGGTTGACCTGTGCAATACCACTTGTTGTCTGAGGACTTTCTGTAATCTCAAAAATTCGGACGCGTGTGTCATCTTCATACGCGAACACATTGATGTCCGAGACCGACCCCGAGGTTGGTGGTGAATATGCGAAAAAGTTTAGCCCGCGTCCGCCACCATCTGCAGACGGAATCCAATCATGTTGCCAGCTCGATGTTGTTACACTCTGCACGATAACAGGTGTCGTTGCACTAATTTTCAGGAAGTCACCGTCATTCTTGCCTCCAAGATCATCATTAACTGCACCCTCGGCAATCTTTAGAATGTAGCTTGAACCACGGTCGAGAGTAATCCCGCTGACACTCTCATCATTATCACCGTCTTGATCGTCATCGATAATGTTAATGATGTTACCGTCCGAGGAGACATTCGTAATGACGACGATACTTCGACGAGACGTATGAGAGTTATTGCCAGGGACGAAGATATTGAATTGGGTTCCGGCATCGCCGGAAGCATCGAGCGTCTCAGACCTAAGGAATGCAACAAGAGTTGCCATGAGAAACCATTGTACCCACTTTGGGCGCCTATGAAATCGATAGACGTTCGTGTTGAGATTGAAAGGGATCTTATTTCGTATCCAAACATCACGCTTCATAGTTCTCCTTTGGCTTCAAGGAGATTTTGCAATTTCTATGCCAGTACCTACTCTACATTATTGGGCGAATCGGCATTGGTTTTCTGAGCCTTGTTTCACTCTCGGGTTCGTGACCTTGTTCAAAATACGAACATCATCCAAAAGTTGTTTCACTTTTGCACACCAGACGTAGCGAAGGGCTAGAGGTCGTTGCGTAAGCCATAATCTTTGAGTTTACGGTAAAGTGTCGTCCGCCCAATTCCAAGACGGCGGGTAAGTTCAGAAATGTTCCCGTTTACATGTTCCAGCATGACTCGGATCCCCCAGGCTTCCAGGTCTTCGAGCGTCCACCCTTTTTTCAAGCATGCTTCAACATCGAGCTTAGAGTCGTCGGGCTTACGCTGAAGTGGCGCTTCAGTGGCAGCACTGACTTGCTGGGCGTCTATATTGCCTTCGTGTTGAGCTGCTAAGAGCTCACGTTGAATTGCAGTGGGGAGGTGCTTTGGTGTTATGAGCTGACCACCGTAGAGAACGCATATTTCTTGAATCGTATTCTGTAGTTCCCGAATATTGCCGGGCCAAGTGTAAGTATTAAGAAGTGCACGCGTGATGATTGCAAGTTTGGGTGCGGTGGAGTCAGTGTATTTTGTGATAAAGTGATCGATGAGAGGGTCGATATCTTCAGGGCGTTCTCGAAGCGCGGGTATTTGAATCTCGACAACATTCAGTCGATACATGAGGTCTTCACGAAAACGTCCAGCTTCGACCTCGTCTGCTAGCGCTTTATGCGAAGCTGCAACGATTCGAAAGTCGCTTTGGTACACGTGTCGACCGCCGACACGTTGAAAGCATTGTTCTTGCAATACACGCAAAAGTTTTGCTTGCACATCAAGGTTCAGTTCGGCCACTTCATCCAAAAAAAGTGTCCCGCCATCGGCCTCTTCAAAAAAACCTTTATGGGTGTGTGTCGCTCCAGAAAATGCACCTCGTTCATGACCGAAGAGAAGCGAGTCTTGAATTCCGTCTGCGATGGCAGCACAGTTGAGAGCGATGAAGGGTTTGTCGTTTCTCGGGCTCGCCTCATGAAGTGTTTGCGCAATTCTTTCTTTCCCCGAACCGGTTTCTCCTCTTAAAACCACGGAAATATCAGAGGAGGCTATTTTTATGACCTTTCGTAGAGCCGAAACCATTGTCGGTGATTCTGCGATGAGGCCCGCGGGTAGCTCGAGTGTTGAGTTTGTATTGCTATGCTGGCTGAAGGGCATGATCGATTGTGTCGCCATCCGTATTGTCTGAAGCACGCTCTCGCGTGTTAAGGGTTTCGTTAAGTAGTCCAGCGCTCCAGCTTGTACACACTCCAAGGCTTTTTGGAGATCCTTCTCTGCTGTAATCATGATGACAGGGATGTGTGGATGTCGTGACTTAATTTTTGAGAGAACATCCAAACCGCTTTCACCTTCAAGATTCAAATCAAGACAGATTGCACTGGGCGATGTGTTTTTCATAGCGTCATAGAGCAGAGTGCTTGATGCAAAAGAGCGGTATGCGTACAAATCGCGAAGCCAGTGTTCAAGGAGCGCACAAATGTCTGGGTCGTCATCCACGACAAAAAGCGACCGGTCTGCAGTCGTAGGGGTAGTTTTACTCACTTCGACTTCCTTGTCTCTGGCGTCACACCTTTACGTTCTCGATACGACTTGCGCCGAAATGGTGTCTTATCTCTGGTGCGAAGAGTCATACTCTCATTGTCGTCGAAGTTTACACTTTTGTCATAAACCTTTGATTGGTGTTCAATTTGAGACACCTCAAGGAGCTATGGATGTTTGTATCGACAAGATGTTAATCTAAACTCAAGCAAGGAGTGGCCATGAAAGGAGTTGTCTTTACCGAGTTTTTAGAAATGGTGGAGGAAGGGCATGGTCTGGTCATGGTGGATCAGCTTCTGCAGGATGCAGGTCTTGCTGAGGTAGGTTTCACATCGGTGGGTACCTACCCTTGTGCAGATCTTGTGAAGATGGTTGTTTCCCTATCCAAACGCGCAGACACGAGTATCCCAGATTTACTTTTTGCTTTTGGTGATCACCTTTTTGGAGCATTGGCACGCTCCTTTCCTGAAGCTGTAGCGCCCTACCGAGGGCCTTTGCATTTTTTAGAGGCTTTGGATGGCACGATTCATGTTGAAGTGAAGAAGCTATACCCAGACGCAGAGCTACCGAAATTTCAGACACGTTACGATGGTGATGATTTGATTATGATTTACGAATCACCTCGAGCAATGAGTGATCTTGCTCGTGGTTTGATCGAAGGCTGCTCGAAACATTATGGGCAAAAATGTGTAGTGGCCACACGAGCATTGAAAGACGATTCTGGAACGAATGTTGAGTTTCGAATACAGAGAGTTCGTGAGGCTGCTTAAGTGAGCGATGCCACGGATGTGCGAGTCTATGAGCGCGCGATTAAACGTGAGCGCGACGCCCGAAAGGCTGCAGAGCGACTTCTGGAGAAAAAAAGTCGAGAGCTCTATGAAAAGAACCGTGAGCTCCTTCGTAGCAATGAGCATCTTGAAGAGGAAGTGACTCGAACCACTGCGAATCTTCGGCAAGCCAAAGAAGAGGCAGAGAGTTCCAATGAGAGCAAGAGCAAGTTCCTGGCGATGATGAGTCATGAAATGCGGACTCCTTTGAGTGCGATTGTTGGACTTGCAGATCTATTGGCAGACATTGACGATGTTGAAGAGCGGCGTCATCTCTGTGGCCGCATTCAACGCAACGGCGATTCTCTCTTACGTCAGATTGAGGATTGTCTCGAGTTTGCGCGTCTCGATGCTGGGGAGTTAAGTCTTCAGTACTCACAATGCGATCCCCTCAATATTATCGACGATTTGACGGAGCTATACGGAGGGTTGGCCAATGAGCGCGAGCTATGTTTTGCCTTCTACCCAGCCCCAGAGCTTGGCCATCGATGGTGGACCGATGGAACAAGGGTTCGGCAGGTTCTGCAGAATTTGATTGGAAATGCTTTAAAGTACACGATTGCTGGAAAAGTGCAGGTGATGGCGCGTGTGCAAACGGTGTTGGGTGAAGCACACTCTAGAATTGTTTTTGAAGTGCGCGATACCGGGCAAGGAATATCTGCGAAAGACCATCAGCTTATCTTTGAACGCTTTACTCGTCTTCAACGCGATCGTGATGCGGGAATTCCCGGCACTGGCTTGGGGTTGAGTATTGCGTATCAGCTCGTTCAGAAGCTCGGTGGCTCGATTGAGGTTGAGTCTGAGATTGGCTTAGGGGCCTGTTTTCGAGTCACACTGCCATTTCTTAAGAGCAGCCCGAGTTCAGATGAGGGCAACGAAGAGTCTTCTTCGCTTGATGACACTCGCGACAAAGAGCTTCAGAACTTTTTTCTCCAAGACACAGAGATTGAGTTTGATATTTCAGATGTCCATCTTGCCGAGTGGCTGGACAAAACCTATCGGTATTGGGGGGCCCATATCATCGATGCTTCTCGTGAACACGAAGCAGGAATACAAAGGCACGAGGTGACGAAAGGAAATGCAACCCATCGTTTCTTGGTTCAAGAGCATGAGGGGAATTTGTTGGTTAAGCCTTTCGTGTACGTCAGAGATCTTGAAAGTACCACAAGGCAAGACGCTTTGGCGAACACATCGCTTGAAACGACACAAGGGCAGTCCATGCCTTTGCCGTTGACCCGAAGAAAGCTAAGAGATTCAATGCATCAACTTCTTAAGGGGCGTAAAGATTTAGCAACGATGGGTGAGGGCTTAGGTCACAAGAACCCTGAGCGGACAATAATCGTCACGCCGGAGAAACATTCAGTCAACGCTCAAGAAGAGGACGTTGAGAGGAAGAGCGTTAGGGTCTTGAGACGTGTGCTTTTGGCAGAGGACGATTTTGACAACCAAACCATGCTCTCCATATTCATCAAACGTTTGGGTTATGATGTTATCGTCGCCAACAATGGTGCCGAAGCTTCAACGACCCTGAAATCAGAACCCGTCTGTGCACTTGTGACGGATATCTCGATGCCAATTCAAGACGGAGTCGCCTTGACCCATTGGGTTCGCCGTGAAGAAGCCAATGGCCATTGTTTTAGCGATGGGCCTTTGCCGATAATTGGTGTGAGTGCCAATGCTTTTGCGGAGGATCAATCCATAGCACTTCGAGCAGGCATGGACGCATTCTTAGCGAAGCCCGTGTCTTTGACTCTGCTTGAGAAAACCTTTGCACGCCTCCTTGATACCTCCTTAAAGGTTCTTTTGGTTGATGACTCTGAAGATATTCATATTCTCTTTGATGTTATGACACGTGATCGAGACGACATCGAAGTGTTTCACGCTCAAAACGAGAGTCGCGCGTATCAAGTAGTTCAAGAACATGAAATTGAGGTACTTTTTTGTGATTATCATCTGGGGGGAACTCGAGGTGACCTCCTTTTGAAGGGGCTTCGAGCCGAAGGATTTGACGGTCGCGCACATGCATTGACAGGGGAAGTTGGTGACGATGCAAAGACAGAGTTGGAAGCCGCTGGGTTCGAGTCACGTATTGTCAAACCCTTCAAAAAAGAATCGATATTGGGTCTCATGAGACGTGGACACAATGTTGGCGATGCGTGTCTGCAAGCACGCAACACCCAAGATTTTGTGGTGAGCGCTCCTTTGGAGTACGAACTTAGAGCGATTGATTCAGAGCTGCGAGAACTTGTCCCTGGCTATATTCAGAAACGCATCGGTGAGCTTCCGATGCTTGGTGCGATGATTCAAGATAAAGATTTCTCGGGTCTCCGACTCATCGGTCACCGCATCAAGGGGAGTGGTGGTGGGTATGGCCTCAAAACGCTATCGCTCCTCGCAGACCAACTCGAGAGGGCAGCATTGGCAGAAAATCAAGCAGCCGCACTTGAATCTGCTGAGTCAATGTCGGCGTATCTCAAAGAATGTGAAACCCTAGTTTCATCGCTCTTTGAATGAAAGTGCCCCCGCAAAAGCTCAAAGGGTTCGGCGTAGCGCGCCTTAGAGAATCGCCCCCAATAGCAAGCGGTCGATAAAAGCATCTCATCGCTGAGATAGGACCGAACCGCAACCTGGCTTTGGTAATGTGCGATGAGTTCAATTTTGGCTTGTATCACCGATGTCACATTTGTGAATGTCGTGGGCTTAAAGTCTGTCGTTGATGAAGGACTTTGATAGCTCATTAATGTTTGCACGGACCGAGCGGCAACCCGCGAGGCTTCAAAGGTTGCGCGGTGGTCTTGATGTGTGTCATGTCGACTGTGGGTCATGATGACATCGGGTTGAAAGTCACGAACAACACTTTCAATGGTAGGAATTAATCGTGGATCCGAGTCAAAGCGAGTATCTTCGAAATCTGCATGGTAGAGGCATGCGCCCAATGCGGCTGCCGCATCATTCAGTTCGTGCTCACGTAGGCTTGCATCCCCGCCGACTCCACCGCGACTTAAAACGAGCATTGCAATCTTTGCTCCACTTTTTTTTGCCTCTAAGAGACTCCCGCCGCAACCGATTTCAATGTCGTCGGGGTGAGCACCGATAGCAAGGATACGCAATCCTTTTGGAGTTGAATCGTTCAAGACCGAATCGATGGTATGTTGAAACTCACCTTCGCCGAGTGGCTTGTGCAGGTACTTTTTAACATTGAGCTCAAGTGCGCTCTGTAAAATTTCAAAGTCTTGCTTTGCGCTTGCGATGATTAGAGGGATCCTTGGAAATTTTTCGCTAACCTCACAAAGAAAGTCAAAACCGTTCTCTGCACCGAGGTTGAGATCGGCAACAATAAGATCGACATCGTGGTTGTTGAGTTGTTGCCATGCTTCATCAATGTTTCGTGCTAAAAGGGCTTCATGACCGCTGCGTTTTAAATAGTATTTCATCAAAATGATTTGATCGATATCATCTTCTAGAATCAACACACGAGACGTCGTGCTGTAAACGTGCGTGTAGTCGGTGATCTGAAGCTCACTGAGGCATTTGTCTTGTACTGGCATCTCGATCTCCTTTGTTTCGAATACGAGAAGGTCTACTTGAAAAGAGCAAGGAGTATGCCAAGTCCATTGGATTCTATTAAGTCATGAAAAGTTATAGCGATTTCTGAAAGGGTGTTCCGAGCCTTGAGTACTTATAAAACGACCTTAGCTTTGGACTTCGAGATCTGTTTCAAAATAGGGCGTTGATGATGGTGCTTTGTACACTCTGACTTAAAACGTTCAGTTGTTGAACACTCGTGTGCAAAGGCGGACGGCTTCTTGGGTACAAAATTACTGCGTCGCCTCTTTGACAGCATCCGACTCAACGAAAGGAAAAAGAATCAAAAGGAAAATGCCTTTAAACGAGGGTAAAGCGTAGCTTCTTTGGCGTATTCTGAATTGTGGGTTGCCCTACTTACGTTTTCACCGAACTGGCACGACTCTTGAAACATTTTCAATACTAAAACAAGAAGGAGTGTTTTCGATGCTGAGTTTGAAGAATGTACGAGTTTTAATTACAGGAATGGGTGGAGCTGCTGGAATCGGGGTGTACCGGGGACTCCTTGAGACGGGTGTGACACTCTTTTGCGGAGACATGGATCCTCTCGCTGCAGGTTTATATTTTGTGGAGCCGGAGTATCGCTGCCTACTGCCAAGAGGTGACGCACCGGGCTACGCAGAGGCTCTTTTACGAATGTGCCGTTCTACTGGGATCGATATTGTCATACCGACGGTTGACGCAGAGCTCATTCCATTGGCGAGTCAAAAAGATGATTTTCTAAGCGCAGGAGTACGATTAATGACTTCTGAGGCGCAGGCTCTAAGAGGGGTTTTAGATAAATGGAAACTCGTACGCCACTTGCACTCGAATGTTCCTTGCCCTGAAACCGCGGTGTTTTATGGTAGGGGAGAACTTGCGCAAGACCATCAAAGGGTCGTTGTGAAACCACGTTGTGGAAGCGGCGGACGTGATATCTTTGCGGGGCCCTACGCTGACGTCCCCCATACAATTCCAAAAGATGGAAGCTTCATAGTACAAGAGTATCTTCCGGGTGAAGAATTTTCTGTCGACGTGCTTCTCGATCGTGATTCAAAGGTTCTTAGCGCGGTACCTCGCGAACGTCTGAAAGTCGATTCAGGAATCGCTGTCACCTGTCGTAGCGTCAAGGACCCAGAACTAATTGAGCTCGCCAGTCGTGCTGCTCAGGTATCGGGTTTGCGATATGCCGTAAATGTTCAGATGCGACGCGATGGTATGGGGCGACCCAAGCTTTTGGAGGTCAATCCTCGCTTTCCGGGAAGCATCGCCTTAACGATTGCATCAGGTGTTAATATGCCCTTGCTTGCGCTGCGAGGCCTCCTCAATCTCGATGGTTGCAAAAGCGTTGAGTTTCAAGAACGCATTTTAATTCGATACCTCGAAGAACGTGTTGTTTCACATGAAGACTTCCAAAAGATGCATAGGGTGCCGAATGCAACTTTGGCGAAACCGAGCGATGAGACCTTTGCTCCAGCATGATTGAGGCGCTGATGAAAGTGTCCTCAATTGGGGAAGGAATCGCATTGGTCTTGGTCTTTGCTGCGTGCATCCCGGTTCTCGTTGGGTTGTTGCAATATGCGCTTTTACCTTTCGCATGGCGTCATGCACATCTCGATAGGACTTCAGCTGAATGTCCGTGTGTTGCGATTGTCATTCCCGCTTGGAACGAGGCAATGGTTCTCGAGGCCACGATTGAGCGACTGACAACGTTGGAGTATCCAACCGATAAGCTTCGTATCTACGTTGTTGACGATGCCTCAACCGATGCGACACCCGAACTCATGAAAAAAAAGATGGAGGAATATCCAAAGCGAGTTTTCCACCTACGCCGTGAAAAGGGTGGGGAGGGTAAGGCACACACTCTGAACTATGGACTCTCGTACCTCTGGAGTGAAGATTGGTGTGAAGCGGTGTTAATTATGGATGCCGACGTTATCTATACTAAGGATTCCTTAAAACGGATGGTGCGTCATTTGGCAGACCCAAGTGTGGGAGCCGTGACAGCGTACATTAAAGAAGGGAGCGCATCCCCAAACTTTGTCCAGCGCTATATTGGTTTTGAATATATTACAGCAACTGGCGCTTCTCGGCGTGCTCAGAATGTGCTTGGTTTTCTAGCGTGTTTGTCTGGCGGCGCTCAACTCCATCGGCGTGAGAACTTCGTAGCGATTGGTGGAAAAATATTTAGTAACACTTTGGCTGAAGATACCTTCACGACTTTCTTAACCCAGCTCACCGGCCGAAAAGCCATTTTTGAACCCTTGGCAACCGTCTATGCCGAAGAACCGGATGACCTCAATGGACTCTGGAAGCAACGCCTGCGGTGGGCACGAGGGAATGTACAAATCACCCGAGTGTTTCGTCACCTTTGGTGCAATACAAAAATGCATCCAGGCCTCGGGTCCCTCGCGATGACGTTGATGTGGTTCTCGATTTTCTTGATGCCAATCTTTCAGATATCCGCATCCATTGCCTTACTCTATTTGTATTCAAGCGATGCCGAGCTCGCCTGGATTGCTTTCCGAGCGATGTGGATTGTTGCTGCGATCGCCTACTTGGTCGTGACTCTTGTATCGTGTTTAATTGATGTTGAGTCCGCAAAGCGAACTTGGCTCGCGGGTGTCCTTTTCCCTGGTGGGACATCCCTGATTATAATTGTTCTCACCTTAATGCCAAATCTGAGAGTGGTTGCGCAAGAGTTCATGGGGCCCGAATTTTTGAGCAGCGCTGAGCCAATACTTATGCCACTTGTCTATGCATGGCAGAGCTTGGCAATGGTGACGGTTTACCTCGCAAAGGAAATTGAAGTGCGTGGTGCTTCCTTCCTATCAAGCCAAATTGCACGTCTGCTCCTTTTTATCGGTGGCTACGGTGCATTCTTATGCGCTGTAACCTTTGGAGCATACATCAAGGAGCTTCTTGGAGCTGAAATGAAGTGGGATAAGACGATCAAAACCGGTAAGGTTTCTTAACGTGACTGTTCAATCTTTACTACTTGAGCTCGACTTCGATGAGCAAGGACTCTTCACCCAGAGGAAACGACGCCTCATCAAAGCGTGGTGCTCGAAATGTTGGACGCACATTTCGAGACACGCCCCATTCTTCTTGCGGGATACCGAGTGCATTGGTGTCCATGTCGCCACTCTCGTTCGCGTCATGCAGTACCGCGACAGCATATTCACCGGAGTCTAAATCTTCAAACTCACAGCGTCCAACTTCGGGGCGCACACTTACATTCTTGATTGCGTTGTTAACATCGTTTGGAAAACCATTTGCACGATCGAAAAGTGAACATCGAAGAAGCCCATCACTATCATTAACAGACAAAAGTTGGACGATAACTTTTGGGAGGTTTGGTGCGTTGTCGTGTTCTGCGCTCTGAGTATCTTGTGGGTCGTTCGTCACATTTTCATCGTTGGGTGCAGGATCGAAAGAGTTGTCGTCATTCGTATCGTTTGGCCCTCCCTCATTCTCATCGATCGCGGGCACGTCCTCCGAGCTTGGGTCGGCTTGTAGCCCATCATGAGAATCTGAGTTTAAAGTGGTGCTTTCGTCGCTCGTGTTATCGTCCTCGAGAACGCGAATGCCTTCATCTTCAAGCGATTGCTCGTGACCACACGAGATGAAGATCGATGCACTCAAAAAGACAATCTTAGGACACAACACATAAACACGATGAAGATACTTACTCATCGTTTCATATTAATCCGGAAAGCTTTTCAAAATGAAATTAAACCACGCTTTTCATCAGTTTTCCGACAGTGCACTCCGACTCGAGGGGATGATGCAATTTGTGTTCATGGTCGATGCGATAGTGATTGCGCCGACCTTCGCGCTCAACCGAGATGACTTCTGCTTCCTTCAGTTCGTGAATGATACGGGACACGGCACGCTCAGTGATCCCAACCATATCTGCGATATCGCGTACACGACACTCGGGATCTCGCATCAAACATACGAGAACGTGCGCGTGATTACTCATGAAAGTCCATCCCATATGGAATTTTAAATTAAATGTTTCATCATAGCAAGACATTTGTGTCATGAAACCTTGTTCGACTCTTTCGATTGACGTAATCTGTTTCAGGTATTAACGATCACGAGTACAATTCGAGAGGAGCAAAAATGAACCAAGCGGAAGTCATTGAACGTTTAAAAACCGGTAACGCCAGATTTGTTGAAGACAAACTCGATGGTCAGTTGCAAGACAGCTCTCGTCGAGAGTCCCTTACTGCAGGGCAGGAGCCTTATGCTATAGTGCTGAGCTGTGCGGATAGCCGTGTTGTGCCCGAGCTTGCTTTTGATACCGGCCTCGGAGAACTTTTTGTTGTTCGTGTCGCAGGGAATGTCGCCAATACCTCATCTGTCGCAAGTATTGAGTATGCTGTGGCACACTGCGGAACCCGCGTAATTGTCGTTATGGGGCATGAAAGTTGCGGTGCGGTGACCGCAGCATGTGCTGGAGGTGATAACGGGTACAACATCAATCATCTTTTGGCACATATCGCACCAAGCATTGCTGCTTGTGGAGAAGGTTCGGACATTACCACTGTTATTAAAAAGAACGCTGAGCTCGTTGTTCAGGATCTACTTCGCCGATCAGAAATCTTATCGAAGTTTCATAAAGAGGAAGGATTAAAGATTGTTCCGGCGTACTACAACCTTGATAGCGGACGCGTCGATTGGTTGTAAATGTCTTTGCATTGCTGCCTAACCGACACTAGAGGAAGCGTATCGCAAGCTCGTTTATCGCGACGCGTATCAAGAGAAAGAAGACGATTAATGCAGCACCCGTGATCGCCTTGTAAAAAAGAAGACGCTCACGAAGAATGTCGATATCAACCATTAGTTTGTGATGGTTTTCTGTCACGTCCCCACTGGGTTGATACATTTCTAGAGGCCTGGGAAGTCCCAGGTCTTTTTCGATTGCGATCAACTCGGAAGATTTACCAATTTGAGGAGTCTCGCATTCGGGAGTCCGGAGTCGGAAGTCTTCCAAACGAATCAATGTATTCTCATCTTCAACTTTCTCTTCAACTTTGGGCATGGATTTTTTCATAGGATATAAACCCTCAACCAAGGAGTACTTAGAAATACGAAGACGCATACGGACATGACAACGAGAGAAGAGAAGATGAACTTCGCAAAGCGGAGCTCCGCAAGAAGCCTACGTTTGTATTCATGTAGCCCTTTGATTGAGCATTCGCTAAGACGATCAAAGGGCGCAGACATTTTAGTGTACTCCTTTTCGCTCTGCTTGCCGAGAAGGTCTGAGCTTGAATGGGCCCAAACTCCAACGTGCAAATGCCAGACCCGCGAGGACCAGTGCCAGCCACCAAAAGACTCGAATATGGTTGTGAAGTCTGCCAGCTTTCCCTTGAATCGTGACACCGTCCTCTCGATGGCCACCGAGCGCCTGCTTGCTCTGAAGAGTACGAGTTTGAACCGGTTCTTCAAGTCTCAGGACATGGTGTTGAGAAATGTTGTGCCACTGACCCTGCAGGCAAAATGCGGTGCTTGTTTTCCCTATCGAACCTTGCAAAAGTTCTCCGCATGGTTGTGGGTTGTTAAGCTTGTTCAACGAAAGCTTATCGGCCATCAGTGTTTCTGTATGAAAGATTTCAAACCTCCAGAGCCCTGCCGATACGTGAAGCTCTGCGAAGAGGACGCCCAATTTTCCAAGGGTAGGGTGGTGCGACCGAAGTTCACATTTTCGCCGGAGTCGACGTGTCTCTTCTGGAGGATAAGCCCCCCGAAAGCAAAACTCAATTCTACGATGTGAGGTGTCGGCATTCACGGGTGACCACGACCACCCTTTTTTACGTAGTTCTCGGCTCATCTTCGCAAGAAGCAAGTACGCGTACAGGGGCGTGTCTTCATTGTAGTAAAGGGTGGTTGGCATAACATCTTTGAGGCGACTTGAAGCGAGAAGACCCATGCTCGCATTAAGTGCGCGACGTTGAATCTTAAGTGCAGAGTTCGATGAAATATGAAGGATAGGCGCATCTTGATCTTGAGCTGTACATGCAACACTCTCCTCTCGTTCTCCCCAATGTACCTCGAGCTCAAATTCCAGTAAGGTCGCGTTGGACAACCCAGCCGGCAAGTCTGTTGAGAGTACTTGGCGACCATGCAAAAGATCGTCCTGTGTCCAGATTTCGATTGTTTCCTTGTTGACTCGGAGCACTATCGTGAGCCCCTTCAAGTCTTTCGAGGTCGAATTGATTATGTTCATGTGATATTGAAATCGACTGAGTGCTACCCAGTCGTATGTACGTTGCCATTGCCATTGAATCTTTTGTGTACGTCGGGAGACAATAGACCAACCCTTCTCAAACCCGGCATCTTTAAGTGTTTGAATGCTCTCGTCCAGGTAATAGCCATTAGGGTTTTGTGGGTTCATCGAGAGAGAACTTGTTGTGACATCTGAGACCTTCGGCCCAGCGATCTCTTTTCGTGGTGTGCCAGGAGTCAACTCTGTGCTCGCCGAAGCGAGGAACCAGTTCGGCACGATGCATCGTGGACGTGACCCGCAATATTTCAATGTCGCAGTGCTTAATATCTGTGGTGCTTTCGTAAGATGCCGAGCAACGCGTTTGTCGTTCATCGGATATTCCGGGGACAGCTGGATGAACATTGTTTCGTCTTTCCATTCAAGAACTGTGGCACTGTTGTGACTGAGTTCTACAAAGTTCGTGCGCTTAAGTGTGAGAACAATGTCAGCTTGGGAAGACGAGTCCACCAGTTCTAAGGTACTAAAGGCCGTATCAAAGTTGTCAGAAAGTTCGACGATCGTGCTTGCAAGTCGTGGTGTTGATTGGCCTTCAACTTTAAGTCGAAGCCTTTGCTTGGCGCCAAGACGATGATGAATCTCAGACCAATGGAAGTCTCTCTTGGGTTTCCCGCTTACGGAATCCAAAGGACCGAGAAGCTTCGATGCGACCTCGACCTTAACCTCAATGTTTTTCTGCAGGCATCGGTCCATTTTATTTGCTTTCAGCCGAAGTTCGATGCCATGAAATCCCTGCTCTAGAAGGGGCAGGGTGATTTCAAAAGTGCGTGAGTGAAGCCCTTCTTGCTTGAGTGTTCGGCTCGGGATGTGTCGGAGTTCGATGCTCCAGGACTCTAAAGCAGAGGGAAGGTCTTGGCTTTCTTCACGATCAAGCAATTGAACTTGAATACGCATCGCAGTGGGCGTGAACCAAGGTTGACGAACGTAGACCCTTTTCGTTTCAAGTGAGGAAAGTATCGTGACTTGCCTCTGGGGCGAAGGAGTGTTGTTTACACTCGAGTCTTCCATTGTGAGAACGGGTTGCGAGTGGGCTTCGTGTTCTGAAGCGTTCACGCATACCGACCCCATAAGAAGGAGTACCAAGACCAACCGCCCATAGAAGTGCTTGTTGGCGTTCGAAGAAGCGTCTCGGTAGGATTCCATTAGTGAAAACTCCAACCCAGACCCGCACTGAGACTATAGCGTTGCAGTGTTATTGGGTTGGTGTCGAAATGAAGACCTATTGATATCGCCGGGTTGACTCTGAAATGTACGGACGTTTTAAGGTGCTCCAATGCCTTTGTTTGGATGTTGCCTGCACCAAGCCACATTTCGAAGGCTAACCATGATCTCAAATTTGAGAAGAGTGTAAGATGCTGCATGGAGTTGATATGTACTGACGCCTGCTCGGTTTCGGAAACTCCGCCCTTGAGATCGGAGAATACGAGAAAACTAAAGCTTTGCACACCAAAGGTATGCTTGCCAAAGCGTTTATCGACACGCAGGAAATTGAAAAGTTCACGAAACGCTTCCAAGTCAAATCCCGGTCGCATGCGCAAGATAAAGTTCATCGTATGGGTTCGGTTCGCTTTATGGCGAAGTGGATCAATCGATGTTGGGCTCCACTCAAGGCCTAGAGTGGGTCGAATACGCAGGCTGCCGGCAATGGCGTTGGTGTTGTTCTCTTTTTGAAATCCCAAGCCGAGACCGAGTGTCAGTTGTTTGGGTAGGCGCACTCGATACAGAATATCACTTTGTACAATTGAACTTCTAGAAGCGCCCTCTGAAATTTGCTGTGTCGGCAGGGCGCCCATGTGGAAGGTTATATCGAGAGTGTGTCGATCACCGACGTAGAGTTTTCCGGCAGCAAATGTTTCTGCAAAATGTTCACCTGCAAAAGAAGTCCACCCAGTCCCCGCACTAATTTGTGCAAAGGGTCTTTGTTGGAGTCGTACAAGTGTTTCCCGAAGTTCGTTGTTGGAAGCATGGTGAGACTGGCGTGCTGCGGGGTGTTGCTCGAGCATGGAGATCGCTCTCTTAAGATGTCCGAGTGAAGCAAGAGCGTTTGCGTCAATCAGCAAAAGCTCGATCGCTGCACGCGAGTTGGAGTCGCTTCTTTTTCTGAAAGAGTCTGCTGCGAAATGAGCACGTTGAAACTCACCATTCCAAAGTAAGAGTCTGGAATATGCGATCGACACTTCTGGCGAGTTGAGTTCGCGAAGTCTATGAATCGCATCATGATTTGCATCGATACATAACTCCCGATCGAGATTCAGCAGAGCCTGTGATGTTTTGCCCGCAATCCCCAATGCAATCGACTGTGCAGCCAGAGAATTCATATCGTGTCTCTCAGGTTTACCTTCCCTGCAAGCAACATGCTCATCGACTTTAACTTTGCTTGAAGAGTGTGTTGCGAAGACACTTGTCGCACTCAACATCATCGCTCCCACTTGAAAGGTGAAAAAAGACAACCGACTCACATTCAACTACGCAGCAGGAACAAGAGTTTCTTTCGCGTCATTATCCGCTTGGATGTGAAAGCGGGCGTCGACAGTCTGTGAACTGTGCATTTTTGAAAAGCGACTCAGCGCCGAATGGACGTTTGCGACATGATGGTATTTTCCGATACGTCGACTGATGTGACTGTCGGTGCTGGCAACAAGTTGAACCCCTTGGAGATAGAGGAAGGACGCGGTACGGATGTCCGGAGCACACCAGCGTTCATCGACTTCTATCGGCGTATTCGTTTCACGTGCACATTCCGCGATGCGCATGAGATGCTCAAGGCGTACTTCTTCAATGAGAATGCCGAGCTTGGGTAAAATACTGAAGAGGTGCGCGATGACAATATTTTTGTACCGCTTCATCGCGGCGCAGGTGGCATTGACGATTCCAAGGATCACACGCTCTTTAGTGATCATTCCTTGCTCGATCCATTGTTTCACGTCCTTGGGGCAGTAACAGGACATCCCAAGAGGAACGCGATGGTCAGCAGCGAAAACATAGTCGATTTCATCGGTAAGCTCTGGGCAATCCAGAGTGCCGAATTCATCTTGAAACTTCGCTTCGACGCCAATCTTAATCTCAAGAGGACTCCCCTGTCTGAGATGTGCACAATGCTTAATGTAAGCATCAAGCCAGTCACTATCTTTACGGACATGTTCAACAAAACATAGAAGTGTCAGTCCTGCCGCTTCTGCCGCACTTAGATTTTCTTCCAAGGTTCCTTTACCGTCAGAGTATGTTGAATGGACATGCCAGTCTTCGTCAAGTTGAAGTGGGTATCGATGTAGGGACTTATCAGACATTGAACTCTCCATAGTGTGCGCGCTTCTTTAAGAGCGTTGCGAGAAACGTGCCAGTTATGGGCAAACGCCTTGAACTCAACAAAACCCCTTTAGGGCTACTTCTAAAAGGCAAGAGCTCGAGTGGTTAGTTTACGCCGTGTTCGAATTGGGAACATATTGGCTCGTGGTGTGTTTTGATTTGGTATCGTTGAAGTCCATTGGAGTTGATCCACGATACTTGAGTTCGAGTTTCGAATACTTTTAAGAACTTCATTCCCTTTCGAATGTCCATGAAGATGGCACGGCGCGTGCAAGAATTGAAGCGTACTCAAAGGGTGGATGCGTATGACAGGGGAGAACGAAAGTAGGAATGAACATAGTTTTTGGATGGATGCAAAAGATCGGAATCGACACCATTCGCAAGATGAAGAGCCCACAATTATCCGTAAAAGCGCTTGGGAGCTTTTAGAAAAGAAGTCTGACATGCGCTTCCATCGTGAAATAGCTTCAAAAGAAGCTGTCGATCGTCTGCGCCTCTTGGTCTGCGAAGACGATGACGATCAACGGAGGCTGATTCAACACCTTCTTAAAAATACGCCTTACGATATTCATTGTGTGGGTTCCGGGAGAGAAGCGATAGAAGTATTAAATCAATGCTCTTTCGATATTCTACTAACAGATTGGTTAATGCCAAGCATGGATGGGGTTGCTCTATGTCGACATTTGAATTCGGGTGCTCGAACAAGGGTGCCCTATATACTCCTCATGACTGCATTATCCGGTGCGTGCTCAGTCTCGGACGCTATCGCTTCGGGTGCGGATGACTACCTCTGCAAACCCTTGAAAAAGGACGAGCTTCTGGCTCGGCTTGAATCCGCTGCACGCTATTGTGCTAAAATACGTCAACATCAAAAGCGTGAAGACGATCTGCGAGAACGTAGCCATGAACTGTATCAAGAATCTCGAATTGATGCTTTGACCAAGGTTTGGAACCGTCGCCAGTTGGAAGAAGACTTGCGTATCTTTTCTTCGCAACAAGAACGCTACGGTCGTGAATATACATTTCTTCTGGCGGATGTGGATCACTTCAAGGCTTACAATGATAATTATGGCCATCCAGCGGGTGACAGGATTTTGACTACGGTGGCAGGTGTGCTTAAAGATTCGTTGCGTTGCTGTGACAAAGTCTATCGATATGGTGGTGAGGAGTTTATGATTGTATTGACAGCGGCACCGCAAACGACCCTGAAGAATATCGTTACTCGAATTCAGGATGCATTGGCACGTGTAAATATCATCCACCAGAAAAGTCAAATTGGAAGGCTAAGCCTAAGTTTTGGTGCAGCAGTGTTAACAACATCAACGCCTGTACAGCGTTGCATCAAAGAGATGGATCGCGCCCTATATCGTGCGAAAGAGCAAGGACGAAACAGGCTTGTTGTTTGTGATTCCATCTGATCGTCGGTGTTTCACGATCAAGATGGGGCTCTGAGATTGCTAGTCCAGAAAGGGACGAAGAGATGCTGGAATATTTTGATCGGGAAACATGGTTGCCAGTGCCTTCTCATTAAGCGTA
>JAHDBA010000010.1:0-27549 GCA_020630615.1 Myxococcota bacterium | reverse complement strand
AAGAGCTCGCATACTCCTTCAACACAAACTTGCTCACGAGAGTTGTAAATCCGAATGTTGACTTTTCGCACCCCACGTTTTGAGCTCCCAGCCACGAGAGTACCATCGACTCGTAACCGGTCGTTTGAGTAAGGGGGCTTTAACCAACGTATTTCCAAGTTGCGCACAAGCGCAATACGTCCTTTGAGACCTGCGAGCGTTGCATGTGCTGCATCATCAATGAGTCCAGCCAAGAATCCTGCTGGGATGGTTCGTGCTGCATCCAGATTAAAGTCGGTTGCGCGGACATAGGTATAAACACGGCTGCCTTCAATTTGAAACTTCAAATCGAGCCCTGAGGGGTCTGTTGCACCATTGATAAGATGGCGCCCCATTTTATAGGCTTCATCGAGAGGTCGCTTCATGACACTTGCCTCCGTCTTTCTATTTTAACGATTACACTCCTATCTTAAATCAAGTGCGTCGAGATTCCAACGAAAAGGCAGAGTGTGTCATCGCGACTCAGGGCTAAGGTAAAGGGCGGAAGAGACCCTCGACGCGAGTTCGGGAGGCTATTTTAAGTGCACCTTAGCTATCCATTTTCAGGGTTGGAAGCTCAATCCTTTCAGTCGTATCGGAAGCAAGGAATTCCTGTGCCAGGGTTAGCCTTGATGTTTTGGCAGTGCTTACTTGAGAGTCTTCAAGCTCCGGGATCAAGATCTTTGCATTGGATGAGGAAGGGACCAGCACATAGCTTGTGCTTTCATGAGAAGCTTTTACATTGTGTTCTTTGTAGGGGCGAATATAGAGCCGGCTTTTGCAGGGTCTGCGCTCGGTTGAAGATGTTTGTAAGGATTGAATGAACGAGAAAGAGTGCTTGGCGTTTGATGATTGCATAGTAGCTCCTTATATTGGGACTTCATCCTACGAAGTCTGACAGGGGCACCCGATGTGCTGCTGTGTAGGATAACTATGGCAAGATGTGGGACACGTGCCTATCGGACAGATGACCCAACTCGGCAGCAATTTCAAAGGCACCCCATTTCTGGAGATAGTGCCAACCGAAAGGAAGATGTATCAGTTGGTAATCTTCAGTGCTTTTGAGCTCTGTCAAGGATGCGTAAGGGACAGCCATTTCGATGATCGGATCGTCACTCGAATGAAATATTCGAACTGGACATTGAACCATTCTTGCAGCCTCTTTGAGGTGTGCAAAATTCAAATGCCCCATAAGGGCGGCATGTTTTTGATATTCGCGAATAGAGACTTGCGCCTTAAGCCCGAGCATGGTGTAGCCACGGCCCAATACCTTCATCCAAGTTTTTTCGAACGCTGGAACACGCATAAGTTGAGAGAGCAACAACATGAAGCGAGGGGGAAGCAAGCGCAAGGACCAATGTTTTGATGTTTGTACAGCATTCACAAGCGTAAGGCTTTGTACACGTTTTGGGTTTTGTGCCGCGAAGACCCATGCACTACTACCCCCAAAGCTGTGACCCACAATATGACATCGGTCTACACCGAGTTTATTTAAGAGTGTGCCCAAAAAGTCTGCACGCTTCTTCAAGCTTTGTTCCGGAGATACAGAAAATGGGCTTTGCCCAAAGCCCGGCATGTCCGGGGCAATCACTCGAAAGCCTTGCCGAACAAGCAATGGCGCAAGGTATTTCCAGTCCAAATGAGAACCAGGAATACCATGGATCAAGAGAGCCGTTCCCCGGTAGGGAGAAGATTCACCCGTCGAAAGCAATCGCTTACTCTTCGTGTTCTGATTTTCGTGGATTTGGTATTCACTGTAATAGAGCAGGTCTTGCCCGATTGGTACACTTTGGACTTTTGGGAGGCTTACAAGGGACTTGAGTTGAAGCCGACGTTCATCAATCTCTTTCATTCATCCGCCCATCGCTTCGAGTTCGTCCCACCTTGTGTACAGCGATGCAATCGTTTGTGTAAGATCTTCAAGCTCTCTAACTTTAACCAAGATATCGGCTCCGCCCCTTGCCATGAATTCAGGGTCCGCGAGTAACCTTTCGAGTTCTTCTTTTTGCGACTCATGCTCCAGAATACGTTCTTCCATGGATTCAAACTCACGTTCTTCTTTGTAGCTTCGTTTCTTCTTTTTGGCGTTTGACTTCTTGCTTTGCGTGTTTATCTGAACGCTGTCAATCTTCGCGTTTGCATCGTGCGGAGACAAAGCGCTTTGGGATTTTGCAGCGATTCGAGATTGTGCGCGCTCGGCCTCAAGCGTTTTTCGATAGTCCAAATAACGATCGAAATCGCCTTGAATTGCATGAAGTTCGTATTTGAAATCAGAATTTTCAGGTGCATCCACAAATCCGATCATCCCGGTACACACCCGGTTCAAAAAGTGCCGATCATGACTGACAATCAGTGCGACACCACGGTGCTTTGAGAGGACATCCTCCAAAACGTTTTGCGTTGTAACATCAAGATCGTTCGTGGGCTCATCGAGTACGATGCAGTTGGCTTCTTCAAGCATCATTTTTGCCAAAGTTAATCGAGAACGTTCTCCACCCGAAAGCATTCCTACTTTACGATTGCGCTCAGAGCCTTTGAAGAGATACTGCTCGAGATAGGTACAAACATGCAGACGTTCTTCACCGAGAAAAACCCAGTCGCCTTCGGGTGCGAGATACTCACCCAGGGATTTCTCGTCGTCCAAAGACATTCGATGCTGATCAATGAGACCAATCCGCGTATGAAGGCCCATCTTAACTTTGCCTTCAAGGGGCTCAAGGTCACCGAGAAGGGTTTTAAGCAGCGTTGACTTTCCTGCACCATTTGGGCCTAGAATACCCCAGCGTTCGCCTTCGAGAAGCTTTAAGGTCAGTCCGTGCGCACATGCAAAGTCTGGGTACCCCACGCCAAGTTCATCGCACTCGAGGATGGTCTTGGCAAGTCTTCGATGTTGGCCAGACCGTATGGACAGAACACGTTCGCGTGTATGTTCAACCTGTTCTCGAACATTGTCGATGAGTTCATGTGCGCGGTCGACACGGGATTTTGATTTGGTCGTTCTCGCTTGTGGACTTCGACGTAGCCAAACCATTTCTCGTGCAAGAATGCGTTTTTTCCGGTCGAGCGTTCGTACTTCAAGGGCTTCTCGCGTCAGTTTTTCCTCAAGGTAGTTGGCCATCGGTGCGTCAAAGCTAAAGGCCCGGCCACGGTCGAGTTCGAGTATGCGAGTGGCAACATTGTCGACGAAGTAACGGTCATGAGAAATGAAAAGTAAAGTCTTGTCTCGCATTTCATTCTTCAAGAAATCAATACCGTCAAAATCAAGATGGTTGGTAGGCTCATCGAGGATCACCAAGTCTGCATTCGACTCAAGAACGCGAGCCAGATCGACGCGCCTTCGTTGGCCGCCGGAAAGTGTCTCTAGCGTGCGATTCTCAAAGGGTGTCAAACCAAGTTCGCTCATCACTCGCTCGATCTTGTACGCGCGATCCAATGCGCCCAAGTCTTCAAGGGCTTCCAACGCGTGTTGCTTGTCTGCATCACTTGCATCCACCGAGTTCAGTGTGGCTTGTAGGCGCTGTACCCTCGGGTCTGCACATTCAAGCGTCGTGCGTACATCAAGACTTAGATCGAGCACCGGTTCTTGACGGAGCCATGCAATTTTTGTTTGTTTTTCTTGCTTGATAT
Organism: Myxococcota bacterium; assembly: GCA_020630615.1. GTDB lineage: Bacteria > Myxococcota > UBA727 > UBA727 > JAHDBA01 > JAHDBA01. The sequence goes on along the minus strand of JAHDBA010000010.1, from coordinate 23,904 downwards.
CGCCCCGGTCGGGTTGGATCTCTCCGCAGATTGTTTTCAGTAAAGTTGATTTGCCAACACCGTTCTCACCGACAATCGCGATGCGCTCGCCTTTCAATATCTTCATGTCCAAGCCATCGAAGAGAACTCGTCCGTCGTTCAGCGCATAGGAAAGATCTTTAATGAAAAGCATGATGCTTCCTTTATTTCTTACTTGGGGGGACAATCTTAAATATGCTACGAGGTATGAGACATTTCTCAAGGAGGTCATGATGAATGAAGAAGCTTTAAAAGGAATAACGGATTGGGCAACCCAAAATGGTCCAACCTATTTGATCAAGTTGCTTGGCGCGGTTGCAGTATGGATCATTGGTGGATGGATTGCGAAGCGTGTAGCGAATGCTTTAAACCGCCAGATGGAACGACGCAGGACCGATGAGACACTGCGCCCATTTCTTTACAGCTTGATTCTTTGGTCTCTTAAATTGATGGTTGGGATTGCTGCCATTACCACGCTGGGTGTTCAAGCAACGTCCTTTGTTGCGGTTCTGGGTGCAGCGGGTCTTGCAGTCGGTATGGCGCTTCAAGGTTCTCTTGGAAACTTCGCGGGCGGCGTGTTGTTGATGATTTTCAAGCCATTCAAAGTGGGTGATTTGATCGAGGCTCAAGGTTTCACTGGAGTGGTACAAGAGTTGCAAATCTTTGCCACAGTTTTGGCGACACCCGAGAACAAGAAAGTCGTGATACCCAACGGCCCTCTAGCGGGTGGGCCGATGGTCAACTACACGGAAAGAGGTCTTATTCGTGTAGATACCGAAATTGGGATCGCTTATGATGCGGACATCAAAGCTGCACGCGATGCTTTGATGAAAGTCATGAAATCAAACGACAAGATTTTGAGTGAACCCTCACCGAGCGTTAACGTTCTAGCCCTTGGCGATAATGCTGTGAATCTTGCGGTACGACCTTTTTGTAAGCCAGAGCACTATTGGGATGTATTCTTCTATACGCTCGAAGAAGGTAAGAATGCACTCGACGCTCAGAACATTGGGATTCCATTCCCACAGATGGATGTTCACATGATCAAAGAGTAAGCCACGTCAAAGAGTGTTTATTCTGGGAGCCGTGAGCTCCCTTTTTTTTCGTGCAGTCTAAGGAGGTGAGATGCTTGCGCCTAAAGTCCTACATCTCGCACGGTACACGGGTGGATTTTCAAACGTCCAAAATGAGGGATACTACTCAAGTTGAATTGGGGGTTGATATGGGAGTTGGCGGGCAGGGCAGAGCAACAAAACATTCAGAGAATGACCAGCACACCTTGGCCGATCTAAAGAAGCTACGCGGACACATCAAGAACGATGGACTCGATCGCAATCTTCTTCATGTTCATGTGGACGCCCCGGAAGAAACGGTATTGGATAAAGACGATGGCGTTCGAGATACTGGACATTCATGGGTTGGTTTTGAAGCCGGTACAGAAATGGATTTCAATCTTGAATCCACGTACGCGTCCGTAGGCCTCTATCCTGGTGATGATCTTGAAAAGAAAGGCATTCGCAAACTCAATCCCAAAATCGCACTCGCCGGTGCACTCGCCGGGATGGATGGTTTTGAAGCGCTTCATATTTATGAGAGTGATTTTGAACTCGAAGATGATTTTGTAGGTGAAGAGCATTATGTTGTTGAGCTCAATGATAAAGCAATGCTTCGAGCATTGGACAAAGCCATTCGGATTATCGAGAGAGACCCCTTATACCGATTGGACAAAATGCAGTGCACCAAGTTTGTGCAGGAAGTGCTGGAGAAGGGCCTGAGGCGTAAGGTTGATAGTCGAGAGCATATTGCAGATGTTCCAATGGATTTGCCACTCTTGAAAAAAGATATTGAAGTTCCAATACGGGGGACCAGTCCAAGAGGTTTGGCAGACGAGCTGGTGCGTCTCAGCAAGGTGTCTGGCTTACGTCTCGTTGACCCGAGTGAGTATGGTATTCAAGAGTCTCGACCTGTTGAGCGTCAAGAGATCGATTATGGGGAGTTTTAGAGTTTCCTCGAGTAGCGAAGGCGTCTTGCATCTCCGTCTTATTCCAGATGCTCTTGTCCCATTTTAAGCATGAGTAGCAATGGCGGTAGCATCATGAGTGCAGCAACCCAATAGGGTGAAGAGGATCCAAGCCGCCAATAAATCATACAGGCCGCGATGGGGCCAATTGCCCTTGCAAGAGATCCCATCGAGCGAAAGAGGCCTAAGATTTCTCCTTGACGATCTGGGGGGGCCATCAGCGATGCCAGCGAAGAGAGGCTAGGGTTCACAAGTGCGCTACCCACCGCCATAATACCGACTCCGAGGTAAAAAAGACCTTGGCCTGTAGAAATTGCGATGAGCACAAGCCCCAATGCGACATCCATAAGGCCGAAAAGGCCCATTTTTCGCTCACCAAACTTCGGTGCCATACGCCTTACGATTCCACCTTGCACCAATGCGATAATGACACCGATAAAAACGAAAAGCCCTGCAGTCTCTTTGGGCCCGTACGAAAAACGTTCTTTAACCAAAAAGGTCAGGGTGAACTCCATGCCGGTAAAAGCAAGTGAGAAGAGCAAGTAGATAAGATTAATTCGGCGAACATCCGGGAGCTCAAGACGTAAGAGTGCGCCAACAGGATTGATGGTTCGAACCAAGTGATGTGCACTTCGTGTACTCGAAGGCAATAGTGTCTCGTGAAAACGTTTCGAGAGCCACACAAGATTGATCAGGCCTAAGAAAAATGCACCCAGCGCTGCAAGCGTAAAGGGGTGTGTCCCCGCAAGCCCAATATCATGCGGGTACAAATGATAAAGACCCGCACCAATTGCTGGGCCCATAATAAAACCAAGCCCAAATGCAGCGCCAAGAGCACCCATACCGCGAGCTCTATTCTTCTCGTCGGTAATATCTGCAATCGCTGCGCTAGCGACCGAGATGTTTCCGCCCATGATTCCGCCAAGTACTCGTGCGAAGACAAGTACAGCAAACGACGCAGAAAATGCCCAGAGCAAATACGATAAGGTCAGACCTGCAACAGTGATCAATAAGATTTTGCGGCGTCCACGTTCGTCTGAAAGCCTCCCCCAAATCGGCGCGACAAGAAATTGCAAGAGGGCATAAAGTGCTCCGAGCACACCGCCAAAAAGAACAGTCACATAAATCGAGACATCGCCCGTGCCGCCACTCACATGTGCAAAGCTTTCCAAAGACTGAACCAGACCGCCCAGCACTGAGTTGGAAGCTTCTCGGTTCAGATAAAAATCCAGCATCTTCGGAAAGAGCGGGAAGATGATAGAGAAGCCCACCAAATCAAGAAAGACCGTAAAGAAGATAACCCCAATGGAGGTTTGAGGCCGTTGGATTGTGTTGGGCGTTTCGTCCATAAAATGTCTGTAGTGCAAACACCTAGCTTTGCACAGCACTATTCGAGCAAATGCGGAGCTCGTTTAATATAGGCCTATATCGAAAGCTCCATGTAGGATTCTCTTCAAGACTCTATTTCGTCGAAAGAGTCTGAATACCCCGGTAATGCATTGGGAAAATTGTGAGTGCTTCAAGCGCACCTTCTAAATCCGTTCCTTCACGAAAGTCAAAGGCATCAAAGCCTGAGCGTTCCAAATAGTGTGCCTGGTCACGCCCAATATCGCCCACAGCTCGTATTTCACCTTTAAAACCCATTTCATTACGGATCCGGAACGCATGGGTATAGCCTCGGCCATCCATAAAGGTGGGGAAATCAATCTCAACTCGTGTGTTCTCATCAAGTTCAGATTGGAGGGAGAAGGTATCGTCCTCAGGGCCCAAGCGCAGGACTTTCAAATGCGCGCGAGACTCTTGACTCACAATTTCACGACGGAAAATAATTTGACTCATGCTTCGTCCCCCTCATAGCCGGCACCATCATGCTCAACATAAATGCGATCGTGAAAAGGTTGCTTGCCAATACGCCGGTAGGTGTCCAATAAGCGCTCATCATCTTTCTTGTGATTTAAATAGACATCTGTGACCTGTTCAACCGCGAGTGCTACCTTGTCTTGTGTGATTGCTGGCCCAATCCATTTGCCAATGCTCGTGTCATCGCCGGCTGAACCACCCATCAAGATTTGATAGACCTCTTCGCCTTTGCGATCAATGCCAAGTACTCCAATATGGCCGGCGTGATGGTGACCACACGCATTGATGCAACCCGACATTTTGAGCTTGACTTCGCCGATTTGGTGAAGTTTGTCGGTATTGCTGAAGCGCTCACTAATCTCTTTCGCAATAGGCAACGACTTCGCATTGGCAAGCGAACAGAAATCTCCACCTGGGCAGCAAATCATATCAGTCAATAGGCCAATGTTCGCACTGCCTAGCTCATTTTCACTTAATGCTTCATAAAGTTCATGAAGCCGACCCGTCTCAACGTGTTTAAAAACAAGGTTTTGATCATGCGTTGTCTGCACTTCACCAAAGTTGAACGTGTCTGCAAGGTCTGCTACGAATTCCATTTGCGAGTCGGTAATATCACCCGGCGGTCGATGCTCGGACTTCAATGAAATAAATGCAATTGAATACCCGGGTACTTTATGGGCATGCACATTCGTTTTCACCCATTTTGCAAAGCCATCTTTTTCCATTGCTTTTGAATTGACCTCGGTCACCAAACCCTCTTGATAAGGCATAGGCTTAAACGCATCAACAAAACGTTGAATGTCCTCTTTTGAGAGCGTAAGCGGGCCGTCTTTGGTTTTCGCAAACTCGTCTTCAACGAGGGCTGCGAAATGTTGAGGCTTCATGGTGCGAACTTGAATCTTGATTCTCGCTTTATACTTATTTTTACGATTCCCACCCATATTGTAGGCCCTTAGAATGGCATCAATATAGGAAAGAAGATGCTCTTTTTCCAAGAAGGGTTTAATCACGGGCCCAATAATCGGGGTTCGCCCCATGCCACCACCGACGATAATTTGGCATCCTACACGACCTCCTTCATTGCGAACCATGCGAACACCGATATCATGATAGGCAATCGCTGCATTGTCTTCGAGGCATCCTGTGAAAGCAATCTTAAACTTACGTGGAAGGTAGTTGAACTCAGGGTGAAAGGTCGACCATTGGCGCACAATTTCTGCGTAGGGTCTTGGGTCTTCGACTTCGTCAGCACTTACACCTGCAAAGTGATCCAGCGTATTGTTTCGAACACAGTTTCCTGAAGTCTGGACTGCATGCATTTCAACGGATGCAAGGTCGGCCAATATGTCCGGGACAGCTTCCAGCTCGGGCCAGTTGTATTGGATGTTTTGTCGGGTCGTAAAATGTCCGTAACCTTTATCGTATTTACGGGCAATGTGTCCGAGCATCCGCATTTGCTTTGAACTTAACAATCCATAGGGAATTGCCACGCGTAACATATAGGCATGTTTTTGCATGTAGAGACCGTTGCGGAGTCGCAGATTCAAAAACTCTTTATCGTCGATCTTCCCTGCTTTGTAGCGTTTCACTTGGTCTCGAAATTCTGCAACGCGCCCGTCGATTATGGCCTGGTCTTCTTGTGTGTATTGGTACATGGGTACTCCAGAAACATCCGTCTCTGTGAGCATAATGCTCGGGGGCAACAGCGCAAATCTTTTTGCGCGATAATCATCGCCCCATCGAGTTTATTCGGTACAGGTACCTTCAATGCTGGCGGGGCAAATTGCGTCGCCGATAGCTTCAAGTTCTTCATCCATAACTTGAGGACCGTTCAAGTGGTTGCATCGCCCGTCGGGCGAGGATTGAAAACCCTCGTTTCGGCAGCCATGATTCAATGCCGGTGGGTCCAATGGGAGCCGCCTGATATCGTCAACCTTATCGGTTGCAGTATCAAGGGCTAGAGCATGCACTGAAAGCGCTGGTAAATGGCTCTCGTTCGAATGGCATTCGAGACAAAACTTTGTTGCTGTGGCATCCGGTCTTGGCTGGTCGTTGTGAAAGTTGAGTTCTCCGTCTGGTGCAAGCTTGTTGTCGCGGACGCACCTGCTTTGAAGCGTCTCGTCCTCCGGCCAGTTCTTCTGATGAACCCGGTTAATACAAAGTTTATGGTCTTGATGGGGGTTCAACATCGCGCCTTCATCAAAGTGATTTTGATCGATGTTTGCCTCTTCATTTGCCCTTAAATCAAGCTGTTCGCAAATAAAGGTAAAGGGATCTTGACGGATAAATCCGCCACTCATACTTCTCGAGTGGTTTTGATTGCTGACAACCTTGCGCGCATCTACAGATGCTCGTATGCCAGGGACCGATGGTGAGATGCCGACCTCTACACTGCTATTGTCAGGGAGAGGAAGCCCATCGGCATCCGACCCTGTGCCCCCGTTACCACTGCTGTCGCTGCTTACTTCTTGAAAATGACCGTATTGAAATGCCCGCTCATAGAGTGGACCGAGCTTGGCATGACTTTGATCGAAATCTGTTTGCTCCACTTTCACCAAAGTCCCTAAGGCGTGATTGCAAATCACTTCATCGAGATGTTGACTCACCGCAAACTCATGATCATCAAGACGTTGCACACGAATTTCGTCCACCCAGCCTTGAAAAGGTAAAGCGGGTGAAGGGTCACCCACATGATGATGATGTGGGCCCGGGTCTCCCACCAAAAAGTGCACCTTACCATCCTCAGGGTAAGGATACTCGAAGGAAAAACCAAGACGTGATTGGTCAATGTCATTTGAAAAGGCCATACCATAATCAGAGAATGAAGCTTTGACGCCATGAAGACGTGTACCATTGACATAGGTTTTTACCTCACGGCGCCAAGCGCCGCCTGTCAGATTTCGGGTGCCAACTTTGAATGCAAGATGGAAAAAGCGCTCTTCTTCGAAAGCAAGATTTGAAATGTCGAAGCTTTGCGTAAAACCTGTCGTAGAGTTTTCGGGGCGGTAAAAGCGAATTTCATCACGCGAAATTTGAATGTTCGATCGGTCACTAAAAAAGAAGAGAGTGCGTAGTGAATCAAGATCTCTCGAATCAAACCAACCCGAAATAAGCCATTCGTGGCCCTCTTGAGGATCCATTTCAACGTCAATAAAGTCGTTGAAGCCATCAAGGTAGACCCCTTTGCCGAGCACACCACCAAGAGCGACTGGCTCAACCCGAGCGCCACCTCGTAGCTCGGCATGTCTTGGGGGGCTAACAGCATCGGAACGCATGAGCGGATTGCTTGTTGCTGCGTTTTGGAGTCTTGGATTTTCACCCGTAAACTCGCCGTTTCCGCCAAAGGAGTCATGAGGTATTGGGGTCCATTCGGTCTTATCATCCCACTCTGTTGGTCTATTGTTGCTTTGACCCAGTTTGTTTTCGTGAATGTAGTTTGCACTGGCATTCATGGGTAGTTTTACGAGTACATCGTTCATCATGTAGTCATCGAAAGGTATCTCAACTTGCACACCACCACTGGCGCCCCCGGTCCACACAACGTCAAATGGCAACTTGGGTTTCAGCGCGTCAAATTGGTTGAAAACATGTTCGTTCGAGGCAAAGCTGCGCGTTGATTTAGGGCGAACATCGATATCGACTTCATCATAAAGGTCCAATGTCCATGTTCTTTGAGCAATGTAATTACCATTAAAGACTGTTCCGCCAAAGTCGCTGAAGTTTGTACCATCATCAAGAACAATCATCTTGCCCTGAGTCCAAGCGCCTATCATTGAGTACATCTTTCCGGGTTCTCCATCTGGAAACATGTGATCTGCAGGCGAGATATCCCTCATATAGGAGTCAGGGATGTTGGATGTGTGTGAGATGCTACCGACACTGTTACGTTTATAGTTTTGCGCAGCGAAGAAGAGGTTGCGACCTTTTCGATCAATCCATGGGTAAGCCGCATGAAACACTTGACCCGGGTCAATATCCCACCCACTCGGGTCTCGAAAGGGAATAGGGTTACCGTCAATATCTTTCAGCGCTTTGGCGATGGGGTAAATATCATTCACATCTTCATCAAAGGGCAGTTGGCTCCATGGGCGAAGGGTCGTCCACCCGTCAGCACGGCATGGCCCGATTGAGTTGTAACTATAGAATACACCCAGTTTATCGAGGTTGAAGACGAGAAGGCGGCCGTCGCCAGTTATGGACGGCTCGAACATATTGATGTCGGTAAACTTACAGTGCTCGGGGTTGCCGCGAGTAGCTTCTTTTCCTGCACAGCGGTATCCAGACCAAAGAGCATCGCCCGAATTTGAACCGGCACCAGGAAAGTCAATTGTAAAGTCTACAGTTGTAGAATGATGCCCCTCAAGATAGTCGCACCAATGTGCTCTGTCAGATTCGCCGCAATGCTCGTCAATGCGGTCGCTCAACTCTTGTAGTGTATAGTCATTCCATTTTTCAAGCGGGGGCTGTTGAAGATCATGAAAGATTCGAGAAGGTTTATAGGTGTCTTTCTGGCCTCCACCATCCCATACCGGTAGTTGGTCTATTAAGTTACCGTTCGCATCTTTAATTCGTGGGTAAATAAGGACACGAGAATCACGATGAAGACTTGGGTCTCCATTCCACACGGCAGCATCGGTCGATTTTGCGTTGGGCACAAAAATCGTAAGCTCTTGTGTGTGGATTTCAACTTTTTCAAAGACGCCGACAGCAGTTTCATATAATGTTATGCCTAGAAATTTTGTTTTCTCGATTTTAGTTTTACCTTTTTGTTCAACGAAAGAGAAAAGAGATACGTCATAACAATCTCCAGCAACATCTGGCGACGTATTGTTATATTTGGCTGTACACGCTCTAGGCTTTGACTGCGTTGATGCGGCGCCAAGGTCAGAGTTTGATGCGTCACATATTGCTTGATGAGGGTAGCTAGGAATAGGCATATCTTGGTTATTGTAGTCTTGTGGAGCAAGCCCGCTACCGTCTCCAACCATCAAAAGTGTATCAAGCTGTGCGGTAACCGGCACCATTGTTTTTTTATTATTTTGACTCATAGCTCGATTCGTACCGAGCCGTTCGAGTCGCTCAGGTCTGAATAACCATAGATGACCCTCATCGATCCAAAGTCTGCCATCATTGGTCGAACGCCCCGAAGGAAGGCTTTGGTATCGACCTTGAGGGGCTCGATCTGGGTATTGACCTGAGCCAAACCATCTCTCATCAAAAGTCGCAGGGTATGATGCTGCATCCGTTGGGGTTTCGTTGGTTTCAATGTTCGGTCGGTTGCCACTGTCGACAGTGTTATTCGCAGGGCCTTCACCTGGTCCGACGGCGAGAAGGGGTCTACGTATACTCGGCACCGGCGGCCGCTCTTCATTCATACAACCGTCAACCATCATCGAGTCGTTGGGGTCACATATATCTTCGTCACTTAGCGCTGGGTACAAGTTTTGATAGGAATTTGTCCCATGGCCGTCAGCGCTCTGCCCCTCTAAGGAAGTATCTGCGCCACATCCACACAGGGATAAAAGACTTATCAAACTGACAATCCTTGCAAGTCTCGTAAAGTAATGGGGCATTCTTAAGAAATCGCTCGGGGCAACAACTGCTTTAGCCAGATCTCATGTTTTTAAGCACATGAGCAAAGCTTCAGCGCCATGTATGCTTCTTTAATGAAAAGTAATACGTGGTTTGCTTGCCGACCGCGGGCGTAAACCCTTGTTTTGACTCTCCGCGCGCAATGCTTTCGTTTCTTCCAAGACATCACCAATAATCAGTATCATTGGTGCACCAAACCCATACTTCACCACATCATCAAACATAGAAGTCAGTGTGGTGGTGAGTGTACGTTCATTTTCCATACTTGCGTGTTGAACGATAAGCACAGGGGTTTGTGGCGCTAGGTGTTCATCAAGCAAAGTGCTTTGAATCAGCTTCAGGTTCTTCCGCCCCATTAAAATAATTAGGGTACCACCGATCTGTGCAAGCTTTGCCCACTGCTCTTTGAGTTCATGAATATCATCTGCGGACGCACCTGTGACAACCGAAAAGTGGCGCGCCGATTTGCGAAAGGTCGGGAACGCAGAGTGAAGTACAGGGGCGGCCAATGCAGAAGAGACTCCAGGGATAATATGGTAAGGAATGTCCGCTTCATGGAGGGCAAGAACTTCTTCACCGCCACGGGCAAATACTCCAACGTCACCACCTTTTAAGCGTACAACACGTTTGTGTTGGGTCGCTTCAAAGACCATAATAGTATGAATCTGGTCTTGGCGAGTTTGATGGGTTCCGTCTCCCCGTTTACCAACAGGAACAATCCTAGTCCCCGGTCGGCAATGCGTTAGAATTTCTGGGTGCACCAAAGCATCGACAAGAACAACGTCTGCCATCATGAGTGCCTTGACGGCTTTTAACGTCAAAAGCTCAGGGTCACCAGGTCCCGCACTCACCAGTGCAACTTCGCCGCGTTGAAAATTCATAAACCAAACCTAGACAAGTTCGGAAAAGATGCAACGTGTCCGTCCAAACCTTCTCTGAGGGTAAGGTGCGATCGCTATCAAGTTTGTCCGTTGAGACTTCAACTACAATTAAATCTCAAAGTCCCTCGAATCGCTAAGGCCCTTAAGACGCAGGATAAAAGTGTCTATTTTTTGTACGTCGTCTTCTGAAGAGAGCAGCATTTGATGTGCGCCCAGATGTTTTAATGATTCTGCTTTGTGTTCTGCCAAAACAACAACGCCTGCATTGAGAAGAGAGGTTAAGTGAGATCCTTCATCATCTGAAAGACGATAGGTTAAGATACGCTTCTGATGAAGGCGGTTTTCAACGAGAGTTCGTGAATCTTCACTCAGCGAGTCGCCAAAAATTATCAGGCCAGCCTCATGCCCCAGCAATGCGTTTCTCTCTCGAGGCGAAATCGGCTGAGCTTGTGCTTTTTCTTGAGTCGAACGGTAGGGAGCGTCAACGATGATCCCGCCACCCGCAACTTCGTAGTCGTCCACGATGACAAAGCGCCCAGTGCCTTCACACACATCCGCGTTATCGAAAGCAATTTCTTCACGTAAGCGAAGTGTGACCTCTGCAACATCGTTCTTGCGGATTTCTTTAGCGCCTTCATTTTGAACATTAAGAGTTGACGCATCGATGAGTCTGTGAATTTGATGCACTCGAGCTTCAACTTCTTGTGTAGCGAGTTTCACTTTAACGCCTCGACCGACCTCGAGAGGTCGTTGGCCCAACCAAAACAAGCGTGCACGAATCTCGTCAGAGCAAGCAATTGGCCCCTGCTCACTTCGAATCGCGACGTGCCCCCTTTCCACAAAAAGCTGTGTTTCGAGCGTGATACCTACACTTTGGCCTGCTCCAACGGAATTCAGAGCTTCTTGCTCCCAGAACTCGAGGCTTTTGATTTTCGATTGCTTACCGCCTGGGTAAAAAGTAAGGGTATCACCGGCTTTTAAAGATCCGCTTTCAATTCGACCTGCCAAGATACGCCGATGGTCGAAACGATAAACGTCTTGTAAAGGGAACCTCAAGACGTCGTCTGCTTTTTTCGGGGGTTGGCTGAAGGCGTCTAAGGTGTCGACGATGTGACCGCCACCGTACCAATTCAGTTTTGATGAAAGGGTGGCAACCCCGTCACCTTCACGGGCTGACACAGGGACAAAGCCCATCGGCTCCACGCCGATTCCAGAGAGGAATTCTCGGTATTCAGCACATACCTCGTTAAAGCGTGTTTCGCTGTAATCAGCCAAGTCCATTTTATTAACGACCACAACGACTTGTTTGATACCAAGCATGCTTAAAAGATAACCGTGGCGTTTGCTTTGCTCTTGAACTCCTTCATCTGCAGCGATTAAAAGCAATGCGGCGTCTGCCTGCGCGGCGCCCGTGACCATATTCTTAATAAACTCTTTATGACCGGGCGCATCGATAATTACATACTGACGTTTTTCCGTATGGAACCAGATTTGCGCAGTGTCAATCGTAATATTTTGGTCTTTCTCCGATTTGAATGCATCCATGAGGAATGCCCATTCAAAGGGAACCCCTCGACGCTCACAGCTTGCTTGAATTGACTCGAGTTTCCCCTCTGGGAGAGAGCCGGTATCATGGAAGAGGCGCCCCACCAAGGTGGACTTACCGTGATCAACGTGACCAACAATGACGATCCGAAGTGGGTGATCAGATTTGGGACGTAAATGCGATGTGGATTGTGAATCTGTCATGAAGAGTTCTCGTTCAAAAAATTCGTAAAGTAAGAGTCCAACTTTTGAGTATTAGCAGGTTTGCCCAAGGCGACCTTGTCGTATGGAGCTAGGACACCTCTTGTTTACATGTAGCCTTGTGCTCGCAACTGCTCAAATGCATCTTCTGCTTCTTGATCTTGTGCTCGTGTTGATCGTTCAGCAATATTCGATTGTTTGAGCTGAACCAGAATCTCCGAAGCATTTTTGGCTTCACCCTTAACACGCGAGGTACAGGGCTCGCAGCCCAATGAGCGATAGCGCTCGTCGGGTGGGCACTTCCCTTGGCCGGAGAAATAAACAGGAACAACAGGGATCTTTTCGCGTTCGATGTATTCCCAAATATTGAGTTCTGTCCAATGCAGGAGCGGGTGGACCCGAATGTGTGTTCCTGGCGCAAAATCGGTCTTGTATTGGTCCCAAAGTTCTGGGGGTTGGTCTTTAAAGTCCCATTGAAATTTGGTGTTACGCGGCGAAAAGTATCGCTCCTTTGCGCGAGTACCTTCTTCATCACGTCGAATGCCTGCGAACACAGCGTCAAAGTCGTTCTTTGATATTAAGCTTTGCAATGCGTCTTTCTTGAGCGCTGAGCAACATTCAATACGTGTGGCATTACCCTCGGGGAATGTCTTCTTCGCATTGTAAACATCCCAGTTGGTTTCAACAATGAGTTCAAAGCCCCATTCTTTAGCAAGATTGTCTCTAAACTCGATCATCTCAGGAATTTTATACTTGGTATCAACATGAAGCATCGGGAAGGGAATATGTCCCATGAATGCTTTGCGGACGAGCCACAACATTACGCTTGAGTCTTTACCAATAGACCAAAGCATTCCAAGCTTTTCAAACTTCTTAAAGGCTTCACGAATGATGTAGACCGATTGGGCTTCCAACTCATCCAAATGATCTCGCATGATAAAACTCCATGTTCCGCGGCCACAAAAAGTACACGGGAATGACGCAACGCTTCCATTCCCAAGCAACGGGGTCAACATTTTCGTTCATTTTGTATGTGTTCTGTTCGCCACAGACTCAAGAGGCTCATTGAGACTTCAACTTAGCTTTCATGGACGTGCAATCCACACTCTTTTCCAGAGGACTCCTCCCACCACCAACGGCCGGCTCGAATATCGATTGGATGCTTTTGAGAGTTGTTACGAGCTGAGGTGATACTCCAGTCGGGTATCGGTCGTGTGCATGGGGCACAACCGATCGAGGGGTATCCTTTTGAATGCAAAGGGTGCAGCAACACATCCTCTTCTTGAGCAATGGTCCAAAGTTCCGAGTCGCTCCAATTGTAAAGTGGTGCGATCTTAATATTCTTGTTCCCCAAATCTTCTTCGATTGCTTGGAGCTCTGCGCGAGCGGGGCTTTGAGCGCGGCGCAATCCTGTAACCCAAGACTGAGAACCTGCGAGTGCACGCTTGAGCCCGACAACTTTTCGTAGGGTGCAACACTCTTTTCGTTCAGCGACAGAGTTATAAAAAGAAAGCATTCCTTTTTCTTCCACCATTGCTTCGAGTTCTTTTGTCGGTGGGGAGAAAACTCGTATGGTCATGTTGTAGCGATCGCGAACACGATCGACAAAACGATAACTTTCATAATGAAGTCTTCCTGTGTCCAGAAGGAACACACGGTACAGGGAGCGATATTCTTCTTCCAATCCCGAAATAGCATGTATGAGAATCATATCTTCTGCTCCGAGACTGTTCGCAACAGGAATGGGTTCGTGTTCGTATTCGAGTGTAATTATTGCCAACTCACGAAGCTGAGATTGCAAGCTTTTGAATGAAACGTTGTCGGGTTGAAAGATGTTGCGCAAAGCATTCAAGGTCATCACAGCTCTACCTCACTACGATTGGGGCGATCGTTAAGATGAAATGTAGCCGAATGTAGGATTAAGTCCAATATCGAGATTCTTTTTGTGTCATCTTGATGCATCGGAAACTCGACGAAGCATTTTCCGTTATCCTAGTCTTATGAATTCCGATCCTTTACCCTTACGAGGCTTCACCCTCTTGGAGATGATGGCAGTTGTTGCTGTTATAGGAATATTGGCCTCAATTAGTGTCTCAGCTTTTGGTGAAACGGTTCAAAATGGTCGAGTGAACAACGCACTTGCTGGGATTGAAAGCATGGTGAAGTTGGCGAGAACGCATGCGATGAAAGATCAAAAAGTGGTGTGTCTCATGCATGTGAGTGATGAACCACTGGAGTACAAACGCTTTGAAGCACCAACTGAAGGCGAATGCGGTGATTCCGCGAATTCTTCTGGAGCCACGATCATTACCCACAAATCTGCTTTTGATGATTTGATCGTCATCGAGGGTTCACCCGGACTGGGCCAATACACGTCGAACAAAACCTTTGGTTTTAACGAACGGGGCGAGCAGTTTACACTCAATGGCGACACACCAGAACGTTCAGGTGTTCAACTGAAGATAAAATCTGTAAGCGATCGCTTTTATGAGATCTTCATTACGCAAACCGGTTTTGTCAGGGTGATTGCGTTATGAAGTGTTTGGACAAAGTACGTGAAATCTTCACAATCCGCAAAGCCAAGCGACGACCAAATCATGCAGGGCTTAACTCTAAAAGAACGATGCGTGGGGTTGCGTTAACTGAGGTCATTGTTGGGATGTCAATCTTTATGATTGCGAGTGTTGGGATGGTCAATGGCTTTATGGCTTCGGCACGAACCCATGTCTTTCAAAAAACTCAGGTTGACGCCTTGGCTACAACACAGGTCGCATTGCGCCAAGTTTTAGAGACCCCTGCGGACCATTCGGGTGCGACGATTGACCCGGGCTTCCCGACCTCGTTAACCGTGTCAGGTGCAGAGGTGTGCAGCGGAAGTCAACTGGTTGCAAAAAAAGAGTGGCGTTACGATTGCTCAAACACCAGTACTCTTTTTAAACGAGTCGATATTCAGATTGCGGACCCTATTGAGGTTTCCACTTCGCCTGCACTTTCGATTGCGATGGTCACCATTCATGTTGTTTTTGATTCGATCGATGGCAGCGAAGAGCGTGACGTGGAACTGAAACGTTACAAAAGGCTTTGAGGTATGGGTGAGATGGTGGCAAAACCTCTAACGCAGAAAAATGCATGGCTTCGATTGAAAGGTCTTACCCTTATCGAGCTTTTGGTTACGATGGTGATTTCGTCTGTTGTAATGATTGGTGTCTCTCAGCTTACTATTGGTATGACGCTGAACAGTGCAAAGCTGAAAGCGGACTTGAATGGAACAATGGAGGCGATGAATATCGCAAACTTGGTTGTTGCGAATTTGCAGAAGGCAGGAAGCGGGAAGCTCGCGCCGGTGGATGCCATGCACTATAACGGGAGCTCCAAAGTGACGTATGTCACTCGAACATCGGTAGACCTTCCTGCCCGTGGAGGAAACTTTAGCTTTAACGGGTCAACAATTTCCATACCATCAACATTATGTTCGGGCACGATTGATGATGTTGACCAAGACTGCGCCTGTCTCTTTGGCGCGAAAGTCGGTGCGGGACATCAAGCGCCATCAACCTATATCAACCATTATGTGGTTGCGAGTGATGAGCTGGGCACCGCAAGACTGGGTAAAGTTAATTCTGTGACTGACAGTGGTGCCACTTGTGAGTTTGGCATCACTCCCATTTCGGGGAGTGAGTGGGGTGCACTTGGGAGCGGTAGTGGACCGACCAGCAATGTTACGATGACCCCTGTGGATTTGGTTCAATACGAAGTGCAAGCTCCGAATCTGATATTGCGTCGCGTTGCGTCCAACGGGACTTGGCCTGCGAGTGGGAGTGAAGAGGTTGTCGTAAGCCCGGTTGTGAAAGCTCTTCGTGTAGACATGAGCAATGAGACCTTCATCTCTGTCGATGTGACAACAAAGGTTCATGATATTTATGCTCCGTGCCCTTTCGATGAATCAGGAACCGATAAGTGTTTTAACGCAGAGGCCAGTGCGACCTTTGAGAACAGTCTTGCGATTCATTGAAGCTTGCGTTGCTTTGTACACAAACATTTGTCTCGGCATTGGGTTTCAATCTCAGAATCAAGCGTTTTCATTCATACGGTTTCTTTCGAGCTAGGTATCGCTTCACGTTTTTCACCTGTTAAGGGAAAAGTGTAATCATTAAGATCTTGAAACGAGTGCCATGAAACTCTGTAGTGGCCCTCGGTGCAACCCACAACATCTTCGAAGCTAAGAAATAAAGTAAAGATAAAAATATAAAGTGGAGGAGAGAGGGGGATTCGAACCCCCGGATGGGTTTCCCCATCACGCCCTTAGCAAGGGCGCGCATTAAGCCGCTCTGCCACCTCTCCAAGGTCAATCGCGACGATTGCTGCTCGACCATAAAGGCGACTCAACTCAAAATCAAGTGGAAAAAGTCATGCGCGTTTAGAATTTAGAAAACGAAGGCGTCGAACCCCGACCCAAGCGAGAAAGGACGTCAGCACAATCATCATCACAGACGCCCCGGAAATATAGCGAAAGTCGAAGCCATTTTCGAGCGCCCAACCAAAGAGCAAGGGGCTCAGGGAGGTCCCAATCACCGCAAGGCCCATTACGAACCCTTTAATTGCTCCTAAATGATCATTTCCAAATGCGTCGGCAAGATAGCTTGTTTTTACCGTTCCAGAATAGCCGATGCCAAAGCCTTGAAGTGCGAGGTAGGCGAAGCCCGTCCATTGCGTATCGAGCAGGACGAGGATAAGAAAACCAAGTGCCATGAGCATGATGCTGCTTGGCAGCAGACGCGCCGCACCGATACGATCGACAATGGGCCCTGCGATCAACGACGCAAAAATTCGCGCGATTGCAAAGGCAAAAAAGCAGAGTGCCATCCACTCCAATGACCAAGCACGTTCCTCAGCGAGACTCAACTTGTGGAAGAAATATCCGGTCAGCAAAAAGCCCGGGGTTATCCAAAAGGGAATCAACATCCAAAATGCGGAAGAGCGTAGTGCTTCTCGGCGGTTCCACGAATCGCTTTGGTTTTGCTGCTCCCGAATATCGATATCGTTGTCATTCTGGGACACCGCTTTCGATGCGAGGGGTATTGCTCCTGATACGCTTGCAGAAGAGAGGGATGGAAGTTCAATTGTCGCAGGAACGTCAACCCTCCCCGGAACTTCAACTAAAAATGGGCGCTCCGTCAGAAGGAGCTGTAAAAGCACCAAGCCCCCTAGACCGATGAGCGGAATCATCCATGTTTCATTCCAAGTGTGTGTACGTAGTGCCGAGATAATAAGAAGGGGGAGCAGTGCCTCGCCAATCGGTTGCCCAAGACTCAACAACGAGAGTGCGGTCCCGCGAGATCGATTAAAATGTTTTGAGACGACCGTACTTGCAATGGCTTGCATTAAGCCTTGCCCACTAAGCCTTAGGCCAAGCAAGGCACAACCAAGTTGGAAAAGTGTTGTTGCATTCATGAGAAGTACAATGGCACAAAGGCATATTGTGCTGTTGACTAAGGAAATCCGCCGCGGCGAAAGCTTATCAATGAGTGGGCTTACCCAAGGTAATGTTAGGCCTGAGCATAATGTTGCGAGCCCGTAGAGCATCCCATATTCCGTCTTGGTTAACGAGAACTCTTTAAGGATCTGAGTGTAGAAAAGCGCAATAAAGAAGGTCTGTCCATACGACGACGAAAACGTATGCAGCATGCCAAAGAGGATCGGACGAGGATTTTTCCTGAGTAAGTCTCGGAAGTTAACTAAAAAGGTCACGTGACACCTGCTTCATTGTCTATGCAACTTCGTTTAGCACGCTAAACTGAGTTGGTTAGGAGTTCGTTATGAGATGGGAAAAAGTAGAATCAATTTCACCTATACGGAAAAAGTTTTCCTTAGGGCTTAAGCTGAGTGGAATGGCGCTTTTGACGCTTGGATTCGCACAACTGGGCTTTATTTTGTTTGCCGTTGGTTTAATTTGGATGGAAAACGGTTGGCGTGAAGAGTACGGGTTTAAAGAGAGCTGGTTCGATGGCGTTGCATGGGCTGAGCGACTTGAGTTTTCGAAGCAATTCTACGCAGAAACCCACCAAAATGAGACCAACAAGCTTCTACACCGGGTTGGGATCCCGATGATTCTTGGTGGTGCTTTTCTGTTATTGGCGACTCCACTTTTCAATGCAACTTGGGGCTCACTTTGGAGTATCGGTTTTACCCTTTGGGTTATTGGCTGGGGGCTTAACCTCTATGGTCACAAGGTCCATGAAGGGCGTTCACCAGCACTCACTGAAGACCCCTTGGGGACTTTAGCAGGCCCGATCATGGATTTTAGCGGTGCACTCAAGGCAGCTCCTAGCTCAAAAACAGA
Source organism: Myxococcota bacterium (assembly GCA_020630615.1). Taxonomy (GTDB): domain Bacteria; phylum Myxococcota; class UBA727; order UBA727; family JAHDBA01; genus JAHDBA01. The sequence continues at coordinate 5,447 of JAHDBA010000010.1, read as the reverse complement.
GCTGATTGAGCGCGATGATCTGGGGCATCCGATGCGACGTCATGATGATATTCCGATCAAACTAGATCTTAAGCGCCAAGAGAACCTTTCAAGTACGAACCTTGACCCAACAGTAGAAGGTTATCCAATTGCCCCCACTGTGAATGAACAACCCAACATTAAGGTTGAAAGTTAGGTCAAAAAACGAGCTCATTAAAGGTAAAAAATAGCAGCATTGACGCTGCTATTTTTGTCTTTAAAACATAAGTAAGCATTTTTGGGTTCCACGCTTGCCGGTGCTAGCGTCGAATTATGTTGAATATCATTTGGGTTTTTATGATTTTAATTGCGCTCGCGTTCGGCGCAATTAACGGAACAATGGCTGAAGTTTCGAAGGCCTCTACGGACTCTGCGCAAAGCGCAGTGACGTTGGCACTTGGACTTGTCGGTGTCATGGCTTTTTGGCTGGGTATGATGAAAGTGCTTGAGGCGGCTGGGGCGCTACGCTTTATTGCTCGGGCTTTACGCCCATTGATGAGACGGCTTTTTCCGGAGGTGCCTGAAGACCACCCCGCCATGTCGATGATGATTATGAATATGAGTTCGAATATGCTCGGGCTTGGGAATGCAGCAACACCGTTTGGTCTCAAAGCGATGAAAGAGCTTAAAAAGCTAAGCCCTGTCGAAGGTGAAGCCTCGAATGCAATGGCACTTTTCTTAGCAATCAATACTTCAAGTATCGCCCTACTACCCACAGGAATGATTGCGGTGCGTGCAAGTCTAGGTTCCAAAGCGCCAGGATCGATTATGGTCCCAACACTGATTGCGACATTCACTTCGACTTTGGTCGCCATATGTGTTGCAAAAAGCCTCGCGCGTTTTTGGCCTTCATCCAGGCCACCCGCGGAGCGGAGCCCAGGGGCGACGAAGCAAGAACACGTCCTAGCTCCTCCGCCTCAAATGTCCGAGGAGCCTGAGCAAAACCTCGCACATTTACGAACATCGAAACAAAATTCGGAGACCTCACTGCTTTGGATTTTAGGAGCTCTATGCTGCGCCGGCGTAGTTCTCGCGATGGGCCTTGGCATCGTTGAGGGCGCAAACAAGATTGGTTGGTTGGGTAAAGACGGGCAGCTTTTGCAGTTGTCGAGCCACTGGGTTTTACCCTTCCTAATCTTTTTCATTTTGTGTGTGGGTTGGATCCGCAATGTCAAAATCTACGATGCAGTCGTCGAAGGCGGGCGGGAAGCATTCGATCTCGCTTTACGTATAATCCCTTTCCTTGTTGCAATGCTGGTTGCGGTGGGGATGCTTCGGGCGTCAGGGGCCATCGATCAAATGGTAGCACTGCTGAACCCGCTCACTTCACTCGTCGGGATGCCGGGTGAGGCGTTGCCAATGGCCATTCTGCGCCCGCTCTCAGGTGGCGGGGCTTACGGCCTTTGTGCTGAAATTATGCAAAGTTCAGGCCCCGATTCGCTTGTCGGTATGATCGTCTCAACGATGCAAGGCAGCACCGAAACAACCTTCTATGTTCTTGCTGTTTATTATGGTGCTGCAGGCGTGACCCGCTCAAGGCACACGTTGATAGCTTGTCTTTGTGCGGACGCAGCGGGTGTGTTGGCAGCAGTGACTGCTGTGAATTTATGGATTGGGTAAGTGATGGGAGCCCGTAAGCGACCTTAAGTTTTAAAAGACCTTTGAAAAACGTCTCATTTTAATACGCATTTTTGCTTTTCTCAGTCGAGCTCGATCGAGATTTGGGCAGAGCTTAAGATGTGAAAATGCACGTTCCGATCAAGCAAACTTTTACAAATACCGTTGGCCGTAGCTCTTTTCGCGTTTTTTGGGTCTTTACCCTCATCGCATTGGCTCAGGACGCTAAAGCATTAAGGTTTGAAGCGCAAACCTCAGGGCTTGTTGTGAGTGACGGCGGCGGGTATATGAATGTACCGTTTCAGAACAGCTTCGATACACTCCCTGCGGTCTTCATGACTGCTACTCAAGAAGGTGGAGACCCTTGTCATATTCAGTTCGGCTCTTTGACGACGACAAACTTTAGCGCAGCTTGTGCGGAACCGGACGGGAATGACGGTATCCATTTTGTGGATAATTCGGATATGGCCTATTTTGCCGCCGAAGAAGGTGTGTACGAGCTTCCATTATCGTCGGGTGTCGGAACTGTTCTTATGGAAGTTCAGTGTGTCGACACGCAGGAGCAACAGTTTGGTGGAAATTTCCCCAATCCGCCCAATGCAGATTCTTTTGAGTCTTTAACGTGGGCTGCTGCATTTACAAGTGCACCTGTCGTTGTTGCGCACATTCAAACGCGCAACAACGAGACCAACAATGTGCCCAACGCACCTTCGTCACCATGGATGACCGCACAAGTATGGGACATCACATCGAGCGGTTTGAAAGTTGCACTTCAGCGCTCGGAAGCAAATGACGGCGGAAGTGTGACGGTCGATGAGCGCGTTTGCGTCATGGCTATTGAACCTGGCGATCACGAAATAGATATGGGTAACACCAATGTTACGCTGAATGCATTGACTGGAACCACAACAGGTTGGGATAACGGATGTAAAACAACGTCGTACACCTCCACGTTTACAAGCCCACCACTTGTTGTTGCGAACAAGCAAACCAATATCGGCGGCGATGGTGGTTGGGCGCGGACGTGTTCACGCACGTCAAGCGCCCTCGGTCTTGTCGTCGACGAAGATCGCTCCAATGATAGTGAACGTTCTCATACAACAGAAACGATGGGAATTATCGCAATTTCAGAAGACTTCAGTGAACTGCCTCTTTGCGGTAATGGTGTCATTGATCCTTGCGAAACATGTGACGATGCGAACACAACAACCGGGGATGGATGCTTCAGCAATTGTACTCTTGAACCGGGATGGAAATGTACGGGCGAACCCTCCATGTGTACTGAAATCACCTGTGGTGACGGTATCTTGGAGGGCTCTGAATTTTGTGACGACGGTGATACGGATGACGGTGACGGGTGCTCCTCCCTATGTACGGTTGAAGCGGGTTGGGAATGCGACGGCGCATCGCCCACAATATGTGTTCTTAGTTGCGGTGATGGAAACATCGACACCGGGGAGGGATGTGATGATAACAATCTCGTACCGGGAGATGGATGTGACGCAAACTGTAACGTAGAATGCGGATTCACGTGTTCAGGCGAACCGTCGACATGTACCGGAAGTGCATGCCTTTCCTGTAATGGCGGTGCCGCAAATGGTATTTTGGAAAGCGGAGAAGAGTGCGATGATGATAATATGACGGATGGCGATGGGTGCTCGTCAACATGTCTTCTCGAGGATCTCTGTGGTGATGGCTCCGTCACTGGCGGCGAAGTGTGTGACGATGGAAACACCACCAATGGCGATGGATGTTCCTCTGCCTGTCTTGTCGATACCGGTGCAACGTGCACCGGGGGCAATGAATACCCTTTTGTTGATTTTGATTTCGAAATGCTCGCAGCCGGGAGCGGGGCCACTTCGTGCCAACAATACACAACGACATCACCAATGGGAGCATGGTTTGTCGATTTCGGTCAAGTTGAAGTTTGTAAAGATACAAGTGGAACTATCGAGTGTCCTACCAATGCCAATTGTGTCGACCTGCGAGGTTCAACGAGCGTGGGTAAGCTGTGCCAAGATGTTGTTACAAGCACCGGAGCCTCTTATACGATTAACTTTGATATGGCTGTCAACTCCACAACATCCGGCGGAAATATTATCGTTGAAGCGTCCAATACCGCTACACCGGCAAGCATCCACACAACCCAAACCTTTGTAACCTCAGCTGCTCCAACATCCAATTGGGAGCATGCAAGCTATACCTTTACGGCAGCGGCCACACAATCTCGTGTATGCTTTCGGACGTCGACCGGGAGTGGCTCGACAGGAGGAGGGATGATCGATGTTCGAGATGACCTTTGCACATTCCCATCTTTATATACGAGTTTTACTAGCTTTGTTTTGACGGCATCTGGTGAGATAGAAGTGACTTTGGACAGCAACTTTGGTGCATTGGGCTATCGTTTGTTGAGTGAGAGCGGTGAAGTGCTTGGTAGAGCATCAGCATTGAATGGTTTTTCTTCGACCTTAAGCTTTGATATCGGTGGCGGTGTCGAAGTTGGTGACAAGTTAATCTTAGAAGAGATTGGCGCCGACGGTACTCTTTCACGCAGTGAAGCCTACCCTGTGATACCTGAATCTGAATCTCGATTTGTATTGTACAGAAACGCTCCAGTAAAATCATCTGCAAATGAACTTGTACCAAATGCAGAACTGGTAATGACCGAGTTGAGTGAAGACTTTGTGGCATCGGGCCTGAGTTCGAGCGTGACTCTTCCCAACACCTATGCTTTCGATGTGAATGCGGGAGGTTTCTTCCGAGTGAGCGCAGAGCTTCTTGGTGAGACTTTTGAGTTGAGCCTTTCTGAGGTTAGAAAAGCTCTCGAAGAAGGCGACTTTCAGTTGGCATCCAAGAATAAAATATACGCTTACGATAGTGTCGATATTGAAGAAGAAACATTTTTAGTGTCCTATGTTGACGAGCAGAGTCTTCGCTTTCATATTGGCGTGCCTTTTACCTTGAGTCTTTTGAGTGAAGACCTTCCTGCGAATTTACGTTCTTTAAATGTGATGTCTGAGAGGGAAGCTCTTTTGCATCCATCCAATATTGAAAGCGACAATGCACGTCTGTCTTTAGGTTCGCGCTTTGATGATGACAACTTTGCAGGCCTTGTCGTTGGCCCAGAACTTGGTGAAGAACCCTTGTGGTTTGCAGGTTCATTGAGCCCGCAATATGCAAGTACGGAAAGCTTCGAGTTTGCTCTTGAAAGCCCTGAGTTTGATAGCGATTCTGAATCTGCTGAGTTGCTGCTTTCCTTGTTTACGGGTGTGGGCGATGTCGCGTTGGGGTGGCATTTTGATGTTGAAGTGAACGATGTGCATGTGGGAACACTTCATATCGATTCATGGGGTTATGTTGAGGAATCTCTTTTTATCAATGCAAGCCTTTTAGAGGCATCCAATACGATTCGTCTCATCGCTTTGGATGGAGGTTTGCCATCTGTGGAGCAAGTTTCGTATCTGGATGAAGCAACCTTGCGTTATGCGAGCACTCCGTCTTCTGCAGGGGGACGTTATCAAGCCAACCACGCGTATCGTGTTGAGTCGTCGGGAATCCTCAGCGGTTTTGCAGAAGACGATTTTTGGTATGATGTATCCGATGTTTCATCGTTACAAAGTATTGGCCCCGTCAATGATGCGTTCGATGTAGTGTCCGGGGAAGTGTTTGCTTTGTTGACACAAGAGACAAGCTTTGAAGTCGAAGCAATTCGACCTGCTTTTGGTGTGTCGCCTTCGCTTTTTGCATCGAATTATGATGTTGTGGCGCCTTGGGCATTTATGGAGGCTGCAAGCGAACTTGTGAGTCTTCGT
>JAHDBA010000037.1:18508-23679 GCA_020630615.1 Myxococcota bacterium | reverse complement strand
TTAAGTTGGAATAACTCTCTATTCACACTAAGAAGTTTTTATGGTGAATATTGAGATGAAGGGTAAATGTCTACGAACTCTTTGGGTTTGGATTGTACTCCTCATGCCTATGCTCTTCGGGTGTTCGCATTCTGGGCGCTATGAAAATGGTCAATTTCGCGGGCAGTCCGTTCGTTACAATGTCAATGCTCCTGGCGGCGAGACGTCATGGGAGCGCATCAGCGTTAAGAATTGTGATTTGGCGTGGTTCAATGGTGAATTGAACAGTACCGCGATGGTGAACTCAAAGTGCGAAAATGTTGATGATGTCCCATTGGAGAGCCTGGCACGCCATCTTATGATTGGGCTCACAGATGTGGAAGTTATTCGAAACGAAGGGATGAAGCAATCGGGCAGAGATGCGCTTGTACTCGAGTTTTCAGGGGAACTCGATGGTGTTACTCGTCGCTTTCACACAGCGGTGCTTAAAAAAGACAGTTGCGTTTACGACCTTGTCGTCGAAGGGCCTGTGTCGGTAGCAGCAGGGACTCGTAGCATTTTTGATACAATGCTTGCTTCTTTTGCGGTGGGTTCACGTGTCAACTGAAAGGGAAGACGCCAGAGATGTAGCGCTTGGCCCTGATTTGCAAACTACGGAGGGAGAGGCCTTAGTATCAATCCCTCCAAAGGCGGCAGTGGAAGAACTCGATGACTTTGCGGAGTACAACTCCCGAAGTAGCCGTGAAATGCTCGTAGGCCTTGTGGAATACATCGGCGCCATAGGCATCCTGTCTTGTCGAACATTAACCACAGGTTTGACTTCGCCACCCGACTGGAGCGCTATTTGGAGGCAATGTGAACGGATTGGAGTTCGTTCGCTTGCTATTGCTTGCCTGATTCTCTTTTTTGTTGGGATGGTGATGTCACTTCAGTTCGGAATTACGATGAAGGCCATCGGAGCATTACCCTATGTCGGGAAAGTTACGTCGCTCTCGATTGCCAGAGAACTAGCGCCCGTGTTTACCTCACTTGTTGTAGGCGGAAGGGTTGGAGCCGGGATTGCTGCAGAGATTGGGTCGATGCGCGTTACGGAGCAGATTGATGCAATTCGAGCTCTTGGAGCCAATCCGGTACGTAAGCTGATATGGCCACGTGTGCTTGCTGCCACATTAACTATCCCCTTAGTGTCGATGATGGCAACCTTGGTCGGTTGGTTTGGCGGGATGTTTCTGGCGTACCTGCGTTTCGACCTGTCGATGACACAATATTATCAGTCTTCGTTGGCGACTGTGTACTTGATGGACTTTATCTCAGGCTTTATTAAACCGTTTTTCTTTGGTTTTTTTATCGCAATTATTGGATGCCATCACGGTTTGACCTGCGGTGCTGGAACTGAGGGTGTTGGCAAAGCCACGACGCGAACTGTTGTCAATATTGCGATTATGACTGTTGTCGTCGACTTTATTTTGAGTCAAGTATTCACTCTTCTGCCAAGGTTATAAGCTGTGACGTCCGAGTCTATGTCCCCTCATGATAGGACACGAGAGTTGCAGCGTGTTCGTGAAATGGATTTTTCTGATAAGCAAAAGTCTCATCGCGATGCCAAGGAAGCCTTGCACTATGCGTTTCTGCTGCTGATAATTTTGGGAGTAGGCAAGTCACTCCAGGGGCTTATTCCCTTTGGGGCTGACCTTGTGTCTGCTGCAGTGGTTTATTTTCAGATTGCGCTTCCGATGAAGATTATTGCTGAGCGCGGGGAGCTGCCGAGACATTACGGTATCCATGCGCACGGGACATTGGGGACATTGGCTCTCAATATCCGGCGTGTCCTCGTTTCACTGAAAGCGAAAACAAAACCTCGCTCCTTGCTCCGTAGAACCCTTAGCGGAAAGTGTCATCTCGCAAGGCTTTTGGCTGACGCGTCACGAGATGTTGTGAGGGATGACAAGGGGTTTCGAGTGGACCTGAGTCGGACTTTTGTCACAATGTTGGTGACCTTCCTTCCATTCATTGTTGGCTACCATCTGCTTCAAAGTATCCATGTTGTCTTGCCCAAAGGCGCAAGCACGCTGAGCTGGGTTGATACTTTAAAAGGGGCTGCATGGACCTTTGAACTCGCGCAAGTTCCTTCGCTCTGCTTTCCCCGCACTGGGATGCTCCAGGCCCTATTGATCCATGTTGTTATGGTCGCGCTGCCAGAGGAGATATTTTACCGTGGATTTCTAGAGACGAGCCTTGTTCGCCACTGGAAGCAAAAGAGGTGGTTGATTGTGCCGCTCTCTCGGGGGATCTGGATTGGCGCGACGCTTTTTGCCCTGGGGCACTTTCTGGGTGAGTGGAATCCCTTTCGTTTGGGGCCTTTCTTTCCTGCCTTCGTATTTTCAATGCTGGTAAGGCGAAGTTCCTCGATTATGGGCTCAGTAATTTATCATGCAGCATCGAATATTTTGGCAGCAACACTCACGGCATCCTATCTTGCAAAGTGCGGCGGCTGGATTTCAAATACGTTTTGAGATTCTCTTCTCCATGATGATGTGCTTCGATAAAGGGTGGTCTTTAGGGAGCGAGGGGTGGCAGAAGGTCTTGGGTGCACTTGAAGATAGCCCAATGTTTTGCATCACTTTGATTGACCCTTTGTTTTGAGTGGCCGTGAATGCACACAAGTATTCGAGCCCTAAATCTTGCTTCGCGATTTCGTGACACACACGTGCTGCCTCAGTTGCGTAACCTTTGCCCCATGATGCTCTTCGAAGCCTCCATAGTATTTCTATTGTGCTTCTGAATGTGTTGGGAAAGGAAATGATATTCAACCCAACAAGTCCAATCGTACGCAAGTTGTGTCCCGAACGCTTCCGTTTGAGTTCTAGGACATAAACGCCAAAGGAGTGTAGGCTCCAATGCAGCATTATTCGTTTCAACATCGAGTGGCTTTCACGGTGTGACATTAGGGCTGGGAAGTAACGCATAACCTCGGGATCTTGATTTAATGCGACCAGAGCTGGCAGGTCTCTTGGCTTTGGGGGTCGTAGCACCAGTCGCTCTGTTTCAAGCCTGCGAGGCGCAGAGTTTGCTAAGATAAAGTCTGCAATGTGCCGCTTTTGAGGTCGCGAAAGCTTCTTGCATTTCGCTTCAAGCCGAAGTGCTATACCTTTTGAAGAGCATTTTTGAGCAAAGACAAGGCGTACCGGTCCCCGTGAGCGCGTGTACCTTGCACCTTGGTTGCAATTGTGTGCGCTAAGGCGAAGGGACAGATCGTTGGTGACCCCGCAGTAAAATGTTTTATCTGAACATTCAACAATGTAGGTAAACCAGCTTGGTGTGGATTGGAGTTCCATCGATCATCTACCTATGTGAACTCTAGTATCGTTTGCCCCTCGGGGGCAATTCATTGCCGCGGCGGGACATTGTTCGAGCCATGGTTTGCAGTGATACTATCTTGCACTCGGCTGTCGACCTCCATAAGACTTGCATTCGATACAAGCGCAACCACATCAACCTGTTCGCGAGCTTGAGCATCAGCATAGTGTCCGACACCCGTTGATGTATCGTCCGAAGAAACAAGATGAATCAACGATGTATTGTATTCGCTATGGAGATTGGCCTCGATTGAGTTCGGCTGAGCTAAAAAATCGATGATTTGGCTCGTCACTGGATCAAGGCTTTGAGCTTGCTGCGAGGTGAGGAAGAGACGTTTAGCTTCACTGCCAAAGTCCTTATGAAGCAAATGGCCCATTCCCGGAATGAAGTCTTGGTCTAAACCTGGGTGCTGAAAGTTCTTAAATGTCGTATTCGGCAGCCCCCAGATCATTGTACTTCGGGTATAGGGTGTGAAGTCTTGCTTGGCTTGAAAGAGTTGATACAGACCTTCCTCTCGAACTTGGACGGCCATGTCCGGATTATAGGTAAAGCCGTCTTCGCTTGACCCGAGGGCTGCGTATTCGAGTTGCGAGGCACGTAGTGCTTGTGCACGTAAGTGCAATTCTTCTATTTCGTCAGGAGTAAAGTTTGCCTGAAAGTCGATGTTCATCGTCAGAAAGATTAGATTGTCGAGGGCGTTCATGATTCGGTCATGATCTTCAAGAGTATGTGTAATGAGACCGTTTTGAAGGTGCGCTAGATATTCTTCTTTGGACGCAGTCTCTTTGGTGTAGCCTGAGAAAAAGTCGTTCTGCCACGAGTAGGTTCCCACTTGGAATGTTGAGTTCATTCGTTCGTGGATCCAATGTGAGTCAGCCCATGGTTCGCGTGGGTCAAATCCGAAAATATTGATTGTGTTATTCCTGTCGCTTTTCAACCAATCGCAGAGCTCGACGAAAAAGGTGACAGTGCTGGCGTCGTGATAGGATGGTGGGAGTTCGTTTGCAATGCTTTCAAGAACCCTATCGCGGCTCTCCTGGATGGATGTTTGTGACGAAGCACTACAGCTCTGTAACGAATAGTTGACACGGCTAACAGAGCCAGGCGCTTCTTGTAGACCCAAGCTTACAACAAGTGAACTTTCAATTAGTGCTTTCGATAAGTGCGCTCGTAGCATCGAAAGCTCACTCGTCCATTGGTGGGATTCACTGATTGCGATGATTGGCGCGTCCAAGTGATCGAGCGCAAAGTTCTGCAATGCTTCAGACGACGCCTCAAAAGTGAATGTATCGGGAGCGAGAGTTTGGAGGTTTTGGCTATCGGGCGATGCGACCCTCTCAGAATCAACAATAGGACCCGCGCATCCATTTAAGCTTAAGACACCAAGGGATAGGACAAGTGAGATTTGAGCATGCACTTTTAGCGTAAATATCGACATGCTTCTGTATGAAGTCATTCACGATGTTTGACAAGTCTAATTGTGGTGAAATACTGCGTGATAGAGAAGATATTTGATGAATGGGTAATGTCATGATGGAACTATTTAATGTCGTACGAGATGAACAAGTATTAACGATTCTGGGGCGAAAGCAACGCAGTCGAATCTATACATCAATTTTGGTGTCATCGTTCTGCATGTTCATTGCGAATTGCAACTGTGCAGGTTCGGATGTCTTTTCGGTGCGCGGGGATAATGTGATCGAGGCAGACAACGATGACTCCGATGCGATCGATGCCCCTGTTATGGTTGGAGATCCTGAACCCGAGATAGAGCCTCAGCCCGAGATAGAGCCTGAGCCTGAGATAGAGCCTGAGCCTGAGATAGAGCCTGAGCC
>JAHDBA010000037.1:0-18408 GCA_020630615.1 Myxococcota bacterium | reverse complement strand
GAGATAGAGCCTGAGCCTGAGATAGAGCCTGAGCCTGAGATAGAGCCTGAGCCGGAGATAGAGCCTGAGCCTGAGCCTGGCAGGGGCGAACTTACCGGAGTTCTATGCGAGCAAGCGACAAATGAAGGATGGGCGAATGCTTCAGTGATGATCCAAGTTGGCGACGAGGTTTTTGAGACAGTGACAGATGGCAATGGTCGATTTTACCTTTCACAAATTCCCGAAGGGGAGCATGAGGTCGTCGTCGGCGAGGGTGAAACAACCCGTCTTTACATGGCGGTTGTGGAAGCAGGGATTCGTGCTGAGCTTCCGTATGACGAGAACTGTACAAGCCCAGAAATTGAATACGGTGAGATTACAGGTGTGGTTTGTGATCCGGAGTCACATTCTCCAATTGTTGGCGGTGAAGTTAGTGTGGATGCCCCCGGCAATGCAGGTCTGCAAAGATTTGAGGCATCCACAGACAGTGACGGACGCTTTACAATTTCTGTTCCAGTTGGTGTGCATGAAGTCGAAGTGCGCTTTGACGGCCGCATACGGACATTCGAATCGATAGCGGTGAACTCAGGTCAGACGACGACTTTAGGCTATGATGAGGCGTGCACGGTGGTTGCGCCTGTGGTGGGAACGATTGAGGGAGTGCTCTGCGACCCAGAAAGTCATGAGCTGCTCTCTGGGGCCAGTATTCGCATTGATGTCCGAGAGGATGGGTCTCTCAATCGTTTTGAAACGACAACCAATGCTACGGGTGCGTTTTCAATTGTTGTGCCGGTCGGCACACATCGACTCGAGGTCCGCTTTGGTGACCGTGTTCGTGTTCTTGAAAATATTGCCGTATTGGATGGTCAAGTAACAACTTTAGCTTTCGATGAAGCGTGTGTTGTTCCTCCGGAACCTAAAGGTACCGTTGTGGGGCGATTTTGTTCTCCGGGGCAAGACATCGGTATCGGGGATGCAGAAGTTTATGTCGATGTGGTTCTTGATGGGGTTTTAACCCGAATCGAAACACGAACGGATTCGAATGGTGATTTTAGATTGGAAGATGTTCCTGCCGGTGTTCACGAGGTGACGCTTCGCCGTAACTCCTTTGTTCGTGTTGTGGATGGTGTTGTCGTCGTGGACAGTGAAGTCGTATCACTGGATGAGGCGGGTTTATGTACTGCACCCGTTCCACCACGGATTCGTGTTTACCAGGGTGAATTTGATAAAGTGGATCTCCTGCTGGCTGAAATGGGCTTTAGCGACATTGATGTGCGCGATGAACCTCAAGCGCCAAGTCTTCCCTTTTTCCAGGTCGACTTTCTTATTGATGAGTTCTCAGACCCCGCGAACTTGAATGATGTCGATATTGTATTCATAAGTTGTCACGGTGTTCTTCTTGCAGGTTCAGGGTACGGGGTGAACACGGCAACACTCTTCAATCAGATGGGTAACATCTCGACGACGCTGCGCAATTTTGTTTTGAACGGTGGGTCTATCTATTTTTCGGATTGGGGCTACAGCGTTTTTGAGGCGGCCTTTCCGGACGCCGCAGATTGGTATGGCGATGACGATGAGAAAGATGCAGCCCATGTGGGTGCCGCGCAGAATTTTAGTGCCAGTGTCGTCAATTCAAGTATGGAAAGCTTCCTCGGGCGCTCTTCCTTAGCACTTGATTTTGATCTTTCCGGTGTTGCTCTTCCTGAATCGTTAGGTGCAGGTAGCTCGTCGCTTGTCGAAGCGAATCTAAGCTTAACCCTTGACGGGAATGCAACATCAGCAAGCAATGTCCCAGTCGTATTTGAACATGTGATACCGATGTCGGGTGAGAATGCCGGTCGGATTATTTTTACAGCGCCACATGCGCATGGCGGTGGTGAAGATGGCGATATGGCCGATGTTTTGTCTGCGATAATTTACTCCCTGTAGTTGATGCGCCGCAAATTGATGCTCTTGAATCGGCCTGGAAAGATTCTGTGTGCGCTCTTGTTATGCTGGAGTGGTGTGGCAACCGTGGCCTGCTTGAAATGCACTCCGGAAGACGGGGATATGAGTGGTCAGCATGCAACGAGAGATGTCTACAAGCCCCAAGGTGCGCAATACAACCCAGTAGAAACACCCAAAGAGAAACTTGGAGTTTTGAAGGGTGAGACAATGGGGACCACCTATTCAATCGTCCTCGGCGATAAAAGTGGGGAGCCCAGGTTGTCGAGCACCCTTTGGGAGCACTGGCTCCAAGAGCTGCAGGGCGCAGTTGACAGCGAACTTGAAAGGGTCAACGCAGTCTTCTCCACATATCGTGATGAAAGTGAAGTCTCGAAGTTTAATCACAATACCCATGCGAGAGTTCAAGATACGCGAGTGAGAACTCTGCAAGATAAGGGGCGTCTTGAAAAAAACATGCCAACAAAAGCATTTCGGGCCTCAGGCGAACTCTCAACTTTACTCATAAGCTCTGAGAAATTACGTGTTCAGTCTCGAGGTGCCTTTAACATCTCCGGTGGAATGGTGTATCGACTTTGGGGTTTTGATCGGGACAAAGGGGTGGTGACACCGCCTACGGAGAACGCACTCAAACGAGCTCTAAATATTATGAACGCAACCCGTGTCTCGTGTCCGGGTACAAAGAGCAGTGGAGTCAAGGGGCACGACGATGATGCAGGAAGGTGCAGAGTCGTCGGGCCTCTTGAAGCCGAGATGAACTTCTCGGCGATTGCAAAAGGTTATGGGGTCGACGCGATTGCATTGCTTTTGTCTTCAAAAGGTATTTCGAATTACATGGTTGAGATCGGCGGGGAAGTGCGTGTTTCAGGGCATCACCCTCACGGTCGCGCATGGCGGCTTGGGGTGAACACACCAAAGTCCGAGGCAGAAATGACTTCGGTCTATTCCAGTGTGGAGCTTTCTTCAAATCAAGCGTTGGCAACAAGTGGAACCTATCGAAACGCGTTTGAGCATGAGGGGAAAAACTACAGTCACATTATCGACCCGCGAGATGGCAGACCCAAGGGTTACGGCCTCGTAAGTGTGAGTGTGATCGCACCTTCGTGTGCGATTGCAGACGCATTGGCCACGACGTTGCTCGTCTTGGGTGAGAAAGAGGGAAGAACATTAATGCAAAAGCATTACCCGAGTACAGAAGCTTACTTTATCTATAGTGAAGAAGGGAGATTGCGATCGAGCGCGACACTGGGTTTCCATGCGACGAAGGTCGAAGAAAGCATTGAGTCGTCTTAAAACACACCTTCCCCAACTGTATCGGATCAGCCTAAAGAGTGGATTGCTTGAGCAATGGATGTTCGTCATGGGTTGCCAGCACCATCTCAGCATCATCACATTCATCTTTCTCGGGGCAGGTCATGCAACATTCAGGGTTTGATGCAACGCCCCCGCACGATTGCGGTATCTCTTCGCGGGTGCCCAGAAGAATGCCAAGACCAATACCCAAGCAGCAAAGCAGCAGAAGGATGGCGCTCAATCCAAAGGTAATCATGCATGAAGCATAGCACGTTTCTCTGTTTTTTTGCGTAAAATGAGGGTGAAGCTTTGAGTTCTGTGCATTTTTGACTAGTGTTTTGGCATGGCTGGACATTCGAAAGCATCTGTTGTTGCTGCTGTTGCAGGTAACCTAATTATTACCATTCTCAAAACAGGGGCATGGTTCCTGAGTGGCTCTGGGGCGATGCTCTCGGAGGCCATTCATTCTGCCGCTGATTCTGCCAATCAAGCACTTTTGCTTTTTGGGATTTCTCGAGCGGATCGTCCTGCAACTCCCAAACACCCCTATGGTTTTGGACGTGAACGCTATGTTTGGGCCTTAATCTCAGCGATGGGGATTTTCGTCTTTGGGTGTGGGGTCACGCTCTATCATGGAATTCACCAATTGCTTCACCCTGAACCTACCAATGTCACTTGGATTACATGGGTTGTTTTGGGACTTGCCTTTGTCATTGATGGTTATGTCTTGAGTGTAGCGATTAAAGAAGCACGTGCGCACAAGGGAGATTCCTCGTGGATGTCGTATCTTAAAAACAAAGCGGATCCGATGCTCTTAGCCGTATTGTTTGAAGATGGTATCGCAGTATTTGGAATTTTGGTCGCTTCGGCAGGCATCGGGCTTTCGTTGTGGACCGGCTACCCAATCTTTGATGGGATCGCTTCAGTCATTATTGCGCTGCTACTTGGTTTGCTCGCATTTGTCCTTGCATTAAAAAACAAGAGCCTTCTCGTTGGAGAATCTGCAGAACCTGAAATTGTTGAGAAAATTCGAGCCGTGTTGAACGATAAAGATGCGGTTGCGAGTATCGGTTCGATGCGTACACGTGTCATCGGCGCGGGTGAGCATGCCGTGGATGTGAATCTTGACATTGACTCAAAGGTCGTTGTCGAACAGGTGCTTCCTGAGTTTGCGGAACTTTTCAAGAGCGGTGACACTGAGCTCGTCCGGGCCTTTGGGCATCGGGTTGTTGAGCGTATGGGTGAAGTCGTTGATGAACTTGAGAAGGAGATCAAGGAACGCGTGCCTTCGGCAACTCTTATCGATATCGAGGAAGACTAACTCTCTTCAAAGAAATCAGTTTGAAGCTTGCGTTGCCTCAACAGGGCCGCGCTCTTGCGTCGCTTTCGTCTTGTCCGTGCCTGGGGTTGGAATCAGTAGCGCAACAACGAGCCCGATAAGAATGACTGCTACGATGACGACAATGTGTTTGCCAGCACCTTCGGGGCGTGGCGCCCGCGTGCCAAACATTGAACGTTCAACCTGCACCATCTTCGGACGATTCGGTAGATTCTCTGAATTCGTGTTTGTATTCGTCATAGAGGCAGGTTAGGCGTTGAGCTTTGTTTTTGCGAGTATCCTACGATTTTATCTTGCAGGAAGTTTTTTTCTAGACATTCCCTTTTTTCTGCTAGCGTCGAAAGCCTGAACCGATACTCGGAGGCAACATGGCACCACGTGGTATGAATGAAGCAATCCCACTCAAGAAACTGCGGCTCTACAATCACCAGCGAATCAATACCTTCAAAGAAAACGAAGGGCTTGTGGAAGCTATCGCCAACCGACCAGGCATCTATGGTCCAAACCCGATTGCATATTTATCGCTCATGGCCAGACGCCCCAAGATAACCCCGGGTGATTTGGACGAAGCCTTGCTAACCGATCGGAGCTTGGTACGGGCTGGTGCATTTCGCTCTTCACTTTTCTTGTTGAAAACCGAAGACCTTTCTTTGTATCACCGAGCGTACTCAAAA
The DNA here is from genome assembly GCA_020630615.1 of Myxococcota bacterium. Lineage (GTDB taxonomy): Bacteria > Myxococcota > UBA727 > UBA727 > JAHDBA01 > JAHDBA01. The sequence continues at coordinate 13,179 of JAHDBA010000037.1, read as the reverse complement.
TTTCTTGAAGAGCGCGGCATGAACAAGCTTGTTGAGGCGGGCTTTGATCGTGGGCGCATTGGTGTGTTCGCCAAAAAGTTACGTGACGTGAATTTTGAACGCACAAAAGATGCAGACGAAATCCTCGAAATGGTGTTGAGCTCTAAAGAGCGCAAACCAGCGGACGATGTTTCAAGGCAGATACTGCGCAAGCTCTGCGACTTGGGTGTACTAATCCGAACGGCATCACGAGGGTGGAAGGGCAATACCTTTTCCTATGCAATGCTGTCGACTTGGCTTGAAGACTATAAGTTACGCAGCGATCAGGGTGAGGCTGCTCGTGTCGAAGTGACACGTCGCTATTTTCGGCTCTATGGTCCAGCATATCCAGAGGATGCTGCAGCTTGGACAGGCTTTTCGCTGGAAGATACACATCGCTACATTGCTCAGATGGGGCGTGAAGCTATTCGTTTTAAAGTTAACAATATGCCTGATGGCCTAATTGGAAGCCGCGAATCGATCGATGGTCTACGCAAGGACATCGCGGATGAGTTTCCTGTCATCTTTGTTCCAGTTTGGGACCTCTATTCCATGGCATGGTCCAACAAGTCACGTCTTGTTCGGGATCCATTCTTGCCTTGGACTGTCGACGCTCGAGGAAACACCACGAGTTTGGTCCTTGAGAATGGGCGGGCAATTGGAGTCTGGCAGTTTCGGGACGCTGGGGAAGTAACACTTGAGTTTCATGTCTTTGAGCCCTACATGAATCGAGTGAACGCGGTTCGAATGGCTGCGGACGCTTTCGTAAATCGACTCTCAAATCTGGTCGGCATCAAAAATACGCGGGTGCTCGAGCGCGCGCTCCCGCAACCTCTCTCTGAGCGGAAAGCAGGCGCGTTTTTATGGCCTTTAGGTCGCGAAAGTGTTGAGCATCCATCATTGGGTACTCCGCTACGCTCACCAATGGACAGACGTTCATCGACCACAACGATGCGCTCATCGTTTTTGGACGATAAATCATGGGCCGCGAGTGAGCGGGCCCCAGCATCGTGAAGCGGGGCCATGCGTGGTTGCACTTTGTTGCAATGCCCATCTAAAAACCTTCTTGAGGAAGGACACAATGCGAGGAATGGTGGGCACGTGGAGAGTTTGATAGACCAGAGTCCATCCGTCCCCTGCTTTGAATTCTTGTTCGACTTTTTTCAAAAGCACCCTCGAAGAGAAATACGAAGGGGCGCTCAAGTCGACGACCCGATGTTGCGCGCCCTACAACTTGCATGGGAGGGGTTCGGGCAAACGTATCCAAATCCACCGGTTGGAGCTGTCATCACACGAGGCGGTGCGCTTGTTGGTGAAGGCTATCATCGATTTGCCGGTGGCCCTCATGCAGAGATAGAAGCAATTCGTGATGCTGGAATTGTTGTTGATAAGGGACCCGAAAGTTTTGAAAATGCTTCGATGGCCGTTACACTTGAGCCGTGTTCGCATTACGGAAAAACCGGTCCATGTGCAGAACGACTTGCAGCGCTTCATTTCAACGATGTCCAAATCGCAACGCTTGACCCGACGCCCAAAGTCAATGGCAAGGGCGTTAATATTCTTCGCGATGCGGGTGTGTGTGTGGAGGGACTCGGCGACACTTCTGAATACGCACGTGTCGCGCGGGCATTGATGCACCCGTTTTGGGTGCGTGAACGTAGCGCAAAACCTTATGTGATTGTCAAGATCGCGATTGGCCATAAAGGTACCATGTGCAACGACTCGCGTGGCGCACTGCCCATCACATCGGACGCGTCCCGCTACATGGTGCACCAACTTCGTGCGAAAGTCGACGCAATTGCGGTGGGGGCATCGACAGCGTTGAGGGATAATCCCTGCCTTGATGTTCGTTTTGGAATCGGTGCGAAAAACCCTGAACGTCGGGTTCTGACACGCAGTCACGGTTTTGATTGCAGCACGCTAAAAATGTTTGAGGTCAAGGCAAAAGATCGAGGTAAGTCCAAGGTCATGGTGGATGCAACGCCCGGTGGATTCGCTTTACGTGAACTTGCTCGAGAGGGCATTACATCGCTCCTTGTTGAGGCGGGGCCGACGCTCTTTTCTGCGATGTTAAAAGCGTCAGTAGTTGACGAGCTTTGGGTTTTCCAATCGCCAAACACCCATGAAGGTATTGGTGTACAAGATGTACTGGCCGAGAATGCAATGCAATTGGCGTGTGTTCGAGACGTTGGACCGGACACCCTTCAGGTTTACCTTCGCTAACGACTGGAAAGTCCGAGACCTAAAGTTTTAAGGTCTAGAGCTTTGAGACCTCGAACTTAGAGATTGGGAATCTCGAGACCGGCATCGATCATATGCTGACGGGTGCTTGCCGCTGCAGAAGAAAAATTGAGCAAGTGCTCACAACGTAACTTGCCCTGCCAAATCGGTGTACTCTTTGGGTTGGACTGGCTGAGTCGTGTCCATAAACGGTACGCTTCCGATATTCGTCCCATTGTCTCGTAAAGTGCAGCTTCTTCAACATCAAAATCCCTTCGCTTTCGATTCGAAGTGGGGGCTCGCCTGAGACGGTGCAGTACTTCAAGCGCCTCTGGAAAGTCTTTGCGTAGACGTGCGTTTTGAAGTCTCCAGGTTAGAACTTTGGGTGTGTTTGGACTCACCTCGGTTTTTCCTTTCATGATTTCATACGCATCCACCGGAGATTTCAGCAACGTAAGGGTGTCGGCAAGACGTACCCAGGCCTTGGGATTGGAGGGGGTATCGTGTGTACGAGCAAACGTACTTAGGGTTTCCAAATCTCGGGAACGTAGCGCGTACTCCCATTCCATTTCTTCAAAATGTCGTCTATTGGCTTCTCCCATCACTTGCGAAAGATAATGAGCGCACGAAACAGCCTCACGTTGACGCCCTGCCTGCCATTCTTGCGTACAAATTGCACTTTGCATTTTGACGGAGTCTCGGATTGTGCAATCGCTCCTAAACTTCCATTCCGGAAAGCGCGCTAGGATTTCTTTCAGAAGAGTGTGCTCCAAGAGGCCTTTGCTCATGAAAGCACTTCGGTACTCGAGACACGATTGTGGGTAACGTTTGAGGTCATAGAGCGAACGCGCAATCTCAAGATGCGAAGCTCCGTGATTTTGCCATAGCGCAAGTGACGAGTTGAGGAAGCCCAATGCTTTGCCGGGACTTCCTTCGATTCGTAGGCGGTAACCCAACTGATAATAACGATGTGCGTCATGGGGATGTCCGAGGAGTCCTTCGAGAACCGGTTCAATCCCAGGGGCAATCTTGTACGTTCGGTCAATCTCCCAAGTGGTCGCGTCATAGCTCGCCCACAAGGCGAAGGGGACGAGTAGCGCAGTGAATACCATCGCGCTTCTGAAAAGGACCTTCGGGCGCAGAATATTGAGGTTTTGCAGACGTCCCTTATGTTCCTTGCGCGATGCTGCAGATTCGTTTTGTCGAGCGCGTTTGCGCTTCTTCGATTTCCGTTGGTGTTGTTTCTGCAAAGCGTCTGCAAAGGACAGCCCCCAAATCAAGGACGCCAAAGCAAAAGCGCCAGCATGCTCTAGGGAAAAGTCCAGCATATCTGCCACAAAGGGAAATGCGATCAACAGGATGTTCGGAAGGTTTTTGGAGAGGGTCTCCCCTTGGGTTGTTTTCCGAATTAACAGGAACCCGATAGCCAAGAACATTAGTGATAAAGGAAATCCATAGTCGACGAGACTTTGAATTAACATGTTTTCAGCGTGCAAGAAGGAGAGTTGGCTGTGCCCAACCTTCATTGCATAAGGTGGGTACAAGTCTGCGAAGCTCCCGGAACCGACTCCCCAGAACCAATGGTCGCGTGCGAGGGCCAATGCGGGTGGGAAGAGATCCAGTTTCGTGAGGTCAGAGCCTTCTCCAAAGAGCGTTGAAAGCTCTGCACCCACACGTTCACCAAAGAGCACAACCGTCGCTGAAAGCGTCAAAAGTGCAAACATCACAATGAGGCCCATATGACGCTGAAGGCTGGCACTTAAGTCTTTCCGCTCAAGAACGAGTGACAGTGCGAAGGCCAGAACAAATACGCCATAAACAACGATGCCCCAACGGGAAAGTGTTAAAAGGACATTGGTCGAACATGCAAGAAATGACATCGCGGCCAAGATCTTTTCGCCACGCGTTAAGGTGTCGAAGATTCTGGCGAGAGACCATAACCCAATAAGTCCCACGACTTTCGCCTGATGGTTGGGGTTCAAAAGAGGACCCATAAAGGGCGTGTGTCCGTTGTGCTGAAAGATTCCCAGAATCATCCGGTCATCCCGAAGCCCGTAATAGGCTGAGAGTGACACGAGGACAATACCGATTGCAGGTATCGCTGATCGCAAAAAGCGCTTGGATTGCTGCGAGTAGTTTAAAGTGTACCCGACGAGCATCGCTACCAAGCCGACACCCAAGCGAGCAGCATTCACCAGCGATTCCGGTGCCGCAGCGCTCAGCTGTGTTGGTATCACAACACCTTGCTCACGAATATTTGCATCGAATAAGGGTTTGAAAAGAAGTGCTCGATCGTGGGCATGCGCGGGGCGTAACCACTCAAAAAGACTTTGCGGTAGTGGAATACTCACCAAGAGTGAGTGGGCCATGGGTAGCAGGTATAAAAGCGAGGCAAGCAAGACGAGGCCTATCGAAGAGACACGTACCCTATTCATTCCCCATGGTAGAAGGAACGCAAAAATCGCGAAAATACTACCCATGACGCGAAAGATATGGGGGTGGGCACAGCCATAGAGAATCAATGCGACTGTGATCCATATCGTCATTGCGATAGAAACGATGAGCGGTTTTAGGCTTTCGTCTTCGTTGAGGTCGATTGGCATGAGATTCCCGCTTAGGACGTGGTTAAAACTAGTAGATCATAGATTCCATGAACAAAAAGAGCTGCCAAGAACCCTCGTGTTCTAAAGATTAAAGCGAGAAAAGCGCCACTCACTAGCCGTGAGAGAAAAAGGATCGGGTCGTTGGAGAAATCTTCAAAGGGAATGTGTGCGAAGGCAAAAAGAAGACTGGTTGTCGACACATAGACCGCATCGAAACTCGAAAGAGGGTAGCGCTTCAAAACTCGTTGGTGCTTTCGTGCACGCTTAGCGGGGGCCTGATATCGACTTAAGAAAAGACACCAGGGCAGTACCCGAAAGACCATCTCCTCATGCAAGCCTGCGCCCAGAGCAATGCATATGCGGCCGAAGAATCCTTGTCCGAAGAATCGTCCTTGTGTGCCAACGCTTGTACTCTGTATTGGGGTGTCGAGTATGGCTAAAGGGATGTCCTTCGAAAACATGAGGCCGGAATCGTTGAAGGATAGCGAAGCAAAGACGTTGGTGTAGATTAACATGAGCAGTCGTACAATTTCGGGTAGAGCGCTCAGTCCGATGCGTAATATTGAAGCCCAGGCAAAAGCTTCCAACATCAGAACAAAAAGATCGGATCCATGAACCCGGGTTTTTGCGTTCAATTTTGACGCAAAACCAAAGCCTAAGAGCACCAGTAGCATATTCCCAGAGATTAAAAGGACCGACAACTGGTGCGAGGACATCCATGGTGCTGTGTCCACAATGGCCCAGAAGAACATCGTGCTTAGGAACCCTGCCTGGTTCGATAAGTTGGGGGTTGCGAAGAGGAGGGTATGGTAGAGTGCAGCGAGCACAAGCCCTACAACGAGTGCGCTCTCGAAGGACGATGTTCGCTGTAGGTATTGATGAAATCGACGCACTTCAATAAACCACCTTCACGACCTTAGTGTAGTGGTTGGTTTAGTGAATCGCTAGAAAGTTGATTTTGAAAGCACTCTGCCTCTTTTCGCCCAAGGAGTGAGAAGTTTTGGTTTCATCGTTCAGGCGGGTTGCTAAAGCGCCCAATGAAAAGGTTTACATCCTACGAATGCGATGTTGTTTTGAGGGATAAGCATGTTTCAGATTGGAAAACATACCATTAAAAACCCAGTAATGCTTGCGCCGATGGCCGGTGTGAGCGAGATGCCTTACCGTGTGATTTGTCTCGAAATGGGTGCAGGTCTTGCGACCACAGAACTGATTTCTGCGAAGGGTTTATTCTATAAAAACCGGAGGACTCGTCAGTATCTCACATACGATCGTGAGAAAGAGTCTCCGTACAGCGTACAGCTCTTTGGGGGTGATGTTGAAGCAATGGCCGATGCAGCTCGCCAAGCGATGGAACTCGGTGCGGATATTGTCGATATCAATATGGGTTGTCCCGTGAAGAAGGTCACCAAAACGGGTAGTGGCTCCTCTCTCTTGTGCAACCCAAAGCGAGCCGCAGAACTTGTTGAAGCCATGCGAAAGGCGGTGAATGACGCGATTCCGATCACCGCAAAAATACGAACCGGTTGGGATGCAGATTCAATTAACTGCTTGGAGATGACCCGGGTATTGGAAGACGCAGGCTGTGCAGCTCTAGGAGTTCACGGAAGAACTCGAGCTCAAGCGTACCGTGGTGAGGCCGATTGGTCCTGGATCACGAAGATGAAAAGTGTTGCGGTCGACATGCCCATTCTCGGTAATGGCGACGTCTTAAATGCGCATGACGCGAAGCGGATGATGGACGAAACAGGCTGCGATGGTGTCCTTGTCGGCCGTGGCGCACTCGGAAACCCTTGGCTCTTTAAATCGTGTTTGAGCGAGAGTTTTGGCTATGAACCTACGATGGATGACCGTCGAGAGATGTTGCGCAGGCACTTTGCTGCACACATGGAGTTTCATCGAACTATCGACGAGGGACGCGAGGTTAAATTGCGGCACAACTTAACTTGGGAAGGTCTAGCGATTCGAACTTTTCGCCAGCATTTAATTTGGTATTCCCGTGGATTGCCCGGGGGCTCGCATTTTCGAAAACGAGTCGTGGTTGTCGATGATCGTTCGGAGCTTGAAGAGATGATCGAGGCCTTTTTTGACTACATTCATGACAAAGGCGGCAAGCTGGAGCGCAGTGCCGAATTCGAAGGAATCAATTACAAGCAAGCCTTCGGCTAGTGAACCTAGGCACTGACCAAGTTGTACCCACCATCAATGTAAATACATTGACCCGTAATGTGTTTTGAGGCTGGGGCTGCTAGAAAAAGGGCACACTGGCCAACATCATCACCCGAGACAGGTTTTGGGATAAGGCTTTTGCTCGCGACGTGGTCAACCACAGCCTGAATGTCGCCAAGGCTTGATGCCGCGCGTGAAGGGTAGGGGCCCGGCGAGATGATATTGATACGTTGCCCCTTTCTTCCAAGGGCGAACGCAAGTTGGCGGGCGTCCGATTCCAGTGCCGCCTTTGCACTTGCCATTCCGCCCGAATAATAGTGCATGCTTCGTTGGCTCGCCAAGTACGAAAGTGCAATGAATGATGCCCCTTGCGAGAGCAGTGGTGAGAGTTGCTGGTAGAGCGCTGTTAACGAGAAGGCACTAACGCTCAGTGCTTGCAGGTAGCCAGAGCGTGACAACTCATGCTGGCTCTTTTGTCCTTCGGGGGAGTAGCCAATCGAATGCACCACGATATCAATACCGTCGAAACGCCTTTGGATTGATTCCACGAGACCCTGAATCGAGACGTCTTTGTCTCGGTAGGCTCGGTGCTCCCTAAGTTCATGGGGAATGTCACCCAACACATCAAATTCAACATCACACGCAATAACCTCTTCGACCTGAAGGGCACCACACCCCCACGGGTGCTTTCTTACCTCTGAGCTTGCCTGACGGGTGAGGTTTCGTTTTGCAATTGATGACAAACGAGGGTGAGCGCTGGCAATGACACGCGCACCTGCAGCATTCAAATGACGCGCAATATCCCACGCAAATCCAGAGGGTTCGGCAAAGCCAGTAACAAGGGCGACTTTGTTTTCCAGCGAAAAGGGCGTGTTCTGCATGCGTTAGCTTAGCATTGGATCGAGCAGCTTCACAAGTTGAACACCACAAGCTGAAGTTGACACGATGGAGATGTTTTTGCCCCAACTTTGAGCGTGTTGTTTGCGGCGGGTCGGATATCGACTTTCGAGTGTTATTGTATTGTGAATGTAACGCTAAGGTGTACTTGACATCAAAATCCTATGTTTGGTTTTGGAAAAAAAGCTCGAGAAGAAAAGCGTTTAAAAAAAGCCTGGGAGGCACTGATGAAAGAAGCGATGGAGCTTCAGCGTCAGGGACAAATACCGGAATATGCGAAAAAAATGGCGGAGGCCGATGCGTTTCTTAAAGAGCACAAGATTGAGGTGTGACGCTTAACCTTGATGTGTGATGAAAAACGTATTTGCTTCATGGGAGCAAGCCAGCCACTGATTCGAGACACCCAAGCCAACCATAGCACGCGTAACATCAAGGTAAGGGATTCTTAAATCCAGCGCGAACCTCTAAACCGATCAATAAAGAGTGGCGAGCTTGGATGGAATCGATGTCTGGCTCGTGCACGCGGTAATAGCGACCCACAACCTGAAGCCATTCATCAAGCAGTGAAATGCGCCCCTCTGCGGTCATAATAAATCCTGGCCCAAACCAAGGGGTATCACCAAAGGTGGTTATACCCGATTGTCCAAGGGTTAGGGCTCCGCCCAAAACCCACCACTTAAAAGACGCACCGATGAGAACTCTGCCAATAGAATCTGCGCTGACCCCGCGGGGGAAGAGGTGGGCCCATTCGCCGTAGATCGAAAAAAGATCCAGCCACGTGCTATCGATGCGCAACATGGGCCCATGAGTGGGCCAAGCAAAGAGCTCCGTCTTTGACAACGTGGTGCCGTAACTCTGATTGCGTTCAATTGCATAGAGTGTGTCAAAATAGCGCGGAATATACCCATCCAAGCCATAGGTGTAGTCAAACTGGGCTTGAATCACCCCTAGTTTCAAGATGTCGATATCTCCCAGCAGGCCGCTATGATTACCGAAGGCCCACTCATCCAGAGACTGGCGACGGGAGTCTGCCCCTTTGAGAAAGTTAAAGTCATTGTACAATCGAAGTTTAAAGAGTGTGCCGCTCCACAGTCCCGCTGTGACCTCTGCCGAAAGTCCGCTCACATTGCGGGTATCCACTACCCCTGCAGCATGGTTTGGGTGCCCTCGATTTGGGTTGAAATCCGAAGCCCATGAGAGACCGAGTTCAAGCACTTCGTCACTCTCACTCGACTCAACGCCAAAAAACGATAGCGGTGCAATAAAGGCTCTGCCTCCCACAAGGGATGAGAGTGAGGCGATATCTGAGAAGCCAAAGGCAAGACCGCCCCAAGGGGTTCGAAGCTGTGAGAAGAAACCAAGGGCACGCGATGCTCCAATTGGCGTGTTGGTGTAGTGGTCCACCAAAGAACTGTGTCCAAGCGAAAACTGTAGAGCTCCAACCTGTAGATGAAATGGCGAGCGGGCATGACCCATCCGAAATGCGGGTATATAAGTTCGCCAGTCTTTTAAATCTTCCGCTGCAATACCAATGAACTCACCAACACCAGTTGTTGGAGTTAAGACATCAAAAGGGTCACTTGCGTAGAAGGTACCCGGGCCGTTCGCGTCTGTCCCCGATATGTAGAGAGGAATTTTGAGGCTCAACTGCATATTGTCTTGAGGAGTACCCGTCGCATTACCAAAGCTGCCACCATGCTCCTCTCGCACGGAGTTCTGTCGGAGTTGCAACCGTTGGTAGCTTCCCGAGCGCCCAAGGCTCAGTGCTGTTTCTGCTCGGGCACCCATCGAAAGCAAGCAAGCGCAATACATGGACACGAGGAGTCTCTGACGCTTTAACATAGTACGCTTCATAGAAATTTTGATAACGCCTGGATCCCAATGTAGCTAGAAGCTTTTTACCTTTGCACGGCGGTCTCTGCACTCTAGATTTGACTGGTATTATGCGCTAGCGTTAAGGCATGAAACGTGTGCGTGACATCCTTCGCTCTAAAAAACAAGGTCGTAAGTTGTCGATGGTGACATGTTACGACGCAACGATGGCGCGACTCGTGAACGCTGCGCAGGTCGATATGGTTCTTGTCGGCGATTCACTAGGCATGGTTGTGAAAGGGGAGGACACAACCTTGAACGTGAGTGTTGCTGAGGTAGCATATCACACGAGTGCAGTCGCCTCGACCTTAAGGGATTCCCTTCTGGTTGCGGATTTACCCTTCATGTCCTACCAGCCTTCGGTCGAGATTGCCCTGCAATCTTCCGCAGAGCTAATTCGTGCCGGCGCACAAGCAGTGAAACTTGAAGGTGGAGCATCTCGAGCTTCGGTGGTAGAGGCCCTCGTTGATTCGGGTATTCCTGTGATGGGTCACGTTGGACTCTTGCCCCAAAGTTTTCATGCGCAAAGTGGATTCCGGGTTCAGGGCAAGAGCGATTCTGCTCAAGAAAAGATTCTTCACGATGCAAAGACACTAGAAGCGGCTGGGGCTTTCTCAATTGTGATTGAAGGGGTGCCAAGCGATTTGGGTGCTGCGATTACGCAGTCGCTGAATATTCCAACCATTGGTATCGGTGCGGGCGTGGGTACCGACGGGCAGGTCCTTGTGTTGAATGATATTCTTGGTCTGAATACCGATTTTAAACCGAAGTTCGTACGTCACTACCTCAAGGGTGAGGCCCTAATCATCGATGCGTTAAAAGCCTTTAAAGGCGATGTTGAGTCGGGCGAGTTCCCGAGTGCAAAAGAAAGCTTCTCGTCCACCCAGAAGAGAAAGGATGCGAAAAATCTCAAAGACAAGACGTCCTCTGCTACATGTGAAGACGAAGAGGCGACTCCCTTATATTGATAGGTGTCATTGGAGTACGCGGTGTCGCTGATAGAGTTTCGAAGTGTGCTTCAAGTGGTTGATAAAGAGCAGGGAAAACATGGGTAAGAAAAAGAAGAAGCACGTCGACCCACCTGGTATTAAAACGATTGCTGAGCAGCGTCGTGCAAGGTTTGACTTTGAGATCGCCGACACCTTAGAGGCAGGAATTGAACTGACGGGTACGGAAGTGAAGTCCTTGCGAGACCGCAAGCTTTCCTTTTCGGATTCTTTTGCCAATATTCGAAAGGGCGAACTCTATCTTGTGAACCTGCGAATCGAACCCTATTCGCATGGCACATACGCGAACCATGACCCCGAGCGTACCCGCAAGCTTCTTGTGAAACATGTTGAGCTGAAACATCTACAGCGTCAAATCGACGAGAAAGGCATGACCCTTGTTCCCTTGAAACTCTATTTCAAAAAGGGATGGGTGAAAGTTCTCCTCGGTATCGCCAAAGGTCGTAAGAAAGAAGACAAGCGTCAATACATTCGAGAGCGCGAAGCCAAAAAAGAAATCGCGCGAATCAAGAAGATCGCGCGATAGTCATGTGCACCGTCTGCGTGCTTTATCTAGTCTTCATTGGTCGGTACGCTAAACACGGCTGTCGATTCCGGGTCACTTTGTATTAAGGGCGCTCGAGACTTTGCTTTCATGTCCATAGGCTTGGACTTGCGCGGGACAGGAGCGCGTGTGGTCTCCATCGATTTTAAGTCATCGTCACCAAGACCCACCGAAGCCAACAAGCTATCGACATTCATAATATCTGCGGGGACAATAACCTTCTGACCCGCCTGGCCAATTTTTTTAAGTTCGTCGAAGTAGCGCTGAGACATATTCAGTCGCATCGCTTCAGGACCACCATGCACGCTCAATGCAGAACCCATTTTTCGAATGGATTCAGCAGTCGCGTTTGCAAGAGCTTCAATCTCAGCCGCTTTACCTTCAGCCTCATTAACACGGCGCTGCCTTTCGCCTTCCGAAAGATTGATGAGTTCCCGCATTTGTCCCTCGGAATCATTAATGAGTGCCTGCTTGCGGCCTTCACTTTCCTCAAGCAGGGCGCGTCGCTGACGTTCAGCCGCCATTTGGCGCTCCATGCTGTCGCGCACAGTATTGGGTGGCACAACGTTCTTGATTTCATAGCGCTTGACGGTAATGCCCCATACATCGCGCACATCTTGAAGAACCGAGCGAACGCGAGCGTTAATTTCTTCTCGATCTTCCGCCGTGCGGTCGAGATCCATAGTGCCGACCACAGAACGCGTTGTTGTTTGTGCAAGCTGTACGGCCGCAAAGGTGTGGTTGGTAATGCCGTAACTTGCTTGCAGTGCATCCGTGACTTGCACGTAAAGAACACCATCAACCTCAACCTTGACATTGTCTTTCGTGAAGCACATTTGTGGAGGAACTTCGATCGCCATTTCTTTCATGTCCTGCTTGAAGGCGACCTTATCAATGAAGGGGATAAGGAAGGCGAGTCCAGGCTTCAGGTTCTCTTTGTATTTCCCCAAGCGCTCCACGATATACTCATGTTGTTGAGGGACAATAACCACCGCCCGAAAGACCGAGTAAACAAGATAGAGTGCGAGTGCTGCCCAGAAGATGCCAGCTATTGATGTGCCCATAAGAAATTCCTTCGTCTAAAACGATTTTGTGATTCGTTCTTAGTTTTTATTGATGGCTGCGCCAGTCTCGTTCAGTCCTGCGAACACCCCTTGAACCTTTGCGAGGTCCGCGGGAACAACACTGATGTCCGCTTTGTCGACGACCTCTCCCAAGGTGCTCACAAAATCGCCAACGATTTGCATTTTCACAGCAGCGTCACCACCCGGTTCATTGACCGCGCGTGCAACCTCTTCAAGCCCGGCTGACGAAGCCTCCGCAATCAGTCGAATCGCTTCAGCGCGACCTTCGGCCTCGTTGATACGTTTCTGACGCTCGCCTTCCGATAAGTTAATGCTCCGGACGCGCTCGCCCTCGGACACATTAATCTGAGCCTCTTTCTTGCCTTGTGAAAGGGTGATGTCAGCGCGCTTTTGCCGTTCGGCTTCCATCTGTTGCTCCATCGTCGCAATGACGCGTTCCGAAGGTGTAATATTCATAATCTCATAGCGATGGACTTTAATGCCCCATGGGTTGGACGCGACATCGATTTCTTGGACGATATTGTCGTTGACTTTGTCCCGCTCAGAAAAAGTTTCATCCAAGGTGAGCTTCCCCATTTCTGAGCGCATTGTGGTCTGTGCGAGGGCGATTGATGCCTGTCGGTAGTTTCCGATTTCGTAACTCGCTTTTTTGGGGTCCATCACTTTGAGGTAGACGATGCCATCGATCTCCACTTGAATATTGTCTTTGGTTATACACATTTGCGGGGGGACATCGATGACTTGCTCGCGAGTTTCATGACGGT
>JAHDBA010000009.1:58871-98593 GCA_020630615.1 Myxococcota bacterium | reverse complement strand
TCGTTCTTGTGGGGCCTTATACCAAGCTCCAAAACTATGTCGTGGCAGCCGATAAACGCTATGAAGCAACCCTTGACTTTCGCTTTGGAACAACAACGGACGACTGTGAAGGAGAAGAGAGCGCGCGAGGGGAACCTTCGTCCCTTCGAGCTGAAACCATCAAAAGTGCGCTTGTCGATTTCACAGGGACTCTCGAACAGCGTCCCCCAAATTTCTCAGCGATTCATCTGAAGGGTGAGCGCGCTTATGCCAAGGCCCGGCGCGGTGAAGACTTTGAGATCCCGAAGCGAAAAGTCCAGGTTTATGATGCACAACTTCTCTCTTGGGAGGGTGCCCAGGCACGCGTCATGTTTCATGTGAGCAAAGGGACATACATCCGAGCTTTGGCGCGCGATATTGGCGATGCACTTCGCTGCCCAGCGCATTTAAGTGCGTTGCGTCGCACTGAGATTGAGAAAATATCGCTGGGCAATGCTCTGACGATGGAGAAAATTAAAGAATGCCCACCATTGCAGCAACGTTTGTCCATGTTGGGGGTTGGGCCCGTGTTCGAGGGGACAGCAAGGGAGGCGGAGCATTTGCGTCATGGGCGGTCAATCGAATCGAGCATTGAAATGCCTCAGTGTGATTCTTTCTTCATTCGCTATCGCAACAGCCTTGTTGCGCAAGTCGAGCGTCGGGATAGCCATGAAGGTCGTGTTTTTATTAAGCGCGGAATGGGGTTCACGATTGAATCGAATGGTAATGACAAATAGGTCGAAAAAAAATAGCATTGTGTTGTGAGCGCATGACGCTTTGACGTAATAGAGGTTGTTTGGTGCTAGTAGGTCAAACATACCCCATCTTGGAGCAAGCAATGACTGACGTACGTACGAACCCTGAATCAAGTCCCTTGGTCTTGTGCTCAATTGAAAATTCGATTGCAACGCTAACATTGAACCGTCCCAAACAAATGAATGCGTTAAACCGCCCTCTCTTGGAGGCATTGAATATTGAGCTTGACCGCCTCGGCGCGCGTCGCGACATCCGCGCAGTGCTCTTAACAGGGGCGGGTGAGCGAGCATTTTGCGCAGGCGCAGACCTCAAAGAACGCGCGGGGATGAGCCCAGAGGAAACACGTTCTTTTTTGCGTCTAATTCAAGGCACCATGAACGTCATCGAAGAGATGCCGCAGCCGACATTCGCCTGCATTGAAGGTTACGCTTTTGGAGGCGGCACCGAACTCGCACTCGCCTGTGACTTTCGCATTGCGAGCAAGAGCACGACCATGGGCTTAACAGAAACACGGCTCGGAATTATTCCGGGAGCGGGTGGTACACAGCGCTTGCCGCGCTTGGTTGGTTTGTCGGTAGCGAAGCGACTAATTTTCGCAGGGAAGCGACTAAGCGGCCAAGGCGCCTTGGATATCCATCTCGTTGACGCGTGCGTTGAGGATTCAACGACTCTCGACGAAGCGACGCGCTGGGCCGAAGAATTTCTCGAAAGCGCACCGATTGCAGTCGAAGCTGCCAAGAAAGCGATCCAAGGCGGCATTGGATGTGGCCTGCATGAAGGGTTAACGCTTGAGCGTTGTGCCTATGAAGTGACGCTTTATACCGAAGATCGAATCGAAGCGCTGACAGCCTTCAAAGAAAAACGTGCGCCCCAATTCAAGGGCGTCTAGTCACGCATTGCGACTATCGCTGCGTCGGGTCGTTACATGTGCAATGAAGAGCCAACGACAGCGTTAAAATGTTGTAGACGCTTGAGACCGAGGGCGTACAGGGAGTCGTCACGGCCTTGTTCGTCCCAAGGTCGACCGAGCATCAACTCGCATGCTTCTTCCAAGTTCTGGATGGTGTAGACCGCAAAATCACCTTCCTCAACAGCGCGGACAACTGCCGAGGACAAGCAAAGGTCACGCGCATTCGCTGCAGGCATCACAACACCTTTGGGGCCTGTGCTTCCGAGTGCCTTGCAGGTTCGAAAGAAGCCTTCGATTTTTTCGTTCAGGCCACCAACAGCTTGCACTTGCCCGCGTTGATCAATCGATCCGGTAACCGCAATGTCCTGTCGAATCGGAACACGGGAAAGCGCCGAGAGCATTGCCAGTGTCTCCGCCAGAGACGCCGAGTCACCATCGATTTCCGAGTAGTTCTGCTCCATTGAAAAAGTGGCAGCAAGGTTTAACGGGACATCGTTGCCGAATCGATTCAAAAGAATGCCTCGAATGATTTGAGTCCCTTTGGTGTGAAAAGGGCCGCTTAAATCGGCTTCTCGCTCAACGCTTAAAATGTTGTGTTTGCCCGCACCGACGCTGCAGGTTATTCGGGCCGGTTGCCCAAAGGCATAGCGTCCCATTTCAAGTACCGTGAGCCCGTTGATTTGACCCACTTCTTCGCCGCTGCATTGAATGAGCACACGCCCAGAGGCAATGTCTTCCAAGATGCGTTTCTCAAGATAGCCTTCGCGTTCTCGCCTGGCTGCCAATGCTTCCTCTACCGCATTGCGATCAATTTCGTCGCGTCCATTTCGTCGTGCCAAATAACTCGCTTCACGAATCAGGTCGGCAATCCATCCAAAGCGTGTGGTGAGTTTGCGCTGATCCAATGCAATTCGAACCGAGTGTTCGAGAATTCTGGCTGCCCCATCTGGGGTCACACCTGCAAGGCCCTCGTCGAGGGTTACGCCAGCCATAAATCGAAGATAACGTTCAATGTTTTCGTCATCCACATCCATTTCAAGGTCAAAGTCGACCTTAACTTTAAAGAGTTTCGAAAACTCAGGATCGCGCGAAAGCATGTAGTAGAATTCGGGTGTTCCGATGAGGCAGACTTTCACTTTGAGCGGAATCGATTGTGGGCGCAACATCGCAACCGTAACCATTCGGCTCGAATCACCCGGGTCGTCCAAATCAATTTCACCATTCTTGAGTGCGCGCTTTAAGGCCTCCCAAACTTGAGGTTGTTGCAGAAGGTCTTGAACCGAGATGACGAGATATCCACCGTTCGCTTGATAGAGCTCGCCAGCGCGTATCTTGGTATGGTCGGTTGCCGTGTCGCCGCCTCGTACATGGTGGACGATTCGCCCAAAAAGATTGCTCATAATCGGGTGATTGCATTCAATCACCGGTGCACCTGAATCGGTCTGACGCGCGACAAAAACATTGACCCGATAGCGTAAGAGTGTTGGTTCTTCAGTGTCGCTGTCTTCCTCTTCGTCAAGGAGTCGTCTGCGCAGCGATCGAGTCCGCTTTTGCTCTTCACTTTGATCTTGCTCGTTTGGGTCCATCGTGAAGCTTTCGATACGATTCAGTACATCGTCATAGGCTTGACGGAGGTGCGCTATGATTTCGGGTAGGTCGTTCACCTCTTCGCTTGCAGATTCAAAGAGGGGATTGAGCATGTTCGATGCGGTCTCACGCAAGAGAAGTTCTAAGGACTGATCGGCCTGTCGTTCATACTGCTTAACCCGCCTTAAGGCTTCCTCCATTGTCGGCTGTAGGCTCTCAGCAGCGTCTTCCAATGCTTTTTTTGCCTCAGCGTCGAGTTGAGCATAGACGTCCTCATCCACCGGTAAGCCGTCTTCGCCACGGATTGCAAGCTGTATTGAACCTTGATTGCGTGAGAGGATGAATCCTACCTTTTCTGCTGCTGCACGTGCCTCTTCCAAAAGGGTCTCAATGTGATCATCGTGCTTTTTCTCCATGGCCTGAAGTTTCTCGTTGTGCTGCTCACCCTCAAAGGCCTTTTCAAGTTCACGAAGCATGCCTTCAACCAGTTCATTGTAGACCCGTTGAACACGAGGACCAACACCGGCTGGCAACTCGATTGCACGCGGCCGATCGCGGTCATCAAAATTGTAAACAAGAACAACATCACCTGGTGTTGCTTCACTGCGTGCGCGATCCTTGAGGTGGCCTCGAATCGATGAGGTTCGGCCTGTTCCAGAAGCGCCAACAACAAAGACGTTGTATCCCTTTTGCTTGATTGAAAGTCCCAGACTTAGTGCACGAATCGCACGCGACTGACCCGCTGAACTCGGTTGTGCAGAGGCGAGCTCGGTGTTTTGGTAAAAAGTCTCAATCGGTAAACTCGCGGCATCAAAGCGTCGAGTTAAATCTTTTGGTTCTAGAGATCGCAGCATTTTCACCTCAAAGAAGTTCGTCTCGAGATGTTATTCGCTGGTACCCCTCCGATGCAAGCTATCCCGACGGAAAGACTTCGATAATTCAATAACTTTCGATCGCAAGTCGACGTGGCGTCCATCTTGACGCACCTGCGCAATTAAATCGTCGAGGTAGGTGTCGATAGGCGGACACTTGATATCGGAGTCTTCAAGCAGCGCATAGGTGTTTCGCGAGTTGTACACCGCCAGGTGGTCTAGACCTATTGCGCTCACGCTCGAGCCACCCGCCCAGCGCGAAAAAAGACCTGAGCTGAGAAAGCGTTTAAACCAAAGCCCCCCGACCGGCAGGGTCGGTAGTG
The DNA here is from genome assembly GCA_020630615.1 of Myxococcota bacterium. GTDB lineage: Bacteria > Myxococcota > UBA727 > UBA727 > JAHDBA01 > JAHDBA01. The sequence goes on along the minus strand of JAHDBA010000009.1, from coordinate 94,127 downwards.
TGCGCCCTGCATGCCGCGCAATTAACCGAAAAACATGATAGGAGGACAGGGGATTGGGATCCACGATGTGGAAAGTGTTGGGCGCTCTTTGGAGGGTGGAAAGGTAGAACATCGTCGCGATGACATAATTGAGATGAACTAGATGTAGCGGCCCCTTGGCACCTTTGTCAATTGGGATGGGTAGAGCACTCGGTGCCGCGACCAACCACATTGCAAAAGCGTAAAGCCCATCAATGGAATCCGGAAACCCAGGGATATTCTGCCCTGAGCCAACGATGATGGAAGGCCGAATTATCGATAAGGGCAACACATTGGAGAACTCAAGTGCTGCGAGCTCTCCAAGGTATTTACTCTCTTCGTATGTTGAGCGAAACTTTTGGCCTTCGCTCAGTTCGTCTTCTGTGATGACGCCGGAACGTGCGCCTGACACAAAGGCAGACGAAAGGTGAAGCGCAAACTTCAGTTTCTTAAATGTGGCGGCAAGTGTCATCACATGGCGTACGCCCTCAACGTTAACAGCGAGATAGGCTTCGCGGGGGTTGCCATTGTCTTTGAGACCCGCAGCATGAAAAAGATGGGAAACACTTTCTTGGAGTCGCCGGACCTCAACCCCAGAGAGTCCCAAATCCATGTAGGTGATGTCTCCAATCAGAATTTCGATTCGGTCACGGTAGGCTTTTGGCCATTGGATGAGGAGCGCCTGCGCTTTCTTGAGTTCGCGTTTTTGCACAAGAACAGCTATTTTTGCACGCGATCGCTCTTTGAGGATTTTAAGTGTGAGGTTTCGCGCAATAACCCCAGGAAACCCTGTTATAAACGCGAAGCGGAGTGGGATTCGAGGAGAGGGCATGAACGCAATTTTCTACTTCGAGATGCAAAAGACAATATTCCTTTCACAAAAAGTGGAACTTTTAGGATGAAAACCACCCATTTGCAATAAAAATGGAAACTCATAAGCTCATTCCATGAAAAAACAACTCACTTCCGCCTTCCTTTCGATCTCGATGGTCTGCTCCGCTCTTTCCCTCCCGGCATTCGCCAATGACTCCTCGACGGAGACTGAAGAAAAAGTCGAAGAGACTGGTGAAGCGGATGCACATGAAGTGACAGAACAAGAAAAGGCGAAAGAGAACTGGACATGGATGGGCGTCAGCGGATGGTCGCTCGTGGGTCTCGGTGTCATGTCAATGGCAAGTGGTGGTGTGATTTATGCGAACCGAGAGGACCCAGGCCGCGAACGATGGGGGCTAGGGCTTGCGATTGGTGGTGCTGCTGCTGCACTAATCGGTGGTGCGGTTGTGATAACGAGTCCTGACGGTAGTGATGACAACGGTGAGGTTGTCAGCAGTGCCAGTGCGCTTGGCCTGACCGGTATTCAGGTGCTGCGGTGAGCATTGACTAAAGTGTTAACTTTAGAAATTAGCTTCTGAACTTCCTGCTGAAGTGACCCAAGGTCTTTCGAGTTGTCGACGACCCAGTGTGCTTGTTTGCATTTTTCTTGGAGCGGAATTTGAGCCGCGATGCGCTGCTCGACATCATCAATGAGGATATGCCTAGAATCGATCAGTCTTCGCTTCCGCAGTTCCAGAGGTGCATTCACGACAACGATAAAGTTAAAAGAGTCGTGTTGGTTTTTCTCAAAGAGGAGCGGGTGTTCATAGTAGAGACTCTTAAAGTCTTTTGCTTGGGCATCTTCGAGCGCTTGTAGATACGCCGAATGAACTATTGGATGGATAATATTCTCCACAGACTCTTTAATGGCGGCGTTGGAAAACATCTCTTGAGCCAACACTCCTCGGTCTACTGGGAGACCGAGGCTTTGTTTTTTTTGGTGAGAGTATACTTCGTTGGAATCAGATGTGTTTGGTGATTCTACTTGGGTTTCTGAGTCGCCCCGAAGAAAGCGGCTTCCAAATTCTTGAACCAAAAGGCGGTAGCCCGGCTGACCAACTTCGAGTGTTTTTCGTGCAATTACATCTGCGTCGATGACATAAGCCCCAGCCTCACGTAAAAGCCGTCCAACTTGAGATTTTCCGCTGCCGATTCCGCCTGTGATTGCAATAGTGAACATAGAAGTGAAGACTAGGTGTTTTTCAGAAGCGATGCTAGACTTTTATGCGTGGCACATGTGTTATTGGAGATTCAGCGTGTTTTCAAAAATCGTCGAAGCCATTTGGAAGTTGTTTTGCTCTTTGCGTCTAACTGTCGTCTTGATTGCATCGTTAACGGCGGGTTGCTTCTGGGGAATGTTCTTCGACCAAACCAAGACACTTGCCGAGCACAAAGAGGAGTGGTCCACAGCGATTTGGCAACTCTACTTCTATGAAACCTTGGAGTTGAATGATGTCTTTCATTCCTGGTGGTTCGGTTTTCTCATTATCTTTTTGGCATTGAATCTTATTGCCTGTTCGGCGGAGCGCCTACCTAAAATATGGATCGATATCCACGAGCCGATTCGGGAACTCAGCGACAGGCAGTTGCGAGGGATTAAACATAAAACTCGCCTGACTATTCCAAAGGAGGCATGGGGGCAATTCGCGCAAGTGGCCCAAGACGTCATGTCGATGAAAGGGCGTCATGTCTTCGTTTCGAATAACTCCCTGAGTCTAAACGATTCGAATGAAAGTGGGGCGTCAATGGGCGCTGCAACAACCTATTTTTTTAACGAACGTGATCGCTATGCCAGGACCGGTGTTTATTTGGTCCATATAGCCTTGCTGATCATTATGTTTTCGTCATTTATGACAACGTACCAGGGGATTGACGGTATGTTGATGATTGTCGAGGGAAGCGGTAATCAATATGTCCGCGTACGTGGACCTGGCGGTTTTTCCTATCGCCACGACCTTGGTTTTATGGTGCGTTGTGATGATTTTCGATTAAAGACTTTCACAAACGGAGCCCCTTTGGATTTTGAGTCTGATCTTGCCATCTACCGTCAAGGTGGGGGCTTGAGAAGTGAAATCGAGAGTACGATTCAGGTCAATCACCCGCTCGAATATGAGGGGTACACCTTCTACCAGGCGTCGTATCAGCCCTTGCCCGGTGCGCAAGCCATACTTTTAGATGTGTGTGAAAATCCGGGTGCTGACCCAGCGGCATTGGTAGCATATCGTTCCTGTAAGGAGAGCGCCTCGAGTATCTACAAACTCAATATCGGTGAAAAAATACGTGCTGAAAACGGCTTTGAATACATGCCGGTTAATTTTCGAGAAGATTACATGGGCTTGGGCGCGGCGGTCAGGATTCAGCGCTTTGCGCCGAATGGGGGGCCAACAGAGCGCTTTTGGGTCTTTCGGAACTACCCGAAATTTGATGAGCAGGTTCGTCGTGGACCGAACATTGTGGGCTTTCGTGGTTTTGACCAGCGTTATGCCACCGGGATTCAAGTAGGGAAAAGCCCTTATATTAATATTGTTTTCGTTGGATTCATTTTAATGTTCAGTGGCATGTATATGGCTTTTTTCATGTCACAACGTCGTTATTGGATCCGAGCACGGGAGCGTGACGGCGAAATACAGATTACGCTTGCAGGGGCCGCGCGCCGTCATCAAGAGTCTTTTGCCGAAGAATACAAAAGATTTGAATCGTTTTTAAGGAAGAGCGCAGAGCGCTTTCATGAAGAAGTTCAGGGAAGCCCAGACGAGGGGATGAAAGATGAGTGAAGGAATTCTTACCGGGGTCGGATTCCGAGGGTCCGATGACGAGGCCCGCTCTGCGATGACAACGGGGGTGGCCGGGCATATATGGCAAGCGGCAGTCGTTTTGGTGATAGGTCTCGCCTTTTTCGTGGGTCGCAAAGAAATGGGCGCGATTACCTTTTCGACCTTCTGGTATAATGTTGCAGCGCTTTTCTACACCGGCGCCCTCTTTTTGAGTCTGGGTGTGGCTTGGCGTCCCAATATACTTTCGCGTCGCAATGCAGTTGTTGCAACGGCGTTGGCATTTCTGGCACAGACAGTCGGAATGGTAATTCGTTGGCACGAAGCTGGGCTGGTTGAGATTCAAGCTGTGGAGCGAGCCCAAGATCTTGTGCTCACAGGGCTTGGGCGCTTTGTCGTTTATACACAGCATCCACCTTGGTCGAATCTTTATGAGATTATGGTCTTCATGGCCTGGGGAATTATTCTTGTGTATTTGGTTTCAGAGATACGGTGGCGCATTCCTTATGTTGGGATTTTTGCCCTTGGTCTTGCGTTGACGGCGCTTGGTCTTGCATCGTTGGTTGATGATGCGACAGTGAAGCCTCTCGTGCCCGCTCTGCAGAGTTGGTGGATCATGATTCATGTGATTTCATCTGTGGTGGGTTATGCTGCCGGCACAATCGCCGCAGTGATGAGTGCGTTGTACTTGGTGCGTTCTCGCGACGAACTTCCCATTGAGAAGTTGATGGGGTACGCTATGGGTCTTTTCGCCTTGATATTATTTATACTCGGTCGCGGCGCTACTTTGTTCAGCACTTTTCAGTACAAGTCGAAAGTCTTGGGACAGATTATGGGGCAATGGATCCCTGCCGCAGCGAATGTGCAAGGAAGTTTCACCCCATGGTTTGAGCCGGTTCCGGGTGTTGGTGTCGTGATGGCAGCGGCGGTAATTGTGAGTGGGATGGGTTGTGTGATGTCTTTTGCAATTCAAAAGGAGGAACACTTTAACTTCATACGAATTTTCTGGGTCGTCGCTTCAATCCTGGTCACGTTGACGCTTGGTCTCTTGGTTTTTTACATAAGTTTTGGTTCCAATGTTGAACTTGCCGCATCGCACAGTGCTCAGCTCACGGCGGGCTCACCAGGGCCGTGGCGCTTTCATGTCCGCGCGCTTCAATGGGACCTGGCGCTCTTTGGGATTGTATGGGGTGGGTATCTTTTTGTAACGCTTTTTTGGCTTTCGGGCGATAAGCTTATCGCGAGACTGCCAAGCCCAAAAGTTCTTGACCGGGGGGCCTATTACTCGATATTGGTCGCCTTTCTTCTCGTTGCAGTTGTTTTAGTAACGGGTGCTCTATGGGCGCACTACGCATGGGGCCGTTATTGGGGTTGGGACCCAAAAGAAACGGGTGCTCTTGTGATCTGGTGCACGTATGCGCTCTATTTGCACATGCGTTATACCTATAATTGGTCGGGGGTTCCAGTGGCGCTTGTTGGTGTGTTGGGCTTTTTCATTATTCTCGCAGGTTTTCTTGGGGTAAACCTTGGTTGGTTTGCAGGCGGACTTCACAGTTATGGTAGCGCATGATTGAGTGTGTCCAAGCGAAGTTCTTGCGGCCAATTCCATGGCCGCCCCGATCCGTTCTCGAGGAATCACTCCCTTCTGTGACATTGATCGGGCGCTCCAATGTCGGTAAGTCGACGTTGACCGGTTCACTCTTGGGTTCGACTAAACTTGTCCGTTCATCCAAAACACCCGGGCGAACAGTTGATGTCATTGCCTTTCGTTGTACCTGGAAGAATCATCATACAGGAGAAAAGAAAGATTTTCATCTCTTCGATACACCCGGACGCGGCTACGCGGTCCAAGATAAGGGGACGATTCAACATCTGGAAGACACCCTTGCAGCAGTTTACGCAGAACAACCTCAAGGGAGAGAGCCTTCAATCTTGTTGTCTCTTCTTGATATCCGGCGTGATCTAAGTGCGAAAGACAAAGAGTTGCATGGGTTCTTGAATGCCTCGTGGTCGCAGTTGATGTTGATTGCAACAAAGACCGATAAGCTCTCGAAGTCAAAGCAGAAACCGGCGCTTGCAAAGCTTGGCAAGTCTGTTGGTGCACAATGTGTTGCGAGCCCTTTTGCTAACCCAGAGGCTGCGGGCGCTCTCCGTTCTTTACTTTGGGATGCACTTCTATCTTAGGTCTTCGAATGCATCATAACCAAGTCTTGGTTCGGGAGGCCTTAAGTTCGGAAATCAATACGCTTGAGGAACTTTTTTTAGCTGCGGGGCTTGGCGGCAGCATTCGAATCCAAGGAATAGAGAGTCGAAAGTTCGATGTGGGGGATACTGCCTACCGAGTCGCGCTCATCGAGTCTTTGAGCAGGGGAGAGCGAGGAGTGGAGAACCCATCGGAGTACTTGAGTCCTACTCTGGTCGGTGCGATCGAGCTTCGTTGTGAGTTCGAAGGGGCATCTCTTGATAGAATCGCCGTCTTGCCTAATGTTCGAGGTCTTGGGATTGGTCGAACATTGATTTGTCGAAGCATGAAAGAACTGGGGATACACCATCTCGAACTTGAAGTGCGTGAAAGTAATTTCGTCGCACAAAAGTTTTATCAGAAACTTGGATTTGAAAAGGTTGGTCGCAGACCGAGTTATTACCCATCACTTCGAATTAAAGACTCCAATGGGATGTCAAATGCCGAATTGAGCAGTGGACGTGAAGCTGCACTTCTGTATACAAAATGCATTTAAGTTGAAGGGTTAGGAGTTTTGAGAAGTGCAAATTGGCGGTGACGCTTTGCGTCATCTCTTCGCGTTGTCCCAACAAAGGAATAGGTTATCCCTTCCCCGTGTTTGAGGAGAAAACTATGGGATGTCGATCCACAGCTAGAAAAAATATCTTTTGTTTTGTAGGACTTGTTGGTTTTGTTGGTTTTGTTGGCGTGTTGGGGTGTCCATCAAGTGACGAAGATCCAGGGGACCCATCGGGCGCAGTTGAACGTGCCGTGTGCGAGGCGGACCCAGCAAAAACCTGCGTGTCGGATTCTGCGTGTCAGCGAGAGTTTGGAAACCAGTACATTTGCCTTGATGATACAGGCTGTTGTTATCTCGCATTCTGTCTCGTTGACTCCGATTGCGAGGAATCCGAAGTTTGTGAGCCCCGCCGTAATATTTGTATCCCAGCGAATTTGTGTGACCCAATGAATCCGGATCCAGTTTGTGGCGCGAATCAAGAGTGTATTTATCGTGATGGCGTTCCTCAATGTGTTTCTGCTTCTGACACTCAACTTGCTACAGACTCCTGTGTTATTTCCCCGAAAGCGATTACGCTTGTTGATGGTGAAAGTATTGATGTTGGTGTTGCAGTTCGACTTGCGGGAAGTTTGAACTCGAGCCGGTCCTATGCCTTGAGCGTGACAGGAGACTCGAGCGTTTCCGGTGCAGTACTCACGGGAGCATGCACAGGCATGATACCCTGCAGTCAAACCCTGACTGCATCCGTAGGCGCGACCACATGCTCGGTCGACGTGACCGTTTTGCCGCAGCATGATGACGCTTCTGCTGACATGCGTGTGAGTGTTTTCCGCGAGTCGGATGGCTTGCCCTTTGAAGGTGCTACGATTGCGATTGAACAAGGTGGTCTTACGACTTTCGAGACGGATAGTAGGGGCCAGGTGACGATTGCGGGTGGGGCAGGTGCGGCAGCTGTTTCATTTTTTCATCCGGACTACAACTGGGTGACGTATATGAGCCCATCATCGAATGATATTGTCTTTTACGTGACACCGAAGTCCGAGAAAACAAAGGTTACAGGTGTAAAAGGGCGAATGGATTTCTCTCGACTAACCCACAACCGGGATATCAGCAGCGTTTCTTTGGGGTTGGCAGGACTATCGGTCCCAGAAAATATTATTGATTTAAGTTTTGTCGATCTCCTTGGTGAAGTTGCATTTTATCCTTTTCCAATTGGTGCAGAGCTCAACGTGGGTATCGACGAAATTCCATTGGGCTCTGGCTTGCATTTGGACCTCGCAAGCTTGGAAGATCCGATTAAAGACTATGTCGTTGCGACTGGAACGCCTGGCGACCGATTGGTTTGGGGTTTGGGTGGCAAGATTTTACTTGATGATATGATTGAACCCATTGGAGATGCTGTGAGCGATGGTCAGGACGATCTCAACATTGGCCGGCTCGTGTCTGCGTTTCTTCCATTCTTTACCAAGATGGACCACTTCGTTGACCCTAGTATTGGCAACGTGTCGGCGGTCACGAGACCCGCTTCGCCAACAACAATGGGACCGACGGGAGAATACACATTGCCGCTTCCTTACGATCAATGGCCACTCGATGAAGTCACATTTACACCCGACACATTTTTAAGCCAAGAAGTACTGCTGCAAAGCCCACAAATGCCTTGCAAACAAGGTTCGTTGACTGGGGCAAACTGTGCTCGTGGGTATGCAGACCTAACTGCTTCTCTTGTGATGTCAGTGGTGCCGGGCTATGGCTTTGTCCCCTTAGGAATCTCGGGCGCGACCGATGTTCCAAGTGATGGAAGTGACACTGCGGATGGAGTGGTTGTTCAACAATTAGGCTCTCAGGCCGCTACAGAAAAGGGAAGCATCCGGGTTGATTTTGCACCACCGCACGATGGTCTCGAGGGTTATCCGATAGCAGCTCTGAATGTGGCCCTGGACTTTGATGCGCTATCGAAGGGTGAAGCATCCGCAAGCGCGGTTTTGGCCTACTACAACGACAGCTTTCAAAGCGACTCAAGCTTTGGCTTTGAGCAAGGATTCCAACAGCTTCAAGGTGGGTCCTTTGATCGGGATACCAAACAAATGAGTGTGAACGCTGTGGGGGCAAACAATCTCTTTCGAGTGTCTGTGAATGGCATTGACGACGCAGGCGACGCGACGCCTGGTAGTTGGTCCATTTATTTTGATGCGAATATCACGACAATGGACTTGAATACTTTGAAGCCAGCTCGTTTTGCAGGGCGTGATGATCAGGCACAAATCGAGGCGATGACGTTCGGAAATGGGTATGCGGGTGCAACCCCGCTCTCGTATTCGGATCTGGTCGAATTTAATAGTACGAACCCAAACACGCTTGCACGTTATATTGGAAGTTGGTCGATTCAGTCATGCACTGTTGATGTCGAGGGTGATGATTGGACACCCCACTGTGTATGGGAGAACGGCCCTGCGCCAGAAATACAACCCGAACCCTAGTATTGACACGGTCAGAAAATTTAGACTCGCACCTTGGACTTCTACGAAGGTGCGAGTAAAACAAAGAGATGAATTCAACTCTCTTTGCTAACGATGGCATCGTGCTGAAGGCAGACACAGTGTTGCCCAAAAGACCCTTGGCACAAGTGGCTCAAGGCACTGCCGCAAGTCAAGGAGATGCGTCACAGCCCTGGGGACTGCAGTCAGCCCTTACAACCTTTGTGGCTTCTGATGTCGTCGGTCAAAAAGGGTTCCTGTGGGGATACCGAAATGTCGACTTGGAGCAGTACCGTAAGGCAAGCGTAGCGTTTCAGCATAGCCCTTCCATCGTAGTGATCGGAATGGGCGGGTCCGCGCTAGGGTTGAGGGCACTTCTCGATGGCGTCAATAATGAAAATGGCAAGCCTTGTGCGGCGCGCAATATTGATGTCTTAGACTCGCTGAATACACAAAGGATTCAAAGAGCTCGGAACGCGATTCGCGAAGGCGCACACCTTGTTGTTATCTCCAAAAGCGGAAAAACTCTTGAAACGCATGCTTTGGCGAAGACCCTGCTCATGGAAATAGACGCGTCGAAGATGCGAAAGCATGTATCGGTCGTCACTGGGGAGCAAGACAACCCCCTGAAATCGTGGGCTCAAGAACGTGGTCTCGTGCATTGGTTACTTTCAGATGAAATCGGAGGCCGCTTCTCTGCACTTACCTCTATTGCATTATGGCCACTCTTTTTGACCCACGCCCGCTTGGGTCACGCCTTAAGTGAGCTTGAAGCGCACATGAACACTTTAATTGCGTCGCCACACGAAAGCCTCGGCGCCGCGCTCGCCCAAACAATGCTGGGATGGCATCACATTGGCGTAGGTCATTGGATCCTCTTCGAATACGCTTCCCCCTTCCGTGCCTTTGGCGCCTGGTTTGAGCAGCTCTTGAATGAAAGCATTGGAAAGAAGGGTGGAGGCATTACTCCGACCGTCGGCAATACTTCGGACCATGCTGACGAGCAACGAGGCGCACAATATTTTCGTTTTGCCAGTGCCTTTGACGCGCCAGCCGCTCAGCACAGTGTTCTACAGAACATTTGTCAAGGTGAGGGGTCACGGTCATTGATGGGCTTATTATGGGAAGAAAGAGAAGAGCTCGCGATTGAGGTTGGTAGCAACTCATCGGGATACTGGGACTCCCTCGGAGGCCTTCGCTTTTCTCAGCTGAATCGGTCTTCACTTGAAGCAACCCTTGAATCACTTCGCGAAGAAAAACACCCAACTTCACTCCTTGTTGCGCCAAACACCCTAAGCGCGCGAATGATTTTGATGATGAATTTTCAAGTTGCCACAATACTTTATGCCTACGCCAATTCTGTAAACCCATACGGGCAACCGGGGGTTGAGCGTGGCAAGAAACTTCTTCAAGAAGCTCTGCAAAACCTGAAAACCTAAGATAAACCAGTATTGTCTTGTCGTAGAAAGTGAAGCTTTCACATGCAATCACGGCAACTGACTCGTCGCTTGTACGCACTCTCAATAGGAGTGGTTCTTAGGCCAAGCTCAATTTCGCACAGAATCCCACTTTGACCTGCTGGTTAATTTCAGTCTGAAATTCCGATGTTTCACGCTGAAACGCGGAGAAGTTTAGCGTACTTTTTCAGTGCTTGCCTGCATGCAAAGTGTTTTAATTTCAAAGTTTTAGGGCCTGCGTTAAAGTTGGCACGCCTGCTGCAGTAATCCATACATCAACCCTTACATGGAGAAAAAAATGAACGTATCATCAGCATCAAACCCAAACATCATCTCAACTTCAATCAATACGCGCATTGAGCTTGCTAGTGACCCAGCACTCAAGAACGTTGCGCCTCAACATCTTGCGTCAAAGTTCAACACTTCTACTCCGCATCTTGGACAGGCAAAAAGCACGCTTGCTCTTTATTGTGGAGGCCTGCCTAGGCCAGCGATGGTCAGTAATCTTGTCATCTCTATTCGAAATGCTGCGTCGCATTTACCAAGTGCGCAACTCAAGACACTGTTGGGGGCCTTTCAAAACCTTGCAGGTGCACCATGTGCGAAGGTATCGATCTCGCGAGCAATCTTGCCCGGACGCCCTCTTCTTGCGCCATCTCGTATTCAACAGGGTGTTACTCCAGCCCAGCCCCAATTGGACCTTCAACGACTTCTCGCTCAATCAATGAAAAATATTGGGCGTTTTGCTCGCTTGCAGAAGAGTTTTGCTGCACGTCTTGATGGCGTACATCGGCAGCGCAATGATGTTGCTATTCGGGTGATTCGTTCCGCGGGCTTTGGGAAGGGTGAACCTGTGAGTGGTAAAGCGCCAGAGTCTGTCAGTGTTCAAGACATTCTCAATGACCCAAGTCTGAGTTTTGAGGACATGCTTTTCATGGTCTTTTCGAAAATTATGAAAGACATGCAAAGTCAGGTTTCAGAAGAGCTCAAACAAATTGAATCAAAGCAGAAAGCTTTGAAGGCTAAGGGCGACAAAGGTACAGGTCAATCGAAGAGCGAGGTGAAAAGCGCAAATAAGGGTGTAAAAAACACCCGAGGGCAAGTGCCAGTTGCCCATGTTTCGCACCAAAGGTCATCTGCATTTGGAAGACGCACAAGCCCCAATAAACCTTTCGCAAAGTTGATTGCGCGTTTGGTGAGTAGAAATCCGGTGGCAAAGCATTTTCTCAAAGCAATCACGAGCAAGCTTATGCCTTTGAGCTCTGCGATTAAACTTTTCAACGGTAACAAATTGAACCTAGCAAGGATCGTGAAAAAGGTCCTCCCGATGGCCATGCCCCTTATTCAAAAAGCTCTAATGGCTGTACCCGTTGTCGGACCTTTCCTCGCGATGATGGCGCCCAAAGTATTACCGCAGGCTGTAGGCCTGCTAAACCTCGCGATGAAAAGCGATAGCGCTGCGAGCGGTAAGCAAGAGTTCGCGCATATTCAAGGGAGTCGCCAACAGGGAATGGCAAGCCAGGGCCCTCGCACGAGTGACTCAACCTTAGTGGGAGGGCAACCGAAAGCAGGCTCTGTTCAACACGTTCAGGAAGGCACCTCAGGTTTATATGCATCGACAGAAAAACCTAAAGGTCATGGTGATTCAATCGCAAAACTTGATGATACGAGTGCAAGCCTCTCAACACGTATGGAGCGCCTTAAGCTGATTACAAGTCGTCTTGAAAGAATGCAGACACTCTTCAGTAACATTATGTCAACAATTCATAGAACGCAGATGAACACGATTCGAAATATTAAAGGCTAGACATGTATTGGCCTCGAGTTAGGTACCCGGAATGCAAAAGTAAAACGAAGCAGCCTTCCAGGCTGCTTCGTTTTTTTGCTTCACATTCAAAGAAGAGTCTTGCTCTTACGAGTTCGCGGCCTTCATGAGGCGAGAGATCTTACGTGCAGCGGTCTTTTTATGATAACGACCTTTGGCTGCCTGTTTCGCAATCGCTTTCACAGCTGCCTGAACACTGCCTTCATTCACTTTTGCATTGCCTTCTTGAATGTCTGCGTGCGCAGCCTTAACAAGTGTGCGAACTCGGCTTTTCGCAGTCACATTCCGAAGACGTGCTTTTTCATTTGTAAGAATACGCTTTTTTGCAGATTTATGATGTGCCATAAGAACCTCTAAATGAAACCAAGTTATAGGACATGATTTTATAATGTCAAAGCCTGAACATGCGATGAGCGCGAAAAAAGCGATAGATGGCGGCTCTAACGTGCAAAATGCTCGTCGCGGAGCGCGCATTTTCGCCGTATTCACGCTGGGTTCTCGGGTTCTTGGCTTGATTCGAGATCAGGTCTTGATTCACATTTTTGGCGCAATTGCGACAATGGACCTCTTTTGGTTTGCCTTTACGATACCCAATCTCTTCCGGCGCCTTGTTGCCGAAGGTGCACTTCAAGGTGCACTGGTCCCAATTTTCTGTGCGCGTGATGAGACTTCGGGGCGAGATGCTTCAGGGGCTCTTATTGCGCAGGTCTTTTGGTTGGCTCTTGCATTGGTGGGCGGTCTGACCGCTCTTGGGGTTTTGTTTTCCCCGTGGCTTGTGGGACTCGTAGCAGGGGGCATCACCAATCCCCACCATGTTGAAATGTGTGTGACCTATACGCGCTTGCTCTTCCCGTACATGCTTTGCATGTCGCTGCTTTCTGTATGGGCCGGTGGCCTCCAGGGCCGCCATCGATACGGGAGTGTAGCGCTCGCCCCAATTGTTCTCAATCTTACCTGGATTGCTGCCGTCGTTTTATTTCGCGATAGTTTTGAGGACCCCATCTTTGCAATGATTGCTGGTATTTTGGTTGGCGGTGTCATACAGGTTGCAATTCAGCTCCCTTCAATTCGCAGTGAGGGTTTTCAGTTGCTGCCAAGGAGGCCGTGGCTTTCAGAAGATCTAAGGGCCCTCGGGTCAAGGATTGCCCCGCAAGTTTTTGCATTGGGTGCGTACCAACTGAATGTTGTTGTGCTGCGCTACTTTGCAAGTCGGATGCCCGAGGGCAGCATGACCTACTATTACAATGCTGACCGTCTAGTGCAGGTCGCCTATGGTATCTTTGCCGTGTCGATTGCTACCGCCTCGCTAACCGCCATGAGTGTTTCTAAATCTCAGACCAATGAGGCTGCTGTTTTGACCAATCTCTTTCGCGCAATTCGAAGCACAAACTTTTGGCTAAGCGCATCAAGCATTGGACTCTTTGTGCTCTCTGATTGGATCGTTGCGGGTCTTTACGAACACGGTGCTTTTTCTGGGGCCGATACTCTTTTGATGACCCCGATTTTGAAGGCGATGGCGTTTTGGCTTCTCCTTCAAGGTTGGATCCGCCCACTGACACAATGGTTTTTCGTTGAAGGCGATACAAAAACTCCCGTATTGATATCGCTCGCAGGGATGGTCTCGATGCTTGCACTTGCCTCTCAAACCTATACTCGAGGGCCACAGGCGCTCGGCTGGGCGCTGAGTGTAAGCGCGATTGTCTACCTTATGTTCTTCATTGGTCTATTTCTGAAGCGTTTGCAAAATGAGAAAAATCTTGCACGATGCTTAATGAAGGATGCACTGCGAGAGAATCTCCTTCTCGTTGCATTTGCGCTTTTGGTGTTTGTGGCAATACGTTTAGCGGTTGCGGCACTCGTATTCAGCGGAGAGACATTGTGGCTTCGAGTGATGCGCCTTATGGTTGCAGTGCTCCCGTGTGCGATTCTCTACCTTGCCTTTGGCAGACTCATGAAACTCGGGCCATGGAGCGCTCGCGAGGGTGAATTGTAACAAGGGGCTACCGATAATTCCTGTGGCGTTAACTCTGCGGTTTTTTTTACGCCTATATCTTACCACGCTGAATCGTAAAGCTAACTTCTTGCTGAGAATCTGAACGGGTTTGACCCGTGACACGATGTTTGCCTGGCGTCGCAAAGACTTCAAGCGTATGATTTTGGAGATAGAGCCCTCTTTCGTGTTTCCAATTGGGGAACCATCAAGGTACCAAAAGATTTCTTGCTCTTTAACGGTAGAATGTGCACGAAGAATGAAAGGCTCAAAACTGCCATCGAGGTTGCGCCCAAGTATGATCGATTCGTTTTGCCGTGGGAACTCAATGTTAAAGTTTTGGGACGCGTGTCTTTGGCGCGAGAGTGCCCAGGGCGCAATCAACGACTCTTGCGACTCACCTTTGCGGTAGGCTGTCCACGTTTTGGGGAGATGGAATTCTGAAAGTGGACACCACTGTTGTCTGCATTGCCGACCCAGGCGACAACGAGATGCGTTTGATTGAATCCAAGGGCCCACGCATCACGAAAACCAAAACTCGTGCCTGTCTTCCATACAATATGGTTCTTCTTGCGAAAGCGTTGCCAATAGGCGTCGAGGCCTGGGCGGTTCACTTCGAGCATCGCGTTCACAACTGCATGGGCAGCACTAAGTTCAAGCGGGTTTCGAAGCATCGAGAGCTGTTGAGTTGTCTCTGGAGCCCATACGTGTAGGCGAGGGGGGCGAATGCTGCGACAAGCCCCAGCAAAGTTTTAATTCTGCGGTGTGATAGGAAACGCTCTTTGTTCATAGGCTGAGAGGAGGGTGCTTTCATCCTGGCTTCAACTCGAGGTGCGTGCACAAGTGTGCAGCTTTTGAGTCCTTTTAGTGCAGAGATTACTCGAACTCAAAAGCCAGGTGCTCATCTTTAATAACAACACGTACGGTTTTTTGCGCGTCACTCTGAGCTTCAAGAAGGACGCGCGCGAGTGGGTTGATAATGGCGTCTTGAACTACACGTTTGATGGGGCGAGCACCGTACTCGGGTTGATATCCATGTTCGGCAATCCACGACGCGATTTCTTCACCGGCAATGAGCTTGAGGTTGCGAGACTCCATGCGTTCTGCGAGCGCCTCAAGTTGAATCTCTGCAATCTCAATAACCGAGTCCATGGATAAGGGGCGAAAAAGAATAATCTCATCCAGTCGATTCAGAAACTCAGGTCGCATGGCCGCGCGCAAAATTGTGAGTGCCTCTTCAGCGCCAGGTACGCTTCTCTTTTCATGGCTTGGCTCTTGGTTGTCGAGGCTTGTGCGAGAGCCATTGTTCTCGGCATTCGCTACACTCAAAGCGTGCGCACCAATATTGGATGTCATGAGCACCAAAGTGTTCGTAAAATCAACAACTCGTCCCTGACTGTCGGTGAGTCGACCATCGTCCATCACCTGGAGAAGGATATTGAGAACGTCTGGGTGGGCTTTTTCGACCTCGTCGAGCAGAAGTACAGAGTAGGGCTTTCTTCGGACTGCTTCTGTAAGTTGCCCCCCTTCGCTATGCCCCACATAGCCGGGAGGCGCCCCGATCAATCGCGAAACGGAATGTGCCTCCATATACTCGGACATATCAATACGGGTGAGTGTGCTTTCATCGTCAAAGAGAAACTCTGCAAGCGCGCGGGCTAGCTCTGTTTTTCCGACGCCCGTCGGACCCATCAAAAGAAAGGATCCCATCGGACGTCCCGGTTGACTTAAGCCGCTACGGCTACGCCGGACCGCGTGCGAAATAGATTCAAGGGCTGCATCCTGACCGACGACACGAAGTGCGAGCTCTTCTTCCATGTTAAGGAGCCGTTGACTCTCGCTCTTGGACATCTTCTCTATCGGGATTCCAGTCCACCGTGAGACAACACCCTCAATGTCTTCGCGTCCAACATCTTCCTTGAGGTACTTAAACCCGTGCTCGGAAACATCTTGATTGGCCTGCGCAAGCTCCGCTTCGATTTTTGGCAGTTCTCCATACTGTAAGCGCGCAGCATCTTCGAAGTGTCCTTCCCGTTGCGCTCGACTAATTGCAATTTGCAGTTCTTCTTCTCGAGTTTTCAGCTCTTTGAGTTTTTCAAGTTTGTCTTTTTCGTTTTGCCATGACGTGCGAAGGCCTTGGGCTTTCTCGCGTCGCTCTGCAAGCTCTTTGTTTACCGACTCCAGTTCTTGGCTTGACTGTTCGTCGTCTTCGGAGAGCAGTGCCTCACGGGCGATCTCGAGGCGGTCGAGTTCTCGTTCAAGTTGGTCCAGTTCGATTGGAATAGACTCGGCCTGAAGCTTAATTGCTGCCGCTGCTTCATCGATGAGGTCAACCGCTTTGTCTGGCATTCTTCGTCCACTCAAGTACCGGTCTGCCAAGGTGCTTGCCGCAACAATCGCTGCATCTTGGATCCGGATACCGTGATGAACTTCATAGCGATCTTTGAGGCCTCGTAAGATTGCAATGGTGTCTTCAACGCTGGGCTCTTCGATTACGATGGGTTGAAAACGTCGTTCGAGAGCAGCATCTTTTTCAACATGGTTGCGGTACTCGTTTAGTGTTGTTGCGCCAATGCAGCGGAGTTCACCACGGGCTAGTGCAGGCTTGAGCATGTTTCCTGCATCGAGGGCACCGTCACTGGCGCCGGCACCGACCAGCATGTGAAGTTCATCGATGAAAAGAATGACTCGGTCGCCCATGCTTTTAAGCTCGTCAAGCAGACTTTTTAATCGTGCCTCGAAGTCTCCTCTGAACTTTGCGCCTGCAAGCATCGATGCTAAATCCAAGGAGCGAAGTTGAAAATTCTTCAAGCTCTCCGGGACGTCGCCCATTGCAATGCGTTGAGCAACGCCCTCTACAACAGCAGTTTTGCCGACGCCGGGTTCACCTATTAGGACAGGATTGTTCTTCCGACGTCGAGAGAGCACTTGCATCGCACGACGAATCTCATCGTTGCGACCGATCACAGGGTCAAGACGGCCTTCGCGTGCCTCCGCTGTTAAGTCCTGCGTGTACTTTTCGAGCGCATCCCATATTTCGTCCGAGTTGGCATCCGTGACTTTACGATTCCCGCGTGTTTCGCGAACACAATGAAGAAAGACTTCCCGTGAAAGATTAAGGGATGCACATTCTCGCTTAACCGAAGAGTCGGCAAAGATTTCAACGAGTAAAATGTCGAGCGCAAGATAGGTGTCCCCGAAGGATCGCATGAGCTCTTGGGCCCGTTCAAAGGCCTTCTTGGTCGCGGATTCAAAAAAAATATCCGTCGGTTTGGAGCCAACCCGAGCTTGGCGTTCAACTTGACGTTTCACTTTGTCTCGCAGCGCCGGTTCGGATGTCACAAGACTTTCGATCAGACTTCGGCCTGTATTGTCTTGATCGCTCAGAACACACTCCAAGAGGTGCCAGTTCGAAAGTTGCGTATGGTGCTTTTGAAGGCAGAGTTCACGAGCTTGCCCAACTAAATCTCGAGTGCTTTGTGTCCAGATATTGAGATCCATGTTAAACTCCCCAAAGTCGACTGCGAGACAAGCATGCGCGCAGCGCCAAACAATTATGTCGTAAACACGCTTCGCAGGAGGGAAAGCAAATGCATCAGAGGCTCTTGTCTAGCTCTTTGTTCGGCAGAATACGCTTCACCATGTGCACCCTTATGCATTGATACCGAGCACCATTGCTTAGAATGCCAGCACGTAAAGCGAAGTGAAGAGAAGGATGCCAAGAACGAAGGCGAGGGCGAAGTTCTTGAAAAAGGTTGGCAGAAATGGGGGCGGACGCGTTAACGCCGCTGTGCGTGTGGATGTCCCATCTTGATCCTGGTTGTCACGCGCACTGTGCTTCGCGATTTTACGCACATCAACCTCAAAGCGTGTGGCGTCCGCCTTAGCAGAGGCTGGCGTCCCAGCATTGGAGTCGACGTTTAGACTTTTTTCGCTCTTCCCATCGAGCTTGGTTTGTACTGCATCGGGTGAATACGAGGGCATCCCAATACGTGTTTTGTCAGCGGGCCCATCATCGGGCTCCAAAAAGGCTGCAAGTAAAGCATCTTCATGCTGCATTAGAGAACGAATCTTAAGTCGACGCTCATCTTCCGACGCTGGGAAAAGTTGAGACATGAAGTTCGTGAGCACCTTGCTCTTTTGAGCGTTGGCTTCGGGTGTCAAAAAGGCTTCAAGGTCTCGCGCAACATCCGCCGCATCTTGATACCGTTTCGATTTTTTCACTGCGAGACACTTCATACAGATATCGGAAAGCTCTCGTGGCACTTCAGGGTTTACTTTATGGGGCGGGGTCGGTTTTTTAAGCGTGTTCTCAAAAACATCGACAGGTGAGTCGCCCGAGAAAGCGCTTTGCCCTGTTAAAAAGAGATACAAGCTTGAGCCGACGGCAAAAATATCGGAGCGTCCATCTAGCTCTTTGCCCAAGATTGCTTCAGGGCTAACATAGCCCAACTTGCCTTTGATTTGCCCGGTCTTCGTCTGATATGCGTTGTCTTTTGCCTTGGCGATACCAAAATCGACCACTTTGACGCGCCCATCGAAAGTGATCAGAATATTCTCGGGTGACATGTCACGATGCACAAGATGTAACGGTGTGCCGTCCGGGCCGTTTTTGGCGTGGGCGTAACTCAAGCCCTTGCATGCCTCAGCCAAGACCATTGCAGATATATTATAAGGTATCGGACGTTTTGCGTCTCGGCATGCCCGGCCCATGTGAAGCATGTCGCGACCATCGAGATACTCCATCGCAATCGCCCAGCTCTGGTCGTCCTCCCCTAAGTCTCGAATTGCAACAACATTTGGGTGCTGCAAGAGGGCCGCAACGCGAGCCTCATTCACAAACATGTCTACAAAGGATTTGTCACGCGTAAACGATTGTTTTACCTTTTTGATGACGACGAGCTCGCCCTTTTCACCTCGTACAATTTCTCGCGCGAGATACACGTCGGCCATCCCGCCCTGTGCAATCTTATCGAGAACGACATAGCGTTGGAGAACCATCGTGCCGGGCAAAACATCGCGAGTATGGGATAATGGAGGAGGCATAGCTTTACGCTAACACTCGATCGAGAAGGGTTCCAAATCTGAATCTTGAGATTTTTACGCTTAAGGAGTAGAGGAAATGTAGCGAAGAGGCATGCCAGGGGGAGGGCTCGATGAAAAGGGTTTTAATCGCGAACAGGGGCGCAATCGCGCGACGATTAATTCGAAGTATTCATGCAATGGGATATGAAAGCGTTGCGCTTTATTCCGATGCGGACGCCAACTTGCCTTATGTAACAGAGGCTACACATGCCTTTCATCTTGGCGGTGCCGCACCGAAGGATTCCTATTTAAACATACAAAGTATCATCGATATTGCGAAAGAGAATGACGTCTGGGGTATTCACCCGGGCTATGGTTTTGTTTCTGAAAATGCGGACTTTGTTCGACTCTGCGAAGAGTCAGGGATTGTTTTTATTGGCCCCAATTTGGAGGCGATGCGTATCATGGGCTCCAAGGCGGAGTCGAAGGAGCTCGCAAAGCAAGTCGGTGTGCCAACGATTCCAGGCAGCAATGGCGCAGTGGCAACCCTGGAAGAGGCTCACCAAATTGCAGAGACCTTAGGCTACCCAGTGCTGATTAAAGCTTCAGCTGGCGGTGGCGGAATTGGTATGACCGTCGTCAAAAAAGAAAAGAAACTTGAGTCTGCGTTTGAAGATGCTCGCAAGAAAGGTGCAAGCTTCTTCGGCGATGACACCGTGCTGATTGAGAAATTGATCCAAAATCCGCATCACGTTGAGGTTCAAGTCTTAGGCGACAAACATGCGACCATCGTTCATCTTTTCGATCGGGAATGCAGCGTTCAGCGAAGACACCAGAAACTCGTTGAAGAGGCTCCAAGTCCTTTCATTTCTGCGGAGACTCGGGATAAAATGTGTGAGGCGGCAGTGAAACTTGCCCGCGCTGTAAATTATGATAACGCGGGCACAGTCGAGTTTGTTGTGGATGCGCAACAAAACTTTTACTTTCTAGAAATGAATACACGCCTACAGGTTGAGCATGGCATTACAGAAATGATTACCGGGGTTGATATTGTTGAGGAGCAAATACGCGTAGCGGGCGGGGAGAAGCTTTCGTTCTCTCAAGAAGACGTTCAACTTAAGGGCCATGCTTTTGAAGTTCGAGTTTGTGCTGAAAATCCTGAAAAGAGATTCTTCCCTGCGCCGGGGATGATCGAAAAGGTTGTGTGGCCAGTGTCCAAAGGGAAGGTCCGAGTTGATGCCGGTTTTGAGAGTGGCGACGCGATTACGCCCAATTACGACTCGATGATTGCGAAGCTTCTAACCCATGGTGCAACCCGTAAAGATGCTCTTGAGCTTATGCGTCACACCTTGGCCGAGGTTCAGTGGCAGGGGACTGAAACCAATCTCACTTTTCACCAAAAAGTATTTGAGGAACCGAACTTCTGCGCGGGCTCCTATGATACAAGTTATGTGAAGGATGTTCTTGGCCTAAAGGTTTAGGCCGGGGAAAACGCCCAGCTATCGATGATCACCCATGCGTCGGTTATTGGAAATACGCTCGACGTCTGCACCCAGAGCCTGCAGGCGAGGAATGATGTTTTCGTAACCCCGGTCAATTTGTTGAGCCTGATGAATTATGCTTTCACCCTCCGCAAGTAAAGCTGCAATCAAGAGAGCCATTCCTGCACGAATGTCTGGGCTCACAAGAGTTTTTCCGTAGAGTTTACTCTTCCCTTGAACAACAACTCGGTGCGGGTCGCACAAGACTGCGCGGGCGCCCATTCCGATGAGGCGATCGATCCAGAAGAAGCGGCTTTCGTACATCCATTCATGGAGCTGAACCATACCCTCACATTGAGTCGCAAGAACCGTTGCAATCGATGTCAAATCGGGAGGGAACCCGGGCCACGGTGCATCATGAATCCTTGGAATAGAACCACCGCTACCGTGCGCAACGCGAAGGTCTTGGTTGGCCGGGACAAGAATGTCGTCACCCTCCGCACGCCACCGCACTCCGAGCTTAGCATACGCGATCTCGGTTACACGATGCTCGCTTGGACGGGCATTCAAGAGGCGGAATTCTCCCCCGCTTGCCGCAGCCAAGGCGATCCAAGAACCAACCTCGATGTAGTCCGGGCCAATTTCAAAAGTACAACCGTGTAAACTCGCGACGCCCTCTATGGTCAACGTATGTCCACCAATTCCTGAAATCTTTGCGCCCAT
Organism: Myxococcota bacterium; assembly: GCA_020630615.1. Lineage (GTDB taxonomy): Bacteria > Myxococcota > UBA727 > UBA727 > JAHDBA01 > JAHDBA01. The sequence goes on along the minus strand of JAHDBA010000009.1, from coordinate 72,746 downwards.
GGCCACCAGAAGGTTGCACACGTCTTGCACATGGGGCTCACACGCACAATTGCGAAGCACGGTTTGCCCCTCGGCCAACGCTGCTGCCATGACAAGATTCTCAGTCGCAAGGACACTCATTTCTTCCAAGAAGATATCGGCACCTTTCAGTTTAGAAGCCTCAATTTCGTAAAAGCCATTGACACTCGACACGGTGGCACCCATTGCCTCAAAGCCTTTGAGGTGTGTATCGAGTGGGCGTCGGCCAATTTTGTCACCACCCGGCGCCGGGAGGCGTGCTCGACCAAAGCGCGCAAGAAGCGGCCCAGCCAACGCAAAACTCGCACGTATTTGAGTGCACAAGTCCGGCGGCGCATCAACAGCCTTTACGGTCCCTTGAACACGGAGACTCAGGTCGTCCCCACGCTCAGGGGTTCGCCCAAGACTTGTGAGAATCTGCGTGAAGACACGGACATCTCGAATATCAGGGATGCGATTGAGAACGATCGCATCATCGCTAAGCACCATTGCAGCAAGCACAGGGAGTGCCGCGTTTTTGTTTCCTGCGACCTGTACGCTTCCCTGGAGTGGTCGCTGCCCCAATACTCGAAAGGATTCCATGGTTGAGTCTAACGCGTTGTGCAACGAGATGAAAGCTCCTAAAGCCTTGTTATAACTTTGAACCTTGGGACGCTATGACATCGACACTGCCGCCAGCCAATCAACACATCATGATCACCAAAAGTGCAATGGGCGTCCCCATCTTAACCAAGTCGGACTCCCAGAAGCGTTTGGCGCTGGCAATGCAAAATGAAACGGTTGTCTTTGGCGCGGGACCAGCCGGTACCGGTAAAACATTTCTTGCAGTCGCATATGGAGCGGCAATGCTGCGTGCGGAATATGTAGAGCGCCTGATCTTTACACGACCTGCAGTAGAGGCAGGGGAGAACCTCGGTTTTTTGCCAGGCGACCTCCAAGAAAAGGTCAATCCGTATATGCAGCCCTTGTGGGACGCCTTACTTCATATCATGGGGCGTGATGACCTTGCCCGCTTTCAAGAAGCAGGTCGCATTGAAGTAGCACCCTTGGCGTTTATGCGTGGCCGAAACCTCACCAACGCAATAGTCATTCTTGACGAAGCCCAAAACACAACGCCAGCCCAAATGAAGATGTTTCTGACACGGCTGAGCAAAAATACGAAAATGATAGTTGTTGGTGACCCGATGCAGGCCGACCTTAAGGACTTTAACAACGGTCTTTTGGACGCCCGTTCAAGGCTTCAGGGAATCGAAGATATCGCATGGGTGCACCTGGAAGCCAAGGATATTGTCCGGCATCCACTCGTGGTTGATATCGTCAACGCGTATGAGCAAGGTCCAAGCCACCGAGCACGCAGGAAGTCCATCCCAGTGTTTGGTGATGATTACGGCCACAAGGAGACGACGTCGAATGCGAGAATCGACTCCGAAGACGAAGACACAGGTGGCACATAATGGCGATCCAGATCTATTATAGTGACGCCATCAAGGATGAAGGGAGCGATAGTGTTGAGTCTCTGCAAACGGAAACTCGAACAAAGCTTAAAGACTTGGGGGTTGTAATTGAGAACACCATTCTTGAACGCGGTGTTCATGTTGAGCTCACTCTTGTATCGGGCGCAGAGATGAGAAGCGCCAACCAGAGCTCTCGTGGGAAGAACTACGATACGGATGTGCTGACATTTTTACATGAACAGCCCTTCGGGGAAGACTTCTTGTTGGGTGAAATCGTTGTTTCACTTCAAAAGGCCTTCGAGCAGTCATCGAGCGGGGGCTGGACGCTCTTTGAGGAGTTGGCGATATTGATAGTCCATGGCCTTACGCACCTCGGTGGCTTTGACCACGAAAGAAGCGAGGACGAAAGCCTTCTTCAGGCTGAGGTGGAGCTCGGAATTCTGTCACTGTTAGAGCTGCCTTTAGACTTTGCACTTATCGGCCGAAATTTATAGAAATATTGATCGGTTGAGTCTGCTTTTAGCGAAATTCTATCTGAAGACATTGCGTCAATGCGCGAACCATCATTTCAACATCAATTCGGGCACATTGTTCACGTATCGAGTGCATTGATAACATTGGATTGCCCACATCGACCGTCGCCATACCCAGATTGGCTGAGGTAATTGGGCCGATGGTTGAACCGCATGCCAAATCACTTCGAATTGAAAACTCTTGTGTTGGTACACCCGCCTCTTTTGCTGCTCGTCTAAAAAACGCTCCAGTGGAACCATCCGTTGCATACCGAGTTTCGGTGTGTGTTTTGATGACCGGGCCTTCGCCAAACATGGGTTTATGATTCGCGTCGTGAAGTTCTGGATAATTCGGATGCAAGGCGTGAGCCATATCCACCGAAATCATGATCGACTTGGCAAGCCCGCGCTCGAAACCTTGAAAGGCATCGTTATGATCGGCTTCTGCGATTCGTTGCAGTAGCCCTTTGATGAGTTGGCCCATCGCGCCTGAGGCTGAACGACTACCCACCTCCTCATGATCGTAGAGTGCGATAATGTTTGTATGCTGTGTTTGCGCTGAGCGCGCTAAGGCTTCCAATGCCTGAAAGCAACTCGCCTGGTTGTCCAAGCGTGGCGCGAAAATAAAGTCCTGGTTTACGCCCCCAAAACTCGGTTTCTGGAGGTCGAAAAACGCAAGGTCATATCCATCCACATGATCGAGACCTGTACGCGCCTTGAGTTCCTTCGTTAAGTCGAATTCACCACCCATGCACGCGATGGGTTGAGCATGGTTTTGCATGTTTGGTTTGAAACCCTCTTTGTTGACTCCACGATTGAGATGGATCGCAAGACTTGGAATCCGAAAAGCGATGTCATCCATACGCACTAAACACTCGCGACTTTGTTTCCCTTTCTGACCGACGACTCTCCCCGCCACACCAAGATCACGGTCAAACCAAGTGTAAGCCAGAATTCCGCCATAGGGTTCGGCGTTAAGACGAGTCATTCCATGCCGATGGCTTGTACTTACCGGTTTCACGCGGAAGTTTGGGGAGTCCGTGTGAGCTCCGATGATTCGGGCACCTGCATCTGCAAAGGGCTGAGTCCCCAAATGCCAGGCAACGAAAGCTCCATCGTAGGCGAAAAAGAACTTCTCACCCTTGAGCTCTCTCCAGTCTTCAGAAACCTGTACCTCCGTATAACCCTCTTTTTTAAGACGCTTTGCGGCTTGTGCAACACAGTGAAAGGGTGTTGGAGAAGCCTCGATGAAGTCCATCATTGACTTTGATACTTTCGTGTGCGCTTGAGTTGAAATCTTCGTCATAGCGCGACTTTACCTAGCTCTGAGCCTTAGGACAAGCATGCGCGAACATAAGTTGCAGTCCCTGTAGACCTTTACGGGGGACTTATCCTAACCTAGGGTCAGCGACAGCTCTTTGTCCAGAATGAATGCAAGGAAGGTACCATGATAGCGAAGCGCAAATATTCTTCAGTTGTTAAGTTGATTCTCATAACGATTGGTACCTCGCTCATCGCATGTACAACCCATCGTTTCGCATCCGGCGCGAAAGGTGCAGCACCCAAGTCCGTTAAACGTCTTGATGAAATGGTGGAAATCCCGGAGGGTGAGTTTGAAATGGGGGCGCCTGCCGCTGAGCCTTCAGAATATCCACCCCACCGTGTGTATATTTCTACATTTCGGATCGATCCAACTGAGGTGACAGTCTCAGATTATCGTTCATGTTTGAAAGCAGGGGCATGCCGAGATTGGGCACTTCAAGACAATGACGAATTCAATGCGCCCGAACTCGCAGTCGCCGGAGTGAGCTGGTTCGACGCAGATCGATTTTGTACCTGGGTTGGGAAGCGACTTCCTACGGAGGCTGAATGGGAGCGGAGCGCACGATTTGGCCACAACCGGTCTTACCCCTGGGGGGAGTCACGACGGGATGAAGTCCATCGGTATGCAAACTTGCGTGGCGAGAAAGACGGCAGCCTTAAAGTCTCACCGCCGAAAAGGTACCCTAAGGGTTCGAATTTGAAAAAGGTATATGATCTTGCTGGGAACCTCGCGGAGTGGGTTTCGGACGACTTTGATGGCTCGTATTACCATGTTAGCCCTCGGGAAAATCCACGTGGTCCAGAGATGGGCTCCGGTGTAAAATCGGTGCGCGGTGGCTCATGGGGAAGCGCACCTTATGAAGCACGAGCCAATGCGCGTGACTCCCGAGAGCCGCATATTAGCTCTGAGTTTGTTGGCTTTCGGTGTGCACTCTAGTGGTTGTTTGGTGGAAGCTCTTGCAGGGGATGTTCTTTTTACTTTGATGGGTTGGTACACTCGTCACGCACTGGTGTCTTCGGTAAAAAACTTGAGTATGCGTTGGGCTTTGTTACTCTCATTATGTTGAGATCATGATCCGCGGATGATGACCCAATGGACGAGGAGTCGCCATGTCGAAAGAAAGTATTCAATCCCGGGGTGTTAAGGTTGCACTTCTTGAAGATGCATGTGAAGCGGAGAACACCGCTAAACTGCAGCGCGCCCAGCGTTTAGAAGGATTAAGTGTTCGCGAAGGACATGCTCTATCGTCTACCGAAGAGAGTGTCTTACGTATGCGTCATGGTTTGTCCGTCAAGAGTGAAGCGTTACTCGCGACAAATAACGTGAATGATTTGACCTTCATGAAATTACGGGAGCTCGAGCTGCGCGCTTTTGATTTGTCTGGGCGTTTAGACGAACTCAGTGACTAAAAAATAAGGCTAGAAGTCGGTTTTCGCTTCATACAGCGTGATGGGTCACGCGTGTTTGCAGTCGATAAGACCGTGTGGTGCTTTGGATTTCTTATTAACGACATGCCAATACTCTTGGTCTTACACGAGACACAAGAGCCAGTGAAACAAAGGTTTCAGATGCCAGTTGACGGTGGTCTCGACTTTAAAATTCTTCCAATAAACACGAGTCCTCAAAGGGCATTAACCTGCTTTGTGTTGCATGGGCTCTTTGGGCAGAAGAAAAACTGGCAAGGTGTGGCACAAACCTTAGTAGAATCGTGTCGCTCGTGGCGTTTTGTTTTGATCGATTTGGCGGGCCATGGATCTTCACACGATGTTGTTGCAGAAACATTGGATGCTCACGCTCAAAAGCTGAGTGGGGTCGCGCTCGAATTGGGCGAGGAGCCACATGCTATCATCGGGCACTCGCTAGGCGGGAAGATAGCGCTTCGTTATTCTGAGCGCTACGCCTCTGAGCTGAAGGCATGTGTTGTTGTGGACTCATCGTTGGCCGCTGGTGGCACAATTGATACTGCAATCGAGGGAATATTCTCCCTGCTTGAAAAAGAAAGTCTTGTTGGAGTCAAGTCTAGCGATTTTCGGAAACGATGCGCTGCCTTTGGCTTGAGTGCAGGCTTGGTATCGTGGCTTTCAGGGAATGCACGATGGTCTTCAACGCGTCATTTCGAGCATTGGACACTTGACGTGCGCTCCCTTCGTAAGACTCTCCGCGACTATCAAAGTCAGGATATGTATTCCTACGTTTCAGCTCCGGACCCAACGTTGCCCAAAACAACTTTGATTCGTGCGGGGAAATCGACCCGTTGGAGCAGCTTAGAGCTCGATCGAGTTGAGATGGCCTCCCACTCGAGCATGGGCCGCTTTGAATGCCAAGTCATTCCTGATGCAGGGCACTGGGTGCATGTCGATCAACCTGAAGCCCTGTGTGCAATGCTCGTGGATTTACTCAAAAACTCGGAGTGAATTTCATCTTTTTCTGTGTGGTGGTTTTGAGTGGAGTGCAAAGAAGGTGAAGTCACTCTTGTCATGAGCGCCTCTATTTCGCTATCCTGAAAGCAAAAGGGAGTTGTATTGTGGCTGCTCATGAAGGTGGACACTCTGGTGAGGCCAATGAAAGCAGGCTTTCGTCAGAAGATGGAAAAAGAGGAAAGGGGCTTCAACGCAAACGTGATCCTTGGCGTGTTGATCTTGATATCTCCAACAACGAAATACCTCCGACTGAATATTCGAATAATGAAGAGCGACGTGCTGAACGCAGACAGTCACCCTTGGGGCGATTAAGATGGATCAGCCCAGAACAGCGACAAGGGCGCGCAACTCTCAATGCGGGGCGTACGCGAATTGGCCGTGATCGGGAAAACGATATTGTATTGGACATCGAGGGTGTTTCAGGAGTTCATTTGGTGATTTCTCGAGACGCGACGGGATTTTATCGTTTCAAAGCAAACGAAGAGTGTGACGTTCTTGTGAAAGGCTTTGTAACACAAGAAATGCGACTCGGTCATGGCGACCGATTTGAGGTTTCTGGTGTGCGATTCCTATTTGAGGTGTGAATTCGGTGTTCTGTTACGCCGCCAAGCTTCAAATAAAGTCGATCTCAAGAATTGAGCCCTTCAATTACCTGAGTTAAGGTTAGGCGTTGTGGAGGGGCGATGAGCAAAGGCTTCTATTGTTATAGTGTTATTGTATCGATGTGGCTTTGGGGCTTGAGTGCCTCGGGGTGTCTCAAAATAGAGCTCTTGTCGGATTACACTTTTGAAGAGGTTGCTCTTGGAGTCAACAGTCGATGTGAACCGAACAATATTTGCGAAATTGAAATTACCTTGTTTGAAGAGAATGTTGACTCTCGGGTGCGCCTGGAACTCGATGGAGAAAGCTCACTCTCGCTCAAAGACGAAAACGATGTGGAAATCGATCTTGCAGTGTCCGGCCCATCGATGCTTGCAACAGATCTTCAGCTTATCAATTCAAATGTGAAGTATCTCACGCTTGAGTTCAGTCATGATGATCAAAACGAAAGTTTTCAGATTCCACTTGTGCCAGGTGCTCGTATAGTGGCACCGCTCTCCGGAGAACGAATTGTTGTCGACAACGACCTGATGGTTCAGTGGGATCCAGTAGCTCCGCCTGCGCAGACAACAGTCTTCTTGCGAGGGCAATGCAATGAGTCGCTTACTCGAGAAATGGTAGAAGGAGCGGCTTCATTTCTCTTTTTGGATGAAGAGATTGGCTTGTTCTTCCCGGACGATGATTCGGACTGTGAGGCGACGCTGCGAGTCGAGCACTTGTTTGCCCCAAATGTTGATGCGAGCGGGCTCAGTGAGGTCTCGATTGTTGCGAGTTCGAGCGACGCTCGGACAATAATCCTGGATGCCTACTAATCCGTCATCACAAAATACACACGGAAAACAAAGTGTTTCGACAAGGGAGCCTGGAATGCCGTCTGTTCATTGGAATCAAAGAAAAGTGACCGCCCTCAATATCCACATGACATCCTCTCGTGTGAAAAGAAGGCCCTCATTACAATACGTAGAGACGAATCCTCGACGCTTTTATTCACTCTCTTTGGCTGCACTTGTTCTTCTCACGCTTTCTGGGTGTGCAGCAGCACGTGCGGCTCAGGCCGCGCGCACAGCACGTGCTCAGGCATTGGCTGATTACGAATTTGAAGGGTCGCCAGAGGACCTCTATCACGTGGTGGAGGACTTTCTAAGTGATGAAGGCTATGCGGTTATGAAGGGGGGCCAGAAGGTCATCGGCGAAAAAAGCCTTATGGGCGGCGGCAATACGAGAATTCAGTCGCGACTTTTGGAGAAAAGTCCCGGTGTCTATGATATTGAGTTTTACCATCAAACAATGCGAATCGAGATCGTTCAAGTTCAAGTTCAGCGTCGACGCAGTTCGAAACGGTATCGAAATGCACCTCAAACTCGAAACGAAGAGCGCATTCGCCGCTCGGAGGGGATTGACACAAAGATGCGCCAGCGTTTCATCTATTTTGTCGACCCGGGTGCACGCGACCACCTTGAGGGTGTGTACGAGGAAACGAAGGCTGCCTCGTTGGCGGCGTCAGAGGCGAAGAAGAAAAAGTAAAATTAGCGCTTTAAGAAGAACTCTGCTCCTCCGAGGGACTGCCCAAAGGCATTTTGTACTTCGCAGCGAAAGCGTACCCGATGATCACTGTCGTGTTTGGATGAAGAAGGTATTTGTGGGAAGTTTCGCTTGGTTGAGAAGGTGCGAAAGCCTTGCTCCCTGCCTCCTTTGATGGAGAGTTGAATCGAGTCGATAACCTCGCCCTGCATGGTCCATTGATGGCTGAGTTCTTCGCTGAGTCCCAATGGGGCGTGAATTGCGCTCATGCATGTTATGGGGGAATCGATGCGTGATATTTCCTGAATTGGCTTTGAAATTGTGTAGCCGTCTCCTTTCGCCCCTAGGCTAATAGCAATAAGTCGTAAGGGCGCTGGTGGGAGGTGACTCCCGCCCGTGTACACGAGAGGCAATGCAAGCCCTAAGAATGCAAGTGTTATCAGGCGTTCCTTGGGCCATTCCCATACGTACAAAGCGTAGGTATCCCCAAGAAAGGATACAAGGGTCGTGACACTAGCGATAACTACGCTTAGCGGAAAAGCGACGGCGCTTTCAACCCCTAGTAGCACCATTGCAATATTAAGTGAGAGCGTAGAGGCGACAAGAAGATACACACAGCGTAGGGCGACTTTTGAGGAAATACGTTCAAAGAGTGGGTCCCATAAGGTTGCTCCGGCTGTAGCGATCAAGGCGCAAATGAAAATCCAATGCTTTAAGTTGCTCCAGTCCATGCTTTGCGCATAAAATGGAATTGAGAAGAGAAGTGTTTGCTGAACTGCATTCTGAAAAAGTCCAACCAGTCCAAGCTCTGCCCAACGCAAATATGCAGGCATGTGTTTTTTTGCGCGTGTGAGGACTATTTGCCAACAGGCAAGGGTCGCAGCGCCCGCAACCAACGCGGCCACTAGGATGGGTACAACTTTGGGTGTTCGCTCCATCATAAGTGCGCCTGCAATGCCTAAGCCAAGGCTGCACCAGGGAAAGATAGGGCCGCTCCAAAGCCAAAGCTTGCTCATAGCCCAGCCGAGACGAGAGCTTTTTACGTTTAAGTCCGTCTCATCGGTTGGAGTCTCGTTAGCCTTTGATGCGGGGCTCAGGGGCTCGTGCAAAAAATCCTCTTCCCGAGGTTCTTTGTGATTAGTCTGCGACATGAACACGTGCCCATCGTTTCTTGCCCATTCTAAACTCAGAGTCTTTGGCATCGATGGGGGCGCATCCTTCTTCGAGACGAACACCATTCACGACAAGCGCTCGCCCTTTAATCTGCCTTCGTGCCTCCGATTTTGACTTCACAAAACCAATGTGAACAAGAAGTGCCGGCAGGTCGTCGAAGAGATCCGTAGCCACAACGAATGTGGGAGCGTCATCGGGTATTTGCGCCTCTTTCTTTGCACCGAAAAGGGTATTGAACTCTGCTTCTGCAGCGTTGGCAGCTTCCCTGTTATGAAAACGCGCAACGATCTCTTTGGCAAGGGCGACTTTTGCGTGCTTCGGATGACCGGCTAACAATGCCTGTATCTCGTCCTTTGGCTTCCAAGAAAGAAGTTCGAAATATCGTGACATAAGCCCATCACCAATGCTCATCATTTTCCCAAACTGTTCACGAGGGCTTTCCTTAACGCCGACATAGTTGTTGAGCGACTTGGACATTTTTGCGCCTTGCACTTTTCCGCCCGCCAGTTTCGCATCCGTGCCCTCGAGGATAGGCAATGTCAAAATACATTGGGGCTCTTGTTGGTGGGCTTTCATAAGGTGACGACCCATCAGTAAGTTGAAAAGCTGATCGGTGCCCCCCAATTCGATGTCAGCGTTAAGCATCACGGAGTCATACGCTTGTGCAATCGGATAGAGAAGCTCGTGCAACGAAATCGACTCTTGCGCCTGAATGCGTTTTTCAAAATCGTCACGCTCAATCATTCGAGCCAAGGGGACTTTCGCACACAAGTGAATCAATTGTGTTGCCGACATCGCATCGAACCATTCGCGATTACGTCGGAGTATCGTTTTAGAGCGATCCAAGACAGTAAAGGCCTGATCTTGATAGGTCTCAGCATTGGCATCGATGGTCTCTCTGTCCAAAGGGGGCCTGGCTTTGTTCTTTCCAGTCGGGTCCCCGATGGATGCTGTAAAATCGCCGACAAGGAATATCACTTCATGGCCAAGAGCTTGAAAAGTCTTGAGCTTTGAAAGGAGCAACGTGTGTCCTAAATGTAGGTCAGGTGCAGTGGGGTCAAATCCTGCTTTAACTTTGAGTGGTGTTCCACTTTTGATGCTCTTTTCGAGTTTTGCTTTCAACTCGCCCCGCACATGTACGTCAACACAGCCTTCCGTAATTAAATCCAATTGTTCTTCAGCATTCTTGGTCATTCGCTTAACTTCCTTGGCGCTTTTTATACTTTTCAGAAAAGGACCGCACTAGCATTTTTCATGGAGTACCCAATCGACCTCTTCGTCATAGTCACTACAGGGAAGCACATCAACCATTTGACACGAATAGGCTACGCCAATTACCTTTGGGAGTGAGCATTTCTGACGATAGTCGCGGATGAGCCGATCGTAATACCCCAAACCTCTACCCAAGCGTTGCCCCAAAGGTGTGAAGGCTCGCCCGGGGACAACAACGAGATCAAGATGCTCGAGCGACATCCGAGGCGAGTCTTGTTGCGCCGAGAAGGTTCCCCATGGTGTTCTTTGAAGCGAAGCGGGGCCCATGTTCCATTCCTGGAAATAGGGTGCTCTTTGATCGCCACCGGGCAATCCAAACGCAATAGTTCCTGTGGGGCCAGCCTGTAAATCATCAAAGGCAATGATAGGCTCGCTCGGCAATGCAATAAACACCCCAACACGCATTCGATTCGAGTTTGTACCACCTTTCTTCTGAGCCATAAGGCTTAAGAGCATTTCGTTGAGCCGCTGCGAAATTGTGTTGGACATCAATCTTCGCCGCTTCACACTTAAATTGGCAAGCTTCGTTCTTGCCGATTCACGAAAAACCATTTTTCTTTCGGAGAGGAATTTCATACTGCAGTCAAATTCAAGATGAAAGGGAATGAAAGTGCGGCGGCCTCTTGGCGACCCAGAACCCAGCAAAAGCTAGGTGGTGCCCAAGCGAACGGGGGAAGGCTTCTCACTATCGAGGCGAGCATGCTCAAACCCGAACGGAGCGGACTCCGGTCAAAATATTACGGTTCAGAGCGCATCAGAAGTCCGCCGCATTACAAGCTTAACTTTCTGCACTTAGCTCTGCAAGCGCGGGGTGATAAAATGATTTCAAAGATTTTGGGCCACATTCGATCAGCACTAGTGCTCACTCACCATCACAAACTCTTGTTGGTGCACCCTATTATTTTTCTCTGCATCGAGCACAACATCAACATCGCTGCCTACGCGTGTCGGAGAACGCAAAACCGGTGCACTTTGGGTTGCATTGCCCCGGATGTCGTCTGCTAAGGAGGCTGCATTTGCGGTTGAGCCAGAGAGTGAGGCCACCATTTTTTCGAGGCGCACCTCAAGTGCGTTGACCTTCTCAAGTGCCTCGGCTTGGTTGGACATAAGGTCGTCCGAGATATTAAGGGCGACAAGCAAGCCGAGCTCCTCTTGTGTTAGGGTCGGTGCCTTACGCCGAATTTCTTCAAAGCGCCGCGTTACAAAGTTGGCGACCTTATTGATGTAGGATGCGTCTTTGTTGGAGCGAACTGTGAACGTTTTCCCCAAGAGTTGAACATCGATCTTTTTCTTCATAGTGCCACCTGATCAAAAACTAAGGTCCAACGATATCCAAAGTTCACATTTTAATAAAGATTAAAATCAAGGAAATCATCGAGGCATGTGTGAGACGAATCGGTTGGTTATTCCTAGCGCCTGGGACACTTAAAGACCCGCCTCGCAATGTTCCCTCGACGAGAAGATTCGGTTAGCGCCGATTTTTCTTTCGCGCCTTCCTTTGGGCTTTTCGTTTCTTTCGTTTGGCGGAAGCATTAGGTTTGTTCGCGCCAGAGCTTGGAGGGCTGTAGTAACCCGGCGGTGTAACAAGAGGTCCGCCGCGACCGCCACCCATCATTTGCTCCATCGCTGCAAGGTTCGGTGAGCTCGCATTGCCGCCAGGCATAAGGCCCTGTGGTAATCCGATGCCACCGCCACCCATCATCTTGGCGATATCTTTGAAGCCTGGAAGACGCGACATCAGCCCTGGCTGCATTCCGACAGCCTGCATCATTTGTTTCATCATGTTGAAGCGCTGCACCAGATCTTTAAGTTCTTGGACGCTTCGCCCGGAGCCCTTTGCGATGCGCGTCTGACGCGAGGCACTCTTTTCAATGAGCTTGGGTCGCTTGCGTTCGGCAGGGGTCATCGACTGCACCATGGCCTCAAGCTTTACAAATTCATTGTCATCAACTTTGGCTCCTGCTGGCATCATGTCGCCCATGCCGGGTAGCTTTTCAAGGAGCGAGGAGATGCTCCCCATTTTTCTCATCATCTGAATCTGTTTTAAGAAGTCATCGAAAGTGAACTTTCCGGAGAGCATTCGCTCTGCGTCCTGTTCTGCATCTTCCATGTCGACATGTTCTTCAAAGTCTTGAACAAGACCAACAATATCTCCCATTCCGAGGATTCGACTTGCAAGGCCCTCAGGGCGGAACGCCTCAAGGTTGTCGAGTTTTTCTCCCATCCCAAGAAACTTAATCGGCTTCCCAGTAATTGCTTTAATCGAGAGCGCGGCGCCACCGCGAGCATCACCGTCCAGCTTGGTCATGATAAAACCATCGATCGATAGCTTCTGATCAAACTCGAGTGAGGTGCGCACCGCGTCTTGTCCCATCATGGCATCGGCTACAAGAAGAATCGAGTCGGGGCGAGTGCGTTCTTTTATCGAAGCGAGTTCAGCCATGAGTTCATCGTCGATAGCGAGTCGACCAGCAGTGTCGAGAAGAATCAAGTCTCGCTGCCACTCTTTGGCTTTTTGCTTTGCTTGTGCGCAGAGCTCGGGCGGTGAGATAGAAGGGTCTGCATGAACAGGTATTCCAAGTTGTTCACCAAGAACACGCAGCTGTTCGATCGCGGCTGGGCGATAAATGTCGGCACCGACAAGCATTGGCTTTCGTCCTTGCTTGATAAAGTGCTTGGCAAGTTTGGCTGTTGTTGTTGTCTTACCTGTGCCCTGTAAACCCACCATCATCAAAGTCGCCGGGCCCTGCGGCAGAGCGATTTGAGAGTCCTCAGGACCCATGAGCGAAACGAGCTCATCGTAACACGCTTTAACGAAAATGTCGGCAGGGCTTCGTTTCTTGATTGAGCCGTCTTTACCCTTTCCTCGCACATTTTCTACCGAGCCGAGTGTCGAGGCCTTTACGGTTTCAAGGAAACTTTTGACAACCGGCAACGCGACGTCAGCCTCGAGTAGCGAGAGGCGAACATCATTCAATGCTTCTTGAATGCCAGATTCCGTGATTTCGGCTTTGCCTCGCAATTTATTTCTGGCTGATTTGAAGCCTTGGGTTATTCCTTCAAGCATTATCTATCCCCTTTCAAAGTGCGAGTGTCACTTTCACAGCGAACTAAAATTCGAGTTGTCCAGCGTGATCGTTTGCCGCACGGTCCAACGTCGCAGAAAGTGTTTTGGATCGTAGGAGTGACTCCAAATCGGTACAGCCACCAATACTCAATGTGTTAAAAAATATCTGCGGGACGGTACGCTGCCCGCTTTTCTTCTTTAACCACGCTCTTACATCGTTTTTGCCATCGACATCAACTTCAGTGTACTTGACCCCCGCACGGTCCAGCAATGCCTTCGCTTTGTGACAATCGGGGCACCAAGGTGTCGTATATATTCGAGTCTCAACATTCATTCTTTGTGACTAGCTTTTTTGTTGCGCCGTGAAAAGCGCTAAGGTGGCATAATGATCGACCTTCATTGTCATTTATGCTTCGGAATCGACGACGGCCCAAAAACACGGTCGGACGCTGTCGAACTTGCGAAGGCACTTCAAGATGCCGGCGTCACGAAAGTTGCGTTGAGTTCTCATATT
>JAHDBA010000009.1:7967-58861 GCA_020630615.1 Myxococcota bacterium | reverse complement strand
ACCCAAGGCTCTTTCGAGAGGTTGAAGAGATCGTCGATGAGCATCGGCTTCGGCTTGACCTCGTCACGGGTGCGGAGCACTACTACGATGAACAGCTCTTCGATGATCGCATCCACGACCGGGTTGTCACCTACGGGGATTCAAAATACATACTTTTTGAATTGCCCTACCATATGGCACCTCCGAATTGGCTTGATGCACTCTTTCGCGTTCGGTGTGCAGGGTACAAAATAGTGCTAGCGCATTTGGAGCGATTTCCGTATGCGTTATCCACTTCAGTTCTCGATAAGCTGGTCGAGGCCGGCTACCTCATTCAGGTGAATCTAGGCTCGCTCGCTGGATCCTACACACGAGAACACAAAAGGAATTCCCGCATGCTAATTGAAGAGGGGTATGCGGCCATTGTCGGAGGCGACTGCCATAAAGCTGCCGATGTCAAACCGCTAGTCATCAAAGGGCTGAAAACACTTCGGAAACTTGTTGACTCAAAGACATTTGAAGCGATGACTGTGACACGACCCGAAGCGATACTCCTCGACCATACACCACGTGATGTGCTTCTTGGTGCGCAGTAGGTGCACGCATCATGAATTGTGATTCGAACGAAGAGTGGCATTCTGTGCCTTGCGCTCTGCTTGAGATGTGTTAACCAACGAGAGCGTTTGCGCGCTTCCCCTCATTCTTGATTGCGAAGGTGCTGACCGTGCGTTGTGTTTAAGCGTACGTTCGGAGGCTTGTTGTGTGGGTTGCCGTTCAAAAGCATTGTTCTTTTTTGAAACGAGAGGGTGAGGTAGAGCTTGTGAGCATGGTGGAGGAAAAAAGTATGAAAGCGAATGCAAGGACAGATTATGTTGCTGCGTTGAGTGGCGTTGAAACCAGAATCTATGAGTCGCTTGCACCCGTCCTTGGTGGCGAAGGTTTTGAACTCATCAAACTCCAATTTGTTCGTGGCAAAGAAGAAAACAAGCTCCGCCTCTTTATCGATACACTGGATGCAGAGACCTTGATTTCCATCGACCAACTTGCGGAGCAGAGTCGTTTTCTTGGCGATACTCTTGAAGTTCTTGATAGCGAGACCCAAATCCTAGGTGATAAAAAGTACCGGCTTGAAGTCTCGAGTCCTGGCGTTGACCGCCCGCTGACCAAGCCCTCGCATTTTGAGGCTGCGCAAGGGTCCAATGTGCAAGTGGTGACACGTTCCGGAGTGGGCAATCAGCGACGATTTAAAGGCTTGGTGTGTTCGTGGGATGCGAAGGGCTTCGTGCTTGATATCGATGGTGGCGAATCTGTCGCGGTCGCGTGGTCGAACCTCGAAAGCGCACATTTAATTTATGATTTTGGAAAGTAAAATGCTTAGGCGAGTTTTCGCTGAAAGATTTTGGCCCGAGTGGGCAAGGTGGTGAAGAATGGAAATGCAAAATAAAGACCTCGACGCGATTTTAGACCAGGTGAGTCGTGAAAAGAATCTCGACAAAGAGATCCTTGTTGATGCTATGAAGCAGGCATTGATTTCCGCTGCGCGAAAGAAACTCGGATTGCAAGTCGATCTGGAGGCCGAGTACTACCCTGAAGATGGTGAGATTGCTGTATATGAGTTTCGTACAATTGTTCGGGAGGTCCGGGATAATATCTCAGAGATCTCGTTTGAAGATGCACAAGAAGAAGCCAAGCTTGAGGGGCAAGAACTTAGCGAAGAAGACATTGGTAGCGAGTTTGGATTGCGTCTCCGTTCAAAAGAATTTGGCCGCATCGCCGCTCAAACCGCGAAGCAGGTAATTTTTCAGAAGATTCGGGAAGCAGAACGCTCAACCGTCTTTGAGGAATATAAAGATCGTAAAGATGAATTGGTCACCGGAATCGCGAGACGCTTTGAGCGCGGTAATGTGATTGTTGATTTGGGGCGTGCTGAGGCGATTATGCCTTACCGAGAGCAGGTGCAACGTGAGAATATTCGAGCTGGAGATCGCGTAGTTGCGTATGTGATTGATGTTTCTGAGCAGGCTCGCGGCTCACAAATCGTGCTTTCTCGCACGAGTCCCGAAATGGTGCGAAAGCTCTTTGAGCAAGAAGTCCCAGAAATCCATGAGGGCATCGTTGATATTGTTGCGGTTGCTCGTGAAGCGGGTGTGCGGACCAAGATTGCCGTCTATTCTCGTGACCCTGATGTTGACCCTGAAGGTGCTTGTATTGGTTTGAAGGGGGCACGGGTGCAGGCAGTAGTGCAGGAACTTCGAGGCGAGAAAGTAGATATCGTCCCATTTGATGAAGATGATGCGCGCTTTGTATGCAATGCCCTTTCGCCTGCTCAGGTCACGCGCGTTCTCGTTAATGAGGACGAGCACAGCATGCAGATTGTTGTTCCGGATGATCAGCTGAGTTTGGCGATCGGTCGACGCGGGCAGAATGTTCGACTTGCAGCTCAGCTTTCAGGTTGGAAGATCGACATTACGAGTGAAACGAAGATGAATGAAGAGCGTGAAGTGGCTTGGTCGAGCTTGTCGAAGGTGTCCATGCTTGATGACATCCAGATACAGACGCTTTACAACCATGGTTATCGCAATGCTGCAGAACTTAAGAATGTTGATTTTGCAGAGTTGCAAGAAGTCCCAGGATTTTCGACAATGTCACAGGAGGACCTCTACGCCAATGTTGATGCAGCGATTGTTTTAGAGTCTGAGGAAAAAACAAAACTTGCACAGGCGGCAAGAGACCATGCGAAGATATTGATAAAGGTGAATGCTTTATGTGAGAAGGGCGAGCTTAAACTGGAGGACTTGGAAGTGGTTGACGCTGCTGCCAAGGTCTTTTTCGAGCGAGTTGATATCGAAAATGCCTCAGATCTCTTTATGGACATTTGGGAGGATCGCCTTGAAGACTATGCGGGTATGCCAAGCTTGAAAGCGCAGCAGCTCTTTCATGGTGTGGCGGCAATGGTCTCAAAGGCTGACAACGATATAGCGAACCCTGTGCCAGCCTTGACGGACGCAGAGCTGAAAGAGATTGAGTCAATCAACACGACATTAGAGTCCGAACTCGGGCTCGATGCTGGCGAGACGAGTGAAGCCGATGTTGCCTTTCTTGATGCAGGAGCAACACCTTCTGGGGAAAGCGAGTCTGGCGAAAGCGCGACGATCTAATGACCACGCGTACCCCGACAAGGACTTGCGTGGTATGCCGAACAAAGGACTCACAGAGTCTGATGTCGGGCATTGCTCGGGGGCCTTGTGGGACTCTTTATTGTATCTCGAACAACGACTGGAGCGGCCGCCGAGCATGGGTTCACCCAAGGTGCTTGCCTGGTCTTTATGTCCCATGTGACAAATCCCGATTGCGCCTTGAAAAGGCGTTGTCGCGAAGTTTTGGAGCACGCTGCCTTTTAGCGTTCAGAGAGGAGTAGCGTGGTCACAAACCACCAACCCACGCTGAGACTCTTTGTTTTGTTCGGCGAGAGTTCTGCAAATAAAAGCCTAATATTAGTGCTGTCACCGTGGAATACCCCTTGCGAACATCCGGTATGCCCCATAGTATCCAACTTCAATATTGCATTCCATCGAGGTGCGCATGCGCGTTCATGAGCTCGCCAAAAAATTGAATATGTCCAACAAGGACCTTCTCGACAAACTGAAGGCCGCAGGGATGGATGTGAAAACTCACTCCAGCGGCATCGATGAAGGCGAAGCGATGTCTGCGCTGCAAGGTGGTGGAGCAAAAATGGGGGCGCCCAAACGGCGTCGAATGGTGATCCGCCGACGCAAGCCCAGTGCTGACTCTGCAGAAGTTGTTGCTGAGGAAACAGTTCCAGAGAGCTCATCACCTGTCGCGACAGAGACTGCGGATTTAGAGGTTGGCGTGCAAGAGCACCAGTTGGCAGAGAATAAAGAATCCCGGACCGCACTCGACGGGGATGGAAATGTCGATGCAGATGCTGGAGTCTCTGCAGGGGGTGCTTCTGACTCCGCAGCAGTAGCTCCTGAAGCGCAGTCGACTCTAAGGCCAGAAAGCAAGATCGACGGTCGCGTTTCGGCTGTTGCAGGCAGCTCTTCTGAAGAACAGAACTCTCAAGCCGCAACGCCAGCGGAAGCACCAAAACCGGAAGTTGAACCCTCTGCAAAAGTGGCGGCTCCGAAGAATGTTGTTCGACGCATCGACCCTGATGCGATTAAAAATCGCCTTGCTGCAGAGGGGCGGGATTTTCGTCCTCGCCCAAAACGTGGGCGGGTTCGAGAACTTAAAGTTGTAGGGAGTCGCTTTGGCGCTGGCCCGCAAATGGTTGATGTGTCGAATCAAAGTAACCCTGGTGGCGGACCTCGCAGCGGCAAGAAGAAGTCGACGGGCGGCTTTGATTATAAAGAGCGCCGCGAGATGCGTTCATCGCGTGACTTTTGGCAAAACCCTGGGCGCAAACGAAAGACCGGCAAAAAAGGGAAAGGCCCAGAAATCACCCAGGCGGCTGCGCATAAACGTGTCATTGAAATGAAGGACGCTATTTCCGTTTCTGACTTGTCGCATCAAATGTCTGTTAAGGGTGGGCAAGTTGTTGGACGTCTGATGCAGATGGGCATGATGGTCACGATGAACCAGATGATTGATTTTGACACGGCGTCAATCATTGCGGAAGAGTTTGAGTTTGAAGTCAAGAATGTTGCGGTGAAAGACAGTGACTTGCTTGCTGAGTCTAGAGGCGCGAGCGATGCCGAAAACCTGCAGAGCCGTTCTCCTGTTGTGACTGTAATGGGTCATGTCGACCACGGAAAAACAAGTCTGCTAGACCGGATCCGTGAAGCACGCGTGGCATCTGGGGAGGCCGGTGGGATTACCCAGCACATTGGAGCGTACCAAGTTGAAAGAAATGGTCAGATAATTACCTTTCTGGATACACCTGGGCATGCAGCGTTCACTGCAATGCGAGCGCGTGGCGCGAATGTTACAGATATCGTTATCTTGGTAGTCGCTGCCGATGACGGCGTCATGCCGCAAACCAAAGAAGCTATCTCACATGCAAAATCAGCGGGTGTTCCAATCGTTGTCGCTATTAATAAGTGTGACAAGCCAGATGCAAAACCCGAACGGGTAATGCAGGAGCTCACCGAGTTTGAACTTGTTCCAGAAGACTGGGGTGGAGACACCATGATGGTGCAGGTTTCAGCGCTCACCGGAGACAAAGTCGACAAGCTATTAGAGGCAGTGCTCTTGCAGTCGGAAGTTTTAGAGTTGCAGGCCGATCCTACGCTTACCGCGACAGGGACTGTGATCGAAGCGCAGCTCGACAAAGGCCGCGGGCCTGTGTGTACGGTTCTTATTGAGTCTGGAACGTTGAAAACAGGAACGTACATGGTTGCAGGTGAGCATATGGGCCGGATCCGAGCGATGATTGGCTCGGATGGCAGCCAGTTGAAAGAAGCTGGGCCTTCTTGCCCGGTTCAGGTTTTGGGCTTATCGGGAGTTCCTACTGCAGGTGATCGCTTTGATATGGTTGAGAAAGACCGCCTTGCGAAGCAGGTCGCGCAAGTTCGTGCTCAGCAGGCTCGTGAAGCGGAGCGCATGAAGACAACAAAGATTAGTCTTGATGACTTCATGAATAAGAAGCAGGGGGGCGATGAACGTTTTGAGCTTAAGCTCATCGTGAAGGCTGATGTTTCAGGTTCCTCTGAAGCCTTGTGCCACTCCCTATCGAACCTGAGCACTAAAAAGGTTGGGGTTACTATCGTGCACTCGGGGGTCGGAACGATTACCGAGAATGATATCAACCTTGCGATGGCATCGGACGCTATTATTATTGGCTTTAATGCAAAACCGGATGCCAAAGCGCATAAACGTGCTCAGCGGGAACAGATCGATGTTCGAACCTACAGTGTCATTTATGAAGCGCTCGATGAAGTTCGTCAAAGTATGTCTGGCCTGCTTCCGCCCCTGCGTGAAGAACGTCCGCTCGGAGAGGCTGAGGTGCGAGCGACGTTTTCTGTTCCGAAGCTTGGTCAGATTGCGGGTTGTTACGTTGTCGACGGCAAAGTTACTCGCGAATGCAAAGGCGTTGTTATCCGTGGTGGGAATGACATTCATGAGGGCACTGTGACTTCGCTGAAGCGATTTAAAGACGACGCATCCAGTGTTAAAGCTGGGTTTGAGTGCGGTATTGGCATTAAAGGCTTTAGGGAATTTGAGGTTGGTGACACGATTAAATTGCTTGAGATTGTTGAAGTCGCTGCAACACTGGACAAACCTTTGGTGGAGCTTGAAGAGAGTAAAGAAGGAGCTGCTGGCGCAAGCGCGTAAACGCTTGTGTTCTTCACTTTACGGAGTGCTTTGTTATGGGTAATGCAAGACGGGACAAAGTAGCTGACGAAATCCAGCGGATTGTCAGTGAGCGTTTGCTTCGAAATCACCGTGGAGATGTAAAGGGGTTCTTAACGATCTCCAATGTTGTCGTCAACTCTGATTTTAGCCATGCGACCGTTTTTTATTCTCTCTTCGGTGAAGATAAAGACTTCGAAGTGACGCAGGAGGCTCTTGAACGCGTCGGTCCGGACTTGTCTCAAGAAATTAATCGCGGATTACGTCTTCGCAGAACACCAGTTCTAAAATTTATTTATGACGCCTCCGAGGAGCGTCGTGCACGAATCGAAAGTCTACTCGGGTAATATGAGACCCATTGGACATGTTGTGCCATCATTAAAATCTGGGGGATATCCGATGTCGAAGTCGAGAATTTTTGGGACGGATGGAATTCGAGGTAGGGCGAACAGAAAGCCGATGACTCCTGAGTATGCGCTTCGCTTTGGCCAAGCTCTTGGGGAATTAATCCGCAAGGGGACCTTGGGTTACAGTGGTGAACGTCCAACAGTCGTTCTCGGCAAAGACACTCGACTTTCTGGTTATATGGTTGAAATGGCAATTGCGTCAGGTTTATGCAGCCAAGGTATATTTGTTCAACTTATTGGGCCAATGCCAACACCGGGTGTTGCCTACATTACCCGTTCGATGCGTGCCGACTGTGGGATTATGGTGTCAGCGAGTCATAATCCCTATTACGACAATGGCATTAAGGTTTTTGGAGCTGACGGTTTCAAAATATCCGACGAACTCGAAACCATGGTTGAGCATCGCATCTTGAATGGTTTTGAAGATGGCGAGCTCCCAGATGGCCCTGATATCGGCCGTGCTCGCCGAATCGATGATGTCATTGGGCGCTATATTGAGCACCTTAAAAGTGTGTTGCCTGCCCAGCAAAACTTAGAGGGTGTGAAGGTCGTTTTAGATTGCGCAAACGGAGCTGGCTATAAAGTTGCGCCGACAGTACTACAGGAGCTTGGCGCGAACGTGATCTGCCGTGGAGTTTCGCCTAACGGGCTGAGTATCAATGACGGCGTTGGGGCTTTGCACCCCCGTGGTTTGGCCGCAGCCGTGATCGAGCATGAAGCAGATTTGGGAATCGCCTTGGATGGTGATGCAGACCGGTGTGTTCTCGTAGACGAGAGAGGGGTTATTGTTGACGGAGACGCGGTCTTAGCGCTCATTGCTATCGCGAAGAAAAAGGCGGGCAAACTACCGGGGAACCATATCGTCAGCACTGTTATGAGCAACTTAGCACTCGACGAATCCCTGGCAATGCATCAGATTTCTGTGGTGCGAACGGGAGTGGGAGACAGGCACGTCGTTCAACGGATGCGCGAAGATGGCTACGTCTTTGGAGGAGAGCAATCCGGGCATCTCGTGTTTCTCGATGCGGGTACAACAGGCGATGGCCTCATGGCGGCATTGACGATTATGTCAATATTGCGGAGTCAAAGCGAGCCTTTGTCTGCACTGCATTCATTTTATAGGCCCAAGCCACAAGTTCTTAAAAATGTTGATGTGTCTGCAAAACCATCGTTGGAGACTCTTTCGAAAACGCAAAAGATAGTCTCTGCGATCGAGCTAAAACTAGCGGGTAAAGGAAGGGTTCTGCTGCGTTATAGTGGGACCGAGCCAAAGGCACGGGTTATGGTTGAAGGGGATGACCGAGAGCTGGTTGTCAAGTATGCTGAGTCAATTGCGGAGTCGCTGCAAGAAGAAATTAACGCTCTTTAAGCTGCGCTGAGCAAATGTGGTTTCGCATCGCATCGTGCAGCGGTGGAGCAAGAAAAGGGCGCAAGATTTTCATTCATGTGTTGGGGTTGCAATGAATCCTTTGAGTGCAGACTCTGCGACAACTCTTGGTGATGCCAAATAGACCTGGCCAGGGCCAGAGCGTCCAGGGAAGTTCCGGTTGATCGCTGAAACGCTAACTTGTTCTTTTGAGTCTGAAACACCGGGGCCAGCTTTAATGCATGCGCCGCATGAAGGCTCTATGAGCTTTGCACCCGCATCTTCAAAGATGTCAATATAGCCCTCACGCCTCGCATAGTCTTTGATGCGCTGAGACCCAAACTGAATATAGAGATCGACATTGGTATGCACCCGCTCACCGCGTGCCAGACCTGCCTTGAGCACCTCGGCATACATATCCATGTCTGTCATCTTTCCGCCGGTGCAGCTGCCACCATAGGCCAAGTCAATCTTAACATCGCCATGGTCTGCCTTGAACTCTGAAAAGGGGACGCCGTTCCTTGGGTCGCCGGGGAGTGCCACGTATGCCTCAATTTGACTTAAGTCCACCTCAAACTTCTGGTCGTATTCTGCATCTGCGTCGCTCTTGAGGAACCCTTTGCTTGCAGCTTCCTTTGTCCAGCCGCGAAAGCGAACTAAGTAATCACGCGTCACATGGTCCGCCTCAATAACCCCTGTCGTTGCACCCGCTTCAACCGCCATGTTGGTTAACGTTGCACGCTCATCCATATTGAGATGCGTCAGACCTTCTCCACAAAACTCAAGGACTTTCCCAATGGCTTTGCCAGACTTAATATAATCTTGTGCCATAATGTAAAGGATGATGTCCTTCGCAGTGACGCCGGGGCCGGGTTTCCCGTACAAAACATATTGAACACTCTCTGGCACCTTGACTTGGATGTCTTGCGTGTACCACGCGTTCGCCATATCGGTTGTCCCAACACCAAAAGCAAAGGCGCCCAATGCACCGGCAGTGCAAGTGTGACTGTCTGTCCCAACAATGAGTTGTCCTGGGCCACCGAGTTCTTCCATGACAGCGTTATGGCAAATTGCTTCCGAGCCCCCATCGGGATGTTCGCCAAAAAGTCGAATGTCCTGACGTTGTGCAACGTGCTTCTGAACGTCAGCAAGATTGTCGGCAAGTTTCAATAAGCCCTTTTTGCGCTGCGATTCAGGCATGACATGCTCAAGGAAGGTCAAGTGATCACGAAAAGCAAAGCATGAGCTCGGGTCTTTGATTTTTGCGTCTTCCCCAAAGCCTTTTCGGAAGAGGGAGTCCGCCATGGCAGTCGTATAATCGTGTGAGAAACGAACATCAGCGCGGCAAAAGAGTGCGTCCCCCGGTTTGACATAGGGTATTCCAAGACGCTGACTTTTCGCGTCTGCAATCGCTTTGGCCGCGATAATTTTTTCGACCAGTGTCATTGGACGAGCATTTGTCGTAAGGGGAGGGGGGGCTGCGTCACCACTCATCCGTGCCCGATTGTACGCGAAGAGTCCGCCATGACGCACAATTTCTTGCGCTATCGGGTCTAACCCTTTCAAGAATGTTTTAAGGGGGATAGGTTCGCCGGCAGCAATTTTGTCGAGGACGCCAAAATCTGTGGTGGTTAGAAGACCAATATTGCGGCAGTTCTGGCCGTAGATCTTCTCGATGGTTTTTGCGACAACCAACTCTATGCCAGCGGACATCTCAGAGAAGGGCGCTGTTTCACGGCTCGATCCGCAACCTTTCGATAGTCCACTAACGATCACAGAGGCACCTGATTTTTTGAGGTCTCCTTTTTGGATGACTTCACCACGAAGACCGACAAGGGAATAGTCGCCGAGGGTATCATCATACCAGAAACAGACCCAGCCTGGTGTCAACTCATCCGTGGAGATGTTATCGATCAGCTTTTGGCCATCATAGGTAAAGGAGTCGCCCCGCAGCTGTTTTCTCAAGGCTTCTCGATCTTCAGTCAAATACAGGATGTTGTTGTTGAAATGAATTGTGTCGGCACGCATCACTTTCTCTAGCATCTCCAGGCTCAATTGACGTAAAGAATTTCTTAAAATTGAAATTTCAAAGTTCACAAGAGCGCTTGTCCTAGAAGCGTTTACTGCTAACAAGCGCTATGGATTCGAATTTTATTTTCGCTCAAGTTGTACCTTTTATGTGTATGCTCGTGGTTGCTATTGGCGTCCACGAGTGGGCTCACGTTGCGATGGCCTATTGGCTTGGTGACGATACCGGGAAGCGCATGGGACGGCTGACCTTAAATCCTATCGTGCATGCCGATCCTCTGTGGACTCTGGGCTTGCCCCTGCTTCTACTGCTGGGCTCCGCTGGGGCCGGAGGGCTGCCTTTCTTCGCGGCTGGAAAGCCGGCCCCCTACAACCCATTAAAACTAACCCGCGAGTTCAGGGGTAAGCGTATTACGATGCGAAATGGAGAGATTCTTGTTGCAGCAGCCGGCCCTGTATCAAACTTCGCACTTGCTTTACTCACAATTCTTGTGGTGCGTATGAGTGTGCAAAGCCTTAGCCTTTTCACTGTCAGCAGTCAGGCGTTTTCACTTTGCTTTTCGTTTTTCACTCTAAATATCGCTCTTCTTGTATTCAATCTCATTCCAATTCCGCCATTGGATGGCTCGAAAGTTGTTGCCAACCTCTTGCCCGGCGCGAAACGCGAAGCCTACCTTAACAGTATCGGCCGCTACTCAATGGTGCTCTTTGCCCTGCTGATTTTTGGAGGAGCGCGCTATATCATGGGCCCAATTATGAATGGTGCAAGTTTGGGCTTTGCGAGTCTTGTTTTATCGTAGAGCTATGCAAGCGATGCTACCGTTGCCGCGATGCAAAGATGCAGCAAGGGTTCTCCTTTGAGAACGCGTTTTTAACATAAAGCTTCTAAGGCTGAGGCTGAGCTTGTGGGTTTTGTGTGCTGAGCCTGCAAATGTCTGTTGTTAAACTTTAGTGCTTTGCTAGCTTCGTTAGAATGGAAGTCGCCCAAAAACATAATGGTCAACAGATGCAATTGCCACTCGTGAGGGCAGGAAACGAGGACTTGTGGATCGAGGCTCGTGGAAATTTCGAAGCTAAGGTTACGACCGGGTATATACCTACCCCAGACTCGGAACAGTTACGTGTCGCGTTGCCCACATTTGAAGGTCCTTTAGATCTTTTGCTCTACTTAATTCGCAAACATGCGATGGACCTTTTCGACATTCCGATTCAAGAGATAACCAAACATTATCTTGATACGATTGAGGCGATGCGCTCGCTGAATATTGATATCGCTGGCGAGTTTATTGTCACTGCCGCAGAGCTGGCACGGCTAAAAAGCTGGGCGCTTCTGCCTCGTGATGATGATGAATTGGACGACGATGAAGATGATCCTCGGCTTGTCCTTATCCGCCGCTTGATGGATTATCAACGCTTTGTTGAGGCATCCGAGACTCTTGCAACTCGCCCCTGGGTCGGCCGTGATATTTTTGGGCGCCCGAAACGTGGTTGCTTCGTCCCTAAGGCTGATCTCGTTTCAAATGAGCTGAGTGTCGCAAAAATCGAGCCTTTCGACCTCATCGCTTCCTTTTACAAGGTGCTTTCTCGCTCGAAGAGTGAGATCGTTCATGAAGTTGCGATGGAACGAATAAGCGTGGGTGAACGCATTAACTCACTCGTCGACCTCGCGCGCAGTAAGGACCGGCTTTCCTTTACCGAACTGGTGCAGCATTTTGCACAACACGGGCTGACCAAAAGTAACCTGATTGTGACCTTTCTTGCGATTCTGGAGATGACCAAGCTGAAGCTCTTGAAAATCCACCAGGCGGCGAAAGAAGGCGATATCTATATTACTTCAAACCAAGAAGGTATTGAGGCCTTTGATGAAGATAGCGTCGCTGATGATTATGATGAGGTAGCCTCGCTGGAAGACTAACCTGTTATTGCCCAGTACGCATATCAAGATGTTAAAGTTGGACCCAATTATGAAAAATGAAAATACAAACCCGGCGACTCCAAACAGTCAACTCACGGACTTAGGAACACCAAATGGCGAGGCGGACCAAAGTGTGTCGAGCAAAGCTGTTATTGAGAACCCAAAGAAAGGGGTTCTTGGTACCGGGGGAGAACGTGACATCACAAACGAATATGCAATGTCGGATGAAGATGCGAAAGAACATTTGAGTTCTGAAGAGGGCGGAGATGAACACCCTGGATTTCAAGAAATTTGTTTAGGTGTTGAAGCGATTCTTTTTGCTGCTTCGGAGCCATTAAGCCTCGCAGCGATAAAACGTAGCGTCACCGAAGCTTACGGTGAGCCCGTTGATGGACCGATTGTAAGGGGGGCACTGAATCGCTTGTTGGAGGCATGGGCTGATGAATCGCGAAGGGCTGGGCGATCCTTTACGCTGAATGAGTCGGGTGGGCTTTTTGCTTTTCGTTCAACGCTTGAGGTTGCGCCTTATATGAAGTCCTTCCTGCAGGCGAAGCCGCAGCGCCTTTCGCGGGCGTTGTTGGAGACCCTTTCAATTGTCGCATATCGCCAACCCATTACCCGGGCCCAGGTTGATTCTGTTCGCGGTGTCGATTGCGCGAATGCTTTACGGCAACTCGTTGAAAAGGGCCTCTTGCGCGTTCTGGGGCGTGCAGAAGAGTTGGGGCGCCCACTAATTTACGGTACCACGAAGGTTTTCTTGGATTTCTTTGGGTTGAAGCGATTAAGCGACTTGCCAAGCTTGAGGGATTACGAGGAACTTCATGGTCTTGACACTCTGCGGCCAAAGACTCCGGCTGAAAAAAGTGGACGTGTTCGGGTTGTGGATCTTTTTGAAGATCGCACGGACGATGACCTTATTAGCGAGGACACCCAAAAAGAATCGCAAGAGGCGCTTGCCGCTCTCGAAGATGCGCTTGGCTTAGCCGTTACCATGCTCAAAGAAACTGAAGATGCACGCGCGAAAACGGAAAGCGATAACAATGAAGAGCCAACTGCAAACTCTGCCGAAACGACTGAAGACGAGCTGCAGAGCTCCGATCTAAGCGACACCTAGGTTTTCGGATTCTTTTCGCCTCTGTTGACTTCAATTTTTAAATGAAGAGGCGGTGCATTCTTTAAGAAGCGTAGTGCTGAGCAAGTCTGGAAACGAGACGCTTGTCCTCAAGCATTGATGTTAAGAGCTTCACTTGAAACGTTTTGTCTTGGTGGGCTGATATTATTTCTGGGATATCACGCTTTAAATGTCTGCCGGCAGCTAGAAAAAGAGGGATGACCTCTACCTCTCGAACACCCTTTTCTTTCACTGAGAGAAGGGTTTCATCGAGGCTCGGGTGATTAAGCTCCATATAGGTCATGATATGGTTTTCGGGCATGGTGCTGGCGTTGTGAATTTCGACTAAAAAGTCCTCAAAGAGTTTCACCCACTCCGTAGCCCTGCTTCCATGTGCCACATAAATTTTAAGTGCGTTAGACCCTTTGACCATATCCCTTTGGTTATTTACGCTAGAAATGAAATCAAGGGGTGTGTTGGGTCAATTGACAGACAAACCCAAAACCTCTTCATTTTTTAGGGACTTTTGAGTTGTACCGTGGAGTTAAAATGCCTTCAGAGCCAAAGAAGAATAGTATTGCCCGGGCGAATCAGAACTTTGACCCCTTGAGGTCCTCGAAGCCTGCGCTGCGAAACGAAAATGACGAAGGGGCTCCAGTTGGTATGGCGAAAGAGAGGATTCAAAAGGTTCTCGCTCGAGCCGGTATTGGCTCCAGACGTGCAATCGAGGCCATGATTGGTGAAGGGCGGGTTCTTGTGAACAAAGAACGTGTGACACGTCAAGGTTTGAAGATTGATATTGAGAAAGACATCGTTCACGTGGATGGAGCAAAGGTTCATCTCGTTGCGGTTGAGGCTCAGGAACGCCTCTATTATCTTTTGCATAAGCCACGCAAGGTTATGTCGACCACAAAAGACCCGGCGAATCGAACGACTGTGATTGACCTTCTTGGCCCGTTGGCAGACCTGAGGCTTTTTCCTGTTGGTCGACTGGACTACGAATCGGAGGGTGCGATGCTACTTACGAACGATGGCGCATTATCACACCAATTAATGCATCCGTCGCTCAAGGTGCCGAAACGTTATGAGGTCAAGATGAAAGGTCGGCCGAGTGACGAAGTTCTTGCAAAGCTCGAGAAGGGGCTCTACCTCGAAGACGGTCCCGCGAAGGCTTTTGATGTTGAAAGGTTAAGGGAAGTTGAGTCCAACACCTGGGTAGCAATGACCCTTAAGGAAGGCCGAAATCGTCTAATTCGTAGAATGTGTTGGCGAGTCAAGCACCCGGTGGTTCGTCTCATTCGAACGGGTATCGGCCCCATAACGCTGGATGGGCTTCAGGTTGGCGAATACCGGGAATTGACTTCAGAAGAAATCTCCGCTTTGTCGACCCGGGTTTAGTCTCTGTGTTCACGTTAAAGGTATTGAGCCGCTTGCTGCTTTTCACGTAGCCGCTAGCATCCAAAAAAATGAGGTGAGAAAATGCGCTCTTTGATTTTAATCTTAATTATTGGTGGAATCGCCGGTTTTGGCGCCTTGACGCTTTTAAACCAAAGTACGCATGATCGTGAGCTTGCAAGCTTAGAAGCCAAACTCAGTGAGCAGCGTTCGAAGTTTCGAGCGCAGCTTCCTTCGTTGCTTCAAGTGAGGGGCGATGCCGTACAGTCCAATCGCTCACAGATGATGGCGTGGCATAAGAATAAAATCGAAGAGGCTTTTGCACAGTTCCCAGATGTTCGGGGAGAATTCGATTACCTCACGCGAGTGGAAGACTGGCTTGGAGAAGGGCGCATTGACGAGGAGCAAGCAGGCAAGCGTCGCAGTCGGTATCAATGGCTTAGAGGCCTTTGGGACAACACGCTCAACGATGGTGTTTACAAGCCTGTGTTTACCAAGTCTGACGGTGCCATTCGTTTAGATATTCTGAGCATGACTCCAGTTCCGCCTACAGGTAATGTTGGGAAGACTCTGAAAATGGACTTTGCAGTGTGGGGAGCAGCGGCGGACCAGCTCGTTTTTTCTGGAATCGAGCTCATGGTCTTACGCGAGGCAGAGGTTAAGCCTGGCAAGACGATTAAGATTGTAGAGCAGGTCACCAACCCCAACGCGCCCAATGTTTTTCATCCAGCAACACCCAATCCTGAACCCATGGAATGGATCGCGGAGTGGCCTCCTGGTCTTGGTGCTGGTTATTATTTGAACATCCCAGCCTTTGCCAAGGATGCCACACATTACACATTGCGTTTCAACCTCAAGTCGCGAACGCACGCTGGAACAAGTGTTGG
The DNA here is from genome assembly GCA_020630615.1 of Myxococcota bacterium. GTDB lineage: Bacteria > Myxococcota > UBA727 > UBA727 > JAHDBA01 > JAHDBA01. The sequence goes on along the minus strand of JAHDBA010000009.1, from coordinate 43,461 downwards.
CGGGCAAATGGAATGGGCAAACCTTAAAGTCCCTGCGTCGTGGAAGAAAGATAGCGCACCCGAAGTCAAAGCGACGATGCGAACAGCAGACAAAGAAGATCTGGAAGCAGCCGGATTCACGAAGTCCAAATAAGGTGGCGAAAAGAGGGCGCCCTGTGTTGATACGGTATAGAAGCTTGAGCTCGGCCTGGTGTGCCGAGCTTACCTTTATACTCTTGCTGTGTTTTTCCGTTTGTGGCGCACCTGCAAGTCAAACCAAGAAGCATGATACCCTACAGAAAGATGTTGTTTATTGTGCTCAAGTGCGTTCGACACGAACACGCGGCAAGGCTCTGAACTATGCCCGTAAATGGGCGAAACTTTTGGCTGAAAAAAAAGTACTTGTTGCCGATAAAAACATCTACCATATCTTGAGTGGTCAGGTCGGCGCTAAAGTCTGGTATAAAGTCTGCTTGGGTTCATTCTTAACGCGCGAAGCCGCGTCTTCTTTTGCTCAAAAAGTCACCCGAAACGGAGGTGAGCTTGGTTTTACAAAAGGGGATAAGGGTCCTCGCTTTTTCATTCTTAACGTGAATGCAAATCCAAACAAAGGTCACCTTTTAGAGCCTCCCCCCTTGGCGCACAGTGCTATGGGACAAGACTTCAAAGCAGAACATGATACGCCACAACACTTTACATCGCACTCCCACGATGACCGAACGAAAAATCCTGAAGGAAAGGGCTCGAAGCCAGAGGTTCTTGATAGACTCTCGAGAGAGATTGTGAAAGGGTGGCGCAATCATGAAATGCCTATGCTTCAAAGCAAGTTTGGGAGTGAAAACCTTCGGTGGCTTGGAGCGCTGCGGGACATCCTAGGACCGCTTGAAGATCCTCAGGGATGGTCTTGGAATGCTTCGGTGCTGATCGCACGTCTGGACGCACCGACGCAAAATGCCAAAGCAGCTTGGCCCACCGCGCTACTTATTCTCTTGGAATGGTTTGAGTCTCTTGAGGGTAGGGACTTGGAAGCCTCGTTTGAACTAAGGAGATTGCAAGAATCGTTGATCCGGATTGCCCCAAAGGTTTATCTCGACTACCAGTTGGATTATGACAAAAGACAATGACAACCCAATTGCACCTTGGTGGGTGCCAAGTGCGAATCAGGTAACGGTTGCACGTGTATGTGCACTTCCTTTTTGTACTGCTCTCATTCTTTCGGGGAATCGCACCTTCTTTTTTATTGCATTTGTTTTAGGCGTTTTGACAGGAGCGACTGATTTTGTTGATGGATATCTTGCACGAAAATACGGCTCGGATGACTTCGGCGCCTTTTTAGACCCTCTTGCGGATAAGCTTTTCTTGGTTGCGATCTTTGTTCCTTTTGCTGCATTCAGTTTGAGTCCTGGCTGGCTTGTAGGGCTCCTCTTGGTTCGAGAAATGCTGGTTACCGGCATCCGAAGCGAGGCAGCGATAGCCCAGGCTCCGCTCGCAACAAGTCGACTGGGAAAGCTCAAGACAATAATACAAATGGGGGGAATGGGAGCTCTCTATCTGATGCAGCTTTGGAGTTACGACGCTTCTCTTGCATTTAATCTTATTGCACCACTTGTGATGTTGGTGGTTTCCGTGGTTCTTTCACTAACGCGTAAAAAGCCCATGCCTTTTTGGTTACCTGGCACACTCTTCATTTGGCTTTGTGCCCCTGTTGTGCAGCTTGCATACGGGATTTCAGCAGCATCGACCATGACGATGGCTATGATTGTTGGGCTAACTTGGGTCAGTGGTGCTGCCTACATTCAGTCTGCTTGGGATAGTTCAAGTGCGATTCCGCGAAAAACCATCGTCCTTCGCGTACTCGTTGCATTGGCCTTCGCACTTGCACCAACAATGGTTCGTGATGGCGATATCGCTCTTGCTGCCGCAGTAACACTCTTTATTGGTGCTGCATTTAGTTCTTTGGGTGTGGAAAATATCTTTGCATCGCGGGCCCAAGGTTTTCCTGGTGGCTTTTCGTTTCGCCTTGTCGGTGGTGCAACCGTATTTCTTTTTGCATGCGCATGGATCCTAAGAATGAACCATGCCTCAAAAAACTTGGAGAACACGATACTCGTTGTTCCGCTCTTAATGCTTTCGATGTTTCTTTTCGCCATTACAATACGCGCGTACAAAACCTTGAGCGACACAGCCCTTGAGCCCAATGCCGATGTTTCGTCGCCGTCGTAAACTTGATCTGCAGTGGGAATAGGGGTCGATATGAAGCCAGCAACTCAAGAGCATAAAACCCGCGTATCTCTGTCCTTCTGGGACTCTTCTGGTGGAGCCATAGAGGCTGGGGGTGAAGGGGCTGAGAGTAGCCAGTCTGGCGGCTACGCATCACTTGTATTCACAAGCAACAATGGGATGAATCCGCTCACCCAGCAAGTATCGCGTGATTTCGAGAAAAGTTTAGAGAAGATTAAAAGAGCCGTTGATGAGAGGGGTGTTCGCGCACTTGTCGTTTATGGCGAGGGAAGAGCATTCTCGGCTGGCGGCGACTTTAAGTTTCTGCGGGACAGGGCACAGACTCCGGCACACGAAAATCGAAAGGTTATGCGAGCTTTTTATGAATCGTTTCTGGGGATTCTGAACTTACCCATACCAACGATAGCGATTGTGGATGGCCCTGCTGTCGGGGCTGGCTTTTGTGTCATGTGTGCCTGTGATTTCCGCTTTGCAACGCCGCCTTCTCGCTTCGGTGCGAACTTTGCACGATTGGGACTCTTTCCCGGAATGGGGGCTACAGCGTTGTTGAAACATCGTGTGGGTGTTGACGTTGCAACGCGGCTGCTTATCCGTGGTGAGATCTTTGATGCGGAGACTGCTTGCAAGCTGGGATTGGTTGAAGAATGCCGGGTCGATGGAGTGAGCGACGACCCTTTGCATGTCCGAAGTCCAGAGCTGCTTCTCTTGCTTGACTCTATCGAAAAGGGTGGGCCGCGCGCGATTCAATCCATCTTAGCGGAATTGCGCCCCTCAAAAGACTCAATTGCGCGTGCGATGAACTTGGAGTCCTATGAGCAAAGTTGCTCCTACGCGAGCAAGGAATATTTGATTGGTCTGGATGCGGTCCAACATCGGAAAGTCGCACTCTGGGATCAAAGGATAAAATAATGTGGTATTCAGCATTTCTTAATAGTTATTGGAAGAGGCCTTGCATGAACAATGTGGAGAAGTCTGTCGTTCTCCTGACCTCGATACTAATATTAACAACCACCCTCTCGGCAAGTCCGAACTTGTTGCGCCAAGTCCCAAGTACACCGCATGCATGTCACCTATGTCATGAAGCGGGCATGGGTCATGGTATTAATGCTTTCGGGCGTGATGTTGCTGAGCTTTTAGCTCGCGATGAAGTGAATTGGTCGGTTCTTTATCATGTTGATTCTGATGGTGACGGACAAAGCAATGGTATGGAGTTGGGTGACCCATGTGGAGTGTGGGTGCCGGGAGACCTCCGTGGGAGAAGCGGTGAACTTGGTCATCCCGGTGATGTGAATACGTTATCGTCTTCACCAATGGAGGGTTGTCCAGAGGGCGAGGCTCCTCCAGAAAACTTTTTTGAGTCACCTTCAATCCGCAGCGGGACGACGATCCGAACCGATAATATCCAGCGAACAACCGGATGTGCCAACTCATCTTCCAGTGCTTGGACCTTCACAATGTTGCTCTCAGTGTTTTACATTGGGTTCAGACTTCGTTCACGCTATTTTCGATATAACGCGTAAAGAAGCCTTGGCTTCGCGTTTCGATTGAGGTTGAGTAGATTGAGTTTAATTGTGTTAAGAGGTCTGACAAATGCTGTGTGGGTGTGCCAGGCGAATGCTTGCCCTTCGCGAGATCTTGATGAAGGTCTTCAATTTCTTCATGGATCCTACGTACACAACCAAACTTGAACGAACCTTTTTGAAAGGCTTTATCAAAGCGAAGGTTCGGGAGTACCGTGTTGGAGTTCGCTAGATGCGATGCTTTTGAATATTGACGGAAAAGCAGCGCGACCAAGCCCGGACTCCGCTCGAGGCGCTTTTGTGCGTGCTTGACGATTAGCGCGTAGTCGGAGTCCTCGAAGGTTCCGAGTACGTTCGCTTTTTGTGCTGTGTCTTTCTCGCCGAGTTCAAAACGTTTCACCGCTTCGTAAGGAAGGCTTGCAAGAAGTTTGGATGTGAGCTGGATATGTTCATCCCGAACATCACTTGTTGAGGAAAGGTTGCATAGACCCACGACCAAAGGGGCGGCATAAATCTGCACGGACATGTTTACTACCTAGGCCAAAGCTGTTGCTTGAATGATGCCCGATCATGGTCGGTATTAACGAACGAGGCTCGACTCTATTCTGCTGAAGCCTCGCCCTCAGCATTCTTCGTTGCGTCCTCGTTTGATTTGAGGTCGCCACTTTTCTGCTCAACAAGCTCACCATCAGCAGCTGCGACAGCCCAAACATCGACGACACCGTCCCCGTCCTTATCATAGCCTGAACGGTCTATCTTTCCGTTCTCATAGTACTCCCAATAGTCAACACGACCATCAAGGTCTTGGTCCGCCTCAATTCGAGCAACCTTTCCACCTGTGTAAAAACGACTCACGTCGATCAAGTTATCAAAGTTTGTATCGTACTCTTTTCTCGCGAGAGAGCCTTTTTCATAAATATTAACCACATCGATTTTTCCATCAAAGTCTGTATCCAAGCGTTCAGAGCTAAGCGATCCTATGGCGTCATAATTCTGAATCAAGTCAATCTTTCCGTCGGAGTTAACGTCGATTTCCTTGCGGACAAGGACACGACCTGATCCTGCTTTCTGCGAGAAATGATATGCGTCATCCCGCATGTCGCCGTTCAGGTCGATCCCCTTTTTCGAGCAACACGCTGGGTCGAAGGTATCATCGGGGAGTCTCACGGCACCCAATTCTTCTGCGTTGAGGGGCTCATCCATGACCCCAGTCGTTTTCTGTTTCGACGCACAGCCTGTTCCAACCATTGTAGTCAGTGCGGCTACGGCGATTGCGCTTGTCCAAGAGGGGATTTTAACCGTTAAAAAGAATGAATCTTTTTTCATTTGATGCTCCCGTTCCTTTATCGTTCAAAAACTATCTTGAAACTACCTTAAAATCCAGCGATTGGAAACTTTATGATTAGGATTCAGCACTCGAGTGCGCTATAGAATTATCGCTACATTCATTTACAGCGCCTTTTAAGTCGCATGGGAGTATGAAGTGCAACCTGAAGTCAGGAACTTTTCCATTATTGCACACATCGATCACGGTAAAAGTACACTTGCGGACCGAATCCTTGAACTTACGGGGGCGATCACTGAGCGTGAACGTCAAGATCAGCTTCTGGATAAAATGGACCTTGAGCGAGAGCGTGGTATTACCATTAAAGCGCAGGCCGTTCGCCTTGGTTATAAATCCAAAGATGGAAAGGACTACCTTTTCAACTTGATTGATACGCCCGGGCACGTGGATTTTAATTATGAAGTGAGTCGCGCGCTTGCGGCCTGCGATGGCGCCATTTTGGTGGTGGATGCAGCGCAAGGCGTCGAGGCGCAAACCTTAGCGAATGTCTATTTGGCCGTTGACAATGACCTCTCAATCTTGCCAGTGTTGAACAAAATCGATTTGCCGAGTGCTGAACCGGATCGTGTGAAAGCAGAAATTGAAGATGTGGTGGGTATCCCCGCGGCTGATGCAGTCGAAGTTTCGGCGAAGTCAGGTCTTAATGTCGATGATTTATTGGAGCGCATTGTCAACGAACTGCCTCCACCGGACGGGGACAGGAGTGCGCCACTGAGAGCCTTGATCTTCGATTCATGGTTCGACGCGTACCGTGGTGTCGTGATTTTAGTTCGTGTTGTTGACGGAGTGATTCGCCCCAAAGACAAAATTGAAATGGTGCACAGTCGAAAGTCTTTTGAGGTGCAAGAGGTGGGTTGTTTTGGTCCGCATCCAACACGCCTGAATAAGCTTGAGGCAGGGGACGTCGGCTTTGTGATTGCCAACATCAAAGAAGTCTCGGACGCCAAAGTGGGCGACACAATCGGACTTGCAGGCGAGAGTGCAGAAGCCTTACCTGGATTCAAGGATGTCAAGCCTGTCGTTTTTGCTGGGATCTTTCCCGTTGATACTGTCGAGTACGAGCAACTCAAAGAGGCGCTAGGCAAACTCGCGCTGAATGACGCAGCGTTGGACTTTGAGCCTGAGACTTCGCAAGCCTTGGGCTTTGGTTTTCGTTGTGGCTTTCTTGGGCTTCTTCATATGGAAATCATTCAAGAGCGTTTAGAGCGTGAGTTTAATCTCGACTTAATCACGACGGCCCCGACGGTTGTGTATCGTGTGGTCACAAAGGATGGGGAGTCCCATCGTGTTGATAACCCCTCACTTCTTCCGGACCGAACAGAAATCGATTCAATCTTTGAACCACAGATCCATGCGAGCATCCACACACCGGAAGAACATGTTGGTGCGATTATCTCCTTGTGCGAGTCCCGTCGCGGTGTTCAACGTAACTTGAATTATCTCACGAAAGGGCGCGTTGTCGTGGAGTACCAGCTGCCTCTCGCCGAAGTCGTGTTTGACTTCTTTGATAAACTCAAGACGATGACCAAGGGCTACGCTTCACTTGACTACGATATGGCTGAAGAGTCTCCGAGTAAATTGGTAAAAGTTGATGTTCTTGTGAACGGAGACCCGGTCGATGCGCTCTCGATTATTGTCCATGCAGACCATGCGCAATCTCGAGGGCGTATTCTTTGCGAGAAAATGCGTAAGATTATTCCAAGGCAGCAGTATAAAGTTGCAATCCAGGCAGCGATCGGTGGAAAAATTATCGCACGTGAGACCATCAGCGCCCTTCGGAAAGACGTGACCGCTAAATGCTATGGTGGTGATATTACGCGTAAGAAGAAACTTCTGGAGAAACAAAAGAAAGGTAAACGAAGGATGAGACAAATTGGAAAAGTCGACATCCCGCAAGATGCATTTCTTGCTGTTTTACAAGTGGATTAAAAGGAGCGTCTTTGTGGCAAAAAAATCGCTTGGGTATCAAAGGATAGTAGGGCTTGTGGTTGCTACCCTAATTGTCATGGTTCTAGCGTCGTATGGGTGGGGGCTTGTCTTTGACCGTCAAGGAACGGGGGCAAATTTCATTATTGGGCTGCTCGTGGGAGGTGCTTTTGTTTATTATGGTGCGGGCGCTCTCGCACCTCTGGTTTCGGACTTGCTTTTTCGGGCCAGTTTCCCGCGGTGGAGGAGCTTTTCTTCACTCACCCGATATGCAAAAGAAATTGAGTTCCGATTGGGGGCAAACAAAGGAGCAGAAGTCGGCGACGAGTTTCACGCACGTGCGACGAAGTTGCTAGCGCGTGTTCAAAAGGAGCTTCGAATGCATGTTCAGAGTGATTCACGCGATGTTAAATCGTTGCAGGCACGATGTGCAGATGTGTTGAAAGACTGGCCTAAGGAAAGTCAAAATAGAAGTCAGGATGGAGGCAGCCAAGGTTCCACTAAGTCTTTTTCTGTTAGAGGCTTTTTCTCTTCATTGCCAGGCGCGGTGCTTCTGGCGGTGATGCTTCGGCTCTTCGTTGTTGAGCCTTTTCAGATACCTTCTGCCTCGATGATTCCGACTTTACTTATCGGCGACCACCTTTTTGTTTCGCGTTTAAGCTACGGCATTCGTGTGCCGGGTTTGGACAAGTACTTCCTGCGCTGGTCTGAGCCAAAGGCGGGCGAAGTTGTTGTCTTTACATCGCCAGATTACGTTCCTGAGAACCGTGGAACCCCTTGGATCAAGCGAGTTATTGCAACTGGGGGCGATACACTGAAAATTCGAGAGGATAAAATCAGTGTCAATGGACAAGCGTACTCTCAAAAAATGCTTGACCCGCATGCGACCTACAAAAACCATGCAAGTGGGTTTGGTTGGCGAATCATGCGGAACAATTCGCTGGTTGAAGAATCGATGGTTGAGGGAAAGGAAACAATCCTACACCAAAGCCTCTATCAAAATAACAACGCGTCAAACCTTGGGTCGCGAATGCGCAACTTCCCCAATGGGATAGACCTGACGGGTTTAGATTGTGGAATTGATGAATGTGTTGTGAAGAAAGACTACGTCTTTGTGATGGGGGATAACCGCGGAAACTCGACCGACGGCCGTGTGTGGGGAGCAGTTCATAAAGACAATATACGCGGCAAGGCGCTCACGGTATGGTTGAGTGTCGATGGCTCAGAGCACATGCTTAGTCTCGGAGGCTTTTTCTTACCCGAGATTCGGTGGTCAAAGATGTTTTCGTTGATTCGTTGATTCGTTCATTCCGGCGGCGCAGCGTTCTAAATCGTATAAAGAATAAAACCACGACAAGGAACGCTACACCAGGATAGCGATCTCTCATTATTTTTGTGCAGTGAACGCTGTGAAAGTGCGAGTGTCTATGAAAGTTGGAGTCATCATCAATTTCTGTCGACATCACTTGGCTTCATGTTGGCATCTCTGTTTGGAGCGCCGCTGAGTTCTATCGCCACAAGAAATTGACTGTCTGGTTCGGGTATTGTGTTGCGGGCATCGTGCTGGCTTTAAGCTTTACCTATCCATTAATGGTTGTTCATTTGGCGTACCTAACAAGGAAGAATCACAATCCGAAGTCGCTGTAGGTCATCTTCAAGGCTGCATTGACTCCGTGTTGTTAATAACAGCCAGATAGTCTTGCAGCTCTCGTCTGACGACCGGCGATAGAATTATCAAGCCAATCATGTTCGGGAACATCATCGCAAAGATCATCGCGTCTGAAAAGTTGATAACCGCTTCAAGCTTTGATGACGCTCCAATCACAACACAGATACAAAAGAGCGCTTTGTAAGCGTAATTGATGGCTGCCCCCCTGCCAAAGAGGAAGGTCCACGCTTGCTGCCCATAATAAGACCATGAAATCATGGTTGAAAACGCAAAAAGCACAACCGCCAGGGTTAGAATGTAGGGGAAGAACCAAACGCTGGCCTCAAAGGCAGCGGATGTCGCCGCAACACCATCGGGCGACTGAACACCATAGGTCATAACGGAGCCGTCAAAGTTGGATATAACAATAACAAGAGCCGTCATGGTGCAAATCACAACAGTGTCGATAAAAGGCTCAAGAAGCGCGACCAGGCCTTCGCTTGCAGCATACCGTGTGCGCACCGCAGAATGTGCTATCGATGCCGAGCCGATACCCGCTTCATTCGAGAACGCCGCGCGTTTGAATCCTTGCACGATCACTCCAACAAAACCGCCCGTAATCGCGTCTGCATTAAAGGCTCCTGAAAGGATGAGGCTGAAGGCTGCAGGAATTTTTGTAAAGTTGATAAGCAGAACAACAAGCGCCGCAAAAATATAAACCGCAACCATCGCGGGTACAATCTTGTCGGTTACTTTTGCAATTCCGCTCATGCCGCCGATGATTACCACTCCGACACATAACGCCAAGACGAGCCCGACAAGCCAGCCCAAACCTTGAAATCCAAAAGTCTTTTCGAGCATTTGATACGCTTGATTGGCTTGGTACATGTTGCCGCCACCCAACGAACCACCCACGCAACAAATCGCAAAAACAACAGCAAGGATTTTGCCAAGTGTCGCCAACGCGCCACCGTGCGAGCCGAGCCCATCACGCAAGTAGTACATCGGACCGCCGTACACACGACCGGTCTCATCAATCTGCCGGAATCGGACACCGAGAGTGCATTCGACGAACTTCGAGCTCATTCCGAAAAGTCCAGCTACAATCATCCAAAATGTTGCGCCAGGGCCACCGAGTGAAAGGGCAATAGCAACGCCGGAGATATTCCCAAGGCCGACCGTTCCGGACAGGGCTGCAGTTAAGGCTTGAAAGTGAGAGACTTCTCCATGCTCTTTATCATCAATTGCTGGTTCTTCTGAATCTTCCATTGCATCAAAGTGGCCCAAAACAACTCGAATGGATGTGGAAAAGTGACGAAAATTAACAAAACCAAAGTACAACGTGGCGAAAAGTGCACCTGCAAGCAGGACTATTAAAACCACCGGTACTCGAACATCTGCCATGCGAATCGAGTAAAAAACGGCGTTCACGACAGGCGCGGTAGCGTACCCGAAACTTTCATTGATTTGAGCATCAAGCCCCATTTTGACCGTTGCATCTTGTGCCCAAGTCGAACCTGCCCCAAAAAGCGTTGCGAACACGCTGGCGAGAATGAACGACAACTTTCGCAGTTTAGGATGATTGTGAAACTCTGTCGCCATGCGCATGTTTTGATAGAAACCATTGAAAGGAGGGAGCCTTCTCCCTTGTGCGCAGCGGGCCTGATACTCATTCATATTGGGTGTTTCCTCTTTAGTGGCCGTGAGCTCCCTGTGGCCGTGTTCGAAATAACGCGAATATTCGTCGATGTCTGATTCCGTCTTGCAATCTACAACGGCTTTATTTATCTATTTCGCGCGGGATTGCAACCTTGCTATAGAAGTGACAAGCGGTTCCTACCGAGATCCTCCGAGTGAACATTGAAGGGAAGGCTTATAGTTATGGTTAAAAAAATTAAGGTAAAGAAAGTAAAAACAGCCGAGGAAATTGAGCAAGAGCGCCTTGAAAAAGAACGTGAAGCGGCCGGGATTCAGGACGACTTTCAGGCGAAAGGGGTTGAGGCTGCAAGCTGGGCACAAAAGAACCAAGGCGTCGTCTACAGTTTGATCGCCCTGGTTGTTGTTATGGCGATTGGCGCGGGGCTCTTTAGCACACGTGGTAAGGCAGCGAAAGATGCCTCCAGCGCAATGTTTGCGGACGCCACGGCGGTGATGAATGAAGTGACGCCTGACGCAGACGGCGAAGCTTTAGTGGCTGCTGCAACCAAGCTGGCAAGCATTGGGGGCGATGGTGAGGGACACCCGACAATAACTCTTTATCGGGCAGGCTTATTGGCCAGGGCTGGTCAATTGAGTGAAGCCGAAGCATTGTATAACAACTTCTTGTCTAGTACTAAGACGTCGAATCCGATCTATTTTCTTGGCCTCGATGGGCTCACCAATGTTTATGAAAAGCAAGGAAAGCAAGCGGACGCACTAAGCACTCTTAATAAATGGGTGTCGATAGAGCATGGTGTTGATAAGGGAAGCGCCTTGTTGAAGATTGCGGAGATAGAGCTTGTGCAAGGCAACGCAGACAAGGCCAAGGACCCCGCATTGCGTGTCATTCGTGAGTTTGAGGATCGAGACCTTGTTCAAAGTGCAGAAAAAGTTCTCAAGCAATTGGGTGTGGATACCACCAAAGTAGAACGCGCGGGACAGAAGGCCTAAGAATCACGAAAGACACTTCAAATACCGCCCTGCACATGGGTAGACTTGGGCCAGGAGGTTCAATGCGAATCGTTGTTGCTATCGCTCTGGGAACTCTTATTTCGGCATCAGTGAGCTCGAAAGATCTCTATTCTGAGATGGGAGCGGGTGCGTACACGAGAAATGCCGAGTCGCGGCCGTCCACGTCTTTTAAAGGGGAACAAGAGTTATGGAGACAACTCATGACTCGAGATGTCTTGGGTCGCAAAGGGTGCCTTGCAAGTATTTGGCGGCCTGCTGCCCGAAGCGAGGAAGGATGTCGCTCTTGGCGTGATGTGGACGATGTTGGTCCAGCCTTTGATTCACATCACAACACACTCCTTGTTGGAGGGAAGGCCAATTCGTTGTTGGTGCTTTCTGCGAGCAGTGGAGAAAAACTCTCCAAAAGCTCTCTGAATGGTCCACTCTCAATTCAACCACTGGTCTTTGATTACAAGCCTGAAATTGAAGTCGCAGCACAGCCATTGGATGTGGGTCATGTGGAATCCGCGCCGGTCAGTCAATCAAGCAAAGAGAGTTCCGGGCGCTATATCTTTATCGGAACTCGTGAGGGTGAGGTTCAACTCTTTCGTGCGGGTCCCGTTTTAACCCCAGTATGGAAGGGGCAACTGGACAGTTCAGCGGCAGGTGAGGCGCGTCGTGTGGGGGATTCGCTTTTCGTTCGTTCCAATCTTGGAAGTGTATACGTCTTTGAACTCCCGACGGGTAAAGTGAAATGGGTTGCGACGGACGATTCGCCTGCTCAAACCATGTCTAGAAAAGGCGTTAGCTCAATTGCTGTTCTTGACGCAACATCATCTACAGCTGAAAACACACCAACAAAAGCTTCTGGTGCAAAAATGGTGATTGCAGGTTTTGCGAATGGAACATTACGCTCATACGATTTTAAGAGCGGTGAGCTTATTCGGGAAATACATCTTGGCCAAAGGGACAGCTTTAACGATATTGATGGCGAAATCCTAATCGTGGGTGATGAGGTTATCGTTGGTCATTATCCGACAGGGGTCTATGGTCTCACTCCAAACTTAAACCAAAAGTGGCATATTCCAATGCCACAGACCCTGCACTCTGTGATGAATCGAGACGAAATATGGGTGGTTACACCTCATAAAATACATGCTTTCTCGAGAAAGACACGTCAGTCCTTATGGGAGTCTCACCTGCCGTTGCAAGGTGTATCAAAGCCTATAGTGAGTGCGGGGAATGTCTTTCTTCCTGTGAATGATGCTGGTGTTTTAATTGTGAATGGAAGCAGAGGCCAAGCGCTTCAATGGATTGGCAGCGGCTTGGGGGTTGCCGGCTCTCCTTATATTATTGGAGATTTACTCTACATGATGAGCCCGCAAGGTGTGTTGCACATCTACGGAACGAGCAACTCACAACACTATAATAATGAACGTGGCATTGGGCTGCCCTTAACAGCACGAATTGACATAAAGAACACGCATCAAAAGTGAAATATTTGACTCTGCTTTCTAAAAGAATGATGGTGAATTATGACCGAATCTAAACCTTCATCCAATGGTATTCTTCGAGTTGTCGCCGGTTTAATTTGGCGAGGAGGCGAAGTTCTTTTAACTCAGAGACGTCCTGGACGACATTTGGGGCTCTCGTGGGAGTTTCCAGGCGGCAAAGTAGAGCCCGGAGAAAGCGATGAAGAAGCTCTTCGACGGGAACTTGATGAGGAGTTGGGTGTGAAAGTAAAAGTCGGCCACGCGTGTTATGAGACGAAACATAGCTACGGTCCTCGAGAAATGTCCTTAAAGGTTTTTCGGTGTACAATTGAGTCTGGTGAACCACGAGCGATTGATGTTAATGCGATGGAGTGGGTAAAGCCTGCGAATATACTTGAGAAAGAGTTCTTGCCGGCAGATATGCCTCTGGTTAAAGGTATTGCTGAGGGCCTGATTAATGCTTCTGGCAACGGCGCAGAAGATGATGATGGTTCGATTCCATTCACACCACCAAAGGTGCTCCGTAGAATTGAGCTGCCGAAAAGTTAGTATGTTTTAACTAAATGATGCGATTGAAATGGAATGTGTAGATCCGATAATGGTTATTATGTTAAATTGTTATAATTGTTGGTTCTGACAGCTCTCAAATAAAAAAAGCTAGTCAGCCTGATTCACGCTTAATAGTTTTCTGGCTGGTGACATTTAAGACATTGATTTTTGGGTGGATGATGTTCACCTAAACATAATGATCCTTTTTGTATATTGGAGTCAGCACATTCTTTTGGTAGTGAAGCTGTTGGGTTTTGAGTGTTTTGGGCAACGCCATGGCATGCAATGCATTGTTGTTCAAGTTGGCGTGGTCGGTCCATTCGCAGTATCTGATCTTGTGTTATTTGCCACGGGATCGGTGGCAAGTTGTTTTTGTGTGCAAAAGCCACCGGTTTACCCCTATGGTTGTGAGTCAGTTGGTGGGTTGTGTCTGTAGGTAGACGCTTTGGGCGCTCACATGTAGATAAAAGATAGAGCGCAACGAATATTGAGGCCAAGCTTGCGACAAATATTATTGATTGGAAACTTTTCTTGCTCATCCCAAAGACCTCATGGAGCCATGTTAAGTTCAAGTGTTTGACACAAAGCCAAACTGAAACGCTGACAAAACTCTACAATATGAAGAAGTTTACACCCACAAAAAAAGAGTCTCCGATTGAGACTCTTTCATTGTGAGAAACCAAAACCCTAAATCCGCTCTACAATTGGACCTTCTTGTTTGGGTGCACTTTTCTTAAGCGGTGGCGCTTTCGGTGCATGTGGCGCGGTCTTTCCTTTGCGCGACCTGGGCGCCAGGATCATAAACATCTGACGGCCTTCCATTCGTGCATTGAACTCAATCTGTGCGATTTCTTCCATCGATGCCGCCACCCGAGTAAGAATGTTACGACCAATATCTGGGTGAACAATCTCGCGACCACGGAACATAATGGTTACCTTGCATTTGTTACCGGCACGCAGAAATTTGTCGACGCGGTTTACTTTGACATCAAAGTCATGCCTGTCCGTCTTCGGGCGGAACTTGACTTCTTTTACTTCAGTTTGTTGCTGAGATTTCTTAGCTGCCGCTGCGTTTCGTTTCTGTTGGTATTTGAACTTACCAAAGTCCATAATTTTACATACAGGTGGCCGTGCACGAGGTGAAACCTCCACAAGGTCAAGGCCTAGGTCTTCAGCTCGTCGAAGAGCATCATGTGTGTCCAAGATCCCGAGCTGTTCGCCATCTTCTAGAACAACTCGCACTTTGGGCACACGAATCCTACGATTGGTGCGTGGTTCATTGTTTTGCTGACGTTGTGGGCGGTTCCCACCTTTACCTCTATAAACGATAAGCCTATCCTCCGATTTTCGACGCAAAGGCCGAGTCGAGCGACGAGATTAGCAGAGCCGGGCCCCAAGTAAAGCCTCGCAAGGCAATAATCCTCATAACAAGTGCAAAACACCACTTTTAATATTTATTTTTAGAGTGCACTTACGACGCTTCTGGGATTTGTGCGAGATTCTTAAAGTTTTCTATTAGCTCTTCGGTCGACATGTACCCGCCGTCAGTTCCGCCATGGTAGCGAACCGTTCCGCCACCCTGCTCTGCTTCCTTTTTCCCGACAACGATCACCGCTGGGACCTTGTCGAGTTGGGCTTGTCGTATTTTTGCTCCAAGTTTTTCATTTTGAAGCGCTACTGTTGCACGCAAACCAACGGCCTTAAGGGCGTCCGCCAGGGTTCTTGCTGCATCGAGCTGATCATCAGCAATCGGGAGAACACGAACTTGTTCCGGCGCAAGCCACATTGGGAAGACACCCGCGTAATGTTCGATTAAGATACCGATGAATCGTTCGATCGAGCCCAGAAGCGCGCGGTGAAGCATAACCGGCTGCTCGTATTCTCCACTGGAGTTCACAAAGCTAAGTCCGAATCGCTCTGGGTTGTTAAAGTCAAGTTGAATGGTTGAACACTGCCAGGTTCGCCCGAGACAATCTTCAAGCGTGACGTCGATCTTCGGCCCATAAAATGCCCCGCCGCCTTCATCGATTTGATATGGAAGTCCTCGCGACTGAACAGCGTCTTCGAGATATTTCTCCGACTTCTCCCAGGCGTCTTCAGAGCCAACGTATTTTTCAGGGCGAGTGGAAATGTTTACCGTAAAGGTCTCAAATCCAAAGGTCTTGAGAACCTTTAAAACGAAGCCAAGCGTTCGATCAATCTCTTCACGAACCTGTTCCCAGGTGCAGAAAATGTGTGCATCATCTTGAGTAAAGCCACGAACACGCATGAGGCCGTGTAAGGTCCCTGCCATCTCGTATCGATAGACCGTACCAAGTTCTGCCCACCGCAATGGAAGTTCTCGATACGAACGAGGCCTGTCTTTGTACATTAGAACATGAAATGGACAGTTCATGGGCTTCGCCAAATACTCTTGCCCATCGACTGCCATCGGTGAAAACATTCCCTCACGATAAAAGTCCCAATGGCCCGAAACCTTCCACAAATCACTTTTCGCAAGGTGTGGGCTGTAGACTAAATCGTAACCTGCAGCGTAGTGCATTTTTCGCCATTGGTCCTCAATTAGAGTGCGCAATCGACCACCTTTCGGGTGCCACAACACAAGGCCTGGACCCACCTCTTCTGTAAAGTGTCGATCGACCACGATTCGAGTTTTACCGTCCTCGAGCCGTTCATTCGTTTCTTTCTCGAGCGCACGCACAGCTTCAGCCTGCTCTTTAGAAATATCGCCTGCAAAAAGTCGTATTTGAATGTCCGAACTTGGGCGTGTCGGGTCGCTGTGTGCAGGCACATTATAGCCGTTCATTTTGACCACTCGAGGCGCAAAGATATTTGCGAGGCCATCAAGGAGTTTGTCGTCGAGCACGGCATCAGCGCGTAGCTTTCCTGATTCCATCCCTGCTTGCGAGACGCTTCCGGTGACCAACATTTCAACATCGCGTGCGTTGCCATAGCGGTGGTTGTCGTGCTTCTCCGATACCGAAAAGATATTCATTTCTTTTCCGAGGCGGCGATGATCGCGTTTTTTCGCTTCTTCGATCCGATGCAAATACTCCGCAAGTGCTTTCTTGTCATGAAATGCGATGCCGGTGATACGTTGAAGCATGGCGTTGTTTGCATCTGCTCGCCAATAGCTTCCTGAGTTTGAAAGAAGTTTAAAGGCCTTCACGTGACCTGCGTGTGGCACGTGAGGGCCGCGGCACAAATCTTTAAAGTTTCCACACGTATAAACCGTGACGTCGTCGCCTTCGATCCAATCGAGAATCTCATCTTTATAGGTCTGGCCCATGTTCTTAAACATCTTCCGGGCCTCACCTTTCGACATCGTCTCATGGGTAAAAGGAGTCTTGGCCTTGATAAGCTCCTTCATGCGTGCGGTGACGGCGTCCAAATCTTTGGGTTCCAATGGGCGGGACAGGTCAAAGTCGTAATGAAACTCCCCAGCGTGGGATTTCGGGCCCATGGTGACTTGCGCATCCGGAAAAATCTCACAAACCGCAGCGGCCATGAGGTGTTCCGCGCTGTGGCGAATTGCATCCAGTCCCTCGTCGCTGTCACCTTTCAAGATAGAAAGCTCTGCACCATCCGGCAGGGTACCCTGAATGTCAAACACTTCACCATTGACACGTGCAGCAACAGCCTGTTTCGCAAGCCCTGATGATATTGACTCTGCGACCATTAAAGGGGTCACCGCTTCTGGAAACTCTTTCGTGCTGCCATCTGGAAGTTTGACGTGAAAGCTCATCAAGATACCCCTCTACCTTTTGTCTTCTTCCCTCTACGGCCGAAGCCCAAAAGAAAACCTGAAGACCAGGCCCTAACCTGTTTGCTTCAGGCTTAACTGCAACCAAGGTGCATGTAAAGTTGGTAGACGCGACTGGGTTTGAACCAGCGACCCCCACCATGTCAAGGTGGTGCTCTACCGCTGAGCTACGCGTCTAAGCAAAAAGATGTTTGCATCTTGGGACGTCTTGTCAACCCTGCGCGTCACGATTGTGGCCAATGTCCTTTCTCAAAAATAAAGCCCCGACTGCAGGTGTGTCGAGGCGAAGGCGCTACTGAAAAGAATCGTTAGAGGCGCTGAAGAGACACCACGATTTGCTCAAGATACCCATTGTCGTCACCAAAACTCGAGCTGTCTCCAACAAGAGTGATCACATCACCGCTTTCGATGTCACTGCCCGGCACGAGGTCAAAGGTGCTGCTCGCGATGATTTCGTCTTGCCCCGGAATAAAACCCTCAGCAAAATCATCATCAATAACTGTTATCGTTACAGCGGAAAGCTCTGCCGTGACGTAGTCTTCGCTAATGTCCGGATAAAAAACCTCAAGTGTATCCTCAAAGGTCTCACCGCAGATACGGTTTTGAAGGCCATCGGTTATGCAAAGTAAAATGTCAGGCTGGCTTCCATCGATATCCCAAATCGCATCATCAACTTGAACGTAGTCAATATTCAGACGCCACAAGGCTGTGGTGTCGGGTGAAGGCAAGCACACTCTTATCGAGGCGATCGAATCAGCCTCAAGGCTCATGCTTAGACTTCGTGAGGTCTCACTTGAGCCGTCATCATAGAGTTGAGCACAGGATTCGCCATCCGCACAATCGTCGTCGATGTCGCAGCGCGCCCGACATAAGGTCCCTTCAATATGCTCCGCCACTGCGACGCATTCGTCCGATGGGAAATCGCAAGGGGACGTTATATAAGGCGAGCACACTTCATTCGTCCTTGCACTCTCACGGATTACGTTGGCTTCGTCGTCGTTTTCCTGAATTGGATCGTCTTGCGGCGGGGGGGTAGCAGTTGTCCCTGATTCGTTAGCGTCTTCCGTCTCGTCAAGGTCTTGCCCGTTGTCCTCAACTTCAACCGTGGTGCCACCGTCGCCACTTTCTAGACCCTCTGTTGGCGTATTCGCATCGGAGCCATCGGAACCCCCAACACGAACTGGTGTGCGATCTTCAAAGGTACCTGAGTCAAGATCTTCAGTGCATCCAAGACCGATGCTGCTCATCAGCAAACCGATGCTGAGGACTCTTCGTGTACGGTGTAGTGTGTTCGCTAAGTGCATCGTATACTCCATCGAATGAACTACCATCTTAACGAATCTTTTAACGCTGTAATCGGTTGAATGACCGACACGCCTTTTCAGTCCTCTTCGATACGAAGAATCACGTCCCCCTCCTGAACAGGGCTCCCTTCTTCAAGGAGTACTTCGACAATCTCGCCATCCTCCTCGGCCTCGATAGGCATCTCCATCTTCATCGATTCGATAATTACGAGAGTATCGTCTTCTTCGACCTTATCGCCCGCTTTGACGGGTATTTTCCAAATCGTTCCTGTAATGTGTGCCTTGATATCAATCGCCATAAGTGACCTCTATAGAACTTAAAGTTGCCTCGCTCTGACATGTGAATCGCTTCTGCACAAGTCCGGCGTCTGCATTCGAATTACTCGCGTCTCCACCATTGGCTAAACCGGCATGACACCGTGTTTCTTCGGCAACGCCTCTACTTTTTTGTCTTTTGCAAAGGCGAAACGCTTAATAAGTTCTTCGCGGAGTTCTGCAGCGGGAGTGATTGCGTCAATGACGAGTTCGTCCGCAAGCTTTTGAATGTTGATGTCTTCTCGGTATTGGGTTCGCAGCCCTTCAACAAATTCGGCACGTTCAGCCTCAGGAACTTCAGCAATCTTATTCGCGTAGACTGCGTTGACCGCCGCCTCTGCTCCCATCACCGCAATCGATGCTTGGGGCAAGGCGATGGTGCAATCCGGCTCAAAGGCGGGGCCACTCATAGCATAGAGCCCTGCTCCGTACGCTTTTCGCAGTACAACGCAGATTCGCGGGACCGTCGAGCGTGACATGTTGAAGAGCATCTTTGCACCATGGCGAATAATGCCTTCTTTCTCGACTTTTGATCCAATCATAAAGCCTGGAACATCGACCAAGAACAAAAGCGGAATGTCAAAGGCGTCGCAGAGCGACATGAACTTCGCACCCTTGTCTGCCGAGTCAACAAAAAGAACCCCACCCTTGTGCTTGCTGTTGTTCGCCACAACACCCACAACTTCGCCGTTCAGGCGTGCAAGTCCTGTGAAGAGTTCTTTCGCAAAACGTTTTTTGATTTGTAAAAGTGATCCTTCATCAACAATCTGCTCTACGACTTTCGTGACATCAAAGAGTTGGCCTTCATCGGCTGGAATAAGCTCATCTATTTTCTCGCTCTTTGGTGCGACAACCTCCTTGGAGGCCGGAGTTGTATCGCCAGCATGTTGTGGGAAGTAGCCAAGATAGTGTTTGGTGAGAGTGAGTGCCTCGTCCTCATCTTTACACAGGAAGTCCGCACAGCCGGACTCGCCCGTGTGCATTCTGGCGCCACCCATTTCTTCTAGCGTCACTTTCTCTCCAATCACCATTTCAGCCATACGAGGGCTGCCGAGATACATTGCCGAGTTCTTTTTGGTCATGAAAACCACATCACAAAACGCTGGGATATAGGCTCCGCCCGCCGCAGAAGGCCCAAACAAGCAGCAAATCTGAGGGACAAGGCCCGAGAGTTTAATCTGCATGTGAAAGATTCTGCCTGCATGCCTACGGCCAGGGAACATCTGTATTTGGTCCGTGATTCGAGCACCCGCCGAGTCCACCAGATAGATCATCGGGATTCGGTAGCGAAGTGCCTGCTCTTGAATGCGCACAATCTTCTCGACCGTTCGTATCCCCCACGAGCCTGCCTTGACTGTGAAGTCGTTGGCCATGATGGCAACCGCTCGCCCATCCATGCGGGCGAGCCCTGTAATCACTCCGTCTGCAGGTAACTTCGGATCACCCACGTTCGCGAAAAGTCCATCTTCGACAAAGGAGTTTGAGTCTGTGAGCGATGCAATCCGATCCCGTGCGAAGCCCTTCCCTTTTGCGGTGTTCTTCTCGTGATACTTTTCTGCACCACCCTTTCGAATGCGATTTCGGAGTTCACTAAAGTCTTGATGCGTGTCGTGCGTGTTCATGCCTTTAAGCTTGCGTCTTCCCAGAAAAATGGCAACAGCTTTTAGTATGTGGGCCAAAAATACCCCTTTGCTTCGCTCTGCGAGAGCGTGAAATTGATACGCTCGAAATTTTTAGAGCCCTTAAGCTTAAAGCTGAGGTGTCGATAGTAGATGCTTGCAGCCGAAAAGTTATTGCCGAAAACTTGCCCTGCGTCCGGCGATCGTAGACAAACGAACTATGAATATACTTGTACTCAACACGGGGTCCTCATCGCTAAAGGCCGAACTTCTCGAGCTCCCAAGCGAGAAATCAATATTTAAGAAATCGTTTGAACGACTTATGGACCCTCAGAGTTTGCAAGACGCGTTTGATGCTTTGCTCAAGGAGCTGCGTGAGTTGGGTTTCTCCAACCGTATTGATGCCTGTGTGCACCGAATCGTTCATGGAGGGAAAGAGTTTTCACAGCCCGTAAAACTTAACGATGCCATTATCGCGAGAATTGAAAGACTCTGCCCGCTAGCGCCCTTGCATAATCCGAACAATCTTCGCGGGGTTGAGGTCGCACGAAGTGCGCTCCCCGAGGTTCCCCATGTCGCCGTTTTTGACACTGCGCTCCATCGAACGATGCCGCGTCGTGCGAAGACCTATGCGCTTCGTTCGGAGCTCAGCGACAAGCATGGTGTTGAGCGATATGGCTTTCATGGCCCCTCGCACGACTATGTGAGTCGTGAATGCGCTTTGGCCCTCGGAAGCAATCGCGAAGATCTTCGTATTGTGTCTCTTCATCTGGGCAATGGTGCAAGTGCATGTGCTCTAGAATACGGCGCGTCGGTCGAAACGAGCATGGGGCTCACGCCCCTTGAGGGACTCGTAATGGGTACACGGTCCGGGGATGTCGATGTCGGTGCGGCCATACATCTGGCGCGAGAAGAAAAGTGGAGCCTGTCCCAGCTCGATGATGCCTTGAACAAAGAATCTGGCCTTAAGGGCATCTCGGGCATTGGCAACGACTTGCGTGACTTGGAGGAACATGCAGCTGAAGGTCATGACAAGGCAGGCCTTGCGCTAAACGTATTCGCCCATCGTGCAAAAAAGTATATTGGTGCGTATACGGCTGTCATGGGTGGGGTCGATGTTATTTGTTTCACTGGAGGCATTGGTGAAAACAGTGCGAGCATGCGACAGCGAATATTGGGTCGCCTCGACTTTCTAGGGGTGCATCTGGATTTCGATGCCAACCGAGGCTGCAGCGAAAATCTCAATGAAGGACCGGTAGAGATTAGCGATTCACGTTCTCGTGTTAAAGTGATCGTGGTTCGAACGCATGAGAACCTATCCATGGCACGTTCGGCAGCGTCGCTGCTTGGGGCGTCGTTAAAAGGAGAGCAAAAACCCATTCCGATAGCAGTGAGTGCACGGCATGTACACCTGACTCAAGAAAGTCTTGTGAAGCTCTTTGGAGAAAATGCCTCGTTGACACCTCTAAAGGAGCTGTCACAGCCTGGCCAATTTGCGTGCGAGGAGAAAGTCAACTTGATCGGGCCACGTGGGCGAATCGACGGAGTACGGATCTTGGGCCCGCTTCGCCCTGGAAACCAAATCGAAATTTCCCGCACGGATGAATTCAAACTGGGTGTTGATGCACCTGTACGACATTCTGGGCATGTGAAAGCTTCAGCCCCAATCGTATTGGAAGGCCCAAAGGGAAGAATCGAACTTCGGGAGGGATTGATATGTGCTTGGCGCCACATCCATATGCAGCCCGAAGATGCATTGGCCTATGGTGTTAAAGATAAAGACTATGTCGAGGTTGATATCATCGGCGGAGACCGCGAGCTCACCTTTAAAGATGTGCTCGTCCGAGTGAAGGACTCATACCGACTCGAAATGCATATTGACACCGATGAGGCCAACGCTGCTGATTTGCCGCGACTTTCAGAGGGGCTCTTGGTGAGACAAGGCGGCCGGCACGCGAAATTGAAGTCGTTGCGACGACAACATTAATGTGGGCCTCTGAAAAAATAATGCGAGCACGCCCGTGATACCTTTGTTGCCTTTGTTTGTTCTGCAGCGTGTCAGCCAAGCGTGTTCGAAAGCTCCGTCAAAAAGCTTGGACAAAAAAATGTGAGCATCCCCACCCTGCCTTTGTTTCGGCGTCGTGCTCAAAGAAGTGCACATTCTTCAGCCCTGCACAGCGAAGCAAAAAGTCTATCTCCTGAGGTCTCCACATGCGTTGCGTAATGCGCAGCTCTTTGCCCTTGACCGCGTCATTGGCGACGAATCGAAAGCGCGTTGTTAAAACATCACTCGTTTCATCGTACGAGGCATGATCGTAAGTCACCCATGTGCGGCCTTCTTGATCGTGGTGTTCAAAGGGTCTTCCCCACTCACGAATGCCGAGGGACATGTCTTGATAGCAAGGCGCAGTAAAATCCATGAGGAGCGTTCCTCCCCGTGCCATGTTTTGTTTTGAATAACGGAACACTTTTAAGAGGGCTTCCTCGAGATGGATGTGCTGGACTGTATTGAACCCAAGGATTACAGCTTCGAATGGTGCATGCCTTTGCGCAGCTGGACTCTCAATAAAGCCTTCCGCATCTTGACAATAAAGAGACAGATTCGCTGTGTTGAGAGAGTGTGTGTTCGCTTTCGAACGCAAGGTGTTCAACATCGGCAAACTTGGTTCAACCCCACTGCATTGATACCCTCGGAAGAGGTTTCGCAGGAGCAATCGACCCGAACCTGCACCGAACTCTAAAAGGCTTGAGCCACTCGGAAAGGGAGCAAGCATCGTGTCGTAAAAAACGAAATCTCGTGTGTAGTTCTCGTAGTCCAACTCATAGAAGAATGGCAGCTCATAGAAGTCTGCACTTTCGTATTGAAGCTTCAGTAGTTCTTGCAGTGTTCTCACTGGCATAGCATCGAACGAAGCTTTGGGTGGCGCAAATTTTAGAGCCATCAATTCTCTTTCTACAATTTCTAAAAGTTTAATCTTGAGTGTAGGGTTCGTTTATGATGCACAATGACGATCTCCTAATTTTGGCCGAGAATAAACTTGCTCCGTTCATGGAGGGGGCGGAAGAGCCCGGTGCGACAGAGAGTCTCGAACGCGTGTTGGCGTTGATGCGTTTTCTTCGCTCGGAAGAAGGCTGCCCATGGGATCGCAAACAGGATTTAAGGTCGCTGCGCAAATACACGATTGAGGAAGGGGCTGAAGTTCAAATGGCGATTTCAAACTGGCTGGACACGCCAAACGAAGCCACAGAACGCGCTCATGTTTTAGAGCTGGGCGATCTTTTGCTGCAGATTGTCTTTCAGGCTCAGGTTGCTCGTGATGAAGGGCGCTTTAATTTTAGCGACGTCCTGGACGCACTCTATTTGAAACTAGTGAGGCGACATCCGCATTTATTCGATGAAACAATTCCAGAGTTGAGTTGGGAAGAGTTAAAGCAACGTGAACGCAAGGCCAAGCAAAAGGCAGGCACGGGTGGCTTTGAGAGTGCGCTCGATGACATCCCGTCAACCTTGCCAGAAATGCTTCGTGCTTTTCGCCTTGGCGAACGTGCAAACTCGCTTGGCTTCGATTGGCCCAACGCGGATGGCTGCTTTGATAAGGTTGCGGAAGAAATCGAAGAGGTTCAAGACGCGCGTAGAAGCAAGGACTCTTCTGAGATTGAAGCTGAAATGGGTGATGTTCTTTTTGCGTGCATCGATCTTTGTCGCCATTTGAAGGTTGACCCGCATCAAGCCTTGCGCAGAACAAATCGGAAGTTTGAGTCTCGCTTTCGATTTATGGAGTCCGAAGTCGCAAAGTCAGAACGCACAATGTCAGAGCATCGTCTGAATGAGCTTGAGGCGTTTTGGCAGCGGGCGAAAGAGATTGAAGAATAACGATCCCACTGCGTGTGGAGGGAAACCTTGACTTGAGTGTTTAAGTTGAAAGCCCAAAGAGCCTACCCTAGACTGATGCAGTTACGGGTGCTTGATGGACAACAGAGGAGAGACGCGCATGCTTCCAGAAGAAATCGTCGAACAATGCAAAAGGCATACTTTTTTCACGTGGAAAGCACAGGCGGATGCAAAGCCAATCCCGATTGCGTCAGCCCAGGGTGCCTACGTGACGACCCACGAAGGTAAGCGCCTGCTGGATTTCAACTCGCAAGCGATGAGTGTCAATATCGGGCACAACCACCCACGAGTGAAGCAAGCCATAACACAACAGATGGAGACGCTTCAGTTTGTCTCTGCGGCGAATGCAACGGAGGTTCGCGCGAGGCTTGGTAAGAAACTGTCTGAAATATGCCCTGCGAATATCAACAAGTTTCTTTTTACGCTTGGTGGCGCAGAGGCAAACGAGAACGCAGTTAAACTGGCGCGCGCATTCACCGGAAAACAGAAGATTCTGTCACGCTACCGATCGTATCATGGTGCGACACAAGCATGCATGCAGTTAACGGGAGACCCGAGGCGACTCAAGAATGAACCGGGTGGTCCCGGTTACGTCAAAGTGTTCGACCCCTGGCCTTATGATTTCTCTTTTGGGAAGACCGATGCCGAAATCGTGAATGCATCAATGCGCTATCTTGAAGAAGTGATTATGTATGAAGGTGCAGGACATATTGCTGCAATGATTGTTGAGCCGGTGACAGGAACAAACGGCGTGCTCGTTCCACCCGAAGGTTACCTTGAGGCACTCGCAGCACTCCTCAAGAAGAAAGAGATCCTACTGATTTGTGATGAGGTCATGTCTGGTTTTGGCAGAACTGGAAAAATGTTCGCAGTCAATCATTGGGGCATAGAGCCGGATCTCTTATGCATGGCAAAAGGATTGACCTCGTCCTACCTCCCTTTGGGTGCAGTTGGAATTGGTGACACTGTCGCTGAGCACTTTGAAAACAATGTCTATTGGGGAGGTTTGACCTTCAACTCTCACCCCCTTTGTCTTGCAGCAGCGGAAGCCAATATTGCAGTGCTTCAGGATGAAGACTTGATTGGTAACTCTGCAAGACTTGGGAAAGTCATGCGCAAAGAAATGGAGATTCTCCAGGCGAAGCATCCCTCGGTCAAAACGAGTCGAAATATCGGTCTCTTCGGCATGATTGATTTTCAGCGCAACACCTCGGGTGAGTTGTTGGGAGCATACGACTCAACACCCAACGTATTGAAGGCCTTTCAGCATGAACTTCTTCAAAAGGGTGTTATGGCGTTTTGCCGATGGTCGCATATGACTTGTATTCCCCCTCTTTGTATTTCTGAGCAGGAACTCCGCGATGGGTTTCAGCGGATTTCAGATTCGTTACACATTCTCGATGAAGTGGTTGTTGACGCATAAGCATAGCGGTGAGCCCATGCACAGTCACCATGAATAGAGCAAATCAAGGTCCGCAAAAACATGTGGGGCGATGTGCGGTAGAGTCGCTCAGGCTTTTTGCGTATCGATACAACACGTTTCGTCATTTGGGTGGAGTTCGCGTTGCGCGATGGATACAATGAACTATGAAGATCGACCCGCGAGCCCCTGTACAAAATAACATCGTCGGCAACCAAGACTCTGAAGACAATACGAGTGAGGCAAGCGTTGTTCGATTTTCACCTGTTGAAGCAGTTCAGGTTGTGAATGAAAGCATTAACAAAGATCGATTTACAGAGAAGGAACTCGCCAAGGCGCTCTACGTGGTCCTATCTCTCAGTACTCGAGATTTCGAGTCAACACGGATTCGTGACGAACGTGGTGTTTACCATAAACCGACTCGGAGCCTCTTCGAGTTTGTGAGAGAGTTTGAGGCGCATCATACCATTTACCCATCCTTAAAGAGTGCCTTTGCCGCACTTGCTTCAACAGACCATGTTTTGCGCGAAAAGGCCCAGCACGGACTGTTAAAAAGATACCCGGAGCTCGGCGATTTTGTTAATACTGTGCTCGACTCTGGTGCGACGACCACCGAAGGCGATTTGCAAGTTGATATTAGTTCAGGTTTGATGGGGCCTCTGCTTGAGGAAGGTGAAAGCCAACCAGAGCTTCGAGAAAAAAAGAAAACGAAAGGACAAAGAAAAGAGAGAAAAAAGAACACCGAGACAAAGAGCAAGGGTTTCTTCGAGAAAATGAAAACCCGGCGAAATGAACGAAAAGGACAAAAGCTTGAAAAGCAACTGCCTCCTACCTCGCCATCAGTTAAGAAAGACGCAGGGCCCATAAAAGACTTGGCGAAAGAAATTCCCGGTGATTCGGATGATTTGAAGGTCCCGGTGTATGACGTGCAAAAGAATGAAGGCAGCTCACGAAGTGCCCCAGATGTCGTGATGCGTGACCAATATAAAAGCCTAAGCACTACGGATTCGAAAGACTCACTTCTTCGAAGCACCGATCAGAGTGAACTCGCAAGCATTGCGGGCGATCTTTTGCTGAAGACCCATTTGAGTGACGCCAACGGTGTTGCGGCACTAGCGCTTTGCTTGAGTCTCAGTCCAGACGTGCTGACGCAAACGCGAATCGAAGACCGTCGCGTAACACCAACTCGTGAGGTCCCATTGAAAGACCTGGTTCATGAGTTCCGCTTTCTCGGTCTGAACAACCCAGATGTCGCAAAACTTCTCATTGAGATCGACACGCCGAAACGTACTCATGAAGAGCGTGAAAAGATTGCATTCGAAATTCTCGAGGGTACCCTGTCGTCGATGAGCCCACAGGAGGCTGCAAAACTCAACTCCCGATTCATGGTTAAGACACCGAGGCTCTATCAAGCAGAAACGCGAGTGTTGAATGGTCTTGATACGAAAGCGCCACTTGGGGGCTTAACGATCACTAGCAAGCCGCCAATTAACGATAGAGCTTCTCTTTCAGGTGCGTTGACCAAGGTGCTGAGTGCAAAGGGAAGCACTGCTGAGGATTTAAGCCAGATTCTAATTCGGGCCGATCATCAAACGCGGCTTAATCTCTTTAACACGAACCCTGATTTGTTCGAGCGATGTAAAGCACTTTACGGCAACCATGACACGACACTCGAGCTTCTTTTTCAAAAGTCGGTAAAGTCCGAACGCTTTGATCCTGCCAAACGCATCCGTTTTGTGGATTCTGCCGGGCGCACGCGAATGCAGAGCGATCTAAAGAGCATTCAACCCGAACTCGCAGAGGGTATTGTTGCAGGCAAAATATTGCATGCTGAATTCTCAGCACTTGAAGCAGCCCTTGCAGCACAGATTGAAACACAACCCGCTGAGGCCGAGAATCGAATAGAGCACTTTATGGCACTGTCAGCAACATTGTTATGGGAAGCAAAGAACCCGCAGGGCTTTGAGGCGTCCCGTCTTGCATTTCTTGCGCAGGCAATGGGTGAAGACCCGAACTATAATGCGACACTTCAAGGTTATGATGATGCACTGGACGCTGCAAAAGCACGGCTCTTCGATTTGGGCGCAAAGCTGGGCGTGAGTGAAGCAGTGTTAAACACTCTTTTATCCAATGGCCTTAATGGGCTTGCTCCTGCTGCTATCAAGAACTCGAATCCATCAAAGACTCGCGAGCTCTTGCATCAAGTCCTTATCACCGACCTCAGTTTTGATTCTTCTCTGCTCGAGAAACTTGATGCGTCTTTGCTTTCACGCAAGTCATCAACGGGCACAAGCATCCAAGAGTATTTGCTTCAGCAAGTAAGTCATCTCACACCGGAGCACGCGCAACACTTAAAGAGTCTCGCGGCAGAGAGTTCAAATCCTCTGTCGGGTGCTGCACGCATTGAACTCAAGAACCTTAAAATGCGTCGCTCAATTTTGGCGGACCTCGTCACCGAACTCGGAGACCCCGGGACCATTGTTCAAGGCAAATACGGAACCTGTGCTCTTGCCTCAGCGCAATATCTGCTCTGCAAGAGCGATCCCGCAGAATACACCCGCATCGTCTCTACGCTTGGGAAGCATGGGCTCATCTCTGCTCGCTTCGACGCACAATCCAGGCGGTGGGTTGAAGACGGACACGAAGAAGTACAAATCCCGCTTCGTCGCGGTCTGATGCTAAACTACAATCGAGATTTCTACAATCTCAATCGACCGGCGTACACAGGGAACGAAGCGGAGAAGGGTGGTAGAACACTGACTTCCGCAATGTTTCAAAGTGCCTTTGCTCAAGAAGCCTACGATTTCGTGGCCTATCAAGACCATGTCCCTGGTCGAGCAAACTCTACGGCAATTCTTCGCAGTCCTGTTAGCGGTGAGGAGTTTGTTGCAGGTGGATTCAACCCGGTAACGACAGCCGACACCTTTGCGCGCGTGCTTGGCAAACAACACAAAGAAGTTGCCGCGCAATGGAATACCGGTGTGTCGATTGCGCCGAAGCAACTCTTGAATGCTCTTGAAGGCTTAGCTTTATATGAAATCAGCCCATCCAATCCTGCGATTCTATGTGTGAACTTCCCAGGCATGGTGGGTCACGCACTTACGCTTGTCGGTATTGAGCGTGATGCACATGGAAAGGTGCTATCCTTTCAAGTGCGAAACCCTTGGGGAGAAGCCGAACGTGGCCAGCTTGGAAGTGTTGGGCATGGCCTTCCGATAAAGCGCACAGCTCTTGGCCCCAGCTTTGATGCAGGAAGTGTGAAGATCCGTGCTGCCGACTTAAGGAGTCCCGAGACTCGGCTCCAAGGTTTTTCACTGCATGTCTTTGAGTAGTTGAGGCACACCCGGGTCTATCGTTAAGAGTGTCATACTTTCATGAAAGTCGACGTGCCATCTTCGCTCGGGTTTAGGAATCCACCGTGTCAACAAGGGTGCCGTCCCGCTGACGCACTTCGCTCTTGCCTAGCGATGACGATGTGACGATCTCTTGGCGCTCTTCAATCTGCCTTGACGCGTTCTTTGCCTCTATGTTTTCGCTAAGGGCCTCTTGCGCTATTGCCTCTTCATACCTGTTGCGCTCCTCGGCGCGCGCCTCCACATCTTCATGGGCAATACGCTTGTGTTCAATGCTCTGCTCGACGTGCGCCTCCGCATCTGCCTTTGCGCGTTCACGCGTTTTTTCTGCACTCTCAACAAGAAACTCGTTGATCGAATTGAGAGTTTGCATGGTTTGAATAAAAGATTGGACCATTTGTGATACCATTAGCGCGTCAGCAGAAGCGTTGACTGGATCGCCATTCTCGTCTACGATCTGAAGGGTTGATACGGTGTCGCGAACATCGTCTTCACTTGCTTGTGAGTCGATACGAACCTCGACTTCGACTGCATCTTTGCCATCCAGGCCACGTACGAGGCGAAGTTTTGCGTCATGTATGACACCGTGTGCATCGTTATGCGCTATCTCTGCTTTGCCCGCTCGGACGGCCTCAACTGTTGCTTCGTCTGTACGTAGAATCTTGAGGGTTGCGATACGACTTTTGGGGTCGACTCGAGTCACAGGAGTAAGAATCATTTCATGCTGCGCCGCAACTTCACTTGACACGGGTTGCCCCAGTGCGTCGGTGTACGACTTTGTGCCGTTTGAGCCAAAGTGGGTTTGAATGCCCGTATCTTTTTCAAGTTGAGTTGCAATAGCATTTGGGATGACTGCCTCTGCAGCCTTTTGCATCGACTCGAGTTCATGGGCCTCAACTTGGAGTTCCGAGTTCGTTAAGTTAAGAACAGCCTCGTGAAGCTTTTTACTTCCTTCTTCGCTCAAGCGCACTTTGCCCGTGGTAAAGGCTTCTGCACTTTCACCAAGAATATCGAAGAGATTTGAGCCGGAAACCATCTTCAGCAAAGCGTCGCCAAAATCCGCAAAATCTGCGATGGATAGACCAAAAGCATCACGCGCTACATCTTGAAGCCCGAGATAAATGTTGAATGCATGCCCTTTGAGCTCCTCAAAAGGGTTTGAAAGCCCACTCTGGGACGCAGCTGTAAATAGAGCAGAAAGCTTCGCAAAGATGCCTTTTGCATCGTTCGGTGTCGCACCTACAAGACTCGCGTTGAGCCCTTGAAGTTCTAAGCGAAAAGTATTTGGGTCGCTGACCAAGTCGACCAAGTTCATAACGACACCCGACACGCTTTCGTAGACTTCGCCTGCAATCTCGCTTACCTCTGAAGCCAAACTTACGGCCGCATCATAAACACCGTTTGCGAGGGATTGCCCCATCCCATAAATTGTACTCAGAATACCGTCAGCCTCGGCTTGTTCCTCTGAGCCGAAAGTGGAATCGTCGGACTGGGTACTTAAAGCATCGTCGAGAATACCTTGAAGCTGGGAACTCTTGGTTTTTCCCGGGCTGAGGTTGGGGGGAGAACAAACGTCAATCGTGAGATTTTGGTCCGAAAAAAGATCTTGAGTGTTATTTGAACTCGCATTTTCGATATGCGCAGGGCCATCGTCTAGGCGACTAGCCGTGGGCTCAGATCCTTTTTGAGGGGCCGCATCCGAGTTTGAAGATGACCTTAAGAGTTGTGAACTCACATTCTTGCTAGAAAGAGCGTCGACCATCATCCCCCCACTTGAGGCGAAAGGATCACCCCGGAACTCTTTCATTATAAAGAATGCTGCACGAAACACGCTAGCGGCCTGGCAAAAGTGACTCATTTTTGAAGCGACTCACTACGCAATGTCGGGAAAGCTGCGACCTCGGTGACGGGTAAGACGAAGTGTTTAAACGATCGCGAACGCTATTTTAGGCCATAGTGCGCTTGGAGTCTTCTCAAATCGTCTGCAAGGTTAGTCTGTCGCGCGGACTCCGCACGTTGAATGCTTAAATGAATGAGTGTTGAAATATCGTGTGTGGCGCCTTCCCCAGAGCTTGCGCAGTCCACCTCAAGTCCCATTCCCGTGTTCTTATTGGCCAACGCACGCGGGCTCGTTGCGTTGCACGCGTTAAGGGTTTCACGTCGCGATGCTTCAAGCAATGCACGTTGTTTGAGTGCGAAGGGGCCCTGACGTATGATGCCCTTTTTGCGTTCGTCCAAGCTCACGAGTGTGTCAATCTGCGCAAGGGAACAACCTTGTTCTCGGTACTCCAAGCTTGTTTTCGCGGAACTTCCACGCGTTGAAACGCAGCCCACGCTAAGGCTTGCCGCTATACAGAGCATCGCAGTCCGCACTCTTTGAACTGGCATTTGAAATGTCATTGTGTGTTTACTCCCACGAGTTCATAAAGTTAAAAGACCCAATGCCTTCAGAACTGTTGAATTGTTCATGACAGCCAATGCACCCTGGAATTTCTCCCGATTCAAGAAGCCACTGCCCACTTGTGTCTCGCACCTCGTAGCTCCATCGTACCTTTTCTTCATTGCCCCCACTCTTCTTGCGCATCACCATAACCAGACCGGGGGAAGCCGCATCATGGTAGGACTCCAGAATAAACATAGAACCTGCTGGGAAATACACTTCATATTCCGCGTCATCCAAATTTGACGTCGCCTCAAACATTGTGGTGCGTGCTGAGCTCGATGCCCATACTTGATGCAACCCGTGAGCACTGCCCTTGTTTTGTAAATCGTAAAGCTTTTCATAGTGACCATTGGTTCTAAAGTCTTGTTCAAAGGTGGTGTCCTCCATCCTTCCGTCCGATTCAGTTTCCGGGCTAAGGTCCTGCCCGGTTCGCACATCACGAATATCTTCCGGGTCTTGAGGTGTGTTTGGGACGTGTTCAGCGGCCAATTCGTGTCCCGCGTTATCGTTTTTTTTTATACAGGCGCACAGCGCTAAAAGGATCATCGTCTCAGCTGCAACACAGTTCAATACAACCCAAATGCCCTGACCCTTCCCCATATGTTGTGGGTAACCCGATAATCCTAAGATGCAAATGCATTGCGTTCATTTAAAGCGCTAGATCAACATGACTTAATTGCAGTGTGTGAGATCCGTCATATTGTTGCGGATATTATTTTCATATTAAATTAACCTCGGACGGGATGCGCGTTAAGATGCACTATGAAAATCGCATGCACACAGATGACGTCGTCGAACGTGGTTGAAGATAATTTCACGAAGGTGCGCTTTCTTGTTGAAGAAGCGAAGGACCTTGGCGCAGTCGTTGTCGCCCTGCCTGAATGCTTTGCATTTCTGGGGGCACGTGATGGTGAAGTCCGAGAGGTCGCAGAACCTTTGAGCGGCCCACTCTTCTCTCGATATCAGGCTCTGGCTCAGAAGTATCAAATTGACATCTCGTACGGTGGTTTTGCAGAACACGTTCCCGGTCAGGAAAAATGCGCAAACGCGCACGTTTGGGTCAGTTCTACCGGTGCGATCCAAGCCGTCTATCGAAAGGTTCATCTTTTCGATATCAATCTTCCGGGTGGCCCGCGTCTAATGGAAAGTGATGGTTATGTCGCGGGGACTGCGCTGAAGTCCGTCGAGGTTCTTGGACAAACATTCGGACTTTCAATCTGTTACGACCTGCGTTTCCCACGGCTCTTTCAGAGACTTCGTGATGATGGCGCAGAAGTCCTCATGATTCCTGCTGCGTTTACCATGACGACCGGTGCTGCACACTGGGAGGTTTTGCAACGTGCGAGAGCGATTGAGAATCAATGTTATGTGGTATGTGCCGCGCAACGTGGAAAGCACAACGAAAGACGTCAGTCCTTTGGCCACGCGATGATTGTTGATCCCTGGGGCACGGTAATTGCGCAATGCCCTGAGCGAACAAGTGTAGTATGTACAAAGCTAGACTTCGAAGCCCAAGCTCGAACACGCGAGTCGATGCCTCTAATGAAACACGAACGCCGGGATCTCTTCTAAGTTTGTTTGCGAGGAAGCACTGCGCATCCTTGCTTTAAACGAATAAACTTCATCCCCGTATAGTTCTTTTTGTTGACACTAAAGGGGAGTGAAAATCACCCGCTGGCCGAGTTGTTATCATAGTACCCGTGAATCGATTCTCGCATCTCAATAATGGCTTCATCGCTGCCTGCAGAAGCTTGCATGAGAAGAATGGTCATGGTTTGTGTGTCAATCAATGCGCTCTGTGGGCCGCGCACTCCGTTAAAAAGATAACGCGCCATACAGACACCGTCTTCAGAAGAACCGACTTCGTAGCTCAATGTCAGGTCTTCATCCCATGGAGCACTTGCGAAAGTTTCAAGATCTGCCGCGTCTGGAACTTCTCGATCTTGATTTTGCATGACATCAACAACAACACTCAAAGGCGTGTCCGCATTGGAGTCATCCACAATTGCCTGAAGTTCGCTTTGATAGTTTTGGCAATGTGGACACCAGGCGAAGGCAACACTCACAAGAAGAAGACCTCGAGAGTCCGGTGTATAGAAATCCCCCAAATCAAAGTTTTGGTTGTCGGGGTCTATGAAGGAGAAAGGCGCAACAACATCCCCAACTTCAAAACCATAAGGCCCTTCGGGGTACGTCTCACGATAATCGCCAATGCATGCGATGTCGTCAGAAGCTTCCGGGTACCCCTCAATCTGCCACTCTCGCCAGCCAAGCGCTGGGAGCAAACGCTCCCCTGCTTCATCTCTCACGGTTGTCGTTGCAGGGCCCTCATTGCCGTCCAGTGAGTCCGGCGAAGCCGAACTCTGATCACCTTCTTGTGTGTCGTTGTTGCTATCAATAGACTGCCCACAACCCACCCACACCACGAAGAGCACGACAGCGATGCTTCGAGGCAAGAGAGTGCTCGCGCGAGGCTCCAATGGTTTGAACATCACTAGTATCCTCAGTGTTGTTGCTTACTCAACAACAGCCTTTGTTATGGGTAGTATTCATCCAAAAGGTCTTGCACCCCTATTAATGCGGATGGTGCAGTCGATTCCCAGAAATATCCGACAATCTCCATGGTTGATGTGTCGATAACAACACTTCGAGGAGCGCCGTAATCCCATAGACCACTGCTATCACGATCTTCACCGAAGAAGGTCGCAGAGAAACAGAAATCTGCTACCGACATCCCGACATCAAAACTCAAGGAAAGCGGAAGCGGTGGGTCAATGCTAATCGGGCTATTAAGGTTGGCGGGTACTCTTGGGTTTTCATTGCTGCCAAGTGCGGGATCCGGATCTGCCGCGATTGAAGCCAACTCACTCGTAGTTGCTCGGTACGATTGTGTTGTTCCTTCCAGCATATCGATTAAGACTTCAAAACCGCGCGAAGCGTATTCTTGGTACCAGCTCTCTAGGTAGTAGTCGTAGGTTTTGCAGTTTGGACACCAGCCAAAGGAAACATTGACCAGAAGAAGGTTTGGCTCACCCGGTGTATAATATTGACCCAGGTTGACAGTGCTGCCGTCCGACAAGGTAAAGGGATAAGGTGCAATGATGTCACCAGCAGTTGTTCCAGCGCTCTCAACTTGGCGCGCTGTCACCCCATAGGGCCCAGCGGGATAGTTGCTTTCGTAATCACCAATACAGACGACCTCCCCTGCTGGCGCATCGTCAATTTGTGTTCGCTGTACGACATCGTTCCCGGAGACTTCGTCGGGCTCGCTTGTCTCACCAGAGGCCGTATCGTCTGATGTCGTGTCACCACCATTCGATGTTGCACTCGAGTCGCTTCCAGACCCACTGTTTGAATCATTGTTCGTATTGGTGTTGTCATTGCCCGTGTTGTCATCGTTCGTGCCATCACTGCTATTCACGCTGCTGTCGTCTTCGTCAGGCGAGGCACTTTCACTACAGTTCGAGCCAGACTCGGTGTCACGGCATTCTTCACTCTCATTCGCACAAGCCAAGGCACAGACGGCTGATAAGGTAAGGCTGGTTCGTAAGATTAAGGCCAAAGGTTTAAGTCGTATCATCACGCATCCTCCAAAAACTAAGTTCCACTAAAGCTTACCCGATAGAACACCAAGATCGCCAGTCTCCGCTCTTCTTAATGTACACCTTTTGACGACATCGACATTTTCGACTAATGAGCGACAAAAATGTCCGAGATCTTGGGGTTTCTGATATGGGGTGCATCATCTGGGGACTACTGCTGGCCTTAAGGTGTTGATCTTACACAGAAACACCTTGGTGGCACGAAGACTGCAACTCCTAATGCAGGAGGATGACTATGAAAAGCATCGCAACAAAACTAAAACTCTTAGCACTTATCACCACTCTTGGCACATTCACACTCGCCTGCAGCGAGGAAGAGCAAGCTGATCCTACAGTGGAGGAATGTGAGGGTGAGGACTGTCCCGAAGAAGAAGCCAGCGAAGAAGAAGCCAGCGAAGAAGAAGCCAGCGAAGAAGAAGCCAGCGAAGAAGAA
>JAHDBA010000009.1:0-7867 GCA_020630615.1 Myxococcota bacterium | reverse complement strand
GCTGCAGAAGGCGAAGTAGCGGGCTCTCAAAACGGTTAAAACTCATAAAGGCGGGAATCGCAAGAAGTCGGAGCAGGTCTCCGGCTTTTCATGTTTAGCGACAAACATTTTCACGAAGAAACGCACGTGCGATTTACGGTTGTCACATATTAAAGACGTCGCGCTTCAGTTCTTTCTCGACGGGATTGAGTATTTGACTTTTGACGAAAGACCTCCCACCCGCTTTCTTGAAGACCTTGGCGAAGAATTCGGTTGGACGCGTACGTGCAAAAGAGAGCTCCCGTATTGGACATGTTCGCCAGTCGAGTAAAAATCTCCTTGCTCCATAAATCGGGCTGATAGGATTTCCCAAAAGCGTCAAACCAAATTACATTGAAGGGAATGGTGTCATGAAAATCTTGAAGCGATACGTGCACTTTCTGAACTTCGATCTGCGACTCCCATTGTTCGGGAGAGTCACTTTGAGACTCAACGAAGTGACCTTTTCTCTTCTCGTATGTTTCTTGAGATAGATATTCGAGTTGCGACAACCCAATTCCAAGTTTTTCTTCTTCGTTCGGGTAATGCCCCCAGAATTCTCTAAGGAGTGAGGGTGCAAGAGGGGCGGTATCGATGCCGGTTAAATTGATGCGCTGGCGTATCTGTAGATCCTTCAAGGTTTTGAGAAGAAGAACGGTGTTAAGCCCCGTCCCATGTCCAACCTCAAGTATGCGAATTGACGTGCACTCTAATGCACGCATCAAGTGAATCGTAGGATTTATGAAGGTCTCAAGAGATTCAGCGATCGGATTTTGGCGCGAGTGATAGGTGTCACCATACTCGAAGGACTCCAGGGTTGCGCCGAACTGGCAGGGGATGATTCTTGCTGACACCGTAACAACGAACTCCCCCTGCCCATGGGCCCCCAAGTTCGTTTTAATACTTGGGTTGACTGCAGTTAACAGTCATAATGCAGGCAGGAAAGTTGCAAACAAAAAAAGGCTGCCAAAGCAGCCTCGAGTATTCCTGAAAATAGAAATTACTTCAAAGTCACCACAGCACCCGCTTCTTCAAGCTTCGCTTTAAGTGCATCTGCATCAGCTTTGCTGACAGCTTCTTTGATGACTTTTGGTGCAGCTTCAACGGTGTCTTTTGCTTCTTTAAGACCAAGGCCAGTGATTTCACGAACCGCTTTAATCACTTGGATCTTCTTCGCGCCTGCAGAAGTAAGTTCAACATCGAACTCGGTCTTCTCTGCTGCAGCGTCTCCGCCAGCGCCAGCACCAGGTGCCATCATCATCATTCCGCCACCAGCAGCAGCTTCAACGCCCCACTTCTCTTCAAGAGCTTTGATAAGCTCTGACGCTTCCATCAAAGTTAATGCTGATAAGTCTTCTTGTAATTGCTCTAGATTTGCCATTTGTTTTACCTCTTAATCTGTATTGCTGCTTACGCAGCCTCTTTTTCATCTTTGTCTTTCTTCGCTTGCAAGACGCCAACGATTTGCGACGCTGGTGCTTCGATTTGCGCCAAGAGCTTCGCAGGAACTGCTTGGATTGTACCAAGAAGTTGTGCACGAAGTTCATCAAGACTCGGCATGCTTGAAAGGGATTTAACCCCAGCCTCATCTAAACGCTCACCTGAACAAAAGCCTGCTCGAACTTCAAACTTACCACAATCTTTCTTGAAGTTCATGATGACTTTGGCCGGCCCGACCATGTCATCTTCGCTCCATGCGATTGCAGACTCTGTTTTAAAGTCGTCAGCCAATGACTCAAGATCGGTACCTTCGGTTGCTTTCTTCACAAGCGTATTCTTCACTACTTTGTAATGAATGTTTTGCTCGCGAAGTCGGCCGCGCAGGTCCTCAACTTCAGTCACTGTCAAACCTTTGACAGATGTTACCACCAACGAAGCCACATCGTTTAAGGCATCCTTAAGAAAGGCAACTTCTGCTTCTTTTTTGGATCTTAACATTGCGACTCCTATGGGCTTGCGACAAAGAGCACAAATCACGAAACCAAAGGGTTTCAAGACCTGCCCGAGGGCCATTGAGGAGTCATCCCCATGCGACATCTCGACCGGGAATTAAGCAGGTTAGCCTGCACCGGTTGTCTTTGACGGTTCGCCAGAGACAAGCTTAACCCTCCATCAGGGCCTGTCAACCCATAAACCTTTTGACATCGGGTGGAAGAGTGTCCCTGTACTTTTCTAAACCTGTATTTCTCTAAAAAAAGACCCGGCAAGGCCGAGTCTTCAAACATCAAGAGAAAAAAAGATCTTAGCTTGCTGCTCTTTTCTCCATTGCGTTCAGCGTGTCAAGTTTGATCCCTGGGCCCATCGTCGAGCTTACGGTAATCGACTTCACATAAACACCCTTTGCTGCAGGTGGCTTTGCTTTCTGAATCGTGTCTGCGATTGCGAAGAAGTTTTCTTCCAATTTGGCTGGCTCGAAAGAGACCCGCCCAATTGGCGCATGCACAATACCAGCTTTGTCTACGCGAAACTCAATCTTGCCGCCCTTCGCTTCTTGCACCGCTTTGGTGACATCCATCGTCACAGAGCCAAGCTTTGGGTTTGGCATCATACCGCGTGGACCGAGAACTCGACCGAGACGACCGACAAGACCCATCATGTCAGGCGTTGCCACGACTTTATCGAAATCCATGAAGTTTTCTTTCGCGATTTTGTCGTGAAGATCTTCAGCGCCAACCACGTCGGCACCAGCTGCTTTCGCTTCTTCCGCTTTCGGGCCTTTCGCAAAGACTGCCACTCGCACGCTCTTACCTGTTCCATTCGGTAGCACAAGTGCTCCACGAACCATTTGGTCCGCGTGGCGCGGGTCTACACCGAGATTGAAAGCGACATCAACAGACTCGTCGAACTTTGAAGTTTTACACCCTTTTACGAGCTTGAGGGCTTCGTCCACGCTGTACCGCTTCTCGCGGTCCACTCGTGCGAAGGCAGCGCTTCTTTTTTTACCTAATTTTGCCATGACCTACTCCTTGACCTCAATGCCCATTGAACGTGCTGTCCCCGCAAGAATTTTTACCCCTGCTTCAACATTGTAAGAGTTCAGGTCATTCTTTTTAATTTCAACGATTTCTTCAAGCTGCTTGGTTGACACAGTTGCGACAACTTCTTTTCCAGGATTGTTCGCGCCAGAACCAGGCTTGCCATCGACTTTCAAGCCTGCTGCTTTTTTAATCAGAATTGAAGCAGGAGGACTTTTGGTAATGAAGGTGAAAGATTTGTCTTGGAACACCGTAATTACAACCGGGATTTTAAGCCCAGCTTGGTCCTGTGTGCGAGCATTGAACTCTTTGCAGAACGCCATAATGTTAACACCATGTTGACCCAGAGCCGGGCCGACGGGCGGTGATGGGTTTGCTTTACCTGCGGGCACTTGCAACTTAATGTAGCCCGATATCTTTTTAGCCATAGTTTACCTCTGTGGTGTTAACGGCCTGAGGGCCTCCCACGCAGCAAGACCTTAGCATACGTCTTCGTTTTGGAAAGGACTTTAAGACGATCTCGACCGATGATTCTGCGTGAAACTGTAGGAGCTTCGGGTGAAAGCGCCTATCGCTATCGCAATAAAACGACTACGTGTTCTGATACCCAACACTTTTGAGCCCCTTATCGCTTTGGGTCCAGTCTTTCGTGACTTTTACAAAAAGCTTGAGCATTACTTTTGCATCAAGAAGAGATTCAGCATCTTTGCGCGCAGCAACGCCGATTTTCTTCAGCATCGACCCGCCCTTGCCAAGAACCATACCTTTGAGTGAGTCGCGCTCAACATGAAGCGTCGCATCGATATGTACGATGTTCTTTTTTGTTTCGCGCTGACTTTCATCAAAACGGTCGATCTGTACCGCGACACGATACGGGACTTCTTGACCCAAAAAGAGCATGAGCTTCTCGCGTAAAACCTCTCGCACAACGGTAGACTCTGGGGCATCGGTAAAAAGCGTTGGATCTAAGAGGTAGGGCTGCTTGGGTAACGACGCGACCAAAAGACTTAACAACTTGCCCACATTTCGGCCCTTACGTGCTGAAATCGGAACAATCTCTTCAAAGCCAAACTTTTGCTCAACGTTAAGAGCGTTTAGGTACTCTACCAAAGGTAGAAAGCCGTGCTTGTCCTCGAGCCTGTCAATCTTATTCAGCACGAGAACTTTCCTTGCGCGGCGTACGCGCTCTGCAATGCCTGTGGCCGCAAACGCATTCAAGGGATGCTTTGCTTCATCGAGAGATGTCCCCTGATCCATACTTTTTTGAACGTGTAGTGCATCCAGCATCCACACGCACGCATCGATATTTTCTGTGGCCGCAAATGCTTCCCGCTGAAGAAATGACCCCAGCTCATTTTCTTTCCTGCTCATTCCAGGTGTGTCGATGAATATGATCTGGTCGTCACCTTGCATCACGATACCCCGCAGACCACGCTGGGTGGTTTGTGCCTTTGGGGTTTCGGGGGCAATCTTGAGACCCACTGCTCTGTTCAAGAGCGTGCTCTTTCCAGCATTGGGTGGCCCCAATAGCGCGACGACTCCAGAATGTGTTTCGGAGTCGAGTAAGTCTTCGAGTGTTTCGTGCTGTGTCAATTGTACCCCCAACCGCCCAGACCCTAGCTCAGTTCAAAGAAGGTTAACAGTGGCCTTTAACCCATCGCGAAAATCTGATAAGAAATGGCATGGGCGTACTCTTTGAAAACCTGGTTGCCTTTGTGGTGGTCTTTCTCGTTGCTGGCGCAATGGGAGCACTTATCTATAAGAGTTTTTTCGGCACCTATACCGATGAGCGCAAGTACAAAAAAATTTGGAAAAGGACATTTGGGGAAGAGTATCAATCGGGTGAAGAGCAATAGCCAGCTCTGTCGTGCTCTTGCCTCCCACTGTGATCTTGCCGCCGCCTATAAAATCCCCGATTTCGCGTCTCAGGTTGATACGGCCTAAAGGTATCACTCCGCTATGGGTGCTGGTTAAGTTATTCTCAAGATATGACGATTGGAAACAAACCCCCTTTGAATCCTACCAAAATCAATCGCGACCCTTCCATGAAGGCAGGCAATGAAAAGAAGAAGTCCACAATCAATGTAGTAAATGGTCAGACAGGTCGAGTGGACGCCGACACCTATGAAAACTTGAACCTAAACTGTACAGCGAAAACACAAATACGTATTCCTGACGTCGGTGGCCTTGGTTCTCCCGATAGGGTACCGGCAAGTTCAGACTTGGGTGACGAAATTCTGGGTGAGCTCGCGTCAGCAGAGGCAGAAAGCTATGCCTTTGAAGGGTATGCTTTAGAAGACGCTTCGAGCGAAAGTTCAGATTTAAAGCACCCACCGGAGTACTATACCAGCCTAAGTAATATTAGTACGATGGTTCAGGACCCCTCGCAGCGATATGATTTGTTGACAGCTGTGCAAGTCTTTGCCCACACCGCGCCCGAAATGCTAGAAGAGTTAGCGCGTGAACTGGTATCCTTTCTGCCGCAGTCAGGTGTCGCTAATGATATCACGGACTTCACACAAACCTTAGTTCAATATTTTCCTAAGGCGGTTCTCAAAGAGATTTCGTTGGCTGACGTGTCTATGTTGGATGCGGCATTGCGATTTTGGCCGAGTGAGCAGCAACAACTTCTCAGCGAAAAAGTTGGGGTTGAGGTCTCAGGCTTGTTGGCGAGCCCGCCTGGGCAGCGAGACGTTAAGACTTTGCTTAACTTAAACGAAGAATTGCGCAGTAAGTATACCCAAGCTGTTCATAATGCGCCATTTTTAGACCCAAGTGTGAAGTTTGTGGGGGACGACGCCAGAATATTTGGCGCAGCCATAGCGCGACTGAGCAATCCTGAGATTGGCGAGGTTTTGCTGTCCTCCCTTAACGATTTGGAAGGAAAAAAGGCTGCGGCTCTCGGCACGCTTCTTTCGAGTAAAAATACAACTTCAAAGAGAGAGGCGATTGCCGACCTTGGAGGTCTGGACAATGAACTTGTTCAGCATCTCTTAACCACTTTAATGAAATCGCCATACGACTTGGGATTTGAAGACCCGGTCAGCCCTGTCATACCTTTTCTGCAAAGTACATCTATGGAAGCGCTAAAAGCGAACCCGGCAGCACAACGTACTTATGCACAAGCACTGGACCAAACACTAAAAATCACAAGCGATGCGGACATCGTTGTCGATCTGATTGACCGCAACCCTTACCTCGCCGTGGAGGTTCTTGCATTTGGCGCAGAGTCCATTCGGAATATTAATTTTCAAGGAGGGCCTGCGAAGGACTCTGACGCGAAACGTGTTTTTGACACAGTACTCGAACATGCAGACCAATTGTTTGGAGAAGAGGACTTTGTTGAACGGTCCTTGGACCACCCAATCTCACAGGCATATAAACTGCTTGAAGGAATGGGGTTCTATGAGTCGAGCGATGGGCACGCAGACTTGAGTGCAGCTCA
The DNA here is from genome assembly GCA_020630615.1 of Myxococcota bacterium. Classification (GTDB taxonomy): domain Bacteria; phylum Myxococcota; class UBA727; order UBA727; family JAHDBA01; genus JAHDBA01. Next base: position 1,429 of record JAHDBA010000009.1, on the reverse strand, counting down.
TGGCAACGCTGAGATTGACCTCGCACACTATCCAAACATTTTTCGCGACCCCGAAGCTTTCTTTCGGGCACCCTTCTCGCGTCTTGTGAGCTTTGCGAAAGACGCCCCGAATTCCTTCGAGAAGCTTGGCAAACTTGCTCCAGAGGAGGCAAGTTTATTCCAGCACCAAATATCGAGAATGGAAAAGTTTGGCATTCATGATCCATCATTTATACCCTTCCCGAACGACCCATCGCGCATCATCGAGAACTGGGACGCTGCTACGAGCAAGAGAGACAAGCGCCCAGTCGCACTGGTTGTACAGAGTACTGAAGATTGGAACGGTGCATTTGATCCGGCCAAGTACGAAAAACTCTTTGAAGGGTATCGTGTTCTATACACTCAGGCGAAAAGTGACTCAGACCTGATTACGATTAGCAAAGAATTTTCAAAGGCGACGAAAGGCAAGAAGGCAGATCTCATTGTCATCGGCGGGCACGGTACGAAAACAAGCTTGGCCCTTGGTGGAAAAGACGAACGTGTCTTTGGACAAGAGCATTCTCGAAGTGGTCATCTTGATGTTGGAGATAGGAGTATTGTGAAAGAAGCCTTCGAGGGCAAAGTGGCTCACAATGCCGACATTGTTCTTTACAGTTGCTCCAATGCAAAAGGCGGATTTGGCTCAGAGAACCTCGCAACAATGATTGCAGAGACTCTCGAAGAGGCACATGTTCATGCTTTCCCGCGGCCTTCAAATGGAGATTTTGTCCTTCGCGAAGATGGGACCTTCAAAGAGTTCAAACTCGTTCGCACGATATCGCTTGGCCCGGACGACCCTACTCCACAAATTGATGAACACTGGTCTGGCAATTCAAAGAGTCGCCGGAGGCTTGCACGCCAAGAATCGCGTCAAAGTGAAAAGAATCGTCGCGACTTACCACAGGACTTTTACAGCCGCAGACAGAAGAGACGGATGGAGAAGATGGACGAGTGAATTGGTTTGGGGCTTCGCGCTACGTTGGCTTCCCCGCAAAGTTAACAAGCCTTCCCGGCACCGCGATGACTTTCTTCACATCAAAGTTTTCGAGGTGCCGCTTTACGTCATCGTTCGCGCGGGCAAGGCCTTCGTAATCTTCGCGTGGAGTTGACTTTGCGATTTCAAGCTCGGCCCTCTTCTTGCCGTTCACCTGAACCACAATGGTAATCGTGTTGTCGACACATAAGGCCTCGTCAAACTCTGGCCAATCCACCACAGACAACACACCCTCAAAACCAAGGCGATTGGCGACTTCCTCTGCAATATGCGGAGCATAAGGACAAAGAATTTTCGCGAACGTGAGAAGGGTTGATTTCGCAACCGTCTTGGCCGACGTCAGGTGATTGCAAAGCTCCATCATCTGAGCGATTGCGGTATTGAAGCGTAGAGCAATCGTGTCTTCTTCAACTTTTT
>JAHDBA010000036.1 GCA_020630615.1 Myxococcota bacterium | reverse complement strand
AGGTATCAACTTTATAAGTCAGATTCTAAATTGCACTGGTGGGTTGAACTTGGGAATTATAATCTGCTTATAAAGTTTGAGTACTTCTATGACATTCTCCGGTGGAATATCAGATATATCTTGCCTCGTGTTGGAGTGCTTGCTGAGGTGAGTCGTTTTGCTTCAGCACTAGAAATCTAAGCATCTGTTTTGATTGCCGACACGAGTTGAGTTAAGTTATTAATCGTTGACATTCTTATCTCCTGCTCTGTTAACCAATAGTAGTACTTGTTGCGAGGATTTTTGGCGGATCTTTCCTCTTGAAGCACTTATCGTAGAGCGACGTCAACACAATCACTCACATTAGCAACACAACAATGGGTCATTCAGCCGATGCTGAACAGAACAAAATCAATACACTCAGAGATGAGTAGGAGTGAACATGAATCGTAATGTTAGGATGTTGGGAATAATATTCCTTTGTTTTTTCGCTGGAGGAGCCCTTCCGAGGTGCGACGTCAATAGAGACTTGGATTGTAGCAGCTTGTCAGGTGCAGAGGAAAATTTATGTCCTCAGTACAACCATGGCATATGCGGGGATAATTTAATAAGCTATCCTGATGGTGAGGAGTGCGATGATGGAAATACGATATCTGGTGATGGATGTAGTCAAGCCTGCACGATTGAAGAATGTGTAAGCGATTCTGACTGTGATGATTATGTTCCATGCAATGGCGTGGAAAAGTGCGAACTTGGAGTTTGTATTGCAGGAAGCGTGGCACCGACAGGGACAACGTGCGATAGTGGACATTGTATTGGTGGGACATGCATTGAGAGTACTTGTGGAGATGGTATTGTCGATGAAAGCATTGGCGAACAGTGCGACGATGGAAATGTTGTTGCCGGCGATGGCTGTTCAATTAACTGCACCATAACCAATTATGTGACTCGAAAAATAGCTTTTGTACGCCTTCGGCACCAGGATAGTCTCTGGGATGACGAGACCTATGACACAATTTATAACTCAATGAATGCTGCAACATTTGGTGGACTCAACTCGCTTCAACACTTACTAAATTTTAATTTCGGTGAGCAAATACTTCTCACCGGGAAAGATAATGGGAGTACTGAATTAATCGACCTGGGTATTCTTGATATATCAACTTCAAGTAACGTTTGTGGTATCAATGAAGCCAAGCAACAGCTCGTAGATGTTGTCTCCTCTCATGACGAGGCCGGTATTACTGATGTGTTTATGGTGTCAGACCCTTATGTCCCGGTCAACTGTGGTGTTTCGGGACGAGCCGGTGAATTGTCGGGAGTTGATTATATATTCTATGCTTCGAGGAAATTTTCTTCGGGCCTTACCTATATGCAGTCGACGCGTGTCATCTTTCATGAGTACCTACACGCTTTGGGGGCTGGACACTCCGGCATAGCAAACTATCGGGATGATGAAAGTCTAGGTAGTTACGCGGCTGTTTATGGGGACACAGAGTCGGTAATGGGATCAATGGCTATTTCTGCTTCTACTGAGGAATCAAGCTTGAATTTTATTGATAAATATATGGTTGGCCAACATATAGGAATAGACGTTCCCTCTTATGTTTTTGATGCATCTGAACTTACGGAGTCAATTGTTCTGGATGATGAGCGCACAATTGACGGAAGCGCTGCGCTTGGAGTGTTGATGCCTTTTGCCAAAAGTGACGTGATTCGACCCAGGGTAGGGAATGTTGCTGAAAAGGATAGTTATGCAATCTCGTTTAGACAAGCAGACAGTAGTTTAAACGATCGTATCTATATTCGACGGGTAAAAAACAGTAAGCATGGAGTGTTTTTAGATACGATTCATATAGGCGAAACCTTCCATGACACCCGGGCAAATGTGGAATTTCACTTTGTAGAGGTCAATCAGGCAGGACAAGCTATGATCGAAATTAGGAAATATGCGGAGAGCCAACCTGACTGCGCAGTACCGAATTGGCTTCCATCTATCGAAAGTGTTGCGGCGACATCGTCAGCATCTGGCAGCATCAGTTTTGACCTCAATATCTCTCACGGCTCTCTACCCTTTGATGGTTGTGATTTTGGGCTAGACTTGGGTATATATCTAAAAATATTAGATGTTGATGGTGTCGTACATTCTGAGCGTTTCCTAGCTTCGCCAGACTCAAATGAAGTCAGTGAAATGTCTTTTGACGTTGAGGCCTCAGGCATGAACTGGGTCGACAAGGTGACCTATCAAGTCTTTCTTTCTAGAATTCTTACACTTAGAGATGGTGTACCTTTTGAGTACCTAACAAAGGCGAGCAACGTACTCGAACTGTAGCCCTTTTAAGAGAGTATCGGTCGTATAACCGATTCGGCAAAGCTATGCCGTAGTACATTAAGGCTGAGGTAAAAAATGGTAAACCAATTAAAACGATTCGCGCTCATTGCTTTTGCGGGTATCTGTGGTGTCGCGGCAGTACCCAACTGCCCCGACAACGAAAGTCGACTGACGCGAAAAATCGCTTTCATCGCTTTAGACTATCATGATGCATCTTGGCGTCCGGAAGACTACAGTCAGTATTATTCGAATCTGAACGCACAGTTCTTTGGTGCCGAAGAGTCAATGCAGACGTTTCTCGATCAACACCTCAATGGCGAAATACTTCTGACGGGGACCGACGAAGCACCCAATATGCTGGTTGACTTAGGAGTGTTGGACACCGGTCTTTCAACGAATGTTTGTTCCAGTACACAACTTTGGGACATGGTGTACGCGTCCATGACGGCGGATCAGCAATCAACGATCACCGATGTTGTCATGATGGTTGCACCGGATATTCAAACAGCATGTCCGAGCCATGGTTTCGCAAAAGAACAACATGGAATAGACTTTATTTATGTGGAGTCACTTAGTTCAATAGCGGGAGCCGGACGCAAAACATTGCGTCATGAGTTCCTACATGGTCTTGGGGCAGGACACGCTGGAAAGTCAGATCTGGAAGACAGTGACGCCTCAAGCTTCTCTGAACGTGTCTATGGCGATTCGACCTCAATTATGGGCGCCAACAGTGGATTGAGTGAAGACTTTGTACTTAACTTTGTCGACCTCTATAAGATTGGTCAGCATACAGGGATTCCTGTGGGAGCCTATGTTCGCAATCAAGCCAATGCAGTCGCAATTGCAGAAATTTTAGACGAGCGTAATTTTGATGATGTCGGCCAATTCGGAATCATGCTCGAAGGAGTCAAACATGATGTATTCCGAATCTACGAGGGTGTGAGTGAGCCAAACAGTTTAGCAGTCTCGTACCGCGCCAGTGATGCTGAGGGTGGTGACCGAGTGTATGTCCGACGTGTAACAGACGATGATTCCTTTATTTTGGATGTATTGGATCCCGGTGAATCTTTTCATGATACCCGGGCTGGTATTCTCATCGACTTTGTGGGCGTAAATGCTCAGGGCAAAGCGATGGTCAATACATCACGTGCCGGTGACGTTGCCGATGCTATGTGTGCAACCTATGGGTTTATGCCAAGTATCAGCTCCGCTGTTGGTTCAAGTGTAGAGGACGGAGAACTGCTTTTTGATATTACGCTATCGCATGGAAACAATCCGCCTGCATGTGGTTACGGGCTTGAGATGGTTGTGTTTATTGAAGTCACCGGTGTGAATGGTGTTCTTCGAACTCATCGCGAGATTGTTAGCCCTGATGCAGTCGGCTCCACAGACTATCGCTTAGGATTGAGTATGAGCGGTCTGGTGATTGATTCGGAAAGCACCTATCGGATTGTTGCGTCACGTGTCGTGACCGAACGCGATGGAGCACCCTACGAGTATCTTTCGAGTGAGGTGGGTCCAAACGCACTTTTCGAGTGATACTTAAGAGGAAGTTTTATTGACTGGGGTGTAGGATTAGCGGTTTAGAACCATGCTTCAACTTGATGCCCGTGAAAAAACCATTCGAGTTGATCGTGATTCTTGCATTGTTTGCGTCTGGGTAGGCAAAAACACGCGCTTGCGGGATCGCCCGAGACACCATAGAGGCCAAGTTATCTGCGTGACGTCCGCCTTCGCCATTGGAGCAGCTTTTGAGAACGAGATTGGCGCGCTTTGCAACCAAGTCACTAAGCGCATCAGCGAGGAGCGTTTGATCGCCGCGGTCGAGGGTTCTAGATTCTTGTGTCTCAAAGAAACGAGGGTCTTGATCACCGAGTGCGAGTTGAGTCTTTGAGCCATGACCTGCAAAAATGACAAGATCGATGTTCCTCTCCCCCAATGTTTCTTCTGCATTCAACCCAATATCTGTGAGGTCCGAGTCTTCATCGGCCTGGGCATAAAGAACTCGATAGGCATTGAAGAGGTGCTCCCAATGTTCTGGCCCTGTTGCCCAGTTCCAATCTTCGGGGCTTTGAACGATCAATGCGATAGGTCGAGTGTCGTTTTCACATGCCTCCTGCCCCCAGAGGCTAAGAACTTTGTCGGGTTGGTTACGGAAAGGTAAAAGACGGTGGTTAACGATTCCATGTGTCGCTAAGTTTTGTATCAGGGTTTCACTAATTTGAATTTGACTGTGGAGTGTATTCTCAACGCTGGAAAAACCTTTGAGTTTCTGTATTGAAGGAAGTTCGAGCGGGTCGGCTTCAAGCACATCTGAGAGAAGCTGTGTAGGTTCTTTGAAATCATTGACGCTCAAATGCTCCCAAAGATTAATCGGGTTGGCTTCGTTATTCTTTCGATAATCGCCGAGAGTTTCGAATGCACAAAGGTTTTGCATCAGTTGACTTTGTTCCTCTGGCTCCAAGGATTGAACAAGTGTGGACAAGAGCTTAGAGGCGTGCCTTCGCGTCGCATTCCCAAAGTTTTGATTGTGGTGATGACCGGCCGTGATAGCGAGTGTCGCGACAAGATTGTTGATGCCACCGTAGTCTTGTAGGTGGATGAGTTGTTTCCAAATATACGCGCTATCCCCATCATATATTTTAGGAAGTGTTCTGGTGCATTGGTCGATAAACTCGACATCGTTATCATTGAGGATTCCCTGGTTCAAAAAGTGCGTGGCGAGAAGTTGATTGGATTCATGTAAAGCAACCCGACCATTCTGACGAGCACGATCGAAGAGATGCTCAATTTCATCTTGATGGACAACATAATCAATGGTCTCAAAAGTACCTTTTCCTGCTGCATTTTGAAGAAGGTTTGCAAGAGCATCGTATCCGACCTCTTCACCACCTTTCACGAGTGCAGCAATCGCATTCAGTGGGTCGGCTCGTGATTCAAATATCAGTTGACGTTGCTCGCAAACATCCAAGTCAAATACCGAACGTTGATTTCGATGCATGTCATAAATTACGGAGGCGTCGTTAGGGATTTTGACGTCTGAGTCGGTGTTCTCATGGCTGTTGATGGCTTGTGTGGTGGTTAAGCTTTGTGTTGAGTGAATGCGAGTCATACGTGAGTTTAACGTGAGACGATCGGAATTCCTTCATTTGCGGGAGTTTGACTCAAGATGGACCAAGTACCTACGAAGGGATATTTCTACATAAACAAAAAACAAATTAGACAAGGGAATTTGCAATGTGAACATTTGTTCAGTACTATGATCAGTATGCAGTCATTCAAGATCAAACAACGTTTAGAAGAAGAACTCAAGTTACGCTTCGGTGCACAAGATGTGGTAGGTCACCATGCACGAAGTGCAAAGCCTCAGTTTTGGCTTGAGTCTGCGTACCGCGCTCAGCAATCGCAGGTTGCAGAACGCGATCATTTGAAGGGCTCCGGTACGAGCTTTAAAAGGTCGCCAGTCTCTGAAACTCGTGGTCTGCGACATTCAACACGGCGACACGATCGAATCGCACGTTTACAAGAGTGGGCAGAGTTGGGTGCTCACCTTTTACCACAAGGGTCTTGGGCAACACTTCGAGCGCGTGATGGAGAGCCTGCTCATACCATGCTCTATACTTGGATGTCCCTGTGGGCCAAACACGACCGCACTCGTTATATTGGTGCAAGCTATGCAGGGAAGGGGCCCTATGCTCCAGCATTGGCACGATTAGGAGTCCCTCGCGATCGTTTATGGGTTGTTGAAGAAGTGGGTGAAGATTCGATTCGTCACGGCCTTGATATGCTTGAGAGTCAGGCCTTCTCATGTGTATTACTTGAGAGTCGAGATGTATTACCGATGCATCATGCATTGTTTTCACGTCAGTTAATGCGACTTTGTAAGCGTAATCATGCCAATGCGTTGATCGTAGAGTCTCCTGAGTCGAAGAATAGCGCATCGGCTTTGAATGCTCCCATTCGTATGCGCTTGAACTATACATCTCCAGGAAGTCGATCGCGTCAGGGAGAGTGGTCTCTATGTGTTGATAAACACCCCCATGGCCTTCAAGGAAGTTACGCATTGCCTCGAGAGCTTCTAACTGGGATCCAGTAGTGATACTTCGCAAGCAGCAAGATTATCGATATCTTGTATTGGCAGCGACAAAGCTTTCAGGACTCTTAGAGTTTGCTCAAGAAATTCAAGAAAGTAATGAAATTCAAAGAGTCGAATTGGATTCTGTTATCAATGTATCCGGTGTCGATGCTTGGGTGCGAACTCGAAGTACCGAGTCAATTCAAGTACATCATTGGATAGATTCTTTAGGTGAACGACCACAACAAGAGGGTTTAGAGTGTCCTCTTCAGGTGAAAGAACTCTTACGAGAAATCCCGAGTGCACAAATTCGTGCATATCCTCAAGTTTTAGTTCATCGTGCATTGGTGAGGCTTGCTGATACTTTAATAGAAGTGACGCCTCAGATTCATGTGCGTCGAGAACAAATTGTCCTTTCGGTTGAGAAGGGTTTGACTCAAGAGAGGCTGGAATTCTATTTGAAGCCCCTACTAAAAGGAAGGACAGGTCTTTATGGAGTACTCTCGCAGAATCAAAATCGTGCTTTAGCCCTCAATCGTTACAGGCTGACACATGTCGCTATCGAGAGAGATCAAAACCAGTCTCAAGATTTTGAACTCCAATTGTATCACGATGAAGCTGAGCATAGTTTAAAAATTTTACCCCTTTCAATGACGGAGCTTGAGAGTCATCGCGTACGTTTACTGAATGAGTTTGGTTTTCACACGCTTGCTGATATTCAGAGTGAATGGTCTTCACTGCAGTCAAGACTTTCAAAGCAAGAAAGTCATCAACTTCGACAGTTGATTGAAGATGAGTACGCATGTCCAATCGCTTTAAGGCGAGACCCGTCAAGAATTGAGCAATCGTTTGAGTTTGAGATTCCAATCGAAAAGACCTCGACGCTTCGCTTTATATTGGCGCGTGCTTGTGAGCGACTTCTAGAGCAGAGCCATGCTCGCAACCGTCAAGTCCAGAGTGTTGGCATTGAATGTCGTATTGTACGCGTGGAGTATGATCTCAATGCAATTCACCACGAGGAAGGTGTTTTTTGGGAGACACTACGTGTCGATTCTGTTCATGGCTTTCATGAAGCCAAAGCCTTGTCCAAACTGATCATGCGAAAACTAGAAGCCACAATTCGAAGCGGCCCTTTAGAGGGAATACGTCTTTGGGTTGAGAGTTCTCACAGGCGAAACTACAAAAGTGTAACATTGGGCAAGAGTTGTGAAAGGAGCGCACACCATGGACTGATGCGTTGGCTTGATGAAATCAAAAATGCTCTTAAAGAGACCAATGTGGGACGCGTTTGTCTTCTGAATCAAGTCGAACCCGAAAAGGCATCGGCATTAAAAAACTACAGCAGAGATTCAAAGCTCGAGATCATTCCTGACGAAGAAGGGGTATTTCATCAAGAATGGGCCTGGCCTATCGTTTGGTTAAGAGAAAGGGTATTTTTATGTTATCATTATCAATTGAGCACCTTGGGCATTCAAACACGTTTTTTTGCATCATTAACTATTGGGCAGCATTTGAATGAGCCAGGCATTGAACTCAGAACTTTTCATCAAACTATTATGAGCGACGGTCGGATGGCATTGTGCGAACTCTTCACTAGCGACCAAAGTTTATATGTTTTGGCTTGGTACAGTTAATACTTCGCAAATTCTGCTCAATTCAATCCAAAGCTGAAAAAAAGTAGCTATGCTGAAACTTTTTTGAGCTGCCAAACATATACCTCCTGTTAGCGCTATAGGCGCAAAGGAGAACATCATGAAAATAATATATCGAGCCAAGACTTTAACTCTTTTTGTGATCTCTGCTTGGACCATTCACGCACTGGGGTGTGTGACGATTGAAAGCAGTGACCCGACGTCAGCAGAAGGGGCTGCTGATATTCGTAACGATACTGCTGCTTACAATGAATATCGCGACGATTTCTGCGAAACAATTCTCGCTCATTACGACTCATGTGGCGAAGACGCATACTGTGAGCTACAGTTCTCCCAATCTAACGTTGATGTTGGGTGTCTACAAGCAAACGAGGCAATGCAAGAATGCTTTTTGAGCCTTGATTGCGATACAATAGCCGACGATAGACAAGTTGAGCTGGCCTGTGCAGATGAGATTGAAGACATTTTTAATGAATGCAGCGACTACGTTGAGGAGTTTGATGACTTTGAAGAGGACTATGAATACGAGTCAGAAGAAAGCTCTTCTTCAAGTTTTGAGGGGACGTGTTGCTTGAATGGAGCCTTCTATGAATGCCCGGACTCGGATGCTGTTGATATGTGTGGTGAATGGGATTCAAGCCGCTGCAGTCGAGTGAGCTCACGTGATGGCGAGTGTAACTTCTAAAATTACACTCCAACTCAAAGTTATAGAGGGCCCGTTGGCCCTCCTAAGGCTTGAGAGAAAATGCAGCGGGCATCAGAATTTTAGTCAAGCTCTATCTACGCCTTTGTACACCATGCCAAACACCACGATCAAAGCAATTTAACTTTGGCAATGTCTTTAAGTAATGTTGAGAACTTCCTTGATCGAGGTGCGCTTCATGTTTCTCACCACTTGCGCGATGTTGATTGCCCCTAAGATTTCTTCTCTCACCGCGAACTCTTAACCCACCACGTAAAACATCTTCACCATTCCAAATCGTTGTAGCGATCAGATGTTGAACACCTTCAGCAAATTCAAGACGACCTTCAACAACCATCACCGTTGAGCGTAGCATTTCTTTACGAAACTCTTCGCCTAAGGACTTCCAGACAATAACATTCATGATGCCTTCTTCATCTTCGAGGCTTACAAACCAGGTTCCAGACGCTGTGTGCGGACGTTGCCTGCCGATGACTAGACCTGCAAAACGAACTTTTCGTCGTGACTTCATCGCACGAAGTGCCCCAGATGTGAGAAGGCTTTTCTGAAATTGGCGCAAGCCATCAAGTCTAGGGCGCCAATACTTCATGACATGGTCGTTGAGACATAAACCAAGACTACGGCGGGACATCATAAGCACTTCTTCAGGACTTGCCTCTTCGAGACGAGGTCTATCATCAACCTGTGGGAAAAGAGGCAGCTGATTGTGAAGCGCCCCCCAAATTGCTTCTCGGCGATGGTTAAACCAAGAATCAAAAGCACCAGACTTGGCCAATACGACGCGCTCTTTTTGACTCAACGCGATACGTTGTTGAAAGTCCAAGAACGATGCAAAGGCACGCTTGTTACGTTCCTCCTCAATTTTGAGTATCGATTCTTTTCTTAGTCCTTTCACTAAGCGAAATCCGAGTTCAATACGCGCTGACTGGTCAGATTGTGATGACCTTTGAAAGCGCGACTTGAAATCATTTCTTCGGGCTTCAGTGACTGGTATCTGAGAGTCTCCAACCTTGGATCTCTCTGAACGAGTGCGCAGTTGGTGATCCCAAGTTGACGAGCGAATATCCAGACCGCAAACTTCCACACCATGCATTTGTGCATCCGAAACGATTTGAGCAGGCGCATAAAAACCCAAGGGTTGCGAGTTTAAAAGCGCAACACAAAATGCTGCCGGGTAGTTCGTCTTCAGCCAAGCTGAGGCATACGCGAGAAGCGCAAAACTCGCCGCGTGACTTTCAGGAAAGCCATAGTCCGCAAAACCATGAAGCTGCTGAAAAAGTGATTCTGCGAAGTGGCGCGTTATACCTTTCTTAAGCATACCATGTATGAGTTTGTTGCGGTGACGTTCTAAGTTTCCGTGTTTCTTCCAAGCAGCCATATCGCGTCGCAGTTGATCAGCTTCTCCAGCGCTATAACCCGCACCGGTCATCGCAATTCGCATTGCCTGTTCTTGAAAAATAGGTACGCCTAAGGTTCGTTCCAAGATCGGGATAAGATCCTTGTGGGGGTACACGACTGCCTCTCGACCTGCGCGACGTCTCAGATAGGGATGCACCATACCACCCTGAATGGGCCCGGGTCTTACAAGTGCAACCTGAACCACAAGGTCATAAAAGCGTCGTGGACGTAGCCTCGGCAACATCGACATTTGCGCTCTTGATTCGACCTGAAACACACCAATCGTATCCGCATTGCAAAGTGCATCAAATGTTTTGACGTCCTCCATCGGTAACTCGTAGAGCTTATGTTTCAGACCATAATTGCCTTCAATCAAGTCAAAGGCCTTTCGTATACAGGTCAGCATACCGAGCGCGAGAATATCCATCTTAAACCATGCAACAGACTCAATATCGTCTTTGTCAAAAGGCACAACAGTCCGGCCCTGCATACGCGCAGGTTCAACGGGGGCAAGTGAGGCAATTGGTGCCCGAGAAAGAATAAAGCCTCCACTATGGATACCGAGATGATTGGGGTGGTTCATCAGCCGTTGACTATGGTGAAGCAAGCGTTGAATTTTTGGATCCTGTGGCGTGTACCCAAGCTCTTCAACCGCCGAATCATTAAACCCTGAAGACGAAGACCATAAACCTTTCGTGAGTTGTGTGCATTGCAAATCATGAAAACCCAATGTCTTGGCCACCGCTCGAATTGCTGAACGACCGCGAAAGCGAATAACATTGCAGACCATGGCGGCATGTTCTCGACCAAAACGTTCATAGATTGCCTGAATTACTTCTTCACGGCGCTCATGCTCAAAATCAACATCAATGTCGGGCGGCTCTTGACGCTCTTTTGAAAGAAAGCGTTCAAAAAGAAGCCCCCGCTCAACCGGGTCAACAGCTGTGATACCCAAAACATAACACACCAAAGAGTTCGCAGCAGAGCCACGACCTTGGTACAAAATATTGCGATCTCTCGCGATATCGACGATTTCTTTCACCGTCAAAAAGTAGGCGGCAACATTGAGTTCACGAATAATTTGAAGTTCATGCTGAACTTGTCGAATCACGCTCGTTGGACATTCTTCAAAACTAGAAACCTCATAGCGTTGACAGGCACCACGCAATACTTCTTGAACAAGAAACTTGTGGGCACTCGTACCTCGAGGTAGAGAGCAGGGAAAATCGTACTTCAAATCATCGTAGCCAAAAGTGCAGCGATCGAAAATTTTACGCGAACGTAGGACACCACTCCAGATACCGTGATCTCGAAAAAAAATCTCTGCACGTTCGGGTGAACGCAAATAGGCCTCATCGTTCGGTAAAAGACGTTGACCTGCTTCATGAAGCAGGATGTTTTGTCGAATGCAGGTTAACGTATCGTGAAAGTCTTTATCGCTACGGTCGAGGAGCATCGGGCGTAATGTTGCAAGAAGGGGAATTTCAAAGCGCTTTGAATTCTGAATGCACCATCTGCGAATCCAGGGATCAAGGGGAGTAGCATGTTGATAAAAAGCAAGAGAGAGCCGTTCGCCAAAGACATCCTTCCATTTTGAAATGGACGTATGATGCCCAGGAAGCAAGGTTGCAAAAAGCCCTTCGTGATGTTCAAAAATCGTGTCCAATGAATAATGAATCACACCTTTAGCATGACCCTGTCGTGAAGCCGTGAGTACGGTGCAAAGATTCTGATAGCCTTTGGCATTGATCACATGAAAGAGCACATGGCCGCGATCGGAATCCAAAGTATAGGTTCTGGGTATTTGATTTCCAACGCGTTGATTTCTTAAGGAAACAACATTGCTTTTATAGAAAGGATGCAACTCCTGACGCAAGCATGGATCTTCGAGTGATTCAATCAACGTAGACTCAGTCTTTTGATCAAGTGGTTCGCCTGAGTCTGTAGGGCTTAACGCAGGCAACGCAATTTCTGCCGCGATCAAAGAACGTAGGCCATGTTCTCGCGCACTTTGCCACGAACGTATTTGAGACGACAACGTATTAAAATCGGTGATCGCGTAACCTTGGTAACCCAACTTTTTCGCTCGAGATGCGATCTCAGAGGGGAGTCCTGTGCCAGGCCAAGACCGCAGACGATTGAGATCGTCAAATCCAGTCGCCACACCGTCAATCTCGATACCCGAGAAGCTTGAGCGCATTGCGATCTCTACAAATGTGAACATTTGTTCAGTGTACCATTGCGCTGACGCCAGATAAATAGAAAATACCACTAAAAATCATTTGAAAAGGAAGGTGCCGAAACCTGACTTGTTGCTTTGAGAATTCCGTGCATTTTAACAATTCGATCCTGGAGGTCCACATGTTAAAAAAAGCCGCACTCGTCATTGTCGCACTCCTCATTCTTCTATTCCTTGCAGTCTCATGCCAAGAGAGTGAAATGCATGTTGAACGAAGTGAAGTCATCAACAAGCCTGCTGCAGAGATTTTCCCTTGGCTTAACAACTTCCGCAACTGGCAGGCATGGTCTCCATGGGCCGACCTTGACCCGAATGCATCGTGGACATACGACGGCCCCGACGAGGGACAAGGTGCTCGTTTTCACTGGTCGGGCAATGATGAGGTTGGTGTCGGCTCGATGGCCATCGCTAAATCAACGCCTTTCACACGTATTGACTACGAGCTGAACTTTACATCCCCCTTTGAAGATGAATCACGAACCAGTTTTATTCTGAAAGCCAGACGTAAAGATGTCACTGAAGTTGTGTGGACAATGGACGGGCGAAACAACTTCGTTGAAAAGTTTTTCAACCTCATTTTCAATTTTGAGCGAGAAATTGGTCTGCAGTATGAAAAGGGGCTCGACAATTTGAAGAAGCGCGCTGAAGCTACCCCCCGCTTTACGACAGAAGTTGCGCGAACCGACTTGGGTGAGGTCAACGTTGTGGGTGCTGCACCAAGCGAGCAAGCGAAAACCTGGTTGAGCAATCAAGTGCAAAGCCTCGTCAAATCCACGAACGAGATTCAATCTTCAACGATGGATCTAACGATTCAACGCCAAGGTGCTCCTGGCGATTGGCAAGAAGGTTTTGCTTCTGCATTGCCTCTTTTGGCGCATAGTACCAACGCTAAGGTTGGTTTTAACAGCGCATGGCATGCACAGGTCAATGTTTCAGAAGAGTACCAGCAACTTGCTCTGCAGAAACCCTTAAGTGCGGCTCGAAAGATCTTTGGCAAAAACATACAAGTTGAAAAAATAGCTCCAGAACTCAGTGAAGCCGAGCAGGCATGTCAAAACGCTCTCAATGCAAAACTTCAAACCCATAAAATCACCTTTGAAAGTGCAAGCGCTTCGATTTCTCCTTCAAGTTACGATTTGTTGTCAGAACTGGCATTGTTATTCGAAAAGTGCCCAGGTTCAAAAGTAGAGATTGGCGGGCATACGGATTCCGATGGGGATGATACACTCAACGAACACTTGAGTCAGGCGCGCGCTGGTAGTGTAAAGAACTTTCTTGCAGCCAAAGGCGTTGAAGCCCGTCGGCTTGTCGTGAAAGGTTACGGCGAATCGCGCCCGATTGCACCCAATAGTGATGATGCGGGCAAGGCGAAGAATCGGCGCATTGAGTTTCGTGTGCGTCACTAACAAGTGTTTACCCAACGTATAAGAGAAAAGGGCACCGAACGTAGGTGCCCTTTTTCAATGATAGAAACTTGGTGGATTAAGCGGGTAATAAAGAAATTGCTTTTTCACCTTTGCTGCTTGTTGCTGGCTCCCACTCGACATCGAAGCCTGCTCGACGTGCTTCACGACGAACTTTTCGTCGCGCAAGACCTGCCAACGTATCTGTAGTTTTCTTAAGCTGGTCCATCAGAAATCTACTACTCGTCTCTTCAAAGAGGATCTGCTCGACATCGATAGGCGCAAGATTAAGGTCTTCAAGAAACTCTTTCGTATTAATCGTACCCGCGTTCATTTTCGGCATTTGAAAGTCGTTGAATTTGCTCTGAATCGCACTTGAGAGTTCGCTTCGGTAATCAACGTTCTGTGACTCGACCTCTTCGACTTCTCTCAAATAGACATTGAGTAGATCTTCTTTTGTAGCAACACCGGCTTTACTTGCATCAAAGTTAAAGATTGATTCACGAACATCTTCAAAACTTTTTCTTAAGAGCGCTTTTGATATGGGCCCATCACCGATCTTCCACCCTTCATCTTTCGCAGCCTTTGCGCATGCTATGTACAAGAGGAAGTTCTTTCGTTCCGCTTTTAATCGTGCTCTTGTAAATCGAGCAATTTGATTGGATTCAACCTGACACTCAACAACCACATCGCCGTGGTATGCTTCGGCGTTTTCAATAGGCCTTTGCCAGCGCTGTTCGTCGGTCGTGAGTTTTTCCCATTCGTCCGGCTCAAAGTATCGAACTTGGTCAAAGGTTAAGATCGTGAAATCGGAAGAACTTGGCCCAGCATCCATCGACCTGGCGAGTTGGTCAAAGTAGAGTCCTTTACTCATCGAGCCTGCCGTTGCAGCTTGTCGACCAAGAATCTTGATATGCTCTTCCATTACAAAGGCGCGTATCGCTTCGAGAGTATGTATAGCGTCATCTTGAGTCAGTGTGCGAAGTATGTCGTTGCCCTCGGCATCAACCAACCACTCTGAGAACTTCGAGACGACCTCCCAGGCACGTGACCTTTTCACACCCTCATCTGAGATCGCGAGAATCTCATCGAAGTCACTTAACGGGATTTCGAGCGTCCCGCTGCGGCCAATCGTCGTGAGACTTGAGCTCGGGTTTGAGTCACGAAGATGCAACCTCAGCTCATCGACAAGGTCAAAGGCATCATCATAATTTTCTGTCTCAGCAATCGTTGCCGCATATTGATTTGAGTAGTCGTGAATCGTGTCTGAAAGCTCTTTAAATCCTTTTGCCAAAACGTGTTGATATGCCAAAGTCGTGGGGGCCCTGTCATTAATCTGTCCAGAAAGAATGGACCCAATCTGGGTTGCATCAACTTTTTGGTTCAACCCTTCAGTATCAACATGTTCTTGTAAGTAGATTGCTAATCGATTCTCATCGCTGAAGTCTTCAATTGCGTTTGTAAAATCTTTCTTACTCTGTGAACTTAAACTTGTGTTGGTAGGCACATGGCTCTTTAAGTATTCAACATTCGAACGACAATAATTTAAGAGGACTTGCATTTGGTATTGACCAACACATGTATGATGAAATCGACTTCGTTTTGATTGAACGACTGAGGCAGGCTGAAAGACCACACCTTCAGATTCGCCAGCTTCATTCTTCAGGTAACCTTCATCATTGAGTTGGTGAAAAAGATGGCTTATCGTTCGAACTGCTTCGCCTCTTCGTGTGCCGGTGCGAACCATGTTGGCCATGGCTTCATGATTGTTCGTTTCTGAGCTCGAGTATCGCTCATCGATCTTGTGTGCGATTTTTTGCCCGTCTTCATCAACACCATGCATTGTCTTTACCTGCACCAAGGTGCGACGAACTTCTTCAGGGCTGTTACGGCGAATACGATGGCGTAGAACCTTATTCGAGCGGGCTAAGATATCATCGTTAGGGGCGTTTTCTCTGAAGCCTTTATAATACACATCTTCATTGTAGTCTGTCCCATAATCCACTCCCCATTCGCCATTTTCAGCATCCCATTCTCGTCGATTGTTTTCGATGCCAAGTTGAAAATAGGGTACAGATTCTCGTGCTTCGAATGCCCGCTCACTCCAATCGATTGAGTCAATGCCATCATGGGCGAATGAGAAGGCTGCAAAGGCATCAACTTTGCGCATGCGATCGACCACCCGTCGAGAGCCTCGTGTTGCACTCAGTAGTTTTACCATTTCTTCCGAACTCAGACCCGTGATCGACAAGACGGTCTCGTTCTCAGAGAAATCTCGCGATGGACTCGCGGGTTCCTTGCCCATCATCGCGGCTGTGATGACGGGCACGAGGTCGTAGTTTGGTGCAAGCAATTTTGCTTTTTCAATATCAAGTGCGTAATCAAAGTGACTGTTGCCAATACGAAGCGCTTGTGCAAGCTCGCGTTCAATTCGAAGATCGAAAACTTGGTTTTGAACATGAGTATTGGCGAGAATATCATCGATGAAACTTTTGATTTCGTTGAGGTATACCGTGTTACCATTAACTCTAAGTGTCTCGCTTGCATCAAGTGTACTCATCCCAAAAAGTTCCGCTAGGTCTTGGGAGTCATATGTCGTCGTAGTATTTTTCGCCCCGAGCTTAAGTTGGACATTACGTGCATCTAAGGTCTCTAAAGCGTCCTGCAGCCACTTGTCAGCATTATGACCCTGAAGTTCAGGTTTGTAATCGTAGCTTGGTGAAATTTTGAGTTTGAGTGACATGATTCCCTCCATAGGAATGAAGTAAAGTTGTTGATTAAGTTCAGACCTCGATGCTTCGGGTCAGAAAGAGTGGCTTAACTTGGTGCACGAATCGTTTGTGTTGATGGGTCGACGATTGCTTCAGTGCCGTCCTCTGCGCGATTTGAAAAACGCACATTGACGTTGTCCGCAACTTCAAAGCCCCATGCTTTTAACACCGCGATTGGGTCGATAAAAACCGTTTTGCCTTCAGCAGCGCGTTTCGCGAGCCTGCCTGACATTTCAACTCCGACAACAACGCCCTCGCGAACATCAAGGTGACCATTGTAAAGCATGTGTTCGCTTCGAGCCAAAGAAGGACATGTAAGAACAACATCGGCCGATTGACTTCTGCGTGAGGCAGGCAAGCAATGGACAGACCCGTCCGCTAAAATGGCAAAGTTATTGGCCCATTTTTGCCCACGTTGACCGCGTGCGTATACATCTTCATGGACAGCCTCGTCATACGCTGATGATATTGATGCACCACCACGTGTGTTAAGGCTGCCTTGACGCTTTTCAGTGGTAACCAGACGTGTTTCGCGTAGGTCTTTTTCGAAACCTTTGATGTCGGATTCCGAATAATAACCAAAGCTGCGAAGTTCATCGAGCTGCTCTTGAATTTCGTGTTCAGAATACGAACGTGTACCTGTCTTTATCGTGTACTCGAAATTGGGGTCCGCCATATTCTTAGCGTCTTCTTCGAGCTTTTCAGGCGTGATCATGGTGTAGTCAAACCTTAAAGAATCGTAGGGCAACGCAGCTTGCGGGTATGGGCTCCACATTCCGCGAGGGGCCTGAAATGTTTCTCCGTTTTCAGTTTTGGTGTCATATCGCCGGACCTCGCGAACGTCGTAAGCTTCAGCGCCCGCAAGAACAGTTTTTTCGACGAGCGACACAACAGCCGGTGGAATTGTTGTCTTTGCAAAAGACTCACCCGAATAGACTTGCAAGAGTGCAATGGCGCCACCAAGGTTGTTGTCTTTGAGGATAGCCTTTTCAACGTTTGCACGTTGCTCGGGTGACAAGTAGGCATGCTCACCTCGCTCCATCTGACTTAAGAGTGCAGACGCTTTCTGATAGCGTTTGATAAATGCGTCGTACTTGGTGTTATCACCGTCACGTACCGGTGTCGTATAAGCTCCATTCAGAAGTCGCGTTTGCGCATCATCACCCACGACGTACTCGTCTTTGGGTGCAAGAATCAAGTTGAAGAGTTCTCGCGCTTCGCCAGAAGACATCGTGCCGCCGACTTCTGCGACAAGCTCTTCAGCATCATTCAGATCGAGTTCACGATCTGCGGTTAAACGAATTCCTAAATTACGAACACTTGATGTAGACATAAGTCCCTCCGCAGAGGGATAGTCGTACCTTTGATCTTTTGGGTATAAGGTCAGAAGCTAGATCTTTAACTGGATTCCCAACATGTTGATATCACGTGTATTCTCTACTATTTTTACTGATGAGCTCCGTCAGATGACGGATGCTCTTTGGGGATGTACCGAGATCAAGTCGGGCTTGAGTGCTCTATGAACTTAGCTCCATAAGGAGTGCACCTACGGGCAATGAATCACCTTCGGAAACCAGGCAGCGCTCAATTTTTCCCTTCTGTGGCGCTCGAACAGAGGTTTCGAGTTTCATTGCTTCCAACACGACGAGAACATCGCCTTCCTCTACTTCATCGCCTTGAGCACAAAGAACCTTTAGTACTTTGCCTGGCATGGGCGCGCCGATGGAGTTTTCATTGCTTTCATCAGCCATTTCGAATTGTGAGGTCGAGGTTGCAAGCTCCGACTGACGATCTTCCACCCAAACACTTCTCGGTTGCCCATTCAGATTGTAGCGCGCTTCACGTTGACCACGATCGTTGGTCCGCCCAAAACCAAGGAAGCAGATCACGAGTGACTTTCCTTCCTCGATATCGACAATAATTTCTTCACCGACTTCGAGCCCGTAGAAGAAGTTCCAACTTTCAAGGACACTTGTGTCCCCATACTTCCGCACATGAATGAGATAGTCTTTGAGTACATTCGGGTAGAGTGCGTAACTCAACTCGAGTGCGTGCGAGCTTTGAACACTCGGGAACCTCCCAATCTTGTGTTTGGCTTCATTGTAATCGTAACTCGCCAATGCACTTTGGTGCATTGTTTGTGTTGAGTCTCTTTGGCCCAGAATACGTTTTCGCGTCGCTTCGGGCACCCCATGCTCAGGAAAGCCGATCGCTCCAAGCATAAAGTTTTCAACCGACTGAGGGACGTCAAAATGTTTTGTTGATGCAAGAAAATCTGGCATCGACATTTTATTGTTCACCAACCACAGTGCCATGTCCCCCACGACTTTCGAAGAGGGCGTGACTTTTGTCACGTCTCCAAAAGCGATATTAACTTCGCGGTAGCGCTCGCGCACATCGTCCCATTGCTCGGCCAAACCCACAGACATCGCTTGTGGCTTCAAGTTCGAGTATTGACCACCAGGGATTTCATGACGATACACGTCCGTGCTCGAAGACTTCAGTCCGGATTCGAAGACCGAGTAATGTTCGCGAAGATTCTCCCAGTAGTCCGCAAGTGGCTGCACTCTTTCGAGGTTGATTGCAGGTCGTATCGCTTCACCATCAAGTGAGGCAACCAAAGCATTCATACTGGGCTGACTTGTTAGGCCAGACATAGTTGAAAGTGCAACATCGACAATATCTGCACCTGCAAGTGCGGCAGCACGAAGCATCGCAACCCCTGTACCCGCACTATCATGGGTGTGAACATGAATTGGCAAATCGATAGCGCTTTTGAGTTTTTGAATGAGTGTTGCGGCATTGTTCGCTTTTAGGAGCCCTGCCATATCTTTAATGGCAATCATATGTGCGCCGGCGTTTTGAGCTGCTTCGGCATGTCGAAGATAATAGTCGTAGTTGTAATGAGTACCGGTCGCATCAGGGTCGCCGGTAAAACAAATACAGACTTCAGCAACTTTATTGTTCGCTCTCACTTCATCAATTGCGATTTGCATCTGGTCGAGTTGATTGAAGCAATCAAAGATCCGAAAAACATCGACACCTTTCTCTGAAGCTTCACCGATAAAGTCGCGGATAATATTCTTAGGGTAGTTTGTATAACCGACTGCATTGGAGCCACGAAAAAGCATTTGCAAAAGTGTATTCGGCATTGCCTTACGAAGCGCTTCGAGACGTTGCCATGGATCTTCTCTTAAAAATCGGTATGCGACATCAAAGGTCGCACCGCCCCAGCATTCTAAACTAAAAAGTTCATCCATTCGCTTTTCAGTTGCAGGTGCTATGCGTACAAGGTCTTTTGTGCGAACGCGTGTCGCAAGAAGCGATTGATGTGCATCTCGGAACGTTGTGTCGGTCAGCAACAAGCGTGGAAAAGACTTAACATGCTCGGCGAGTTTTTCAGGGCCTCTTTCATCAAGAATACGCTTGAAGGGTGCGGGCGCGCTGGGTTCTGTGGGTGATGGCACGCGTAAGGGAGTACGGACCTTTGGTTTGATTAGAGGTTTCTCGAAACCTGGCGGGCCATTCAGTGTCGTATCTGCGATTGCTCGTAGAATACGTGTCGCACGATTTCTCTTGCGTGGGTATTCAAATAGGGATTCTGTGGTTTCAACAAACTTGGTGTGAGCATGCCCTTGAATAAAGGTGGGGTGTTTTAGAATGTTCTCCATAAAAGGAATATTCGTTGCGACTCCACGAATGCGAAACTCACGTAAAGAGCGATGGAGTTTTGAGATCGCATCCTTGTGATTCTGTGCATACGAGCAAACTTTCACCAAAAGAGAATCGTAATAGGGGGTAATCTCTGCCCCAGCTCCGGCAATACTCGGGTCGAGCCGGATACCAAAGCCAGCGGCTGATCGATAGGCAAGCACACGCCCCGTGTCGGGTGCAAAGCCATTGCGCGGGTCTTCTGTCGTCACACGTGCCTGTATTGCTGCGCCTTGCATTGATATTTTATATTGTGGGAAGAGACCTAGGTTCTCCAAACTGTCACCTTCGGCAATATGAACTTGACTTTGAACAAGGTCAATGCCCGTGATGAGTTCACTGATAGTGTGTTCAACCTGAATACGTGGATTCACTTCGATGAAGTAAAAGTCTTCGGCTTGCATGTTCTCATCACACTCAACCAAAAACTCTGCTGTGGCTGCATTACTTAACTTGGCCGCTTTTGCGATCTTTACTGCTGCATCATAGAGCTCTGTGCGAAAAGAATCGTTGAGACCGAGAGCAGGGGCTACTTCAACGACTTTTTGATTGCGCCTCTGAATTGAACAGTCACGTTCAAAGAGGTGTACCACTTCCCCCCTTGAGTCACCCAAGAGTTGAACTTCGATATGGCGAGCGTGTTTGATGAAACGTTCGATAAACACTTCACCTCGCCCGAAGGCTGAAGCTGCTTCGCGTGTGGCGCTTTGAAAGGCTTCTTCCAGTTCGTTCGCGCTTTGACAAATACGCATTCCACGGCCGCCGCCGCCAAATGCTGCTTTGATTAATAGTGGGTAGCCTGTATCGTTTGCGGCCTTCTTTGCCTCATCGATCGTCGATACGTAGCCTTCACTGCCGGGGATCGTACGTACACCCGCTTCGATAGCCAATGCTTTGGCTGCAGTTTTATCACCTAAATTGGCGAGTGATTTTGATGTCGGCCCAATAAACACGATACCGGCATCTTCGCATTTTCGCGCGAAGTCTGCGTTCTCAGAGAGAAATCCGTAACCAGGGTGAATCGCATCAACTTGTTTGTCTTTGCAAAGTTTGATGATTGCCTCTTGGTCAAGGTAGCCTGACATCGGTTCACCTGGCGTACCAAGCTGGTAGGCTTCATCAGCTTTGTAGCGGTGAAGTGCAACCCGATCTTCATGGGAGTAGATTGCGACGGTTTGTTTACCGAGTTCAGTGAGTGCTCTAAAAACACGAATTGCGATTTCACCTCGATTGGCGACCAGTACTTTTTGAAACGTCATCATGAACCTCGTCACTACAGGGATGCCTTAAGACACATGACTTGTAATGTCGAACTATTGTCTGTTGTTAGGTTGTCTGCTGATACACTTTAGTCTTTTATAAGCTTTAAATGGTGCGCGTCAGCCAGGTCTTGTGGTCGTGCTACTGTTTCTTTAACTGCAATGAGATCGTCTTTGTGGATAATGTTGAGCTCAATACCATCAAGCTTCGTTCGTTGCCCTCTCGCCAAGGCGGCGTCTTCATCAACGCCCTTGAGCTGCATGATAATATCAATTCGGTTCGGGGCGACACCCAGTTGAATAATACCTTCACGAAAGGTCAAATCTTGAATCGACACGCCAAGAGAGCCCATGCCAAATGCATTAAGTACTGCCATCACACGTCCAGCGTTCACCTTTGTGGGGCGAATCCATAAATCTAAATCTTTTGTATAGCGAGGATAACCATAATGGTTCACGGCTACACCGCCAATCAAGAGGTATTCAACCCTCTTTTCTTCGAACAAAAGTAACAATTCTTTCAAATCTTTGGATAACTTCATCGTAATCTTCCCCGTAGAGCTCTCGATGAACCTCTTCTCTCAGTTTAAAGAAATAATCCATTCTCTCTTCAATAGTCATAGATGCTGTATGGGCACTGCTACGTTCTTCTTCCCCAAGTGTTGAAATCTTGACTACACGTTCCATGGTTTTAGTGTCGCAGACTAAGCATCAAAACACGAATTTTATAAAAAGGCCTCGGTCAATAATTATGTAAGTGAAAGTGTTCTTGTGTCGCATTGTTTCAGATTTCTAAAAAAACATAATCAGAACTTTGCTTTTTCTAAGTGGCACTTGCTACACCAACAATGTTCTAACGAATTTTTGATCTATAGGTCAGAGGTGCTCGATGCAAACTCGTAATTTATCAACTAAGTTCATGGTACAACTCTTGTGTGCTGTACCGACTCTTCTTCTCACACTCTCGGGGTGTAATCTCGACGAGAAAGCAGCTGATTTGCAGCTTGATGGTGTAGGCGATGCTAAGCTTGCGATGTGCATATCAAATGCAGATTGCCCAATCGGTCAAAACTGTATCGGCGGAGCCTGTACGACCGCTTCAGGAAGCGGTGACCCGTGCTCTGCAGATCGAGACTGTCCGACCGGTGAATCATGTCAGTTTGGTAGTTGCGTTGGGACGACGTCATGCACCACTGATGCTGATTGTCCATTCCCGCAAGTTTGTAATAGCGGCACATGTGCCGCTGACCCATGTAACGGCGGGTGCTGTGACGATGCTGATTGTGAAGATGGCAATCCTTGCACAGGTAACATCTGTGATGGCCAAAATAATTGTATTAATACTCCTATTAATCCAGGAACGGTGTGCGATGATGGTGCCGCGAGTGCTGATGGTCAGTGTGATGGCGTTGATACATGTATTGATTGCACGAATGACGTAGGTTGCGCTGCCGGGGAAACCTGCGATGTTCCCAACCAAAGATGTGAATCGTCTCTTTGTGGAGACAATACTATAACGGGCAACGAGAAATGTGACGACGGTAACACGGTGTCGGGAGATGGCTGTGATGCTCAATGTCAGATTGAACAAGTATGTGGCACCGAGCGCATTACAAACGGTGCGTTGAACATTTCCGGATCGGTTGACAGAAGTACGCTAAACGCAACACCGCCCGACAATTGGGTTAATACTGCGGGATCTTGCGATACCATTGATGAAACGCTTTCTGCTGGTGGAGGAGAACAATATGGACCGAGTCCTTCAGGTGGCACCTTTGTTCGATGTGCTGGAACGGAGACGCTTGGTCAACAAATCATTGGCGTCAATATCGGTGAAAGTTATGAACTTACTTTCGAACAAAGTATAGGAGCACGTTCAACTACATCGGGACCAGGTTCTTGGGACATCTACGTTGATGGTATCGTGGCCTGTTCTTCTCCCGTGATGGCTTTGCCAGCGGTGAACACAAATGCACCATGGGAAAGCGCGAGCTGCACCATTACATTCTCGAGCGTTGACCCCTTTATCGAGTTTCGTCCAAATGGTTCTCCTTCGTACAATGTGATTGACAACATTCAACTTAAAAAGACATGTTCGGTCTGCGGCGACGGCGTCATCGACGCAGGTGAAAACTGTGACGATGGCAATACTATTGCTGGTGATGGTTGTGACGATAAATGTGGAGTTGAAGATGGGTTTCTCTGTACCTTTGAACCCACAATAGAGTCTTCAGTTGAATCAACCTGTTCACCAGGCTGCTTCGATGATAGTGATTGTGCTGCGGGTGAAACTTGTGATGGTGCAGTCGAGCGGACAGGTCCTGCGTTCTCTTGTACAGACTCAAACTCCGCAATGTGTCATGCGAATAATCCTATTTTTGATACATGTTCAGCGAGTGGGCGTTGCTATTCACAGCCCGACGATGTCCCAGGGACATGCCAAAGAGCAGGGTGCACCAGTGACCGTGATTGTGCCACTGGCGAAACCTGTAATACGCGTACAGGGATCTGCGAGGCCGCGGCTGAACCTTGTACGGGAATTTTTGCTATCGATGCAGTGAATAGAGTTGGCACGTCTTTCCCAAATGCGATTGGAGCCGTTGATGATGTTTGGGCAGAGCCAGGCAACACTTGGATGGAGTTCACTTTCAATCAACCTTTACCAGTAGGGACAGTTCTAGATTTTCTGGTTCGAAACGAAGGTGCAAACCCAGAGGACTTTAGCGTTGGTGACTCACGATTGTCTGGCTCGACTTGTACGGTGCCCAACTTTGGTGGTGCAACCGTTTGCAGCTTTACGGTTGCCACTGCTGGTACAACCTTCAGGGTTGGCGTTGAGTTAGGTGGTATTGATTATGACGGGGTTTCTGCTTGCGGAGTGGCACCAACCGTATGTGGAGATGGCGACGTTGAACCAGGTGAAGAATGTGATGACGGCAACACTATGGCTGGTGATGGTTGCAGTGATACTTGTACTGTAGAAACGAACTTCATTTGTTACGATGAACCATCGCAATGTGATGAGTATTGTGAAGATGTTGTTGACTTTTCAAACGGATCGTTGACATCTTCGGCGGTGTTTGATCGCAATGATCAGCAAAACTCAGAGATTCCTGACGGTTGGGTCTCCGTTTCAAGTACATGCGACACCCACAATGCGAATACAACTGTTAATGGAATGCTCTTTGAAGATAGTCTCGACAGTGGTGATTTCACCCTTTGTGGTGTAGATCCTGAAAGTTTTGGCACGGCGTTAACGTCATTGGACACCTCGGTGGATTATCAGATTGCTTTTGAACAGACTTTGACGGCTGGTGTGGCAACCACACCAGGTGATGAAGTTCGTTGGCTGGTAAAAGATGGCTCGACGACTCTTTGTCAATCTCCCACGATGACCATGCCAAGCCAAGGTACGACATTACCATGGACTACATTCTCGTGTACCTTTCGCCCGAGCGCTACAACAGTCAACTTAGTATTTGAACCAGAGCTTGTTTCGGGTGTAGGCAGCAAAACGTTCGCCGCCATTGATGGAATCCAATTTGTCGAGCTTTGCCCAACATGCGGTAACGGCACTCTCGATCCCGATGAGGGTTGTGATGATGGCAACAACCTTCCTGGTGATGGCTGTAACGCGTCATGTCTTATTGAAGACGGTAATGCGTGTAATGACCAGAGCACAGGTGGCCTGCACCCTGTTCAGTCCTGCGAAAACATTT
>JAHDBA010000008.1:99583-105923 GCA_020630615.1 Myxococcota bacterium | reverse complement strand
AAGCTGAAGACGTGAAAGCTGAAGACGTGAAAGCTGAAGACGTGAAAGCTGAAGACGTGAAAGCTGAAGAAGCGGCTGAAAAGCCTAAAGGAAAAGTCATCGAGATCGATGCGATGACGCATGGTGGACGGCGCGTCACTCGCTCACTAGGATTGGGTGCCTTCGAATTTGATGGAGACGTAACTCAACTCAGCGTAGCCCCCAATAAAAATGTGGTAGCTGTCCTTGGCGGTAAAAGAGTTGTGGGAGCCATGGCAGAGGATGTGAATGCGAAAGACATTCCTTCATTGAGTGTTGGTGCACGGGTCACCAACGCATACACATTGATCTATATTCATGAAAGTTATGTCTTTACTTCCGGTACGGTTATCGCCTTGGTGGACTTGATGTCGAATGGCGATGCAAAACCAGCAGAGCGTGCAGTTATCGCTAGCTCTCTTGCCAATACCGATGAAGCAATTGTCGTACGAAAAGTTGGTGACAGCGTTCCGAGCACCGAGGGTGAGACCGTATCGGGAATTCGTATTGCAGACCAGACGGATAACGGACGCGTACTTCTTATCGAAGAGTTCAATTCCAATGGTATGACTCAGGCACGTCTTCTTTCTATTATTTCAGAGCATGTGCGGGGGGTTGTTGAGGTTGCTCGCACTCACGTTGCACTGCGAGTGGCAGAGAAAAGCTTCGAAATCGACCACTTTAATGCATCTGTCATTGATCCCGCTGGTCAAGTGACCTTTAACGCTGGTTTAGTGAGCGGAAAAGACATTCAATTGAAGGTAAAGCCCAATGGTTTGATTGAAGTCGATTAGACTTTGAACCCGATCGATTCTTGAGGGGAGCGCTTGCTCCCTTTTTTAATGCCGTTGACATCCAAATGTCTGTATTCTATCGGAAAAATTGAGACCATCTTCTTGCAACAGGATTAATCATGAAAGGTCATTTTACATTTACAAGCGAATCCGTCACCGAAGGTCACCCGGACAAAATGTCTGACAAAGTTTCCGACGCTATTCTGGATGCGATTTACACGCATGACTCCAACCCAAAAGATGCTCGGTGCGCAGTCGAGACTCTTTTTAAGACTGGCTTTTGTATGGTTGCCGGCGAGGTCCGTACGAACGCCCACCTGGATGTACCCGCAATTGTTCGTAAAGCAATCTGTGATATTGGTTACACCAGCTCAGATATGGGCTTCGACGGAAACACATGTGGTGTCATGAATGCGATTGAAGGTCAGTCACCTGACATTGCTGTTGGTGTTGATGTCGGTGAAGAAAAAGCAATGGGTGCTGGGGACCAGGGCTTAATGTTTGGATATGCGTGCAACGAGACGCCAGAACTGATGCCTTTACCTATTGCTCTTGCTCACAAACTTACTGCTCGACTAACTGCTGTTCGTAAGGAGAGAGTCCTCCCATGGGTAAGACCCGATGGCAAAAGTCAAGTCAGTGTTCGCTATGAAAATGGAAAACCTGTTGCGATTGAGGCTGTCGTTCTCTCAACACAACATGCCCCAAATATG
Source organism: Myxococcota bacterium (assembly GCA_020630615.1). Taxonomy (GTDB): domain Bacteria; phylum Myxococcota; class UBA727; order UBA727; family JAHDBA01; genus JAHDBA01. Next base: position 104,398 of record JAHDBA010000008.1, on the reverse strand, counting down.
GAGCTGGGTGATATTCGAGCAGCATTGAAAAAGGAAGTCATCGAAGCCGTGCTGCCCGCTGAAATGCTCAATAACAAAACACAGTACCATATTAATCCAACTGGTATTTTTGTGGTGGGTGGCCCAATGGGTGATGCTGGCATCACAGGACGAAAAATTATTGTGGATACCTATGGTGGAATGGGTCGACATGGTGGGGGAGCGTTCTCGGGTAAAGATCCTTCAAAAGTCGACCGTTCAGCTGCATACCTCGCACGCTACATTGCGAAAAATGTTGTCGCAGCTGGACTGGCAGAAAAGGCTGAAGTCCAACTTGCCTATGCGATTGGTGTTGCACAGCCTGTGAGTGTTCTGGTTGATACATTTGGAACATCAACCGTCGCGGAAGAAAAGATTGAAGCCGCAGTAAAAGAAATCTTCCCAATGACGCCGGCAGGATTAATTGAGCATTTACAACTCTTGCGTCCTATTTATAGCCCGACCGCTGCATATGGACACTTTGGTCGTGAAGAAGAGACTTTCACTTGGGAAAAATGTGACCAAGTTGACGCATTGAAACGACTTTGCGCGTAAATGCATTCTCAGTTTGGTTCCTAGTATGCGTTGATTGTTTAGCTCCTCATTTCGAGTTCATAACAAATAAAAAGGCTACCTTGAGAGGTGGCCTTTTATTTTTGAGCTTTGTTCCACGATTATTCGCTCGCTGCACCGTTTTGCTCTGGCAGGCAAATACCGACAGGACTCGCCGAGCCCACATAACATTCTAAACCCTCGTCACAAACTCGCGGGTTGGCTCCCAACGCTGTACATTGCTCGCGTAGCTGTGCTGGTGGAAGACCGCACCCGATGCCAAAAATAGTGATTAATAGTAGTGATTTAGATAGTTTAGCTGTCATGTTTTCTTCCTTGTGTGTGATGAATCATGGTTTCTAGTCCTTTGGGTATGAATTTGGCGAAATGAAGAAGTTGAATTCACGATTTTAATGCAAAAGACATCATGTGAGTGTGCTTATTGACACCAGAGAACCTTTTGTCATACTTAGCTCATAAACCAGAGGGCATTTTTTTGAGAGATCAAAAGGATGCCTCCGTATACGCCACGATGGTGTAGGTGAAGCTTTAGCCTCACTGAAAAGGAGACGACATGACAACACCTGTCATTAAACCGTCCGAAGTCAAGCGCGACTGGTACATTGTAGATGCCAGCGATGTGATTCTCGGAAAACTATCAACACAAGTGGCATCAATGCTTCGTGGAAAGCACAAGCCAACTTTTACACCACACGTTGACAACGGCGACTTTATTGTAGTGGTTAACGCAGAGAAAGTTCGCGTTACCGGTAAGAAAGAAGAAGATAAAGTCTACTACCATCATACCCAATACCCTGGTGGTATCAAATCGACAACTGTTCGCCAGCAACGTGAAAAGCACCCCGATCGTATTATTACACATGCTGTTCGCGGCATGCTCCCCAAAGGCCCATTGGGACGAAAAATGCTTAAAAAGCTTAAAGTGTATGCAGGCACCGAACACCCTCATGATGCACAGCAGCCGAAAACTTTGGTGATCGCGTCAAAAGCAAGATAAGGATTAAATTATGACTGAACGTACTTATGCAACTGGTCGCCGAAAAGAAAGCACTGCTCGTGTTTGGCTCCAACCCGGAAATGGAAAAATCACTATTAACAAGCGTGAGCTTGAAAACTTTTTGCCACGACCATCGTTGCAAATGATTCTCAAGCAACCACTAACTCTTACTGAAACTCACGAGAACTACGATGTGGTTTGTACCGTGCGTGGCGGTGGAATGTCAGGACAAGCTGGCGCCATTCGTCACGGTATCGCTCAAGCGATTGCCAAAGCTCAACCCGAGCTTCGTGGTCAACTGAAGAAGGCTGGACATCTTACTCGTGACGCTCGTGAAGTTGAACGTAAGAAATACGGTCAACCGGGTGCGCGTAAACGCTTCCAATTCTCGAAACGATAATCGAGCCCCCTGCCCTTTGGGCGTACGAACAATCAATGTAAAACCGGCCTTGGGTCGGTTTTTTTGTGGGGAGGTCAATTTGTTCTCACGGGAAAGCATGATGCAAATCGAAATTTCCCAGGCGACTGAGCGTCTTCACAATATTTTATCTTGATCCCGCCATTCGGCTCATTGGGCATCGTCTCTGTGGCACTATAAGTATTTTTATGTAAGGGGTGCGAATCGTTAAATGCAACTGTGACATCAATTCGATTGGCGTCACCCTTTTGCGTTTTCAGCATCGTGACCCGAACTTGGTCAACTCCCTCTTCTGCACTAAGATACGCGTTGAGATATGCCTCCAACTCGTGTTGCTGAACCATACTTGCATTGCGTGTCTCAAAACTTTGTAACCCACCATCGATAGTGTTTGTCAGTGCGTGAATATCGGCACAAAGCTGATCAAATTCGATAGTTGTAAAGTTTGTAGAAACACTAGCCACTTCACTTTGAAAATATCGTCCGGCAATTTTTTCGCTACGGGTTGCAATGTCGGGCTTAACAAATACAGTATGGGTATTGGCATCTCGTCCATTTCGCCTTCGCATTGTCGTGTGCCGGTGAACAGCATGTTCTACACGGCCAAGTTTTGTTGTTTGGGATAACCCATTAAACGGTACATTTTGTAAATAGGTACGCCGTCCTTGAATCAAGTTGCTACGGCCATTCGCCGCACTTCTATTTTGGCTTTTCTGTACAGTGGAAGTAATGCCAGATCTTATATTGGACTCCAGCCAACGAAACTTCTCCTGCATTGCCTGACTAAAACCAAGCTTCGTAGCAAGCTCCGAGTCAAAAGTACCCATCTCACCTTTAAAGCCCTTGTTCTCCACGTAAATACGGAATGTCTCCGCATAGTCTTCCGCGCGAAGTCGAAACATCATTTCATCAAAAACAGACTCGAGCTCAAATACGAAATCTGCTTCAACTTCCTTTGCACGTTCCCAATCAAAGTTCCCCTTCGAGTCTTGAAATCCATCGTGTGCAACGAAGAGGTCTTCGACCTTTCGCTTTTGAGCCGATGATAGATGCGGCATGTCTGGCATGATAAAATATTGCCCGCCGATTGCATAGTCTCTGACGTAGTCTGAGGCCAAATCACCGTAACCAAAAGGAAGAGTATCGCTTGGGTATTCTGTCAAACTTTGCTTTTGGTCCATTAGGTGAGCAAACTCGTGAAAGAATGTTGCTGCCTGATTCTCAAGTTCATCCGGCGAAACTTTATTCCCATCGATGTCGAAGATTCCGCTAAGAACAACCTTTTGACGTTCACCATGAGCCCCTGACCTCCCCAGGGTATAGTTCCACGGTAGATCCGAGGAACGTGCGATATAGAGCTCACCAAGTATCTGCTCGATATCTTCAATCTCGAGACCTGAGCTTTGCGCGAGTGTGTCGAGAACCCCGTTTAACCATTCCAAGGTTACCTTCTCTTGATCCTCGTTCAATGCATCGACGAGAACATTGACCTCCAACAAATCCCTTCTTCCCCGTACCTCGAATACTGTGTTCGATGATTTTCCATACAATGCATCGATAACGAGATCGACATCCATATCCATTAAAGCTGTCTCAGATATGTCTGCATACGATGCTCGCAACCGATCTCGACTCGTTTTCAGTGCACTCAATAGCTCTGCCAGACCTTCGCTCCCGAGTTCGCGATCGTATGTTGATGTCATACTCTGAGCCAAGTCCTTGAGATAATCATCATCCATCAGGGTATGGACATAGGACGCGGAGCCAGAGTTTGCCGAACCGTCCAACCAATTGGAGACCAAGATGATATCTGCAAGATTTCTCGCATTGCCAAAATACTGAAAAATATCATTCTCGGGGTGGTACAGTATGTTACGAAGTGTGCTTTCGTCTAAACCGAAAGAAAGCTTGGCACGCAGCGCTGGAGGCATCGTTTGGAATAGACTTATAATTTGTTCATCGGGAAGCTCTAGCATGGTCTCACGAACTTGTTTCACCAACTCACTCGTCGAATCGTGTAGAAATTCTGGCCTCTTCACAAGATTTTCAAAAGTACCTAAATCGATAAAGAGTTGGGTCAAAGGAATAGTGAGGCCTTCGTGAAGCTCAATCAAATTAAGATAAGCCATACTTTGCACTAACTCACGTTGCTGAAAAGCTGGCATCTTGATGTATTGCTGCTCACTAACGTTTGAGAACTCGATCTGTTCATTATGTTCGGCTTTTACTTCGTCGTGTTCGACTTGGCCTTCAGCCTCCTTGATAGAATTTCTGCTTTCTTTTTCAGTTCGGAACTTCGCTTCATTCGCGCGGCGGTAATCCAATAAATCCAAGCGACTGTCGGAATCCAAGCCCGCTTGCCTGAGAACACTATCAAGTTTTTCTTCAGGCCAATCGATGGTGGTACGCATGAACTGGTAGGCCTCTTCAGTCACATCAGCAATTGCAATGTAACACAACTGTGCTGCAGGAACATCAATCAACCCACCGCTTTCCACAGGAACCTGTACATTTTCTGGAAGTTCATGTGGCTCAACCGCTATTTCAGTCTCAACCTTCGGCCGATACTTCGCTTCATTCGCGCGGCGGTAATCCAATAAATCCAAGCGACTGTCGGAATCCAAGCCCGCTTGCCTAAGAACACTATCGAGTTTTTCTTCAGGCCAATCTATTGTGTCACGCATGAACTGGTGGGCCTCTTCAGTCACATCAGCAATTGCAATGTAACACAACTGAGATGCTGGCACTGTGATATTTTTGCCAGACGGTAAAGCAACGACGGCATTGTCTTGTAGAATGCTTGCATCGA
>JAHDBA010000008.1:0-99483 GCA_020630615.1 Myxococcota bacterium | reverse complement strand
TGTTTTCGCCAGATGGTAAAGCAACGACGGCATTGTCTTGTAGAATGCTTGCATCAAGTTGAGGACGCTCATCACCTATACTTGATTTTTTTGCTCCCCAATTTCTGCGTTTTTTGCTCTCATTTTTAGTATTTGCACGAGCTTTAGTTTCATCTCGACTTTCGCCAAACCCGACTTTTTCGTTCTCTCGCTTATGATTTGCTTTTCGTTCAGGACCATCAACGCGCGTAGCGACTTCGTCATCGCCAGCGGCTTTACTTTGTGGAGTACGTCCCGCATCAATACCTTCTATTTGAGGAGTAAGCCCTTCATCAACAACTTCTATTTGAGGAGTAAGCCCGTCATCAATAACTTCTATTTGAGGCGTGAGGCCTTCATCAATAATTTCTATTTCAATACCGCTGCTTGTAAGATTTTCCGATGTAGCTAACGTTCCTGGTTTTGTCCCCAAACGGTGAACAGTACCTACCCCATCTTCGGTTGGTAGATACATATAGTTGACGCGCGCTTCGAATATATCGTTTCGCCTTCCCGTTAAAACATTTTCTGGTTCAAAAACACCTTGTCTTTCAACACGAACATCATGAATGTGTCCCACGTTGTGTTGATGCGCGGACACACCAACTTTTGCTTCTTGTGCAAGCAAACGCGGCAAATCACTGAAGCCGTCTGAATATCCTGAGTTGGCACCATGAGGCACAACAAGATCAATCATAGTGTGTTTTTCAGAGTCAAAGCCCAAAAGCCGTATAAAATGGACAAGTCGACCAATATCTTGTGCTTGAAAATCTATGAACTGCGAACCTTCATGATAGAGCTCTCCGAGAATCTGGCGTGCTTCTAAGTTATGCTCAACGAAAGTCAAAAGCTCCGGATTCGTGAAAGACACATAATCACCATTCCCTTCAGCAATCAAAATGAAGCGGTTTGGCGGTGCATGCGCACCAAAAGTTTCTTTATAAGCCTCAAGAATTAAATCCGATTCCTCTGTGGATCTCCCAACCACTCCATTTTCCATGCGAAATGATTGTCCCAAATAAGTTGTCGCTTCGTGTGGCTGAACCTGAACAGTGCCTCGCCTTAGATTCGCGTCGTGAAGGACTTGGGAGACAAAAGGCAAATCGTCATCTGACCTCGCCTGACGAACTTGATAGCCAGATACTCTAGACTCGAGTCCCTCTGTCTTGGGCGTCACTTCGCCTAAAGAGCCATCAGCGCGATATTTAAAGGGTGAACCACCTGCATAAGTTGAGTCCAAAGTCCCATTCACAACTATATCATCGCGCAAACGGGAAATTTTATGTGGAATTGATAACTCTCTCGCAACTGTGCTCGTGCCCGCCGTGCTACATCCAAGAACGGATATTTGGCCCCCACTTGATACGGCATTCGCCATGTTCGTAAGAGTACTGTTGTGAAAGCTCGTCAAGTTGTGCTGGCTGTACACAGGGTTCCATCCCAAACTTGATAGTCCTGGGGCCGCATGACTGTCAATTGACAGCTCTGCTGGACGCAGGTTTCCTTCACGTTTAACTTCGAGCAAAATGTCATTCAGCTCGTCAACACTACCGACCTCAAAATAGAGAACATCTTTCCCACTACTACGAAGGTTACGTATTTCTTCTGTGAGGTTATCTATTGCGCCGTTATGATCACTTCTTGCCACAATATATACGGCCGAGTTTGAAAGGTCTTCAGTGGATGAAAGCCGCTGACGGTTTTCTACAATTTCATCTAAAAAAACACCGAGCCGATTGGGTTTTGTGATACCGAGTTCTGTCGCCTGATCGGAGCGAGAAAGTACATTTAATTCTGACCCCCAAATTACGGACCTTTGTGGTGTTTTGGGTTGTCTCCTTTCTGGTATAGGATCCACGCTGCTTGAAGTGGTGTTGGGGCTGCGTACACCTTGGTCTTGATGGGGTTGAGAAGAACCAGGCAAGCGGGTTCCATCAGGAGAAGTCTTACCAAGCTTTTGCAAGGCCGAGCCCACTTCATCAAAGACTTTACCACCCACGCCACCAGCAATTGTACCAAGTGCAACAGTCACAGCCCCCGCTTTGAGGTCACCTGTTTTCACACCATCAACGATGCCTTGAAGACCACCGTCAATCGAACCCTCAATCGCTTCGGAACCAACCTTGCGTGCAAGACTGTTCTTGACTCCAAGTGCACGCGTGCCTGTCGCGGTCGCAACACCAATGGCAGCCCCTCGAGCAGTCGACTCAATACCTTGCTCTAAAGATAGACGGGAACCCTCGGTTGCATAGGCTGCAACGCCTGCACCAATCGCCCCGCCCGCTGTGCCTGCTGCAGCGACAACGATAAAGGGCGCTGCAGTCCCGCCCGAAAGACCTATCGCAACACCAGCGCCCACAGCGGCCCCCACTTCGACCGCAATATCAACCGCGGCCTCGCGTGTACCCGTCAACGAGTCCAAATCATGCTCGACACCATTCAAAAGCTCGCGAGCTTTCAACCAATCTTCAGGGTTCCCCGTAGACTGTGCAAGTTCAAGTGCAGACTCAGCCTCACCTTTATGACGAAGAAGACGGTCGTAAGCGCCTTCACCGCCAATCGAGTTGACATGATCAAAGAAGCCCTTTCCATTACCTGCTTCATAATCGAAACGCTTTTGCATTCGCGTAAAAGCTGCTTCAACTCCATCGGAACGGTTGAGGTCGGGCAAACCCGCTAAGTCCATCTCTACGTTAAATGCATCCCGGCCGCTTACCTCACTCTTGATATCGGTAACCAAATCCCGAGATGTACCTGTCAGGCGAAGTGTTTCCGATGCATACTCAGCTTTAATGCTTTCAATCTCTGCGGCACTTTTACCTTTCAATTCCGTACGCAATGCATCCACGTTGGTGTCAAAGCCCGTAACACCACCAAACATTGCGTCATAAAGTTTCGCACCACGGCTTTGCTTTCCTGTCGTGATGAGGTCACGCACTTTTGCTTCGTCAGCCTCTGAGAGCCACTCGTCTTCAATCGTTGCATTGAAGTCATAATCAAGGGTATTCAGTTCTTCAACTTGAGCAGGCGTTAACTCTGAAACTGCTTGTTCAACGGCACCAATGTCTTGCCCAAAACCTGAAAGTGCTTCATCAATCTTGATGGCTGCAACCGCGACTTCAGGACTCGTCGCACCGGATGCGGCACCGGATTCCCATGTATCGATACACGGACTGTCCCCAAGTGATACCAAGACACGATTGATATCATCGTTTGATAGACCTTCTTGGCGAGCAAGAGTTTCTAAATCGTGTCCCTGCTCACGCACAAGGCGTTCATTCAGGGCAAGATTCTCTTCAACACTTTGACTTTCTAAAAGAGTTAGGAGTTTCTTAGAGTTTAGAGGAATCTGACGCTGCCCCTGTGTGCTGTAATCAACGCGAGGTAGAACGCTTTTTAGTGTGTCCCAACTTGCATCTTCTTGGCGCTGTGCACTGCTGGCTTTATTCTCTTCGCCGCCTTGAAGAAGTTTTTGCGCGTAAGTCCAATCTTCAGACTCTGTTCCAAACGTGCCGGCAAGTTCAGATTCCAAGTCTTCAACCAAGTCGCGACCGTAATGGTTTTGATATGCGTTTTTGATAGCGCGGATGTCTTCTGAACTTTTTCCCTCAAGAACGCTAAAGATGGCCTGCTCATCCGTACCCGCACCAAAAAGTCCACCCTTCATCGCCTCATAGAGCTTCTTGGCTTCATCGAGTGAAGCAACATTGCTCTTGGACGAGTCAAAGTGGACGGATGAGGAGCCACTGCCGATCTTGGTCATGACTTCATAGTAGCTTTGACTCAAGCCAAACATCAAATCGACTGCTTAGGTGTATCGTAATTCTCTTAAGCCTTAATCCTATTTCTATTGCACACAAATCACAGGGCTTGTCGTGATTTACTTATCAAACATCAACACCAAACTTTGAGTGAAAAAAGCTTTCTAAATTTTCCAATGTCGAAAATGTTGGTGTACCCTCAACTTGAGGTCTTATTTCGGTATTGTAGAGTTTAAGTGACAGTGGCGTGATGACAATTATCTGCCCACTGGCTAACAGATACCGTTCATTATCAACGGAATCTACTTCCATAACATGACGTCTGCTATTTCCTTGCCAATGTAAAGAACTCCCATCATATTTATAGGAAGTGACAACTTCATAGATGTCCCAGTCTTCGTGGTAAAGTGCCCAGACTTTTGATGAATATTCCATATTAACTGTTGTCTCACTCGTTGGTCGTGAACTTGATTGGGTCATTTTCTGTTCTTATTTGAACGAACTCATCAATCGGAACACCGTTAATCTCGTCAATTTGCGCGTTGCGTAGTTTAATCTTAATGTTTTCCGCTTCTCGAGAGCTTCTAGCTGAGATTGCAAAGACGTTTTCAAAAGACATGGCCTCTTTAAACATGAACTCATTCTGCGTTTTGTTTTTATGTATCGTTGAAATGAGGTTTTCAGAATAGTTTCTCGCGGCAAACATTTCACCTTTTGTAGTTCCATAGCAGTCCTTATCGAACGCGAACCAATCTGTCCGGTCAAGTACTTTAGGCGTAATATGCAAAATGATTCCATATGGTTGGAATGTATTTTCAGATAGCATCTCATCCGTAACAGCTCTCGTAAACACATAGTCCGCCCCACCCGTACGAATATCTGCAGCCGAGGACATGCCATCGAAAATGATCCCGCGTTTGTATCGTGCTAAGGTCGAAAGTAGGGACTTGCTTTCGATTATTGAGAGTAGTGATTCAGCCATATACAGTTCATGCGTCAGATGGTTCACTCCAAGAGCTTGATATTCCCGGTGACGATCAGTCACACATTTGACTGAGTAGCCGTCTATAATTTTTGTGTCTGCGATATCTCCTACCGGAACTTCATTGACGGCTTGTGATAAAAGATTTGATGAGGGGGCAACACCGGAATTTTGGAACTCTGATAGTTCACTTGGTTTGCATTGCCATGCAAGGCGCATTACACCACTTTGTTTTCGATCCTTCGGAGTTGTTGATGACAGCAGCTCCTTGAGTCCTATCTGCTCTAAAGTCAAAGCAATTTCATTATTCAGGCTTACATGGTCGCCCACATTTTCTTTCGCGATTTTTATCCGGACCATATTGTGTAAGGCAGGAACTTTTGATGTTGAAAAGCTCCGCCCATTTCCATAGACTTCTACGCTATTCTCACCTATCTCAAAAACATCCGTTAGCGATCTTATGTTAACCTCCCCAGATGCTCCTCCCCAAGCTACACTTTTTTTCTTTTCATGGTGTTGTAATGAGGATCGGATTGTTTGAAGGTGGTCCTGAACGTAAACATCATCACGTAACTTGAAGATTAGGTCGAAGGAATCTGAGTTACTATTATTGAAGAGCTGAACCAGCTGCCCCTCTACCTTATCTCCGTCAAGATTAAAGTGAACAACGCCCGCACGGTTTAATGTCTCGAACATTGTCTTGGATAACTCGAGAGACTCAATCGCGTGCGGATTTATTGCTGCCAAGCTACGCTTATGGGCAGCAGAAAGAGCTGTGAATTCGGGTAATCGAAAATGGTTGTGGACGTCTAAAGCATTTTTAATTGTACTCGGTTCTAAACATTGAGCTCCAGGCAGAGAGGCATTCAATTTTAGTGTTTTCTCAAGTACTCGCTCGTAGAGTTCAGAGTCACCTTTTCCATTCGAAAACTTCGTCTTCCATATCTGAAAGTTTGCAAGTCCAATGAAACAAGAGTCTGGCAGGCTATTAATATCTTCTATATCAATATGTGGTATCCAATAGTGAAAGTCCCACAGTTTAGTGTTCTTGGATACCTTTAACTTTTCAATTGCTTTGTTCGTAAAGGTGCCAAAAAACTCCTTTGTCACATCCCCTTCTGAAAACGCTTTTGCTAGAGCCTTGTGATTATCCAACACACCCTTTATGGACACGGCTTCGATGTGGGCGTTGATGTATTGCCGCATTTTCGCAGTCGTTGACAGATCGACTAGTTTCAGTTTGACCACCGTTGCAAGGGGCGATGCTTTTATAAGTTCTAGGGTCCCGCCCTCTTTTTTCATCCGAGCTCGAAACTTCGCGAGACTTTCCCATGATATATCCTGTTCTGCGATCGCTTGCAGAAGCTCTTTGGCTTTTTCCGTAAAGTAGGATGGGTTAAGCTCTTCGACATGACGGGGTTCGATGAAACCTAGCCAGTCAAGCGGGTTCAATTCGTCACTCTTGAAAACCATGTCTTTCAATAAAGTTTGAATCTCAACGTTTTTTGACCGCGTCGCACTTTTAAGCGCCTCTCTAAGGACTTTTGTACCCAATTCCTTGGTTTGAGATTCGGTGATTTCAAGAACCCGCTTTGATGACAGCCCTTTGAAATGCGCAGAGTTGTCGATAATAAACGAAGCTGGAAAAAATTCTTCTGTATTTTGAACGCCTAGTTTTTCTGCATAATGTAAAAGCTCACCCAAGACTTTTCTGGGTGTATCATGGGTTTGGGAAACTTGATGTGTCCATTGCAGTAGTTGACTGGTGTCGGAACAAATTGATTGAGATACTAGAGGAATATTCTCTTGGCGTAAAAAGGGCGCAAGACGATCGATACCAATCTCATTAATCAATCTTTCTGAAGTGATGATGTAGTTGAAAGCGTTTTGTTGCAAAGAAGGATCAATTTGTTTTAGGGCTTGAAACTTCTCTACAGCTGAGTAACCACGAAAATACGACTCAAAATAGTGTCTAAGTGCATTTTCGTCGCCAGTATTTACCAAGTACTTTATCGCGTACTTTGGTGAAATCAGATTATAGATAGACCCACCATCTACTTGTTTTTTCCTTTTATCAAGAGACAACAGCAAGTTGCAACTATCGCGGTCTACCGCTCTGAACTCTAGCTCCATCACTAGAGCCGAGAAATGTTTGTTGCTCTCTATTATTTTTCTTGGGAGCTTTGCCACATCACTAGCCGTAATGTGATCTATCCAAATCCTAGAGTCCCACGTGCGATTTATAGTTTTGCTTTCCCATGCAGTATGTTTTGCTCTTTCAAGGATCGTATCCTCGAGTCCCAGTTTTGCAAGTTGCAGATATGCATCTGCCTCGTCTGACGAGGATCGAAAGTACGCTTCAAAGTACGTTTGGATGGACGAAAACTCCTCTGATTTTAATAGCTCATACTTTTTGAATACAAGTTCAGGGCCAAAACAATTTACAAAATCAACGTCGGTATGCTTCGACATGCTTTCACGTAAAGCAAAGAACAGCTCTTTATCGAAAGGATTTTGTGAGCTTAGAAACTTCGCCCACTGACTTTGGGCTGCGCTTGTTGATAGTCTCTTTGGATGTAACATTTCGAGGTCGTCACCAGTTAATCGAGGCATCCAATAATCTAAAGGCGCGTTATCTTGACTGAGCGCTGCATGCTTTGCCAAATTTGAAAAAGTCGGATCATCAATACTGTCAAAAATGTCCAGATAATCATCGGAACGGACATCTACACTTTTGAAAAAGTTCTCCAGATATTGTTTTCGTTCGTTTAAATCAAACTTGGTTGAACGTTCTAGGAAGAATATTGAGATCGCTGGGCTCATTGAGTCTAGAAAATCAATATTGTTATCACGTAGTTTATAATGTAGCGACGCTATTAAATCTGGGTCGACAGATCTTTTAAATACACGTGCTGCCTCTCCAAAGGCCTTTAGGCTTTGTGGATTTTTAAGCATCTTGGTTAGGAAATCGATATCTTCCGCGCTAATTTGCTCAATCCAGAAAGAGCTATCCAGATTGTCCCATTCAACTTTTGTGAGAAGATGTTGCCTTAATTCTTCAATCTCTAGTTGTTCCTTGCAGCTCTTTTTTAGTTCTAAGAATATCTCTTCATAAGACTTTCCATGGTCACGAAGTGCTTCAACTTGTGATTGCTTAGAAAACGAAGAATCCGGAAGTGTTTTCGTGACTTGAGACACACTGATAGCTTTTTCTACATCGTTTTCCTTGTGCGCCTGTTTTCTAGTATCAATCTCATTTTGCAGACTGTTTATTGAAGTAGTGTTCTCTTCAAGGCTGCTACCATGATGAGGAGGAATAACTTTTTGATTCTCCGTTTTAACAACGCCCACTTCTTGAGTGCTTTGTGATGAACGAGTCAAGTTGGGCCCATCAGTGGGACTCTTTTTTCGTTTTTGCAAGCCCGAGCCCACTTCATCAAAGACTTTACCACCCACGCCACCAGCAATTGTACCAAGTGCAACAGTCACAGCCCCCGCTTTGAGGTCACCTGTTTTCACACCATCAACGATGCCTTGAAGACCACCGTCAATCGAACCCTCAATCGCTTCGGAACCAACCTTGCGTGCAAGACTGTTCTTGACTCCAAGTGCACGCGTGCCTGTCGCGGTCGCAACACCAATGGCAGCCCCTCGAGCAGTCGACTCAATACCTTGCTCTAAAGATAGACGGGAACCCTCGGTTGCATAGGCTGCAACGCCTGCACCAATCGCCCCGCCCGCTGTGCCTGCTGCAGCGACAACGATAAAGGGCGCTGCAGTCCCGCCCGAAAGACCTATCGCAACACCAGCGCCCACAGCGGCCCCCACTTCGACCGCAATATCAACCGCGGCCTCGCGTGTACCCGTCAACGAGTCCAAATCATGCTCGACACCATTCAAAAGCTCGCGAGCTTTCAACCAATCTTCAGGGTTCCCCGTAGACTGTGCAAGTTCAAGTGCAGACTCAGCCTCACCTTTATGACGAAGAAGACGGTCGTAAGCGCCTTCACCGCCAATCGAGTTGACATGATCAAAGAAGCCCTTTCCATTACCTGCTTCATAATCGAAACGCTTTTGCATTCGCGTAAAAGCTGCTTCAACTCCATCGGAACGGTTGAGGTCGGGCAAACCCGCTAAGTCCATCTCTACGTTAAATGCATCCCGGCCGCTTACCTCACTCTTGATATCGGTAACCAAATCCCGAGATGTACCTGTCAGGCGAAGTGTTTCCGATGCATACTCAGCTTTAATGCTTTCAATCTCTGCGGCACTTTTACCTTTCAATTCCGTACGCAATGCATCCACGTTGGTGTCAAAGCCCGTAACACCACCAAACATTGCGTCATAAAGTTTCGCACCACGGCTTTGCTTTCCTGTCGTGATGAGGTCACGCACTTTTGCTTCGTCAGCCTCTGAGAGCCACTCGTCTTCAATCGTTGCATTGAAGTCATAATCAAGGGTATTCAGTTCTTCAACTTGAGCAGGCGTTAACTCTGAAACTGCTTGTTCAACGGCACCAATGTCTTGCCCAAAACCTGAAAGTGCTTCATCAATCTTGATGGCTGCAACCGCGACTTCAGGACTCGTCGCACCGGATGCGGCACCGGATTCCCATGTATCGATACACGGACTGTCCCCAAGTGATACCAAGACACGATTGATATCATCGTTTGATAGACCTTCTTGGCGAGCAAGAGTTTCTAAATCGTGTCCCTGCTCACGCACAAGGCGTTCATTCAGGGCAAGATTCTCTTCAACACTTTGACTTTCTAAAAGAGTTAGGAGTTTCTTAGAGTTTAGAGGAATCTGACGCTGCCCCTGTGTGCTGTAATCAACGCGAGGTAGAACGCTTTTTAGTGTGTCCCAACTTGCATCTTCTTGGCGCTGTGCACTGCTGGCTTTATTCTCTTCGCCGCCTTGAAGAAGTTTTTGCGCGTAAGTCCAATCTTCAGACTCTGTTCCAAACGTGCCGGCAAGTTCAGATTCCAAGTCTTCAACCAAGTCGCGACCGTAATGGTTTTGATATGCGTTTTTGATAGCGCGGATGTCTTCTGAACTTTTTCCCTCAAGAACGCTAAAGATGGCCTGCTCATCCGTACCCGCACCAAAAAGTCCACCCTTCATCGCCTCATAGAGCTTCTTGGCTTCATCGAGTGAAGCAACATTGCTCTTGGACGAGTCAAAGTGGACGGATGAGGAGCCACTGCCGATCTTGGTCATGACTTCATAGTAGCTTTGACTCAAGCCAAACATCAAATCGACTCAAAGGAATGTATCGAAGTTTTTGAGGAAGATTATTGTGTATGCAAAGGTGGCTCAGCATGGAGTATTTCCAGAGTTTGTCGGACATCGCTTCATGCTTTTTTCGGACAGACTCCTTTGATTTGGGTATACTCCAACACATGACCCGAAATATACTCTACTTCCTCGTACTCATGCACTTGGTCTCTTGCGGAAAAGACAATGATGTCGACGACTCTGGCAACGACAACGGCAACGAGAATATTTCGCTCCCCACGATAAATGAAAATGTCTTATGTAACGAAGCTCTTTACAGTGAACCTTTCCCCGACTCACTCTTAGATATCAGCGATATGAGCTACAGCCCAAGTGATGCCACGGCCTTTTACCGTGAGCTTAGTGCGCGACGTTACCCTTTTGGGGCTACACTGATCGATGAAGGGAAACTCTACACAGCGCAAGATTGCGTTGGTCTTTTCAACAGTGGCGTCGCACGCTTTGACCAAGCTTTAGGCCGTGTTTCAACAATCGTTCACGAATGTGGGCACTTTTGGTCTTTTCGCGAAGAGGATTTTAGCAATGCACTTTTTAATATTGCGCCAGGGATCACACTAACATGTCAAAATGGCGACAGTGAAGATCGCTTCGGTAAAACATTCGCAAAGAGCCTCATTCGACAAGACGACGAGTCTGCCAAGCGCCCCCCTTGCGATGAAAGCAGTGGACCTTGTGATTTTTATGCCGAGGTCTACCTTGATGGCAATGCATTTGACAACAGCTTCGAAGGCGGTGACCAAGGCTTCAATATGATTGTTGAAGAAACAATTCAATATGTGAACAGTCTCGCCTCTGAATATGGTGTCAGGGATCGCTTTACAAACTTTTCCACGAGTGCGCGAGACGGCATACTAACCCATCTTTGGTACATGCAACGTTATTTAAGAATGGCCCGCACAACCCTTGCCTTTGACTACCCTGATGCCTATGCCGCAATCGCCGAAGATGAATGCTATCGACACGCAATCTTAAATACATGGAATCGCGCATGGTTTTATTTGAACTTAAGTGAAGGAACACCAGGACTCGAACTCGATGCGGGCTTGATCGACCTTGTGCTTCAAGATCATTTGCTCGAAGAGATCGATCGCTTGAAAGAACTCGAGGGCTGCTAACCTTCGACTCCCTTGTTCTTTAAGCATTAAGCGCTTTCGAGACGACCTCATACACGTCTTTCGAAAGATCCAGTTCGACCAGACGCTTTAACTCGTTTTTCATTTTGCTGCCTGCTTCCTCATCAAAGTTCTTCCATTTTAAAAGAGGTGAACATAAGCGTGAGGCAATCTGCGGATTGAATGCGTTGAGCTCTTCGACATATCGCCCTAAGAACTTGTACCCTGAACCGTCTTGGGCGTGAAAGCCAGCTGGGTTGGCAGCCGCAAATGTACCAATAAGCGATCGTACTTTATTGGGGTTCTTAAGATCAAATGACTTGTGTTCTAAGAGGACATCAACGTCTTTAAGCACCGGACGTGAAGTTGAGCTCGCTTGAACAGCAAACCACTTGTCCATCACCAACGCCTGGTCTTTCCATTCTTCTGCAAAAGCGTCGAGAATCGAAGTGCGTTTCTCCATATCTGAATCAGCGATCAATGCTAGCGCCGATAATCGCTCTGTCATATTGTTTGCATTACGATACTCCTCTTCGATAAGCGCTTGATTGCTCTCAAGACGTGAAAGGAGAATTAAAAGTGCTCCTTTGCACGAACGAACACCAACTTGCGCATTGGAAACTTCGTAGCTGTCAAATTTTGGGAGCTCTGCAAACGCTTTCAATATTTTATCATTATAGGTCGTAGCGATGCGATCTAAGATCGATTCCCGTGCCTGATGAAGCTGAGTTGGTCGCACAGCATCAAGCCTTTCCGCTAAAACATTAAAGCTTGGTAAGCGCAATGCTTCACCCACAAATGCCGGCTCTTTTGTCGCATCGAGGATTAGTGTTTCATAGGCTTGAATAAATGCGTCTTGCGCTTCTGTAGACTTTGCATGGTACGCTTCGAGGACCGCATCTTCGGCGAGTTGCTGACACGCATCCCATCGATTGAAGAGGTCGTCATCGTGCTTCATTCGCACCAAAGCATGCCCTGGAGCTTCATTCATACTCAAATAGATTGGTGCTGAGAACCCTCGATTGATTGAAACCACAGCATTTGCATTAGTGCACTCAAGTTCAAAACATGCGGATTCATCTTCGAGAACCAAGAGGGTCTCTTCACTCAATGCGCTTCCTGTCTCATCGAACAACTTAACCCGCAATGGAATCACGAAAGGCTCTTTCTGGCTTTGCCCAGGCGTGCGCCCCGTGGACTGTCGAACATTGAGAACAAGTTTGCCTCTCGACGCATCGTATTGCGGTTCGATATGAAGAGAGGGTGTTCCTGCCTGTCGATACCACCGACGAAAGCGTTTAAGATCTTTGCCTGAGGCATCCTCCATTGCTTTTACGAAGTCTTCACATGTCGCAGCCGAGCCGTCATGACGATTAAAGTAGAGATCGCAGCCTTTTCGAAAGCTCTCGCGCCCTAGAAGCGTTTCAATCATACGAACTACTTCTGCGCCTTTCTCATAAACGGTTCGCGTATAAAAATTTGAAATCTCTTGGTAACTGTCTGGGCGAATGGAATGCGCCATTGGGCCAGCATCCTCGGGGAACTGCCCGGCGCGCAACAAACGTACATCTTGAATGCGCTGGATCGCACGATCGTTTAAGTCCGAGGAGAACTCTTGGTCACGATATACGGTGAATCCTTCTTTTAACGAAAGTTGAAACCAATCACGACAGGTCACGCGATTACCGGACCAGTTATGAAAATATTCATGCCCTACAACAGCTTCAACACCTAAGAAGTCTTTGTCCGTGGCGGTTTCCGCTTTTGCAAGCACATATTTCGTATTGAAAATATTGAGGCCCTTATTCTCCATCGCGCCCATATTGAAATCTGAGACTGCAACGATCTGATAGAGATCAAGATCAAACTCTCGACCGAAACGTTCTTCGTCCCACTTCATGGAGTTTTTCAGCGAGGTCATGCAGTGCGGTACTTGGTCGACATTCGGATGCTCAACATACACATGAAGCCCAACCTCTTTGCCTGACATTGTCGTAAAGCTATCTTCAACGCGTGCAAGATTTCCGGCAACCAATGCGAAAAGGTATGAGGGTTTGGGGTGTGGGTCGATCCAAATCGCTTCGTGACGTCCGTCATCGAGCTCTTGTGTTGGCCCAGGGTTTCCATTTGAAAGAAGATAGGGATATTTCGATTGGTCACCCCGTATCGTCACCGTGTAAACGGAAAGAACATCCGGGCGATCTAAGAAATACGTGATTCTTCGAAACCCTTCTGCTTCACATTGTGTACAGAACTTCCCATTCGAGACATAAAGACCTTCAAGAGCCTTATTCGCGCTCGGATTGTTCTCACTGACAATCGTCAGGGTAAAGTTTTCAGGAAGGTTTTTCAGAGTCAGGCCGGTGTCATCGAGGATGTATGCGTCTTCACGAATGACCTCATCATTGATCGCAACAGAGATTAGTTTTTGATGCGTCCCATTGAGTCGTAAAGTATCTGAAGGATTCTTGGGGTTCGATTCAATTCGACTCGTGGCCTCAACCCGTGTTGCTTGCTCATCGAGCTCAAAAACCATGTCTGTTTTGCGAATCCAATGTGTGGGTTCTTGGTAGTCTTTACGGTAAATGGTCGTACCTTGCGTTGAGCTTCCTGTTTCAGTTTTTGCCATTGGGGACTCCTATCGACTGTACTTGTCGCTTGCAGCTTATGGGTAAGTGCCTATACTCTCGGCATGTCACAACGAAAAACGCCGAGCAAGCTCTATATCATCGCAGGTTCTGTTATTGGCCTTTTCGGCCTCACGGCATGGACTTTAATATGGTCCACTCTCTTTATGCTTTGGAGCAGAAGCGGCCAAACTCACTTGGGTTTTTCGATGAGTATGGCTCTGCCTTTTTGCGCACTGCAACTTGCAGCCTTTTTGGGCCGCGACCAGAATGCCGAAGAGTGGTGGTTAAAGTTACGTAGATTGGGATATATTTGCTTGGGCTCGCTTGCCTTTTTGATCCCTCTAACACTTGTTTCGAGAGTTTTGGTAGCACTCTTTCCAAGCTCACAATTGCTTTTGTCGGTCTTGGTACCCATGATTGCGATGGGTTCAGTGATCGCATCGCTTTGGTTCGCGCGAAGTGGCCCATTTCTGACAGAAACAACAATAGTGCTACCCAACCTACCCAAAGCTTTTGACGGGTATAAGATTGTTCAGATAAGCGATCTTCATATCGGACTTACGGTTCGCGAAGATTATGTTTCGAAAGTCGTTAAGCTTGTCGAACAAAGCCATGCAGATGCTGTCGTTCTTACTGGGGATATGTCTGATGGGTTACCTGCAGACTTAGGTGAACTGATGAAACCAATTTGTTCGCTCAGGCAGCACGACGGAATTTACTTTGTTACCGGCAACCATGAATACTATTCAAGCGCCCAAGAATGGGTGGAGTACTTTTCAGAAAACGGTGTCAATGTTTTGCAGAATTCCTCATCAGTGATTGTACGTGGAGATGCATCGCTTGAGATTGGTGGTGTCAATGATCATCATGCACATCAAGTTGTCAAAGAAGATCGTTCTTCAGTTGCCGATGCTTTTCGGGGTGACAAGTTCACAACTCGGATTTTGCTTGCGCACCAACCCTTAACGATTGATAAGGCGGTTCAATATCAGGTGGATCTACAGCTATCGGGTCACACCCACGGTGGGCAGATTTTTCCTTTTAACTTTTTGGTGAAACTACAACAACCCTTTGTCTATGGTCTAGACCGACGTGAAGACACTCAAATCTACACCTCAAGCGGTACTGGTTTTTGGGGCCCGCCAATGCGTCTTGGTGCGCCTGCTGAGGTTGCTCTGTTAACACTTCAATCGACAAACTAGGTTCCGCGTTCGTTATGGAATCAAATGTGTCCAATCGCCTAGTACGATGTTTTGCCATTCACCATTGTCATCAGAATATTGAACGATAACGGCACTCACGAGACCCCCAACTTCGTCTTCGCCACTCAGCGTACGTATAAATACGATGGGCGTACCCGCATCAACGCATAGCGATTCTGTCGCGTTGAAATGAGCTCCTGCAAAGGCGTCAGAATCCGGGTCTTCGACACTGAAATGCTGGGTCTCGAAGACGCAGTTGCTCAGGTACCTTGTGAGTGTCTTATGTTCATTGCGATCGACAACATAAAAGTTCATAGGCGACGTTATGGACTCATCAATGACAGTGGTATTTCGGTTGGATTCCACTTCGCTAAAGAAGTTTGTAATCTTTATACCAACCTTCTCAATATCATAGCCGGTGGGTGGTTCTGTTCCTTCTAGGTGTCGGGCTGAATTGGGGGCTACTTCATATCTCGCGATAAAGAATACAGATGTTTCACCTCGGTACACCTGCATTCTCATCCTTCATCGAGGTAAGCTTAAAGAAACAAGGAGATCAATATGAAGTTGAAACTATTGATGGGCATATTTCTCGGAATGACTCTTTGGGGAGCTTGCGGCTCTGAAGAAGAGTCAGACTCTGAAGTTGATGGTCAGGCGAAGAAATGCGAATCCAACTCAGACTGCCCAGAAGGAGAAGTTTGTAGTGGTTCTGGGCTCAATATCCCACCCGGCTGGTGTTACGAACCATTTGATGGAGGCATTGCTGTCGATGATGGCGATACACGTGTCACTCAACAAGTTAGCAGTCGGTAACAAACGATTAATAAATCAAGCAGGAGCGACGTCTCCTGCTTCTTATCTCATTTCAGCTTTGATTGTTCCACACCAACTGGAACGAGTACCGGCGATTCTTTGGCACTAAGCGTACGTAGTCGCTCTTTCTCGTCTTTCTGCTTTTCAAAACCCGAACATTTTGCTTCCTCTCGAAGAGCGTCAAAGCATAGACGCAAGCGCTCTTTGATATGCCCTATATCATTAAAGTCGTCGTGATTCGCACCCTTCGACGTAGACCCTCTATTTCGAAGAACTTTGAGAGATAGGCCAGGCTGAATACGATCGGATAAACGATGAAGTGAAGCGCCTAAGAATTTCCCAGCCAAGACGATGTACAAATATACAAGAAGCATCGCGAGCAAGACCGGTATCACTACCGCGAAACCATGACTGCTTTCAAAGAGTGTTTTGAGGATCGCGATGAACATTGGTGCAAAAGTATAACCCACAACTGCGAAGACAATGTTAAATGAGTCCTTACGTTCGTCACGGCGGTGCATCAAACCAAGTGAAGTATGCTTATATTCACCTTGCTCGAGACTCAAGTCAAGGGTTTCACCGGAATCGTAGATATCTAGATAGTCTTCTTTGAAGCGTTCGAAATGCGTTTGTACCAGACGGCCATCGCTTGATGACAAACGAAGAACACTCTTAAGCTCACTCAGTTTCTTTTGAATCGCAAGACGTGCATCGTTGGTACGCATTTTCTCAGGGGAACGAAGCGCAAAATCAAGTTCATCGCTTAAAGTTTCAAACTTAAGAAAGTCTTCATAGAGCATGTTTGAGTTTAGGCTCAAAGAGGGAGCGCCGTCGAGTCATGAAGCCAACTATTATCTTCTGAATTAACGTTACGCTCCAGCCTCAAGCCCGACTACCAAACAACACCAATCATTGCCCGCCCGGTATAAATGAGTGGAGCAGCCGTATAAAACTCAGCGCTGACTTCAAGACGCTTATTGAGCCACAATGTTTGTAATCCGAGTGATGCAGTAAGGCCATTCCATGGGTGTTGGGTGTTTTGTGCAACCACAAGGTCGTCGCCCACCACAAAGAGTGTGGATGCGTCGGCCCAACCCAAGTTCAGATAGGGTCTGAGAAACACGAGTTCGAATCGATCGATTGCATAGGCTGCACCAAGATCAAGACCAAAGAAGGACGACATAAAAAGGTCTTCAACCGCCGGTTCTCCATCGACCAATGGGGCCGCAATCTCTGCACGCATGCGGGCCATCGAGAAGTGACCATGAACACCAACTTGTAAACCAAACTTGCTCTCGTAACCAAGAGAAGCCTCGGCGCCGACTTGCATCACGGTGCCAGCAGGCGTCAGAATCGGTGGGAAGAACGTTGCCCCCAACATTGATGAGAGCCCGGCTATTTTGGGCAACATCACCTGTAAGCGTGGTCGTGCAAAAAGAGGTAGTTGATTTGCGTCTTGGGTTTTGATTAGGCTTGGGTCATTCGCGTAAGCCAGACGTTGCTGGCACGAAAGAGGTGGTATACCCAAGAGTTCAAGACTCAAACCCGCGCTACGTTTCTCTCCTGCTCTTGAAAGACCGGAATAGGGCAACACCGGCCCCATTGAGCTCATAGAGAATGCTGCAGAGAAATAGTTTTGGAGAAAGGCAGCTTGCTTTGCCTCAGAATAATCCGCCGGGACCTCAACATCAAGACACTCGGGTGAGAGGTCGGCGCGACTTGGTTCGGAACTTAAGAACAAACACAGACATGCGAGCATCTCATGGATGGGTATGCGATGAATGTTGTATCTCCTCATCATCAATCTAAAACTCGGCATCATTCGCACTCCTCAGGTACGAATGCACCATTTGAGATCCAAGTTTCAACGACATCAACAACTTCAAGAGGCAAAAGACCACTTTGTGGCATGGGGTTCTCCGCGTCACGCATTCGATGTATGAGGACACTTGCAGATGCATCGTTCAAATCAATAATCGGATCGCCGGCAAAAGAGAGTGAGCTTTGGGCATTGATAAAGTCTTCAGATGTTGCGAGGGGTAAAAAGGAAGCGCTACCCCGACTCGCTTCATGACACCGTGCGCAATGCGGCTCGAAGGTCTTCTCGAGGAGATCACAAAAATTGGGCTCAGGTATGACACCAGTAGGCGCTGACGTCTCATCGATGACTGCGCCCTCATCGATCCATTCTTTCATTAGGTCTTGAAGTGAAGGAGTGAGTAAACCCGTCAGTGGCATCGGGTTCTCAGTATCACTCATTCGAGTGTAAAGCGAGCTTGAGCCCGAATCAAAAGCACTCAAATGAAGCGTGCCTTTCAGATTTTCTATTGCGCCAGGGCTGCTCAAATCGAGAAATGAAGCTTGTGCTCTGGGCTGATGACAGGCCACGCAATGCGGCCTTAAGATGTACTGTTCAACATGGGCATAGGTCGGCTCAATTGCTTCGTCGAGACCGATACTTTGATCTGCACAGCCAAAGCAGAGAATAAGCACATAAGCTAAAGAAACGATTGGAACAACGCCAAGCTTTCTTGGCGTGAGCCTACACATTCCTTGAAACTCATGTCTTTTGCATCGATGCTTATTCATCCAAAACCCCTCTCGAATACTACGAAAGCATACCTAGAAAGGTTACAAAAAACGAGGTCCCAGGTTTAGGACCTCGAGTAATATTCATTCATTCTGTCGCGCGATGACTTCTATTTGTTGTGTACTCGAGTCATGCCGATTCCCAAACCCAGTACCGCCCCAACAGAAACACCGATTGGCAGTGCTAAAAACACGACACTGCGAACAAACAAAAGCCCACAGCGTGCAAGTATTTCTTCACTCATCTGTAGACAATGGGATAACACTACAGTTTCAAAAGCACTTGCAAGCGCTCCCATATTTACGATCACGAGTGTCCCAACCATTGCTGAAGTTGCGCCCAAGAGCATCGCCATGGTCATAAAGCGAAATGCCTTGAAGCCTGTCAGCTGCGTTGATGCACTGTGCGTACTTTCTAAGATTCGAATGGCGATCCGCTCAAAGACGACTTTTCCTGCAACACCAAAAACAAGGGCATCCACACCAAAGACGATGGCACCGTTGACACCTTCACCAAATGTAAAGAAGCGCGGAAAGGCGAAAGGCAAAGAAAGGCCCGCAAAAGTCGCCATAACTGCTGAAAGGTTTGCCAATCGACGCGCATGATGAAAACGCGCTGCGTCGCTCGCAATAAGATGCTTAAGCGTAGGTGACCTTTTCGCATAGTAGGCTTCTGTTTCTCCCCGGCGATGTTGCAAGAAGGCATCCGCTCCTCGCTGACCCAGAAAAATACGAAAGGGTAAAAGAAGTGCCGAACTTACGATCCCTTTCATCGCTAGAAAAATATCACTAAAAATATTTAAACGACTTGGGGCCGCGATCGCAAAGGTTAGCATTGGCACCATCATCACAAGTAAAGCCCCTTGCTCAATCGACTGTGCTTGTGGGCGAGATGCCAATAGAAAGATCGCACTCAGAAATAGAGTGTTTTTGAGACCACAACCTGCTTCAAGGGCATTCTCTCGACGAATCTCTGAATGAAGGTGTGTTTGTTGTGATGATCGCTGTGATAGTGGTAAGAGAGCTTTTTCCATACTTTATTGTATTGAATAACTTTGTGGGGTGTAAAGACCGACGCAATACGATACACTTTGAATCAGAATAAAAACAATATCCGCACGCGAGGTACTTCGATAGGTGGCTTTTTTGCGTACATTCTCTCTTTTCCTTTATGTTTTGATCAGCTCTCTTGGCTTGGGCGCAACGGAGTCAAAACCCGTTGATGTATCCCAAATAATTCGAGTGTTAAACACTGAAGATCGAAGGGTACGCGAAGGGATTACAATGCATGAAGGCTGCCCCGTCTCATTTGAAGATTTGCGCGTTGTTCGCGTCCCTTATTATGCGTCTCAAGAGAATTTAGAGCATCCAGAAAGCAGAAACCTTGCTTGGGGTGAAATCGTCGTACACAAAGCAATTGCTGAGAAGGTTCGGGACATTTTTTTAGAAATTGTCGAAGTCACATCGAAGTCAATTCCTATTCAATCAATTGTTCCTATTTTTCGCTTCGGGGGCGACGACGAAAAATCAATGCGTGCCAACAATACGAGTGCATTCAATTGCCGCAAAGCACTTGGGTCAACACGTTTTTCGAAACATGCTTATGGTCTGGCGATCGATCTCAACCCATTCTGGAATCCATACGTTAAAGGAACAACAATAGCACCCAAGGGTTCGAAATCACATGCCAGACGTCGAAGGAGTGACCCACGTCATCTACACTCTACGCATCCTATTGTTAAAATTTTTAAGAAGTATGGTTTTAAGTGGGGAGGAGACTGGCGCTCACTTAAAGATTATCAACACTTTGAGATTTCACTCTAAAGTTCAAAGTTGAAGAGCGCTCTCAACTCTTTTTCGGGTGCAACCCTCAGATGTATTGAGCGAGTTGACGACCCAACATCGTGCTCAACGCAACGATCGTAACTTGTGGATTCACGCCAAGAGTACTCGGGAAGAGGGAACCGTCCATCACATAAAGATTCTCGAGCCCAAAAACTTTTCCGGTTGAATCAACGACTCCCAGATCTTCATCAGCGCCCATACGTGCTGTTCCATGCGGGTGGCTTGCGTGCAGGTGCGCCAACTCTTTGGGTGAGGACATGGCCTGAATTGCACGTATTGCATCCTGTGGGGAGGTATAAAACTTTAAGGGCTTGACCATCGGTGCGATACTCTTTGCGCCTGCAGCTTCATACATTTCAACGAGGCGAACGAGACCACGCTTTAAGCTTGAAAAATCATTGTCACTCAATTCAAATGTCATCCCCAAACGCTGCCCCGGAAGATTAAAAACGCGACCCAAACCTTCATCACGAAGCATCACGCCGCACATCGACCAGTTTTTGAAATCTTCATAAATATTGCTTTTGAAGCGTTCGGCGGCACGGCCGAAAAGCATGAAGAGTTCCCCCGGGCCAACATTTACGGTTTCAAAGACCAAATTGGGAATGTCATCGTGAATGGCGTAATACCCCTGGGGTACACCATTCCACATGTGGACAGGCTCATGGAATTTTGCAACCACGCCAACACCAGGGTGAAGGTGCAAATGCTGACCGAGATGATCGTTTTCAACCCCACTGGTCGCCAGAAGTCGTGAAGTGTGTAACGCAGAACCCGCAACGATAAAATGTGAGGCGTGTATCTTAAAGTCCCGCTCGAGTTTTCCATTTCCTTTTTGTGGGTCTTTAACATAAGCACGAACCTCAACATATTTGGCCTCAGTCCCTGAGATATCAATATGGGTGACTTTGGATTGTGCTACGATTCGAGCCCCAAGTTCTAAAGCTTGGGGTAGAATTGAGCGATCGACGCTCGCCTTTGCTCCTGAAGGACAACCGAGATGGCAGACTCCGCAGCCCATG
Organism: Myxococcota bacterium; assembly: GCA_020630615.1. Classification (GTDB taxonomy): domain Bacteria; phylum Myxococcota; class UBA727; order UBA727; family JAHDBA01; genus JAHDBA01. The sequence continues at coordinate 78,208 of JAHDBA010000008.1, read as the reverse complement.
CATGAGGGTGCGTTGCGATCCATAAAGGCATGATGAAGTGGAATCCCTCTTTTCTTAAGTGCGGCCATACCTTTTTGTGCAATGAGGTTGTTCCGTCGACCATTGTCCGGTCGTGTTGGCGCAATCCCAAGGCGTTTCCAGGTTTCTTCCACATAGGGGGAAAACGCAGAAGGTTTGAGTGCTTCTGACTTCACCAAACTCGACCACTCGTGCAGACGCTCTTCAGGCGGACGAAAACATATCCCGCTGTTCAATACGGTCGAGCCACCCACAACACGACCCGAGGGTATCAGAAGAGGCTTCGTACCTGTCGCAAGCTGCAACCCCTTTTGGTTGTAGATGTTTGCAGTTGACCACACCAAGGATTGTTTTTGAAAGTCCGGCAAATGTTTTGCCGGCCCCGCCTCAAGAAAAATTACTCTTTTGCCCGCGAGGCACATCTCGAGGCCTGCAGCGGCTCCACCTGCCCCCGTCCCAATCACGACGACATCACATTCAAGCTCTCCCGATTCGCCCTCTGCTGCATGATAGCCCAGCTCAATTTGTGAACTGCCAGCCACGGAAGAATACGAGGGGCGTATAATCGGTAAGGGAGCTTTAGACACTGAAACACCCGCCTTGAAATTCTAAATTTTGGATCACATCAACATTGTCGAAGGCATGAATCGCGAGTAGCCCGCGAAGGAGGGCAACCGCTTCTTCCAGTGCTTCATGCGCTTCCCCTCGCTCCACTCGTTGTAGTACCGCTTGACGGGTACTTGGAGTCAACGATTGAAAGCTTGAATTTCCCCAACCCAAACCCAAGGGACTGTTCAGTAAGCGAATGGCAGCCAGAACGACGCGAGCTTCCAGGTCGTCCAATGTTGCAAACCAGCGATCCAGAGATTCCACCACTAAATTGCAGCGTATCCCATGCTCAAAACTTGCTTCATCACCAAAATAAGCATCAGCAAAATGAAGCATGAACGTATAATCCGAGTCCCCAAGGAGCCCGCCATCATTGATGGGCGTGGCCTTGTACACCAATACGCCGGCCGTACCCGCCACAACAGATGCCCCAGCAATAAGCATTAACCCAAGTGCGCGACGACGTTTCATGTTTTTGATTTCGCAGTGTGGGCGAAAAGACGCAAGCTTTCATGATAAAATTCGATTGGAATGTTCGACTTCAGAATGAATTTGGGGGACACTTTGACTATGATCCAAGTATTACAGCGTGTGACCGGCATATTAATGTCTTTTCTCTTAATCTTTATGGTTTCAGCGTGCGGTGGTGAGTCCGTTGCGGTGGTTCATGGATTAAGCGAGTATGAAGCCAACGAGATTCTCGTAATTCTAGAGCGCGGTGCGATAGAAGCTTCAAAAAAAGAGGAAGCCGGTCGTGAGGTTACATGGGCAATCGAGGTTGCCCGTAACGATCAAGCAAGTGCACTACGAATTTTGGTGAGCAACCGTTTACCGCGTGTTAAGAAGCGTGGCTTCGCTGAAGTCTATCCAGCGGAATCCTCAGGCATGATTCCCACGCAGTCTGAAGAGAAAGCTAAATTCTTAATGGCCATGCAAGGCGAACTTGATAAAAAGTTTCTGAGTATTCCTGGGGTTGTTGAAGCCCACTCCACGATTGTTATTCCGAACCAAAATGTAATTCGAGATTTAAATGCAAAAGTCCCAGAGCCTACCGCATCGATTGCAATCGTTTACACGCCGTCTGGGCCCAACTCAAAACCTCCGCTGAGTCCAGAAACCGTACGTTCACTGGCAGCCTCTTCTGTAGAAAGTCTTAAAGAGGAAAACGTCACCGTGGTCATGCAAGAAAACAAACCCATTCAGCTTACGACAATTACGGATGAGGGCGCGCTTCAAGATAGCGCGACACGAGTTCCTGTGAAAAAATTCCTTGGCCTTGAGTTTGCGACACCCAAGAGTCGCACCAAAGCTCAAGTCATTATTTATGGTGCCCTTGCTCTCGCCCTCTTGTGCGTCCTCGCTCTTCTGGTGCTTATTATGCAACGCTTGCGAATGCGTCGCCAACTTGTCGATCTTGAAAGCCGGCTCAAAAGCGTCGAATCGTAGGAACCTTTAGCACGATGAGGTATTATGTGAGGGTCGCGCAATGGCCGTGCTAAAAGAAGAACTTGAGCATCTCAACATTGCTCAGCAGTCTACGCTTTTTTATATGGCGGTGTTGAGTGAAAACGCGAGTGAGTTGCTAAACTCTTTTAGTGACGCAGAGCGCGACATTTATAGCGCGCCTTTGCAGGCCTTGCTTTCGTTAAACGACGACGCCCGAACCTCTTTTGCTTTGAGCCAGCTCAAACATTTGCAATCACAAGAATCACAAACCTATCTGTATGGAATCCATCCCAGTTGGATCGTAGCGGACCTCAAACGTGAAGAACCTCTGATCGTGGCCTCAGTTTTAAGTATTTTACCCAGCGCTCTCGTGAAGAGGATCTTAAAACGTTTGGACGAAGACCTACGCTCAAGCCTGCCCGATCGAAGTCTTTTAAAAGAAATTGACGAGCATCTTGTGCAGCACCTTGGCGTGACATTCATTGCGCGTTTCCCAAAACACTCCCCACGTGCCAAGTTTAAAACCTTGACCATGTCGACAATTTCCCACTTGCCTGCGCAAACAATGCAGATGCTTTTAATGAAAAGTGGTGTCCACGAACGCACAGAAGCGCTTCTTGGGCTCGGCAAACGAGCGTTGGCAGCTTTTCTAAAGAAATGTGAAGACACCTATGTTGAGCAAATGATCACCTATGCTCGTCAAGCAGCGCTTCGGCCTTCCGAGTATTTCAGAGCGGCGGGCTCCTCTGCACATCTGCTTATTCAAGAGGGTATGCATGGGGATGAAAGTTTCTTGCATGCAGGATTGGTTCGCCTGGCACGTTTAACCCGTGACAGTCCTGGTCTTCAACAAACATGCCAATACGCGATGCCACGGGCATGGGGCTTAGCTTTTAACCGTTTGTGTGCAGACACAGGCCTGAGTTTTCCCAACGCGGACAGCAATGGGAGTCTTGCTGAACATGCCAGTGGAGACCCTCTACAAGTCGAACAACGACAGCTCTTTTTGAATGCGTTGGTCACGCTCTCAGAACAAGGTAAAGCCTCACCACGCTGGTCCCGAGCCACGATTCGTGTCGATTCGTGATTGTTTCTTTATTGGAAGGCAAAGAGACTTTTGAAAAAATTCCATAGTGCTCGAGGCCATGATGAAAGCGAAGGTACTTTGACTTCTCGTTTTTTCTTCTTGGCCTTTCTCTTCGCTTTTTTCTTTCGATCCAATTTGAACTTCGAAACCTCTTCATCGCTCAAACCGTAATGGCCCCATAAGGTTGTTACGGGTTTCTCACCCTTTCTGAGTTTTTCGATCCAGCCTTTGAATCGGAATAGCTTTAGGGTTCTCACATGCCTTTCAGGTTCATGGTTATCGTTCCACCACTCTCGCAATGTCTCGCTAACGTTTTGCTTCAAACGATGGTCATCCTCATCAAGCTTATTGGCTTTCGCAAATGCAACTCGCCAATTGGATTCATGATCAAAAAGCCACGTTGGATCGAACTGTTGATCGTATGAAATGCGACGACCATTATTCAAAATATCAACAGTGTCGCCATTGTTCAGCACAGCTTTGCCAACATACCATTGTGTAAATCCATTCGGGTTCTTGAATACACCCCAGTTTTGATAGCTATTGATGATGCGCATGCTGTTCCATGCATAATGGGGCCAGGTGAATTTTAGAATTGTAGTATCTTGGATCCCGGTGAAGAGCATGTTGCAGAAGAAGATCGAGAGCAGTCCTAGATGTATGGTCTTTAGAAAAGGTGCAGGGAGTGAGAGTCTCGGCGCACCCCTATTCTCGTCAGCCTTCTTCGATGGTTTCAGGGTAAGACTGTCAAACAATGGTGTGCACCCAACAAGAATCCCAGCTGGTACACGTTTCACATAGGTGTCTTGTGTTGAGAACCAATGGTTGAGTCGCTCCCAAAAGCTTGAAGGCAAAACCAGAACCATCAACGCAATTGAGTAGGGCATGAAATAGCCAACATTCAGTGAGCAGAGAATACCGAAATAGAGTACACAGCCGCCAATCGCAACGATGAGTCGCTGCCGTTGATGACGCAGTGGCAAGAGCAAGCATAATGGGAGCACGATTTCGATGTAGGGTACGCTCCATGAGTTCAAACGAAGGAAGCTTTCTAAGATCCATTCGAGTGGCTGAAAAGAGTCTCTCGCCCACTGGCCGACCATTTGAGCTGGCAATTTCGTCAATAGGTTCATTTGCGTGACGTTCATCATCGCATCACCGGACTTCCAATGGGACTGCCCTGCCTTGTGAACACCCGCCGACAGCAGGAGTAAAATGATTTGCGTCACTGCCACGAGTCCGCCCATCCATGCGACAATTGAGCGTGGTGATTTTCGAAGGTTGGACTCACTGGGTAAAAGCGCGCCGATAAAACACAAAAGAGCTGAAAGTTTCGCACCGCCATAAACGAGAAGTAAGTTTCGGTTTGTAAGCGAACAAAGAAAGATGCCACTGAGCAAAAACATGAGTCGCTTTTGAAAACCAAAGAGAAGCAAGACTGCAAAGGCAATCTGCGCGCCAATCACCAACGTAATCTGTGTGTCACTCAACCCGAGATGAAAAGACCAATAGTAGGTGTTTTTATGAACAAAAGCATCCCAAGCATTCGACCAAGACATTCGCCCGTCAAAATAGAAGGCTTTCTTACCATAAAGCCTGTCCCAGTTTTCTGGGCGCATCATGCCCGAGTTTGAGTAAAAGTATTCACGAAAACGAAACTTACGCAAAAGGTCGAGAATGAGTGTCCAAGCAACTAAAACTCGAAATGCCTTGGCTGAGCGATAATCGAGCCGAAGCGTATTTTCAAGATAAGCAACAAGTGATTGCCAAGCGCGCGGCTTGTCAATCTCAACATGTAAAAAGTCGACTCTCGAAGACTTTTCTTCTGGCGCGTCCTGAGCTTGGTTTAAGTCTTCTTTGGAGTCATCTTCATTACGCTCCTTAGATGCCTCTTCACCTAACGCAATGCTCGAAGGTTGAGCACAATCGACTTCGTGCGTTTCACTTCGAGATTCGCTCGTGCCCTTCGCTTCGCTCATAGCATGAGCTTAACGCATTTCTTAGGTAAACGCTCGAGATTGATTCGCTCTATTCAAAAGTGCTGGGCTTTTGTTTGAATGTCGCACTCAACATCTCATGGAATCCGACTCCTGAGTCTTCAATAAAGAAGGAGCCACCCATTAAACCTACACCAAGTACACCAATCACAATCCCACTGTTCCGAAAATATCCTTCTTCAAAGCTGTCTTGTGCAACGCTTTTCGCACCAATTGCTACGACTCCACCGAGTGTTGTGAAAAGGGCGCCTGCACCGAATGTAACCCATCGTGCAAACTTTCGTCCTCGGCGATCGTCCCTCACCTTGAGTTGAAGAAGGTCGTCAAAACTTTTTGAGCTCATGTTGCGCGTATCTGCGTCTCGTAATAGACGCGAATGCTCATTCGCAAACTTCTCTACCGGGCTTTCCATTAAGAGCGCCACGGTTGATAGAATTACCGATGCGGCACCGACGCCTATTATAACTCCGCCGAGTAAGTTCAGAGGCTGCTGGTCGATTCGTGATGTTGATGGTGCATTCGGTATCAACAAGAGCGCTGTACCTCCACCAACCATACTGAATCCCAAGATCATATTTGCTCTTGAGGATGCTTTACGGATCGTCTCAGTACTTTTCGACCACATCTCTAAATGCTGAGCTTTTGCTTGTGTTGTCCATGCAAAGGGTTGCGGTTTCTTGGGGGCATCCGTTGCTTCGTCGGGTGAAGCCATAACATTTGAAGCAAGAGGGGCCTCTGACATCGACTCATTGACAATGTCGTGTGTGGTGCCATCAATGCTATTCTTCGTGAGCGCTTGATTTTCTGTCGGAGGTTCGTTCATTTCTTGTGCGTTTAAATGTGTGCTAGTTGCAAGCAGACATCCAATAATGATTGCAGCTTTTATCTTCATTTTTCTCCCTGAATCGAGAACATAACGTAGGATGACTTTTTCAAATGTCATTTTGCATCAAGATCTACTGTTATGTGCGAGTTTTAACTAATCTTTTAATGAGTTCAAGGAAGATCATCAATCATTCAGACGAGGTCAATGTTTGCGTGGATGCGTGGCTTAGACCTAGGCCTACAGCCACACCCATGGCTCCTAAGATTCGCAAGTTAGATTGTGAAGATTCATCCTCTTTAATATGGGGAGCGGCGGCGAGCAAAATACCGCTAAAAACCGTTAATCCTATACCAGGGGCAGCTAGTAACCACTTCACTTTTGGTTTATCCTTTTCAGGTTCCTCATTTTCACTTAAAGATTGTAGTCTTTTCGCGTAAAAGGTTCGAGCATTCGAGACAGTGCCAGACTCCTTTGATGACGCGCTAATTTCGCCTCTATTTCTTTCTACTTGTTCGACCACGTTCTTCGTTTGAGCTCTTGGGATTTCCAAGGGCTGAGAGCTTAGGGTTGCCGATGTGCTAAACAATGTAAGGGTTATGCAAAAGAATACCGTTTCCATTCGAACCTCTTTAAGATAGGAAAACTCACTTTCCATTCCGACGGTTCAGAACTCTATATATTCAACGACAGATCTTTTTTGAGCCTTTACCAACCAAGCCTCAAACTTGAGTCCTGATTCTAATAGTATGATAATGTTAGAAAGCTAGAGCAACCGACGTTGCTTACGTTCACGATCAATTCGTTTGTGTGCAAGCTTGCAGTATTCTGGGTCGCGCTCGATGCCAACCCAACGTCGCTCAAGACGGTCACACGCAAGAAGGGTTGAACCCGAACCACCAAAACAATCAATGACGCGATCCCCTGTATCGGTACCGGCAAGTACGAGCCTTTCCATAAGTTTCAATGGCTTTTGTGCAGGGTGCTTGCCATCCACTTTCTCGCGTTTTGGGGTCACCGGAATCTCCCAATAATTTCGCATCTGCTTGCCACCATTCAGCTCTTTCATGTGATCATAGTTGTACGTCCACTTGGTCGCTTTTTTGAAGTGATTGTTACAGATCCAAACAACTTGCTCAGTGCTTTCGGTAAACATCCGACATGTGATGTTGGGTTGAGCATTTGGCTTGGCCCAAATGATTGAGTTGAGAATCTTCAATTCCATACGGGTTGCAATCGCACCCACCGTGTAAATATTGTGATACGAGCCAAAGATAAAGATGTTGCCATTGGGTTTAACAACCCGACATATTTCAGACATCCATGCTGCGCAAAAACGCTCAAAGTCATCCGTCGAGTAGGAATCCCATTTTTCGTGCATCGTGACATGATTTGAGAATGCCCATGAGAGACCTTTTTTGTTCCCTCGTGCGATATTGTAGGGTGGGTCAGTGATACAGCAGTCAAAGCTATTGTCCGCAAAGCCCTGCAGTGTCTCGATTGCATCACCTTGATAAATTTGGTTGCCTATTGGGATGACCTGTTTTTGACTTTTACGAGCATTAAAAACGAGTGGCTTTGCAACAGGTTCATAGGGCTCATGCAAATCGTAGGGCTCGACTTGGCCTTGAACGTATTGGGGTACCAGGCTCACATTGGGCTTTGCTTTGCGACGGGTCTTCTTTTTTAGCGTCGAGGTCGACGTTTCTGGCTCTAATTTTCGAATAATCGACTGATTGCGTGGCATGGGACACTCCTGACTCACCCAGTGTGGAACGTTTGAGATCAGGCTTCCAGTTTTTTGCCAATATTTGCATTTCAAGGGCGCTAGCTTGAGAACGATTGCATCTAAATTTGCGCTGAGAAGCTTCTTGTAAGATTTTTGGGGTAATGAAAATCCATTTTGAAGACTGTGCGCTTCTTTTCGACACCCTTAATTTTGAGTATTGTTCTGATTCCTAGTGAAAATTTGATAATTCCGACCTTCTTTTGAATATCTCACAAGCTCCTACGTCACAATTGAAACCAGAAACGATAGGAGAACCCATGTTCGGTATGATGGTGACGATTCCACTCTTCTTTGGCGCAACCGAGATTATCGATGTTCAAGGCCACGCATACCACTGCAACCAAGATGCCAGCGCTGCACTTTCCGAGCTGGTGGAAATTAACAACATTATCGGCACGAATGGGACGCGTGGTGAAGGCAAAATTCGCCGCCACCTGAGACGCGCGAAACAACAAATTTTGAGTTCGTCCTTGTGCGAACGAAGTAGAAATCAAAGCGTAAGAGTGAATGACACTAACTTTCGTGATCATGAAAAACCGCGAAGGCGCCGACATCGAAGAAGAGCAATTGGAATGGAGCCGAGCTCCTTTGTACAACTCAAAGAACTTTTCAACCAAGAGGCTTTTGATGGGCAAAAAACCAACCTGGCTCGAGATCTATCTCGACACGGTGGTGACGATCTTTGTGTGAGTTCAGGTCAGGTGACAGAGATACTCGAACTCTTTACCTTTGATGGTGAGCGACTCAATGCTTTACACGTACTCGCACCTCATCTTGAAGACCCTGAGAATGGCTTTGTCACTGGGAACGCATTCACTTTTCAAGGTAATCGACAGAATGCGCGACAAGTGATTCGAAATAAAGGCGGGCAAATGTGTCGTGGCTAATCTTTGAAGCTCAAAAAAAAGCAGCCATCGAGGCTGCTTTTCTCAACTTTTCAGAGATGAAAAACTTAATCGCGGCTCATCAACTTCAGTGCAAGACGACCAAGCTCAATGTAAAGCCAGATTAAGGTTGTGAGAATCGCAAAGCCCATATACCACTCCATGTGCTTAGGAGCCTTGGCATCTGACATGATTTCTACCGCTGAAAAATCTGTTAAGAACTTCATCGAAGCCCAGATACATGCGAATGCCGAAAACCCAATGCCGATGATACCATTCGAATGAATGTAGGGCATGTTGAAGCCAAACATATTCATGGCAAAACTAATAAGATAGATGACAAAGAAGCCCATCGTACCCATCGCAATAATTGAACGAAAACGCTCACCGACTTTGATGATACGAAACGCATACAAGGCAAGCATACTCAAGGCAACACTGACCGTCCCGAGAATGCACATGAAAGCGAGACTGCTACCTAGGCCCTGTGCTGCAGCCTGCATGTCAATAAATATCGAAGAGACTCCCAATAAGAGACCTTCAACTAAAGCATAAATCGGTGCGAGTACGGGTGCCCATTCTTTCTTCCACATCATTAAAAAGAAAAGACCGAGAGTAACGACCGAAACTCCAAGCATCATCGGCCCAACAGAAACACTCACTGCTGGATTCGCAACAATGAACATGCGACCCAGAACACCTGTGAACAAAACCATAAAAATAAGAGCCATGGTTTTTCGGACAGTGCCTTCAATCGTCATGATTCTAGATGCTTCTTTCGCATCAATGCCGATTTGGACATCATTGGATGCAAAGAGCTTACCTTTCAAGGCAGGGTTTGATGAATTCATATGGACCTCCAATTCTAGAAATTCGTATCTCGAACCCTAACGTAAGCACTCTGGGCAATGAAGACAAAGAACTTTGTATAAAAAATCAAGCAACTCGAAAAACTACTTGGACTTGTTTATTCTTTTTAGGTCAAATGGCCTCGAAATTCCTTTGTGTTTTCAAGTGTGTTCCTACGCTTGGCATGCTGAAATAGCCCTTCGATCAGGATCTCTTGAACAGTCGCATTCAAGCCCTGACCCGACGCCTCAAAAAGTTTCGGGAACATCGAAATTACAGTAAAACCCGGCAAGGTATTGATCTCATTTAAGAAGAGGCCTTCGGGCGTTAGAAAAAAGTCAACTCGCGCAAAGCCAGACATCGCAAGTGTGTTGAAAGCAAGTGCCGCCAAGCGTTGACACTGCCCTTTTAGCTCATCACTTAGATTGGCAGGTATAAGAAGACCCGCGTCGCCATCAACATATTTGTCTTGAAAGTCATAAAAATCTGCTGCTGGGATGATTTCACCAACTTCGGATGCGACTTTTATGATTTGTTGCGTCTGCGCGAAAGAATACTCGACACTCATCACAGCACATTCAACCTCACGCGGGTGACATGCGGGCTCAATGAGAACCCGGTCTCCTAACTTTGCTGCACTTTGTAAAGCTGTGTAGAGTTCTTCTAAATTAGCGACTGCGGAACAACCCACAGAGGACCCTGCAGCATTGGGCTTCACAAACATCGGAAAGGCTTTCCAATTCAATTGAAACGCAGAATGTTCAAAATACACCTTTCGGTCTTCAAAGGCACACTTGAAGCACTCAAAGTCATCCCAAGACTGAATCTCTCGAGAATCAATACAAAATGCAGGCAATACCGGGATTCCACATGCGTGAAGCAGTGCTTTTGTAGAAAACTTATCAAACGCGAGAGCACTCGCTCGAACATCACACCCGACATAAGGCTTATGAATGGCTTCGAGCATGCCTTGAAGCTGACCGTCTTCACCGAAGGTCCCATGAATGACCGGCCAAGCGATGTCAAAATCCATTGAGGCAAGCATTGCGAGTGTTGAACCACGCTGGGCTTCAATACACTCATGAAGCTGACCCTTAAGCGCTGCCTCCCCTTCTTCGAGACTGGTAATATGACAATTGAAATCGACAAGGACAGGAATCACCTCGTGGCCAAGATCACCTAAGGCCTGCGCAATCGTTCGTGCGGATAGAAAAGAAATTTGATGTTCACTGCTCGGCCCACCGAAGATTAGCGCCACACGACATTGATTCATTGCAAACACTCCAAATCTCGAATATTTCACACTCTCTTTTCTAGCTTTGCAACCATGACCATGCAATCAAGGATTGAAAGGAATTCAACGACGCGTATCGAAAGGGTACGAAAGACAGCAAGCCAACACATGACGGAATCAACCGCAGCACGACCTCAGAAAGACTCAGCACCTCAAAGCTCACACGCTGCGATCGTACTTTCGGGCGGTGGTGCATTGGGCGCCTACGAGGCCGGTGCTCTGAAATACATTATGGAAGATGTATCCCAAGCCCTTGGTCATGAAATTCGTTTTGATATTATTGCGGGTACTTCTGTTGGAGCATTGAATGGTTGCTTTATGGCCGGCTATGCCGACCGACCGAAACTGCAGGGTCATATTCTCTGTAAAATATGGGAAAGCTTAGAGGTCTCGGATGTCTACGCGTTGACCTGGCGCGAAGTCAGAAGGATTCCAAAATTTATTTTTGGTTCTCGTGGTTTGGGCGACTTGGATGACATTGGTCGCTCGGGCCGTTTGGGTGGTCTTTTAAACTCGGAGCCTCTCGAGCGACTGGTGCAAACAACAATGGACTTTGGGCGCATTCGAAAAAACATTGAAGCAGGGCATCTTCAAGCTTTAGCACTCAATGCTACCCATTTGGCAACGGGCAACACACATACTTTTGTCCAAACTCACGATGGGAAACTTCCCGCTTGGAGCACTGTCGAGGGCATGGTGCCGCGCCTTGTTGAGATCGAGCCCGCTCACGTCTTGGCGTCAGCAGCGCTGCCTTGGGTTTTCCCTGCTGTGAATATTCATGGTGATATTTATGTTGATGGTGGTTTAAAGTTAAATACGCCGATTTCGCCTGCGATTCGACTTGGGGCCAAACGTGTTTTGGTGATGAGTCTTGACCCTGCAGATGTTGCAGATTCCACGCAAACCCCGATTCCACAGTTCCCATCTGCCTTCAACTTACTCGGATATATATTCTCTGCGTTGATGGAAAGCAGAAGTAGCAACTACGATTTGCGACGTTTGCGAAGACTGAACCGGATTCTTGCTTACGGACACGAACGCTTCGGTCCCGAGTTTTTAGAAATGGTAGACGACGCTGTCGTTAAAGAACGCGGTTCTACATATCGACATATTGAAACACTTGAGATTCGCCCTAAAACAAGTTTAACCCGTGTTGCCAATCAAATCATACGCACCGGAACAATCATTCAGCGCAGTAACGGGCTCACGCGAAGCCTTCTTCGTAAGGTTGCTGAGATGGGTCTGCACCAAGAGGACAACCCTCTTCTGGGTTACCTCCTTTTCGACGGAGAGTTTGCGCGTGAACTTATTCGTATGGGTTATGAAGAAACTCGTGAGCGGCATGATGAACTTGTAGCCTTCTTTTCGGGTGAATAAAGTCAAACCATCTTTTTGCGCTCTCATCTTCTCTATGCCAGCACAGACTTATGTTTAAGATCTTGGCTATCGGTTGTGGCAATATGGGTGGGGCGTGCCTGCAAGCAATGCTTGTTGGAAGCAAAGCGGATGACACCCTATTTGATATTGTCGATCGCAACACCGAGAAGCGAAAAATCTTTGAAAGCCTTGGTGTCCGAAACTCGTATTCCAAGGTACCCACACAACTCGACAACTACGACGCTATTCTTCTGGGAATAAAACCTCTGGCGAGCGCTGAACTGCTCTTTGGTATTAAGAACGCCCTCGCAAATGTGAGCGAGCAAAAGAGACCTCTTTTAATCTCGATGATGGCTGGGATTACGATGGATGCCCTCGAACAAAATTCCGGTATTCATAAACGAGTTCGAATCATGCCCAATTTGCCGGTACGCTACGGAAGGGGCACCTGCGCCTGGTACCCCCTAAACTTAAACGCGCATGAACTCAAGCGTATCGAGGTGTGTTTACAAACAATGGGTCAGCTTGTGCGTTTGGATTCCGATGATGCGCTCGATCGCTTTACCGCACTCATCGGAAGCGGCCCGGGCTATTGTTACTACTTTATTGATGCGATGGCGCATGCAGCAAAGACTTTGGGCTTTGAACATCAAGAAGCATCGGAGATGTTAGCACAAACCTTTCTCGGTTCACTTGAGCTCTTTCAAAAAGCGAACACCGGTATTGAGACTTGGAAAGATCGCGTTGCATCAAAAGGCGGTAGCACACGCGAGGCCTATCAAATTATGGACGATGCGAATCTCCAAAACTGCTTTACAAGTGCGCTGAACGCAGCCTACCAACGCAACGTTGAACTTCGGAAAGGCTCAGAAAATGAATTCTAAAAATGACGCTTCGAGCTCAGGAGCATACCCATGTTAACGACACCACTAAAGAATAGCGTTTTGCAAGCAATGGAAGAAATCCTTCAAGCGCATGCACAAAAGGTTTTGGATGCGAATCGTAAAGATGTTGAACTCTTCGATGCTTCGCCTCGACACGTTGATGAAGCACTACGCCAACGTCTTGAACTCAACAACAAAGATATCAACGCAATGTGTTCTTCGCTAAGAAAGGTGCGTGAAAAGGACGATCCTGTTGGTCGACTGCTCTACCATGCTGAAAGGGAAGACGGCCTACGCATCGAGAATCGAAGTGCTCCTTTCGGACGTATCCTAATCATTTATGAGTCGCGCCCTGACGTGAGCGTTGAAGCCGCCAGCCTTGCTTTCAAAGCAGGCAGTGCGATTGTGCTCAAGGGCGGAAAAGAAGCAAGGTACAGCAATCGAATATTGGTTGAGTGTTGGCACCAAGCTCTCGAATCGTGTGGGTGCAGCACAGATTGGGTTCGAGCGCTAGAACTCAAGCGTGAGGAAACTCAGGCGTATTTGATCAATGCACACAAAGAAATCGATCTTGTGGTACCCCGTGGTGGAGAAACACTAATTGACTTCGTTAAGAAACACGCAAGCTGTGCGGTGCTCGTGTCTGGCCGAGGCAATAACTTTGCCTATTGCCATCACGATGCGGATGTCGAGATGGCAACCCGCCTTATTCTTAATGGAAAAACACATAAGATTTCAGCATGCAATGCAATCGACAAAGTCATAGTGAATGAAGACAACATCGATCTGCAGAAACTGATACGTCGATTGTTTGAGAACCTCATCGAAACAAATATTGAGATTGTGCTGGGCCCAAATCTGCGAATGAAAAGTGATTCGCTTGAAATCTTGAAACATAAAATGTTTTCTACGCTTTTGAATCATCAAGAGGATTGGCAGGACGATATTTGGTCGGAAGAATTCTTGAGCCGAAAGATTGTTATCGATGTTCTGCCAACGATGGATGCCGCTATCACGCTAATCAATCAACACTCTGGCGGACACTCCGCCATGATCGTGACGGAGAACCCATCGTCTGCAAATCACTTTATGCAAAACGTTGACGCTGCAGCACTCTATCACAACGCTTCAACTCGTTTTACCGACGGAGGTCAGCTCGGCTTGGGCGCAGAGCTTGCCATCAGCACCGATAAGCTCCATCACCGTGGGCCACTGGGTTTGCAAGAGTTGGTCACCAATAAATATTTCATTTACGGAAGCGGCCACATCCGCACTTAAGGCTCAGTCATAGCTTTCATTGCTCTTAACGCTTAATACTCGAGTATGAAACATCACCGAATCATCACCGATGTATTCGGTGTCGAAGTTGATGGGACATTTCGCAACATGTATCAACTCTCATGGTCATGTTAACCTCTCGCTTAACGACCGGCAGAAGTGATTTCCAACGTGTAGGGTAAAGGTTCGTTGGGGGTCGTCGCATAGAGTTCAAGGGTGTAAAGCCCATCGACAGGCGCCTCAACGACAAGGCCTTCGTTGTTCGTTGAACTCTGTGCCCTTTCAATGACAGACACTCCATCGGGATGGATCAGCCGCATATCCAGATCACCTTCACTATGAAAAAAGCGTGCAACAATCTCTGCGATATCGCCTCGATTCATTTCAAGCTTGAAGTTGTCTCGGTCAAAAGCACACAAATTGGCATGGAGCTCACCATCGACGTCGGCGATGTATTCGATGGCGTCTTCGATACGGTCGTTGGGTTCGAACTCATCATCGCTACATGGACTTGCAATGCTTTTGTCGAGCGCGGCTTCATAGTTCGCACCATACTCTGTGTTGTTACTAAGGTAGAGAGAGTAGTTGCCACGTGTCGTGGGCTGGAATCGGAGCATCCCATAAGCGTCGAGTTCATCGTATTCAAAAGCGAAGGCACCCACTTCTTCCTGACGGTCGTTCATGAGCATGATATTCGGCGACAGGTTTAAACGTTCAAAGCGAATTTCAATGTTGATACGTTCAAACGCTTCAAGAAAGAAAGTGTAAAGATCTTGGTCGTCGGCGCAAAGAGAATTGGTAATTGTCTCAGCAGTGGTTAAAGCGAGTACGCGCGCGTTGGCAAGTGAATCGTTGGGCTCATCGCCATCCGGACTACAGCTCAAATCTTCACTCACATCAAGGTTGAGCGCGTAGGTACCACCATTCATAGAGCGCGATGCAATGCGGACAAAGAGATGGTTGCTTGTACGGCTTGTCACGAAAGCGCTTTCTCGAAAAGAACGTTCCTGACTCGATGTGATTAATCGCGGAGCTTGTGAGAGATTAAAAGTTCCATCCGCTTCAAGAGGAGCGAGTTCATAGACCTCGATATCGGTGTCGAGACCCGAACTCTGCCCCGTGCTTCGAATCAATAAACGTTCTGCATCCGCAAGGTCAACACGAAATGTATCAACATCAAGACCACAAAGTTGAAGTTCATGGGTGAGGCCCAATTCACTACGCTCAAGAAGCGGTGCGTTTTCAAGTGTAATCGATACGCTTTCATTTGCGGGTGCCGAACGGACAATCGTTGCCGTGTTTTCGCACAAAGGTGTTTCAAAAAACTCGATCCCTATTCCATAAGCGGCCTGACCTTCGGCAAGCGAAAGTTGGATGCCAATCGTGTCATTCGTGTCTGCCTGGTATTCAAGTCGACCGAGCCCCAAAGGTGGAAGAAGTTCCTGGGCAAGAAGACGACCGTCGATTTCACGCAACAAACGTAAAGCACCACTCCAATCCTTGAGAGTGCTGTTTGGATCAAGAGCATCGGGACTCACAGTGACTCGAAAAGACTGGCCCGGTGAGAGTGCAATTTTGAAGAGGTCCGGGTCATTTGTACACAAGGTCAAATTCTCATGCGCGATACTCATATTGGCTTCAAAAGGAATTGTTGTGGCGGAATCCAGAGTGTCGGATTCTTCGAAGCGATCGGGCAAGCAAGACGATTCAATGCTTTCGCAAAGGCCACTCGCATTACAAAACTCACCCAAATCGCATTGATCATTATTGGTACAAAGACTCGGAGGCAAGCGACAAAGCCCCAGGCGTGTATCGCATTCAAACCCCTCATCGCAGTCGATATCTGCAAAACAGAGTCGAGAAGCAACGCACTCTCCACGCCTTGTATTGCATGTCAAACCTTGACCACAGTCTTGGTTATCGCGACACTCAACACAGCGACAACTTGCATCACACACTTGTAAAGGCCCACAGTCTTCCGCTTCATTCAAAAAAGTACACTCATTTTGACACGGCAAGATGCAACGTTCCAAGGCTTCATCGCATTCTTCATCGCCCCAACAAGCGAGCTCTGGGTAGTCTTCAGACAAAAGGCAGCTCGCTTCTGGAATGCACTGAAAATGCACGGGTGAACACCGGGAATTGAAAGGGCAAGACCCCGGTCCGCTGCATTCCAACGTGTCGTCCAATGAAATACAATCACCGAGAATACAAGATTCATTGAGTTCACAGTCGCCATCGGAAAGACATACGGTATCAAATCCCTCCCGGACAACGCACGCACCAATATTCGTAACACATCGCTCCGCTGCAAGCTCACAGTCTCGATCGCTTTCACATCGTGTTTTCAAAACACATTGAGCATCGGAGCAAATTTCGTCAGGAAGACAACCTATGCCTCGCTCATCACACTCGATAAAGCGAAAAGTTGTATCCGCACACCCAAGAGCAAGAACAAAGACCGTATAGATCAGTGAACACATCACTGGCAGGCAACAACGCTTCGCGTTTTGATCTGCGACTAAAAATACACGACTGCATTTATACATCATTGATACATCCACTCTTGATTCTTTTAAACCCGCTTATGACTTCGAGATCTTTTTTTCTTTAGGATCGGACGCTCACCCAAAAGGCCTGACAAAAGACGTGAGCTCACCCTCTTCGACGATTTCGATGGCACCGTCTTCATCCTCGGGCCAAATAAAATCGCCGACATACCAAAGGGTCTCATCCTCTTCAAAGAAGTGCTGAAACTGAGCAGCGATCTCACCACGTAAATACAGGTTTAAAGTTGCATTGAGCTCAGGTGTAGTAACGGCCTCGTCGATAATACTTTGCGTACGCCAATAATGAACATAGATTTCATAGCGGTCGCCGGGTCGAGGTGCTTCAATCGCAGCGTTCTCGGGGCCATAGCCCGAATCATCATCACGGTCCAAGCGAGGGTTTGCACTGGGGTCCTGGCTATTCCAATTTGGATTTCGATTGTTGAAATAGAGGTCATCATTTGAATTGAAGAGTTCACCTCCTGAGCGGACAAGATGCAGATCCAAATCTGCGGAGGCATGCTCCCAAAGAAGTTGAATTTGCAGCGCATCATTCGATTGGATTTGAAACTCAAGACGCGCAGGTGCGCACGAGCTACGACCTTCTTGATCGACAAGACTGAGCTCAACCTCGTAGAAACCGGCACTGGGTACTTCAAACTCAACAACGCCAGTTTCGGGATTTTCAAGAATCCCCGTGAAACCAATTGGCGCGTTCGGAACAGCCCAGTTGTACGATGCGACACCTGCACTGCCTTCAAGTGCGATGGAGGACAGGCCGTTGAGTCGAACACGCCCACCCGGAAACACAGTGGACAAGTCGGAGTCAAGCTCGATCACGGGAGTCGGGCACTCGACCCATGATGCAGAAAGCGGAATCTCGAATTCACTTTCATCGGGGTCGTTGGATACAACAACAAGAGTTCTCTCGAGAAAAGGGTCAAGCTCCAGCATCTCATCGCGAACCCGCTCAGACAACAATACGACCTCCAATAGAGTGGATTCACCAGGTGCTAAGGTTCGCCCTCGAACGTCACGCGTGATTTCGTAAGGTCGATCTTCGCTCTCATCAGAAAGCCAAACCGTTGCGTCCAAGTGGAGTTCTCGAGATCCAACATTCGCGATTGTTACACTTTGTCTGGGGCTTTGCCCACGACCCACGGCTTCGAAAACAATTGAAGAAGGTGCGACTTCGATATCGGGTAACCCCAGATTGACCGCACTTGCACGAATCACCACATTCAAGTCTGCACTTGGGCGTGTGTACTCCGCTGCACTCAGAGCAAGTTCGATTTGCAAGGCACCTTCAACTTGTGGGCGAATCAAAACTGGAATGAGTTCACAATCCTGACCTGAAAGTCGAAAAGGTGTTGAGCGCTCATCTCCAGTGTTTGTGTCATCAACTTCGCCTGCCTGCGCCCAAGGGTGTGGAATATGAACTTGAAGATCATCTTCTGCGTCGTTCAGCCGCGCGCTTAAAAGTCGTATACCATTCACGCGAACATCTGCACTGCTTTCAGAACATACCTCGAGCTGAAGTTCAGTATCGACAGTGATTGGGATTTCACCAAGATCAAGTTCGCTCGGGTTGACAGACCATGCCGGAAGAATTTCACCAAGGCTATCGTCATCGCACTGACAGTGCGTGAAGAGTCCCAGTGTCGCCAAAAAGATCCAAAACGTTTTGTGTAAGTTCATCTTAAATTAGGTCTAGCACCTGAGTGAGGCCACCACCAATCGAAGAATCTCTCGCAAGAGTTCTGGTCAACACTGAACATTTGTTCTAGCCTCTCCTTATGTCTCTCGAAGGTCTAAATCCTGAGCAAAAGCGAGCAGCAGTCCATTTGGAGACTCCGCTGGCAGTTCTTGCAGGTGCAGGGACAGGCAAAACACGAACAATGATTGCGCGCCTTGCCTATCTTCTTCGCGAGGGCGTGAAGCCTTGGCAGATTTGCGCTCTGACCTTTACCCATAAAGCCGCGAACGAGATGAAAGATCGTCTCGAGACAACGACAACACTGTCGATTGATCACCTTCACATTGGAACCTTTCATGGGCGAGCAGCATACTGGTTGAGACGCGTCTCTGCACGGCCGAATTTTACGATCGTCGATGAAAGCGATCGTGCACGAATGTTAAAAGCTTTGATTCGCGAATCCCAGAACGAAAATGAAGCGCCTCTCACGTATTCTGTTCTACGGAGCGACATCGATGCATGGCAGAATGAAGGGCTATGGCCCGATGGAGTTCTCGAAAAAGGATTCCCCGATACCAAGGCTCGCTCATTTGAAATCTATCTTCGTTATGTGAACATTTTAGAACGCAACAACCTCGTTGACTTCGGTCATCTTTTAATTCGGGCAATTCGAGCGATTGAAGCAAAACCAGAACACCCAAGTCTTCAAGTCAAACATATTGTGGTCGATGAGTACCAGGATACCTCCCCCGTGCAGTTGGAACTTCTACGCGCTATCGCCAGAAATTGCGAAACAATCGCGGTCGTTGGTGATGACGATCAGGCAATTTATGGGTGGCGAGGTGCAGCCCCCGATACGATGGCAAACTTTATTCACGAGTTTGAAAATGTTGAGGTGATCAAGCTCGAGCACAATTACCGTTCGCACGCCAAGATTTTAGATGCATCGAATGCTTTGATTGCGCGCAATCGGAATCGACTAGGTAAGACTCTTTTTAGCGAGCGTGATATTGGGCCGATGCCGATGATCATTCGTTATAGCGACGATCGAAGCGAAGCTCGAAAATGTGCGCATGCAATTCATAAGTTGATTCACGATGGTGAGAACGCTGACGAGATCGCGGTGCTTTATCGTAAAAATGCAATGTCTCGAGCCCTCGAAGATGCTTTATCACGCTCATCAATCGAGTATAAGATCATCGGCGGCGTACGCTTCTTTGAACGCAAAGAGATTAAAGATGTTTTAAGTACATTGAAGGCCATTGTGAACCCAAGCTCTGTGATTGATATTCAACGATGGATTGAGAATCTAAAGATTGGGCTTGGTAAAGTGTCGCTCGGGAAAATCGAGGCCTTTCATCGCTCGAGCACAGAAGAGCTTAGCTTCATCGATCATTTTTCAAACCCAGAATGTTTATCGATGGCGGGTCTTGGCAAGGCTGCTATCAAGAAGTGTCTTCATTTTGCGCATCGCTATACGGAGCTGAAGTCGCAGATCAAACCCAACCCAAAAGCCTCACTCATTCCGCGCACTCCGATGACACTGGCCGATACGATTCGTGCCTCGGCAGAGGAACTCGATCTTTTCGAAAAACTCGCACGTGAACAAGATGGGCTCTCAAGAATCGAAAATATTCATGCTCTTGTGTCCGCCGCACATGCTTACACAGAAGATATGGAGCGATTTAAAGAAGATGTGACGCTCGAAGGTTTTCTTGAACGCGTGAGTCTGGAGTCGAGTTCGGATGAGCGACAGCAAATGGGTCAGGTCGCACTGATGACGATCCATGCGGCCAAAGGTTTAGAGTTTAAACATGTATTTATCATCGGTCTTGAAGAACATAGCTTCCCTACGCATCAAGCTGTAGAAGCTGAGCAGCGTGGTGAGTACGACATTTTAGAAGAAGAGCGACGTTTAATGTATGTTGCCATGACGCGTGCGAAAGAAACCCTGAAAATGAGTTTTGCCGAACGGCGACTACATCAGGGTCAGATTCGGCAGTTGCGACCTTCGCGCTTTCTTCGTG
The DNA here is from genome assembly GCA_020630615.1 of Myxococcota bacterium. Taxonomy (GTDB): domain Bacteria; phylum Myxococcota; class UBA727; order UBA727; family JAHDBA01; genus JAHDBA01. The sequence goes on along the minus strand of JAHDBA010000008.1, from coordinate 57,601 downwards.
AAATCCCCGGTGGTCATCTGGAAAGTCTAAGCTCGACGCGAAGTGGATTGAACGACACGTATTCACGAGCACGAAAACCTTCTTCGACTCGGGCAAAAAGAGTATCAAACGCTTTGTCAAACGACTCTTTTGATGCCTACGATCAACGTCCCGAGCACGAAAGAAGAGCTCACACTTCCAAGCGAGATCGACAAAATCATACTTCAGAAAAGCGCTTGAACTTTAGCGAAGGCCAAAAAGTTTCTCATGCACGCTTTGGTCTCGGAGTTATTGTTGGATTTCGAGACCTGGGGCGTCGGCAAGCAGCGATGGTTCGTTTTGAGGGTACACATGCCCCTAAAGTTGTGACACTTGAGCATTTGAAGCGTCCTGCACAAAAGAGATCTGAAAGTCTTAGCGCAGCCCCTGTGCATGAAGGTCAGGGTCACGTGGATTACTCATTTGACTTTGGGTGTTAATACATCTTGATAGCGCGAAGCCTATATTGGCGAGCAATACCGACCATACGAGTCCATTTTGCCAATAGAGTTCAAAGGTCATCCAATAGGTGGATAGAGCGCATAGCATCGCAAAACACGCTCGACCCAAAAGCGTTTGCGGCGTTGTGCGTGGGTCCGAAATCATAAAGAAGGCAAATATTAAAACAGCACCATGGGTGTATTGTTTCAAGGGAATCGCAATGGGATCGTCGAGCCAAAACGCACGCCCAAAAACCAAGAGCGCATAAGAAGCAAGAAAAATGAAACTGGTTTGAAACGAAGAGGCACGGTGTACAACCCACAGTCCTCCCATCACAATAAAGGTTAAGGCAAAAGTCGCTTGCCCCCACAAACCTGGAGAAAGCCACGCATCGGGTAAACACAACAATGCAAGTCCAAGACCAAAGGCCGTTGGATTGAAGATATGTGTCCCCCGAAAGCGCACTATAAATTTTGAACCAATCGTGAGTGTCGCGACCACCACGGCAACCCAAAGCGTGGTGGTTCTCAAAAGTAAGACCAAACTCAAAGAAGAAATCATGGCTGAGCGAGTATCGTATGGAAACCCAATAAACTTCGATGCGCTCCATTGAACGACTTGTGGCGCAATCAAGAGCGCACACAGAATTTGAATATTGGGCTCGCGCCCCAAACCCAAAACTGAGAAGAGAAGAATTCCTGAGAGCGCAGTGATTTGAAAAAGTCGCGGGTCTATCGAAAATCGAGACCAAAACTCTTTTGAGTTTGCAGTTGAACTTTGAAGTCTGTTCTCGATTGCAAACCCTGAAGGCATAGTAGCGCGGGGTTCAGATGGTTGATCCAACACAAGCTTCACAATAACTTTTCTCCCAAGCGAAAACACTCCTATTTTTTAGCTGCCCCAGAATTTCCACCATGGACGTTCCGCTTTGATGGGTCTTGGTTCTGGCTCCGGTCGTGGTGGTACAGGTTTTGGTGCAACTTGTGTTTGTGGTCGTTGGACGGGAACACGACCCGAGTCTTTATCGTCGTCCCCCCACAATCGGTTCCAAAATGGAGTCGCATCAAGTTTACGATCTTTCGAAGGCCGGTACATTTTTGAGCGAATTGTATTGATGTCCCAACCCGTCAAGTTTGCGAGGTTTTGTGCGCGCTTCTCTTGGCTTGTTTCTAGATTCCGATAGTAGTTTTCGGCAAGTTCACAGGTTGCACCTTTAAAGGGGTGTCTCAAAACATAGCGCCCTTGAAAATTTTGACGGTTTTTCGTTTCTTGAAACATCAAATCTTCCGGGAAGTGCTCTGCATCATAGCGAAGGTGAAGACGGGTCACGTATGCACTTTGTGCAACACCCGGCATACGACCGAGACGTCTCCCATTGCTCGCTGAAGTTTGCCAGAACACACCAAGCTCTTTAAGCTCTTTCGCATTGAGAGGGTCTGCCGCGCAGGGGTCACACCAACCCAAGTCCCATGCGTACTCCAAAAAGACAGACTTCATTCCATCGCGTTTCACTGCAGTGGAGAACATGTCTTTGTAAAAGGGTTTAAACTCATCTTTCACATAAACCGGGATTTCATCACCGGAAGCGATTTTGACCGTGGGGTAGTTTGTGGTTTCAACACGTCCTTGTTTCGTGATTGTGAATACAAAGAGATCTTGTGAGCCCTTCGCATTCAATGTGCCCAGGCGAATTGGCAGCATGAAGCGAGGGTGCTCGTAAGCAACTTGAAGAGGTCTAAGGTATGAGTTACCTAACTTTGCTTTTTCTTTTAGATTCACTTTCGCGATAAAGAATCGCATTTTCTGTTTGATATAGGAGCCGAGGACGCGCTCTGCCCCTGCCGGGACTTTATACCCTTCTTGATTCAAATACGTGAAAAGACCACCACTTTGCTTCGCCGAAAGAATTGCAATATCGTACTCACCGACCGTATATTCAGCCTCGATGGTGACACCAAGGCTTTTTGCACTTTGTTTCTTTGATGAGGCAATAGACTTTGCTGCACCTCTTCGCATCATCGCACCATCCGCCATCGCCTCCATCATCATCGGTGGCTCGCATGGGTCGCGATCGAAGTACTCGACGAGACGAGGTGCTGTAAATGCATCGATGCGATCGATTGCTGCATTGTTCCCCACATGGATTTGTCCCCGCTCGATTTTTGTCGGTACTGGAATGACCATGGCAAAGTCTTTGGCTTCACCTTCATAATCGTTCGCCATCGTCAAAACGGTTTTATCGCCATCACGTACAAGAACCACCTTAGAAGCGTTGTTAAAAAGGTCGGTATCCGCTTTCGCCACGTAAAATCCACAAAAGGCGCTTAGCGTTGCCGAAGTGAACCCCACGAGGATTGATACAAGATAAATACAATGCGATTTTTGAATTTGCTTCATAACGTCCCTCATCTTTGAGATGAGCATATTCGGAACAATGCCACCAATAAATAATTTTACATACTGTAGTTAAAGGTAGGCATGCATCACACCCTTATCACACCTTCGAAAAATATTTGCGAGACCCTAACGTCACTGGCACACTTTCCAAACACTTAAAGGAGTCTTTAATGTTCTTTTTAAAATCAAGAAAGGGTCTCGTGTCCTTGACGACGATCGCATTTGCATTGTCGTCATTTTATGCGCAAAAAGCCGAGGCTTGTGGTGGTTTTTTCTGTAGCCAAGCACAGCCGGTTGTCCAGCAAGGTGAGCAAATCATTTTTGTTTCGGATGAGGAAGCGCAGCAATACGATATTATTGTTGGGATCCAATACACCGGGCCTGCTGAGGAATTTTCATGGCTGCTACCCATTGAAGGCATTCCCGAGATTGGTGTCTCGTCACAACTTGGAATGGATCGCCTCGTTGCCGCAACTTCACCACAATTCATACTCGATTATCAACAAGAGGGAACGTGCAAAGAACCGGACTGGGATGATTTCGCGACCGCTGAAAGCGCTACAGTGATGGAAGACGGCGTAGATGGTGGTGTTGTCACTCAAGCGAATGACGTTACGATTCTCGATGAGGGTTCAGTTGGCCCTTACGATTTTGTCATCATCGAAGTCAATCCACTTCTACCAGATCGCGCTGAAGTCGCAGTCGATTGGCTCAATGATAATGAGTATGACGTTGACGATGATCAAGCGGCGCTAATTCGGCCTTACCTTAACGATGACATGAACCTAGTTGCCGTACGACTCTCAAAAAATCAACCTGCCGGTGCAATTCAACCTCTTCATTTAAGCTTAGAACAACCCTGCCCGAGCATCCCAATTCGTCTAACCGCAGTGGCCACTGCAGACAACATGGGTGTCATGAGTTTCTTCTCAACAAACTCACGAAGTGTTCCTACGAATTATAGGAGTTTGGAATTAAATGAGGCACGTATTAACTGGCTCGACGGCGGTCAAAACTATTTGGACGTGGTGAATCAAGCCGCAGACGAGGCGGGTGGACAAGGCTTTGTGACCGAATATGCAAAACCCAACAGTGAACTTGAAGGTTTTATTTCCAGTCCCAACGATCGCTTGGAGTTGGACAACTACCGCAATTCCTACGATGAAGGCAATGGCTGGTCGTTGAATGGACTAATTCAAACCCTTGCAGCCCAATACAACGGACAAGAGCTTGGCTTTGCCCTTGAAGCAGCGGGTGCGTCCAGTGAAGTAATGGAGATGTTCAGAGCTGGCGATCAAGAGACAAGCTTTGAGGGTGAAACCATCGATGTCGATGTTCTCTTTACTGAACTCACCGAGCGCGTGATTGTTCCGCTAGAAGAAATGGATGCATTGGTTCGCTCACAACCCTACATGACGCGGCTTTTTACAACACTTTCTGCTGATGAAATGACACTTGATCCGATGTTTGCGGAGACCACTGAACTTGGCGATTACGACAATATCCATCGCGCAGATATAATTGTGGAATGTCGTGAAGACGTTTACTACGAAGAGGCACCCTGGCGTATCGAGCTCCCTCAAGGAGGCCTCGTTCGCGGCATCGGTCAGCCTTGGAGTGGAGGCGGCTTTCCGGAAGCCGATGAAAGCATGCCTTTTAATGCGAGCGTCAGTCAATTTGACGCCTCGGGCGCAAGCGTTCCTGTCGAGGATAACCATGAAGAGATTGAAGATCGTCTTGAAGAGCAAAATGAGCAATTTGTTACCAATCATAGCTCGGGTTGTTCCAATCATGAGGGCAAGCTTTCTTTTGGGTTGCTTGCCTTATGTCTTGTGCTCACTCGTCAACGCAGAACCCTGACAGAGTAGAGCACCGTTAAAAGCACAAAAGAACGATAGCGACGAAACGCGAGGGATAATCAACCTCGCGTTTTTTTGAATTTGGCGAAGGTTTTTTGTAGCTTGAAAAAGGTTAGTCAATTCAAGTTGAAACCATTTTCGAATGGTGATGCGATGGCTTAAGGAGTCACAATGAGTTCGCCCAATTTTTGTCTTCAACCTGCAAAACGAATTGGTTTATGTGGGCTCCTTTTCTGCATTCTGTTGTCATGGCCGATTTCCGCTTTTGGCCTCCTTGTTGCGGATGAAGAAGCTCCTGTCCTGTCCAATGCGCACGCCAGTCTGAAGGTCGATGACAATGGTCTTTCGCAGGTTGTTTTAAGTGTTGCGACAGAAGAGAGTTTCCATAGCTTTCAATGGTTCGCCTTTCTCGGTGAGCTTCGTGATGTTCAAGTGAGCTCAGGCTTCATTAACGCTAGAGCGCACGGAACCCCAACGATAAACTTTGAGCTCGTGACTTCTGTTGAGGGAGAATGCCGTAACGCCCAAGCCGGGAGTATTTTAATCGATGATTCCGACACGACCGGCGACGAGGATGATGAGAATCAAGGGAATAGTGGTATTGCTCAAGCAAATTATTCCGGACCATCGCTTTTGAGTCATAGGCTTGTGCGCATCGACTTGAGTGGGATTCAATCGGTAGTCGAGTTTGAAGCACTACTCAATAATGCAAGTGTCACCGAAGATCTAGCTGCACTTTCAAATGGGAATAAGCTTCTTTTACAAGAACTTTATGCCCGCTCGAAGAGTCAGGAAACACCAAAATCTCTTATCATTTTACACGCGGAAAATACGAATCAAGAATTTCGAACTCTACCTTCAATTACGTATCGTCAAGACATATCGATGCGACAAGGGATGTTCACACTCCCGATGAGCGCACCTGAAAATATTGATAACCAAACACAGATTGAGTTTGTGACATTGAGCAGTAGTGGAATGGGCCCTCTTACAACGAACTCCGTTATTGCGGAGCCGAACTTGGCACATCTTGATTGGTACAATCCGATCCCATCGTACAACACATTGAAAAACACTATCTTTGCAGAAGACAATCGTCGTGTATGGATTGATGAATCACCAGAGTCTGTAGTGGACTTTCAAGCCAGATTGAATCGTGATCAACTCGCGCAAGTTTTGGCAACGCTGAGAGGCGATGTCGCGTCGCTTTCACCAGAGGCGTTTTGGGAGATTCTAAGCACTGAATTGGACGTGAACGATTTTGAGCTTGCACTACGAGAAGCATTTACGCCTGATTTTTCGAGTCTCAACGCCTTTCTGTCTTCTTCGAGTGTTGATGAGAGTAAACTTCTCGCACTTTTGGACGAAATTGAAAGAGTCATTATGGATCCCATTGCAGAGTTCACCAACTCACTTAACAACGGATTCCGTCTACAAAAATGGAGTTCACGTGGTGTCAATGTCGAGCCAAGCGATGAACCTACCTCGGACACTTCTTGGATATTCGTCGATGGAGTACTGAGTAACACGACCTTCGCAACGTCCCAGTGTGAAAAAACGATCGTGTGTAATGATGGTGTGACCCAATCCGAAGCGTCTTGGCGAGCAATCCTTCCTCAAGGTGGGGTTCTATTGGGTGTTGGAGACGAAGAATGGCCTGACTTTAACACCGCAATGCCACTTTTGATTCGCGAGAGCGAGGTGAACGAGGAGGGTGTTCTTCAAGTCACCAAGGATCGTCGTGATGAGATTGAAAGGGCGTTGGTGCAGCATAATGAGTCTTTAAGCCAACACTTGAATTCACTTGGTGGTTGCGCTCAAAGTCGTTCTTACTCTAGCTGGGGTCTCTTCGCGGTGCTATTTCTGCGACTGAGTTCAAGACGCAAGCGATCGGGGCAGAAATAAAGCCGGGAGCTTTGCGAGGCTATACTTTCACTGCGTTGATGGTATTATCATCATGGAGCGTATCATGACTGCTTTTCTTAAAACTTACGCATGTATCCTTTTTAATCTTCTCGTGGCGCAACTCTTCCTCTTCGGTTTGAGTGGATGTGGGAGTGAATACGGTGATACTATCGATGGAACAACGCTAGACCTTGCTCAAGTTGGAATACATCTCCACGCTCTTTCTGATGGTCCGACAGATCCTGCAGGGGAGCAGCTCGCGATTCAAAAACCTTTTTCCCATTTGGACTCAAAGCTTAAATCCCTTGAGCCAGGCGAGGAGGACAATGAAGAGAATGGTGGTGTTGGATCGGAAGACAGCGAAGGGAGTGGCGAAGAGTTTCAGGACGAGCTTGAAGGCGATCCTATAGGGGTGAATACGATCGAAGAAGAGTGGGGAGAACTCGAAAACGATCCGAGACAACTTGCAGATCCCAGCACAACACTTGTGGCTACCGACGAAGACAACGAGGAAACCCGCGATACCTCCGTGGTGTGCTCAAACTTTAACCCTGTGGCTTCACCATTGATAATCCTATTTGCATTCGTAGTGCTGAATCGGCGAAAAGTTAGCTCAATGTTTTCAGCTTAAAAAGATGTGCGACACCGGGACGTGTTGCGGGTAAAAACTTTCGATCGCTATTGAATTTTGGCACACTGGTGATCCGAGGATCACATGACTTACACATCTCAAGTACCCACACTCTTTGGAAATCTCAATCGATCGATCATCCCTTCCAGCTCTCCTGATGCCCTTATTACCAATCAGATTATGAATCACGCTCATGCTCTTTGGCGTGTGCTTCGGCTCGCCGAGCAAGACCCCAACTTTGTTGACGCATACGAACTGCACCAAGAGATCAATACGACCTATCGAAAACTTACGAGCGATTTGTTAGGATGGACGATCAACCACGAATCACGGCGTCCAAGCCAAAGACGAGAACTACAAGTGCTTCTCGAGTCCGCGAATATTCATTTGAAACGTCTTTCTATCGGGTTCGATTCTATTTTGAGCCACTTTGAAACCCAATCGAGTCGTGACGGTCTCTTGGCACGCACCTGGTTTCGAATCAAAGGTGATAAACCTGCTTGCTCCTTGGAGACGCTCGTATTGCTTTCTGGTGATGCAGGAATCGACACCGAGCTGGAGCTATGCAAGCGCGCATTGATTCGTCTTTTTGAAGAAGCCAAAAGTTGGGTATAGAACGCAACGATGCTCTCGATTTCAAATCAGTGGCTCTCAGAAAACAAGATGCCCTTTTGCTTGCATGAAGAGACACTCGAGTTTAAACACTCGCATTTGCACTACTTCTCAGGGCTTAGCCGTCATGAAAGCAATGCACTCTTTCATTCTCTTCGTCTTTCGACCCAAAGTTTAGGTATCGCTGTAAGAGATGCGTCGCAAGTTATCGACGATACCTATCCCTGGGTCACAAATCGAACTTTGAATTGGCATTTGAAGCAAAGTCAAACGCGAGACAAAGTCAAGCACTTGGAAAACCCAAAGCAAGTAAAGCCTTTAATGGATGCATGGCTTGAGCTGGGTGAACGACGTATTGAAAGTGTTCACTCGGATATTCAGTTGCTGAGCGCTGCGCTTATGGCTTGGAGCCGTGGTTGTCAGACCCTTATGGTTGTAAATCTCTTTGATTGTATGCGGGCACCGATGCGAGAAGCTCTCATGGGAATCCTCGATCTTTTCCGCCAGGAGGAAGTTCTTCTATTGGCCAGCGGTCGAGGGAGTCTTCGATTTGAAGGGTTTCCAACGCACCACTATATTTTTGATGGAAGCTCTCTACTCAAAATAACATGAATATGAAAGTCTAAGCTTATGTCCAGAATGTCATCATCGATTGTTTGGGGACGGCCGCTGGTAGCTCTGGCGTTTGCGATCTTGACGGGACTCACTTTAGGTAGTGGTCTTTACATCAAAGCACAAACGCAAGAAAACGATCAGCAATTTGAGTTCACTCTCTTCTTTCATGCGATGAGTAAGGATGATGCTCGTCTCCAAATTGAGCTTCTTGAAAGAGAAATTGGTTCGAGCTTGGGCACTGTGACACTTCAGGCTCCTGAAGAATTTGCTCGCTCGCTCTTCAAAGACCTTGATACCAAGGGCGCATCACTCGCAGGCTTAAGAAGGCATGTTGCGTGGAGCGCAAAGGGGCAAGTCGAGTCTCCGACAGTTGACTCAAGGTTAAAGGAATACTGCAATACGAATGATGAAACCTGGCTTCAACCCCAACAGAGTTCCCCAAAGAGTGCTGAGCGTGAAGAGGATAGGGTATTGAAACTCCTTTTGATGATACTCGTGGTTGTCTTACCATTTCTCTTGAAGGGCTGGATACTCAGCTTCTGGGAGCCGATGACCAATCTGCTGCGCTGGTGTTCCCAGGGTGCGAGTGCCAGAAACCGAAGGCTTAATCTCTTAAAGCTCTGGTTTGAGGGTGCGATTTGGGCTGTGGTTGCTTCGGGCACTTTAGGGTTGTTCCCAGCAGTCTTTGGCGTAAGAGCCTTCAACGATTATTTCAATCTCCATCGTTTGGCGACATGCATCCTACTCACCGCAATTGGACTGTGTTGGTCTCTTGTCATTGCACTTTCACTGAGAATGACGGAGACGAATAGTCCTCGTTCAATGAATTACTTAAGAGAGTCTTTGATACAACGTGATTCGGGTTCAGATGTATAGTGTAGACCGCCTCCTTGGACACCCAAGACCTTTTCGGCTCTTGAACGTCCATTGTGTATGGGTATGGACCGTGTCGTTCTTTTTTTCGCTTTGGGCCTCTGCGAACAGCGACGCTTCCTCTAACGAGTCGTCCACAACACAACCTTTTTCAGAAGACGAACGACTACGTCTTCTGGATGAAGTTCAAACAATTGAAATGCGTATGAATCGACTTCGCAAACGCATTCGTCATGGAATGAACCAAGAAAAAAGTGAGCGTTTGTCATGGCGGGAACTCAATCTTGACTTCGAAAAGAGTATTCGAACCCGATCGAAACTTCTTATCGCGTTGAAAGCTGAACGACGGCACTTGAGCTATTTGAAGGACATGGATTCGACATTAAAGGAAAACTTGGAAAAGTATCAAAACCACCTTGGTATTTTAGTGCAAAATTCACTTCAAAGCGAGGCACGGTCCAATCCACTTCCCGACAAGCGTGTTCAAGAACTCTTTGAGATACGATTGAACCAGTGCGAATCCTTGCGTCTTGATCTTCAGGCGTTGGAAGTCAATCTCCGCAAAATCGAGGCTCGCTACCAAGAGACTCTCGAAGATTACGAGAAGCTCTTGAGACTCGAGAATGCGCTTGTCGAACAACTTAAGGAAAAGGAGCGTGCATTGAGTGCGATTGAAGAATCCAAAGACAGCTCGATGATTCAATTTCGAAACCTAATGGCTTTGCGAAGGAAAGTGGAGTTGGATCTTCAGCATCAAAAGAAAGAAACCCTAAAACACTTTCCCTTTACGATTGCACATCCTCTTGGGCCGCAAGCTTTTGCGAAGAGTCGCTTCATGGACCAAAATGGCGACGAAGGCCCACAAAACACTCACTTTTTTACAACACCTCAAGGAAGCCCAGTTTATGCCACTGCACCTGGGAAAGTAATCCTCACTCAAGCACAAAGTGGCTTCGGGAATTTGGTGGTTCTGCAACACGCCAATCGGAGAATCAGTCTTTATGGTAACCTTCAAGAGATGCTCGTTCGAGAAGGCGATACAGTGAATCGGGGAGAACAACTTGGCACCAGTGGACGAAGTGTACAAAAGGGTTTGGACGGACTCTATTTCGAACTTCGTAGTGGTAGAAAAATTTCGAATCAAGGTTTTTCAGAATAGGCTAGACTGGGATAGGTACGCTGTTGCAGGGGAGTTTGAATGTTTCGTTATGCTTTGGACCACTATGCAGATTTGCTTACCCTTCGGGTACAAGACTCAACGCGCTTCGCAAAACGTTTCGGGGACCATCTTGTTCCTTTTTATCAGCGTATGCCTGCATTGTTTTATTTTCTTCGACGAGTTCCTCTCGATTGCGATTTTTCCGCATCGGTAAGACATCTCTCTGCTGCAGCCGCGCTCTACATCGCGGAGCAACAAGACTATCTGCAAGACAGTGCCAACCCTGAAGGCGCGGTGGTGGACGATTTATGGATGGCTTACGAGGCCGTTGCGAGACTGGTTCACATGTCAGAGGAGGATAAGCTAAAACGACATTGGCGAAGCAACACCTTAACGTTTTCGGAAATCGTTGCTTTAGCAAGCAAGCGCCAAGTGATCGAAGAACGTGTTGCGCCGAAAGTACTCGAGCAATGCCAACGCTACCTAACTTAGCCAAAGTGCGATGAAGAGTCCGCCCTTCTTGAGAGAAACTCTTCGAAATTTCTTCTCAGACTGTACGAATACTTAAGTTTAAGAGTGGTTTGATTTTTTACCCCATTGTTGTCAGTCTCACGATGGGAGCACTTATGAACAGACTTTTTGTACTTTCTAGTTTGATATGCGTTGGGTCTCTGAGCAGTGGATGTTTTTCGGATGGTGGGTCGTCTGACAATGCGATTCAAGCCCAAAGTGTTGCCGACTTTTGGGAGGAGGCTTATTGCACGCAAGACTCGGACTGTAGCGGCCCTTACCTGTGTCGTTTTGGTCAATGCGTAACGGTGGGTATTGGAGCAGATACAACATGTGCTACAGACCTTGACTGTGTTGATGGTCACGTTTGTGACCCAGAGCGACTGGAGTGCCGAGAGCTTAACACAAGTGAAAATTGTGTTCGCACAGACGATTGCGACGCAGTATTTGGTTGTGCAAATCAAAGTTGTGAATGTATCGAAAACGTCTGTCGCAATGAGAGCTATGTCGAAACGACAGAGAGTAGTAACGATGAAAATCAATCGTCAAACAACGGCTCAACAGCAACTTCGCCTGGCAATATAAATACAAACGGAAACGGAAACACAGGTACGAACGCAGATGTAACGTCGGATAACACTTCGAACACAGATTCGGATTCGAGCTCCGATGTGTGTGACGATTCCTGTCTATACTCAAACGATGGTATTTGTGACGATGGAACGCAAGATCCAATTTACGACTTCTGCGCACCTGGAACAGACTGTTCCGATTGTAGCGGTATACCAAGCATTCCAGCTACAGGTAACACAGAGCCGGATACTACGAATACAAGCTCAAACCCAATGTGTACTGAAACCTGTGAATATGCTTTCGACGGAGAATGTGATGATGGGGGGTTCGGGTCGATAACATCCTACTGTGCGCTAGGGAGTGACTGCTCCGATTGCGGCACTCGCTCAGATTCCGATGCATCTCCAAATACGAACGAGCTCTGTAGCGATAGCTGTCAATATGCAATGGATGGTGAATGTGATGATGGCGGCTCTTCATCAACAACCAACGTTTGTGACTTTGGTAGTGACTGTTTTGACTGTGGTATCCGTGACAGCGCAGACATACCCGACGCATCCGATTGGTCTGACCCATGGGACGATACCCTTTGCAACGATGACTGCATTTTTAATAACGATGGTATCTGTGATGATGGAGGCCAAGGCTCTCTCTCACTTGTGTGTGAGTACGGATCCGACTGTAGCGACTGCGGCCCTCGTTAAGGTCACCCTTGATAATACTTCGTTTTTTTGAGTTCGAATACTGGAAGTCTAAGTCGTCTTTGGAAGAGGATTCACAATGGAAGGTTCTACGTTTGCAAGAGATTTTCATTCCTTCCTCTTAAAATCTCAGAAGGAAATTCTTACGGAACTCGAAGAGCGTAGCCAAGAAAAGTTTGTCCATGAAGAATGGGTTCGTGATGCAGGCGGGGTTGGCCTGAGCACCTCAATACGAGACAACACCATCTTTGAAAGAGCAGGAGTGAATGTTTCGGCTGTCTGGGGCAAGCTTCCACCCGAAGCACAGAGTTTGAGTGGTTGGGAATCTGTTCCCAAAGATCTTAATTTCTATGCCACTGGAATCAGCTTGGTACTGCACCCTCAAAACCCTTTTGCCCCCACAGTGCACGCAAACTATCGGTATTTCGAACTTCTCGATCTTTCAGGTACATCGCAATGGTGGTTTGGAGGTGGCGCTGATTTAAGCCCCGCCTATGTCATTGAAGAAGACTCTGTCGACTTTCATACACACTTGAAAGCATTATGTGAACGTCACGGTGTGTTGGAGTATCACAAAGCAAAAAAGACCTGCGATGACTACTTTTGGTTATCGCATCGTGACGAGGCACGTGGTGTCGGAGGCATCTTCTTTGATCGCCTTCAGGAATCGTCCTCTTCGAAATCGAAATCTGAGATCTTGGGCTTTATGCAAGATGCAGCATCGTCGTTCCCTAGACTTTATTGCCCAATTCTGGATCGGCGGGTTAGCACCACTTTCAATGACAGACATCAAATTTGGCAACGCTTACGTCGCGGCCGATATGTCGAGTTTAATTTGATCCACGATCGCGGGACGCATTTTGGTTTGAAAACACGTGGGAGAACTAAAAGTATCCTCATGTCACTTCCGCGCAATGCAATGTGGGATGATGATCACGTGATCGCCGAAGGATCCCTTGAAGATGAAACAATGCAAGTTTTACGAGCGCCACGAGAATGGGTAAAATAGGCCTTGCATTGAGCGAATACCCCCTTGATCTCTCTGATGACCATTCTGCAGCGCTTTAATGGCACAAAAAAACAGGTGAAAAATCTTACTTTTCCTGATGAATATTTGCCGGAATTCTCTCTATTAATTAGATATTTATGCAAACAAAGTATTCCCTATTTATTGCTTGAGCGTGCACTGATCTTTCTGTAGACCAACGATCCGAGCGTTATCACATCACGCCAGTAGGGAGATCAATTTGCGAGCGAAACGCACATCCGATGTCGATTTTGACGAAGCTGTCGGCCTTGAGAAAGGCAGCACAAGACGAATGCCCCAAAACCTGACAAGAGCAAAGCTCGATGTTCAAACACTCTTCGAGCAATGCAAAAAAGACCTGGCTCAGGAGCTCTCCCTATTTATTTATCGTGGGCACATTGCCCCACTTCGCCCAATCGCTGTCGACGGTGATGTATGGACATTGGCATGCACGTCGAGCTTTCAGCTTCAGAGTGTTGAAACACATTATGCCGCAATTATTCGTTCTAAACTTGAAAGAACTCTAGGAACTCGGGCCCAGTTACGCTTTGTCGTCACGCAAGAAGGACAAGATTGCGACAAACATCGACGAGAAACCTTGCGTTTAAGTGGCGTAGAAACACGGTCAATCCAAGAAGCACCTACAGCCGCAAAACAAAAAACACGAAGACCGAAGGTCAGAGAACCATCGTATCAAAATGAAACGTGGCTCCCGGAGCAAGGTGAGAAAGGTGTAAAGCAATCCCCTGCTCTTGACTTTCGTAGGTTCCTACCAAGCCACTGGGTCAAACATGAGGGGAATGAAAGTACGATTAAAATAATTCGCCGTATCGTCACACTTTTGAGCTCCCCAGGAGAAAGCAACGATCGAGCACATGCGAACTTGCCCGCTTCACTTTTGCTTTGTGGGGAGAGCGGCACAGGGAAAAGCGAACTTCTTGAATCATGCCTTGCTTCGGCGAAGGGTCTCGGCCTAAAAAATTGTGTGCGGATTAATGCAAGGCAATGGGTTCGAGCATTTGTTGATGCGCTTCGCTCGGGTGGCCTTGCAAACTTTCAACATCGCTGGTTCCGACAATACGATGCTCTTTTCATTGACGATGTCGACTTTCTGCTTGCCAAAGAGCAAAGCGCATCGGCACTGCTACAATTGATTGAGTCGCAAGAGAAAATTTCTTTTCCGATACTCTTAACAACATCGAGTCCTCTAGCGCATTTACGAGGATTACCACCACGCTTTTTAAGACGCCTTCAAGCTTCGCTTACATTGGATCTCCGACCACCCTCAGAAGAAACCATGACGGTCTATTTTGAGAATGCTCTAAAGGGTTTAGGACTGGACACCGACGCTGAGGCACTCGAACTCTTAACCCTCCAATCTCATAATTCCTTCTCTTTTGCCGATGCGCTCATCACAAAGGCGAGACTGAGTATGCTTGATTGTATGAATGTAAAAGCCGCAAGAGAGCTCTTGGGCTCTAGCCTATGGACGGCCAAAGAACCTTCATTCACCGAAGTGCTAAAACTGATTTGTGAGACCTTCGGTATTCAAGAAGTTGACTTAATCTCCAGCTCGCGCCTCAAGCAACTTGTTCGATGTCGCACGATTCTCGTCTATCTTGCACATCGATACTCGAATCTTAGCTTTCGAGATCTTGGGCACCGTATGAATCGTGACGCATCGACTCTGCATCATGGCTTCCATAAAGCGAAGAAACGGAGGCAAGAGGATATTTCTTTCAATGCTGATATTCGTAGTCTGGAGAGAAAGCTTTTAGGATGTTAATATTTTAAAGCTGATTCGAGTTTAAGGTTCAATTAAAATGCATGGATTGGCCTGAGCTCACTTCTACAGCTTGCTTGTACGCATAAAAAAAGCGAGCCCTTCCATGCTCGCTCTTCCAACAAAACACCATGTGTGTCCTTATGGCCAAACACCACGCGCATCATAAACATTTCGGATCTGCTCAAGTGCCAGTGCATAACATGCAGTTCGCAGGTCAACCTTCAGCTCCCCCGCTCTACGATATGCCCTATCGTAGACACGCTTCATACGACGCTGAAGTTTCTCTTCCACGTGCTCTTTATACCAACTTTCACTGCGCTTATTTTGAAGCCACTCATAATAACTCACAATCACACCACCGGAGTTGGCGAGAATATCCGGAATAATATCAATGCCACGCTCCAGCAGAATGGCTTCGCCACCCAAGTTTGTAGGCCCATTTGCAGCTTCCACAACGACCTTTGCTTTTAGGACTTGAGCTTCTTTCTCTAAAATCTGAAGCTCGAGTGCGGCGGGAACCATAATATCACAGTTCACTTCAAAGAACTCATCACGTGTGATCTCTTTGCCACCAGGATAACCTTTCAACTGACGATGCTCACGTGCATACTCTGCAAGCTTGTGTGGGTTGAACCCTTCATCGTTGCGCAAATAACACGAATGGTCGCCAACTGCGACGACACTTGCACCCTTACGTGCCATAATACGTGCGACATTCGAGCCCACATTCCCAAAGCCCTGAACGGCAAGCGTTGCTCCATCCAGGTCAAAGCGTTTTCGCTCTGCCCATTCTTCAATGCAATAGACAACACCTTGACCTGTCGCTGCCTCACGACCATGAGAACCACCGCAAGTTAGGCTTTTACCCGTTACAACGCGGCGAGCGGCTTCACGCTCTGTTGATGAATGAATATGAACATAAGTGTCCATCATCCAATCCATCATCTGTGCATTCGTACCCATGTCTGGTGCAGGGATATCCCACTCGGGTCCAATATTCGAACCGAGAGCATGTGTGAAACGACGTGTGATCGCTTCAAGTTCTTCTTGGGAGTAGTCTCTTGGGTTAAACTTAATTCCACCCTTTGCTCCGCCGTAAGGGATCCCAACCAAAGCACTCTTCCATGTCATCCATGCTGAAAGGGCTTTCAACTCATCCAGGTGAACATCTTGGTGATAACGGATCCCACCTTTGAAAGGTCCCAGCGCATTGTTGTGTTGCACTCGGTATCCTTTAAAAAGTTTCACTTCACCAGAGGGCATCTTTACAGGAAAATGAATAATAATCTCGTTTTTGGGTTGGCTTAAAATCGTTCGTAAGTTGTCATCTAGCTTTAAAGCATCGTAACCGCGCTTAAGTTGTGCATCGGCGATTGCAAAAAGGTTTTCGCCCTCACCCTGATACCCGACGTTGATTTCCATTTGCGTATTGCTGGCCATTGTAACCTCCCCATCACAGGAATGCCCTCGTGTGAACACAATGCACCTTACTTAGCGTATGGTCCACCACGATCCAACTCGTATGCGCGATAAATCTGCTCCGCAATGAATAAAAATGCCATGCGATGCGGCATAGTCATCCGAGAAAGGGATAGTATTTTATCGGCGTGGGTCTTTTGAGACTCATGATGGCCATCCGGCCCCCCAATTAAAAACGCTATGGGTCCACGATGTAACGACTTTTGCATCTCTTTTTGAAGGCTTAGACTCGAATACTGAGCACCTTCCGCATCCAGATACCAGCGTTGCATTCCTTGACTTTGTGCGAGCAACCACTCCCCTTCATGGCGCTGCCGTTCAAGCCCTTGGCCCCATTTCTGTTTTGAGGAAAGAAAGCAAGCTTTACTCGCATAGCCTTGTTTTGCTTTTCGGAGGAATTCGAGTCCTTCCAAGACCAATTCGTCTTTTTTGGGGAGAGTTACCGGGCATAAAACCAGATTCAATCCACGTCCTCAGCACTCTTCTTGGGTAAGGCGTTTAAGATCGTTGCTCCAGCCTCAATATCAAGCTCTGCTCTCGGTGCATCGCTCCAGAAACCCTCTAAATCGTAATATTGACGCGCACCTTCAAAAAAGATGTGAACAATAACATCGCTAAAGTCCATCAGTACCCATGCACCGCCCCGACCTTCAACGGCGGTTGGCATAATGTTACGGGTTCTTAACTCATCTTCAATATGGCGAGAAACTGCTGTCGTAAGCCGCGGGTTTCCTGCAGCAACAATAACAAAGTGGTCACAAAGACTACTTAAATCCCCAACGTTTAATATCGAAACGGAATCGATTTTCTTATCTGAGGCCAATGAAGCTACAACTTGTGCCAGTTCGAGGGAATCCATTGATAAGGCTGTTGTTGATGTCATAGGGGAGTCCATAAATACAAGCTAGAGCAAAGCTGGATAGATCAGCTTGGTCACGGTAGACCTTTAGCGCAATAAAACAAGGTCCAAGACCTGATTTTAGAGCCAAGCTAGGTCGGGATTGGGTCATCCAATACTTTGACATCTTCGGCATGCACAGCGGCAACTGCGATAGAGGATTCACCACGCCATGTCTTTTGGACTTGTTTTGGGGTTGTAACACAATACTGAATGTCCAAAACATCTTCTTCAATCGCATTCGTTTTGGTGTAGGGTGCGACAGTTGATTCATCGTCACCGACTGCGAACCCTAGTTCTGTTTTTGCAAAAGAGTCTATTTGATCCGGATTGAGGTCGACCTGGTGATCCGCGTTGAGATCTAAAACTTCGCTCACTTCTAAAGCGCTCGATTCGATCCCGTGTGCTAGGCTGCGTTGAGCAATCTCACTGTCTTTCACAACAGAAAGCTCTCTATTTTTGAGATCTTCCGCATTTGAGACATGAACCTCTGAACGTTGCAGAGACAAATCGTGTTCAGTTTCAACCTTCACAAAGTTCTCAGGTGACAAAGGCTCTGTGGCTTCGACAAAATCATCATGAAGTGGCTTGAGCTGATCTGTTGTCGCTAAATACTTTAGAAAAAGCGCAAGTCTTCCCCAATTCGCGCGCGATTTTAAGGTCTTTAAGGACTCTGGGTTTTGAATGAAGCCATTTAGATGATTTTGAAGAACTTCATCCGGCTGATAGGTTGACCATTGAACCCTGTCCGTAAATATCCATGGGTTTTGCTCTAACGATTCCGCAAAGCGCTGCTGTTCTACAGACGAAAATGATGTTTGCAAAGCTAAGAATATGAGATCGTTCATCGTCCCATAGACTTCATAACCCGTGGACAAATCAACCACATCATCGTTTAAACGAAATGTCTCAGCTTTTGTGCGACAGAAGCTGGCCAACTTTTGTTCGGATTGATGTACCAGAATCTCTTGAAGCTGCTGATCATCAATTCCAGCCAGCTCTTGAAAGACGTCTCCAGATCTCTCCTCATTGAGTACAATTCGCCGCAGACCTTGTGTGAACACAATTGAGTCGATCCAACCCAGCTCCAGCAGTAGGTGCCCTAGCGGTTTCTCCGAATGCTCAAACTTGAGGTGGAAAGGTTTGCCTTGGGAAAGATAAAGACGAGCTTCTCGTCCTGCCTCTCCAATACAAAGACAGCCCGACGCCTGAACCCGACGAATTTGTGCAAACACGTCCCATAAAGGTTTTTCAGATAGATTCCCTTGAAAAAGCTCTTCGTGTGACACCTCATCCTCCTAGGCTTTTAACCTAACATCAGGGTTCTCCTCATGGCGAGTCTCGAAGGGTAAAAAACAAAGGCATAGTTCAGGATCCCTCAATATTCATCGCAACGATGCTCGAGATCTCTCACATGCAATAAACCAACCCAATTTCCGATGTGATGCACTTTTGTGAAGGGGACTTTAGTCCTACTCTCTTTAATGCTATTCACAGGTTTATGGCCCTCAAATCCCCATTTCGACAAATTTTTAAGTTCGTTCGCTGGTGCATCTATCTCGCTTTAATTTCGGGCTTCATCATGCTGACTGCTGTCGTGTATATGTGGAACGAACTGGATGTTGATCTCCCATCACTCACCAACGCCGAAGAATACCAACCGAAGTTGGCATCTCGAGTTTATTCCATCGATGGTCGCTTAATTGGAGAGTTTGGTGTGGAACGCCGACGAATTGTACCCAAAGAACGAATCCCTCCCAAGTTGATTCAAGCCCTTCTGGCAACTGAGGACAAAAAGTTCTTTGACCATCGTGGTATTGACTTTGTCGGTATCCTTCGAGCGGTTCTCTATAAAGTGATTGGGAAGTCGAGCAAGATTGGTGGTACATCAACGATTACACAACAGGTCGCCAAGTCCCTTCTTGTTAGCACCTATGGTTTTAAAGAGGCAACCAAACGAAGCTACACTCGAAAACTTAAAGAAGCGATTATTGCAACCAAGCTCGAGCGCAATTTGAGTAAAGAAGAGATCCTTTGGATTTATTTGAATCACGCAAACCTTGGGCATGGCGCATATGGTATTCAAGCTGCAGCAGAAAATTATTTTCGCAAAGATGTGAGTGAACTGAACCTTGCAGAAATGACATTAATGGCGGGTCTTCCACAAGCGCCAAGTCGCTATTCGCCTTTCATTAACCCGAAGGTCGCGCGGCAACGTCAAACAACTGTACTCAAACGCATGTTACGCAACGGTTGGATCGAAGAGAAAGAAATGAAAGAAGCACTTGCTCAAAGTGTTGAGCAAACGGTGCACGCTCGGGACGACGCGTTTCGTGATACGGCTCCTTATTTTACAGAACATGTACGGCGTTATCTGTATGACACCTATGGTGAGAAAGCGCTTTATGAGGGTGGACTGGAAGTCCATACGACACTTGACTTGGAGCGACAAAAAGCTGCAGAAGACGCACTGGTCAATGGCGTGCGATGGACGGATAAACGCCAAGGTTACCCGGGACCGGTGGCGGTATTGAATGATAAAAACAATCTGACGAAGCTTCTCGACTACATCGAAAAATCATGGGTTTCGGGTCACCGAAGCGAAGAGGGTGTTTTTGAGAAAGAGCGTGACTACTTAGCCTATGTTACAAAGGTCCATGGTGGTTCAAAACAATATGCAGAGATCAAAGTGGGGCAGCACGAAGGCATCTTGCCCCTCGCTGGTGCACGATGGGCACGCCCGGTCGACCCCAAAAAGAGTCTCTCGACAACACGCCCAACAAAAATAGAAAAGTTTATTCATGAGGGTGATATCATTTTGGTAACAGCCAGTACGCGTGAAGAACTTAAAGAAGCTGCCCATAGCTCATCAGTTGCGAAGAAGATTCCAGATGGCGATGTGTCTCTTTTCGCACTCGATCAAGTTCCTCGAGTTCAAGGTGCTTTGATCGCACTCAACCCACACAACGGTTACGTTGAAGCAATGATTGGTGGATACGCTTTTGAAGAAAGTGAATACAATCGAGCATTCCAAGCATTACGCCAACCGGGCTCTGCCTTTAAACCAATTGTGTATTCTGCTGCTGTCGCGCTAAGACGTCTGACACCCGCGACCCTTATTGACGATACCCCTATCACGGTTCGCGATACCGATGTGGGCAAAAGCTGGAAGCCTAAAAACCACGCTGGGGGATACTTGGGTCAAGTGACCGCAAGGGATGCGTTGATGAATTCGATGAATGTTCCTGCGATTAAAACAATGGAATCGGTCGGCGTGAAGCGTGTTGTTCGTTTCGCAAACTATATGGGTATTGAAACCAACCTGAAAGAAGAGATGGGGACCGCGATCGGATCCAGTGAAGTCACCCCATGGGAACTTGCCCATGTGTACACAACCTGGGCACGTGGCGGCCTACGTCCCGAAGCCAAGTTTATTAAACGTATTGAAGATCGCTTTGGAAATATTCTAGAGGAGTCGTCCGATTCAAACGATATGTGGCAACCCCGCGCCTCGCGATTGAGAGCACAATACCGAGATTTGCTACGCCCACCTAAGCGTGTTCTTGACGCACGAGATAGCCATATTGTTCACTACATGCTCACTCAAGTTGCGACGCGTGGTACTGCCGCGCGCGCCGCAGGGATTGGACAACCCGTTGCTGGTAAGACCGGGACGACGAACGATTCTTTTGACACATGGTTTGCGGGCTATACACCGGAACTCGTTGCGATTGTGTGGGTTGGTTATGATACGCGTGAGATCCCTCTCAATTATCGAGAGCAAGGCGGGCGCACTGCACTGCCGATATGGATGGATTTCATGAAAGAAGCACATCGGAACCAAAAACTAAAAAACTTCAAACGCCCTGGTGGCATATGTGACGCAAGAATCGATAAGAAGACAGGTTTCCGCGCTGCGGAAGCGCGCCCAGATACCTTTATGGCACCCTTTAAGTGTGGAACAGAGCCGAAGCTCGAAACAGAAGTTGTTGAAACAACAAATGAACTTGAAGCTATGGGAGCTTTTTAGAGACGTGTTTTTTCAACCCCTGCTTTGAGATCAACGCGAGAGCTAGATGTCATCGCATAAATGCTTCTTGTGATGGGTAAAAGTAAGTTTCTCATCGCTTCTGTATCAATAAAATACAGTTATTTGCCATTTCTGCATGCAAATTTGGATACTGATATCCTTATTCTATGGCTTATACCTTATCTTTATCATGTCGTCTTCTGAGTCTAAGCTTGCTCTTTTTTATTACATCAAGTTGTCAACATCATGAAGCAAGCATCAGCAGCACCTTGATTGGTTTTGGGCCGAATCCAAGACCGAGTCTTTTGAAAAGCGAAGTGAAAGATTCTCCTCAAGTCAAAATGGCTACCGTTCATTTCAACTCCTCATGGAACAACGCGAAAAAGCGGGAAGCACTGCGAACCCCTCAAAATGGTTTTGAGGTTAAGATTGCGATGATGCGCGCATTGGATGAGCTTGAGAACGACAACTTTGACTCGGCTATTGACTATTTTCGATCCATGCTTGCAACAGACTTTCTTACCGATTCAGGGCGGATGAACATCTATTGGTATACGGCTCAAGCTGCACAGGCAAGCGAAGATTGGGGGCAGGTTCGCGACTCCTATGGCAGCTACTTGATGGCATCTTCACTCTTGCCAAAAGACTTCATAGACGCAGAAATTACCCAACGTTTGGCAATCGCTAGGGCAGTACTCAATGCTCATGAAGTTGCCAAACATGACGACTTCGGTCGGGCACCCGAAAAAGCTATTCCAATCGAAGATTTACAGGAGACCGAACTCTTGATTGAAACATTAACTTGTGGCCCTGAGGGCAAAGCCCGCTTCACTCATTTTGAAGAACAAAGCCCTATTCTTGAAAAAGTCCATCTCATGCAACGGCAAATTCAATGTAGCGATGGTGGCGGTGTATTGAGTTTGTGGTTTGATCTTTCTGAAATACAAAAGCGCTCTCGTGCGGACGTTGCAAGGCGATAGTACTAGGCCTCTACCCCTGCTCGAATCCAATCTACGCTACGTGGAGCATAACGCTGATTGCTTCGGAAGCATCCACAAGGTTTCGAGAAGATTCTCTCCCTCGCCATGGGTTCTTGAAAAGAGCATTGTCGCATCGTACGCGATACAAAGCCTTTCACATAAAAGAAGTGCACTTAAACGGGGAAGTGTCGCTTCAGGTAACTCAAAGACACGCGGGAGTTTCCCAGAAATGGGTGGCGCAATTTTGATATGATCTTCCAACTCTTCATGAGCCCAACCCCACATGATGGTCTGAGATTGATGGTGATAGGAGGCCAGTAAGCGTGCGTCCTCTTCGTCACTTTCTCCTTGCTGTCGAGCCTTAAACCATGCTTGTTGGTGTTCACGAAAAGATACCATCGCTTCATGCGCAAGCATTAAATCTCTTGAAAGATGCGTATCGAAAACAAGGTAGATGAGCTCACTACGATCGAATCGGCGTTCGACCAAGACACGATCGTGCTTGCCCTTTTCACCACGCTCAATCCATTGAAGTGTACGTGCCCCATCGCGATCGATTTCTCCGATCAAGATACACCCCGTTAATGAGCGAATTCCGGTTTTGGATTCGATGCCATCACACAAGGCACATATAAAATTTTGAGCTCGATCGATTAACACATCTTCTTCGAAGCCGAGCTCAGAAAGGTTGAATCGATAGTGATGCTCAGAGTTTAGGGGTTCCGGTGCACCGATCTGTAAATCGCTTAGTGCAGGATAATTCATTTGTGAATTCGCACGAAAGATTAACTTGGCCTGTGAGAATGAAGGCGCTGCTAAAAGAGCACAAAGTTCAATGAGTTCAAACAAGAGTTCATCGTTTGAGATTGGCGATTCGCTCTCGTTTTTGATGAGGGAGTCCATATCCAGTACCTTCTTTCAGCTCAGCGGAACGACTCAAGTAAAAGAGCACTCCCTTTTCAAGAAACTACCATTCGATTCAGCTCCTGTCGACGGTGCCGAGTTCACCATTCAGGCTTTTGAACCCGAATGTGGTACGCTATCAATTGTTGAAATAATTTTTGTTTTTGCCCAAGTATGGGCCGACGAAAGAAGCTCACCCTTGCCCATTGTGAGCTCCAGGAAATTCCTATTTCATTCCTAGAGAAGATGTCAGGGGGGCATAAGACCATAACAGTGCTCTGAAAACGCACTACGGTACGCTAAAAAAACCATAGATTTTCAGAGGCCCATTGAGGCCTTCTTCGCAGACTTCCAGAACCCATTGAAACCCAGGGTGATTCGCAAAGACCATCAAGGGTTCGCTAATAACACTAAAACAACGTTCTCCGTCTTGGAAAAAGCCACGTGATTCTGATGTTTCGTAGTTGTCGAGTAGTCTCACTTTTTGCCAGCTGGGCGTTGTGCGAACGTGTCCCTTGATATGATCGTACGCATCATCACACGATAAGAACCCACCACTGTCTTTCTGCTTCAGCTCAGGTTGGCTCTTCTCATTGTCTTCAAAAAATATTGGGTTTCGGACTTTGTCAGCGAGGACTTCGCAAGGTTGATGTTCACTTGAAAAGACCTTTCCTGCTTCCAATTCAGACTGGTAACGCGCAACTTTATCGCGATAGCTTTCTAAAACAACTTCATTCGTTTTTGTTGGTACTATGCCGCGATAACATGAGGCCGATGTACCCAAGAATCCAATGCTGGAAAGGCAATATAAACTTAAGAGTTTTTTAATTTGCATAGACCATTTTATGCCAAGATTGCGCGCTGGCCAAGCACTCGTTGCTGCATATGAGACTGGCAAGATTAAGATTTGTGCTCAAATAATCCATGAACCTAAACCAATAACGCTAAAGCTATCATCCCTCCGAATCGACTCAGGTGTGTCTTATTGACTGAAAAGTATCTGAAGTTTTGTTTTTTATTCTGTTTCTACTACACGAGTAAAACTCAATCTTTTAACGCTTTAAGTACGTCGACGTGTTTGCTTTCGTCGGGTGTGGCGCTTTTTAGACTCCACGATGAGTCGTTGGAGAATTTCCGCTAGATCGTGATAAGGAATCTGATCCAGTCCCGGCTTCACAATCACAACCCAATGGTAGCCATCTGTTTCTTCTTTATGATGGCGAAAAAAATGTCTTAAACGTCGCTTGATGAGTTGACGAACTGGAGCCTTCCCAACTTTTTTAGATACCGTGAACCCTGACTTTGCAAGAGACCCTGTGCAATGGAGCGATTGCAGCGTCATCCTTTCATGGTGGACTTTCATTGCCTTACGAGCGAGGTATTGAAAACTTCCACGCTTTAAGAGGCGATACTCTTTACCATAGGAATAGTCGTTTAAAGTTGAGTTTTGAGTAGTATCGATATCCATAACGACTCATTAATAATCGTACACGGTACTTTAAGATGGGGTGTCGCACTCTACATCGAAAAGATCACACGACAACGAGGCTGTGTTTGTTACACAACCTCGATCGATTCACCTCATGCAAAAGTATTAAGGTTTACTTTTTGTAATTGGTAGGCGCAAGCTTCTTGCGACCTTTTGCGCGACGACGATTAATCACTGCACGTCCACCCGCAGTCGACATACGCGCTCGGAAACCATGCTTGCGTGCTCTTTTAATTCGTGAAGGTTGAAATGTACGTTTCATGATCGCCTCGATTCAAATTTCAGATCTCAAAAGTACACTCTTCGAAAGCTCTGTCAAGACTTTGACCCAAGCCACGTACCATACCACCACACGAAGAAGATTCTTCGATTGTTGCATTTCGATAGGCTATCTCGTAGCAGAGGTAGAGCGATTGAGGTGAGCAATGGGAAATCGACAACACGCAAACTATCGAACTACCCTAAAATTGGGCACTTACCTTGCTTTGTTGACCCTGGGAGTATTTCTATGGGGATGTGGCTCAAACACATCCCTCACGGAGTCGGTTCAAAGTGCTATCAATGATGGCGATGTCGGCCTCAGTTTGATTTTGGTGATGCTTGCTGGTCTTCTCACAGCACTCACTCCCTGTGTTTACCCTTTAATTCCGATTACGCTTGGAATTTTCGGAGCGAAAGACACGACACCTGCGCGAGGTTTCCTTTTGGCCTCCACCTATGTTGGTGGAATGGCACTCCTCTATACGGTTCTTGGAACCGCATTTGCGGCAATGGGGGCTGTTGCAGGTTCGTCATTGCAGAATGGTTGGATTACTCTGGGCGTTGCCCTCTTTTGCTTTGTGATGGCTGCTTCAATGTTTGGCGCCTTTGAAATGGCTCTACCAACTTCGGTGCAAACCCGATTTTCACAAATGGGAGGTGCAGGTTTTAAAGGTGCCTTTGTAATGGGTTTAGTCGCTGGAATCATTGCCGCACCCTGTACTGGCCCAGTCTTGAGCTTTATTTTGGTACTGATTGGCCAAAAGGGTGACTTGATTTACGGTGCATCGCTGATGTTCTTTTACGCTCTTGGCATTGGAATTCCCTTTCTGATCCTTGGCACATTTTCTTCGGGCGTGATGAAACTCCCCAAAAGTGGGCCATGGATGGAGGGTGTCAAAAGTATTTTTGGTATTGGGATGTTGGTGGCAGGGGTCTATTATATGAGTTTTGCTGTCGATTCCCTTGGGGATGTTTTCAAAGCATTGGGGCATATCAATGCATCTTTCGCGATCGGAGCAGTTCTTATTTTGAGTGGGCTTGTGGTAGGCGCTCTACACCTCTCATTCAAATACACAGATATCACTACAAAAATCCGAAAAGGGGTTGGGGTTTTTAATATGACCCTTGGCATTCTAATTCTTGTGAGTACTCTCAAGACATCCAATCATCAGGATTGGACGACTCTGGATGAGAAAAGTGCATCCATGGAAAGTTTCAACGCGATTTTGGAGCAAGCAAAAGCTGAAGGTAAGCCAGTGATGGTTGATTTTTACGCGGATTGGTGTGTCGCATGTGGCGAACTCGATACTTTAACGTATGCTGACACCCGAGTGAAAGAGGAGCTTAAACGTTTTACCCCTATTAAGATTGATGCAACAAAAGAATCCGGCGGTCTTGAGGCGCTTCAAAAGCATTATCGCGTGCTGGGTCTACCTACCGTTCTCTTTTTTGATGCACAGGGTCAACTTAAAGAAGATAAGAAGATTACAGGTTTTGTCGATGCCGACACCATGCTCACACTATTAAAAACATTCTAAATATTTTACTCTTGGTTCATGAACATCGTATCAGAACACAAGAAGATAACAGTTTTGACTGCTTAGGTGTTCTTGCGCGATAGTGGTTTTATTTTTATATTTGTTTGGTGAAAAATGAAATCTATATTGTGACGCGTTTTAGCCCACCTGGCGCCTATCTTCGTCATGAAAACGATACTCATCAACATGCCCTAGAGTCCCTAGAAAAGCACCTCGAAGGTCTTGGGTGCAATATTAATTACTTGGACCGACGCGACCGCTCCTTTCAACTGCCTGACGATGCAAAGGTCATATCCCTTGGTGGTGATGGTAGCGCACTTGCAGCAGCTGCCCTGCTAAACTCCGAAAACCAAAGCTTACTTGCAATCAACTCGTCTCCGAAAACATCAATGGGAATCCTCTGTGCAGCACCTTACACTCAACTTGACGGGCTTCTTGGCGATTGGTTGAATCAGCGTGCTCATATTGTTCGTATCCCTCGAATTAATTTTGAGTGCAATGGTCTTCACGTGGGTCACTACGCGCTCAACGAAGGACTCTTTGCCCATGCGAATCCTGCGGCGATGACGCGATATCGAATCGCTGTTGTCCAAAACGATGTGGCTCTTCATGAAGAAGAGCATAAGAGTTCGGGTCTATGGCTTTCAGCACCAGCAGGTAGTACGGGTGCCGCAACCTCAGCAGGCGGTGCCATGCTTCCCTTGGAGGAAGAGAGCATACAAGTCGTCGTGCGAGAGCCCTATCAACTTGAGCAGCAATACTCGATTACCCAAAACGTATATTCTCCAGAAAACTCAATACATATTGAAGTGCTCGATCGGGAAAGCTCACTCTATTTGGACGGGCCTTACCGTGAAACTCGGCTACGGCGGGGAGATCGGCTTAGCCTAAATCTCAAAGCACCAAAGTTGTCTTTGGTCGTTAGCGATGAAATGTTGAAGCGAAGAAAAAGACTCTCAAAAGGCTTAAAATGAATTGGCGTCTCTCCATTACGCTAGCTTTAGCAATCCTATTCTTAGCATGCTCTTTTGTGAGTGATACCATTCAGCGCGAAGTTGACCCGAGGTATGAACTCTGCACACAAAGCGGCGGAGAGCTCGTTGAATGCGAACTTGATTTCATCGATTCGATTGAAGACATTACGTGTGAATATCAATGTCATTGCGGCCAGCTAAAGATTTTTGATGATGACCTTGGTTGTGTTGACTATTCTATTGAAGGGTTTGTAGGAGGGCTTCCCTTAACTTGCTCAGCACAAAACTGTGCCGAGGTGGAGCTCGGGCCTTTTACACAATATACTCCACGCTTGATTGATACAGATTTTCGTGCACCGAGTCGTGTGAATACGAAGATCGAGTTTGTACGCTGGTCCATATCTTCTGGGAACAGGCTCCTTCATGCACGTTTTGTGGAGACGGAAGGCAGCTACAGCAATAGTGTTTGGGTCTATCCATTTCAGAGTATCGAAAGCGGTGTATCGGTAGAGGTTGGTGTTCGAAGCTCAAGCTCGCTCAGCGAGCTCCAGTCCCAACCTGTGAATCTAAACTTAAATATTCAAACTGAAATGGAGATGTGTGAAAATCTTGGTGGCGATTTTGATGGGCGTTTCGGGAATCAATTTTCGCATCAATGTGGTGGTATCGTTGAATCTGAGATTTCAGACTCAATGTCATGTCGTTGTGCGACCCACGAAAGCTTCAGTGCTGAACAAGGTTGTATTGCGAGCGATGTTTGTGACACTTATGAATTCTTTTGCAATGATATTGATGCATGCGAGATTCCTGCGCGAGAAGTTAAAGTTTCTTTAAACTGGAATGAAGCGACCGACTTTGATTTATGGATGACGAAAGGACAAGAGATTGGTTTTTGCAATGACACAACAAGCTGCTCACGCTTCAACTGTATTTATGATGGAAGCAATCGTCCGAGTTGGGGTCCACTTGGCGATGCAGAGTATACGCCGAGGCATAGCGGTGATGTAACGACTCTCCCTCTAAACACTTTGGCTCAAGAATCCATTCAGATTCCAAAGTTAGCGCCAGGGACATACCATATCGGTGTGGATCATAGTTATGCCAGTTCGAGCTTCCCGATTGAAGGTGAACTTCGAATTGAAATTGGAGGCACTGTGTTGGATGAAAGAATCATTCCTCTGCCGAGTGAACTCTTCTATTATGTTGGTGCGATTCTTGTGGATGACGATGAGAATGCGATACTGGATCTAGAGCCCAGCCTAGGCGTACTTAACGAAAGCTTGAACCCGCAATGCTTTTTAACGCGGTGATGAGATCGGATGGGTGAAAATGAAGACGCCTCAGGATTACCATACGATGTGTGTGGCAGCTAAGCTAAGTCGGTAAACAATAAAACTCTGCAAGTGCTCGATACAACTCGGGCGCTTTTCGTTTGAGCTGTTCAGGCTTTTCGAAAAGAGTCTCAGTGGCCACTGCAAAGAACTCTGCCTCGTTGGTCGCGCCCTATTTGCGTAGCCTTCAATATCTATGATAGGAACCTGCGACACCCATACCAAATCATCTCCACATATAAAAAGTTCCCGGTAATAGAAACCGGGAACAATAAAAACTTTATCGCTTTATATGTTGGTTAGTTCTTTCTACCCGGCAAAGAGATCGCTGAGGGTTGCAAAGGTTCCATTGCACGGCACTCGAGGGGGCCGAAATCGTAGACATAGGAGTTCGTATACCAATCACTCTCATCAGCAGCGTTTACAAAAGTGGTTGCATCATCATTAAAACTCATTCCATGGCCAAAATCAGCATCAACAACATCAAAACACGCTTGGGCAAAATGGATAGGCTCTTCGCCAACAGTGGGACATCCAATATTCAAATTATTGACAAAGGTTACCGCAATAACTCCACTAGAATCGCCAAAATCACCCGTGTTGATAGCGTAACTCGAACTGTAGATCGCAGGAAGTCCCTCTCCTAGGCATGGTTCTTCGCCATCAAACTCATAGGTTTGAAAATGAATTGGCTTTAGGGCTGCTGCATTGAATTCAAAATAATATGAACTAATGCCAAACTCATGCTCAACACCAGATTCCGACTCGATATAAAAGTCAACACAATAGGTATTTGAACGACAATCATTGAGCTCGCCTATCGATGTAATTAGTAGATCGTTGTTCTGAGCGAACACTGCCGTAGATAAGCCACTCAAACATAATAATACTAATAAACCGTATTTCTGTTTTTGAAGACGCGTAAATCACCCTTTTTTAAAAGTACAGACAAACTATTAGCTTTACAGTAGATTAACACAAGTACCATGTTTTCTACTTCTTTACATCGCAGTCAGGGTCTATAATTGGTCTTGTATTTCTATACAATAAAACTCTGCAAGCGCTCGATACAACTCGGGCGCTTTTCGTTTGAGCTGCTCTGGTTTTTCGAAAAGAGCTTCAGTCGCCACAGCAAAGAACTCGGCTTCGTTGGTCGCGCCATATTTTCGTAAGGGTAAACCTTTGGCATCATTTTGCAGGGCAAAGAAGTACTTCGCGCTCGCGCGGCAAAAAGCATAGGTATCATTAATTTGGTCGCTCGGCGGTAGGCCATCAGCAGGCGAGCCTTGCTGATCGATCGCATGTGCAAACTCATGCAAGGCCGTGTTACGCCCATCGCTTGAGTTATAAAGACCATGCTTCACTGCGTTCCATGAAAGCGAGATTGAACCATAGTGGTGTGCCTGGCCGAGTATGAATACACCCTCACCATCTTTTGCTCTTGGCCAGATATGAATGGTCTTTAGTTCTCGGTAGACATCATAAGGGATCCTTAATGCGAGCCTTGCAGCTTGTGCTAAAACAACGAAGCGAATTTCATCGTCAATCTCAATATCGTGCCCATTGAAGTCAATTTGCTCTGCGAGGTGATGAATGATCGAGCAGAAAAGTACGCGTTCGTCCGATTCTAAGGTTGACACAAAATCGCAACGTTCACGAGTGTGACTTTCGATTTCAGCGCAGCGACACTCTGCAACAAGAGGATAATCAATTCGCTTTGTCACACCAAAGAATGAAAGTAACCTTTTAAGCATATTGAATGGTTACAAAATCGAAAGAACATTTTCAGGCGGTCGACCAATCGCAGCCTCCGTTGGCCCTTCGAGAATAGGTCGTTCCAATAATCGTGGATGATTCAGAATTAAATCCAGCAGCTCATCGTCAGTGCTCTCTTTACTTAGAGAGGAACTCTTGAAATCGTCGTCTTTCGTACGGGTCCACTCGATTACGGGCTTATTGAGTTTAGTATGGAGAAGCGCCAGCTCTGCACGCGTGGGTGTGTCCTCGAGATAGAGACGTAATTCAAACTCGATAGACTTCGACTCTAGAAGTGCAAGGGTTTGACGTGATTTTGAACAGCGTGGATGGTGCCAGAGTGTGAATGTCATTTCTCACGCTACAACTAAAGAGTGTAAAGAAACAATATTTCCAGCGAAGCTGTATTGAAATATTCGATATATTAACAAATTGAGTCTAGGCGCCTGACGAGAATGTAACTTTTTATATCAATATGTGTCTTTTTAAGCAGAACAACCCTTGAGCTTTTGCATTTTTCGAGTCACCCTAGGGGCGTGCCGGGATGGTGGAATTGGTAGACACAGGAGACTTAAAATCTCCCGATCGCAAGGTCGTGCGGGTTCGAGTCCCGCTCTCGGTACCAGACATTAAACTTTACGATATCGACTTTAATGACCCAGACCATATCGAAGAGATGCTCGAGTTTAGGCATGAGTTTGAAGAGTCACAGGTTCGTGTTCTCCAAGAGAAGTACTTATCTTTTGTTGCAAAGCATGGTCGAGGTCGCTTACGAACAGAGAAGAAAGGGAAGAGTTTAAGAGTTCTGTATACGCTTTATCTTTTACCGTGTCTTTTTGTAGTTATGTCAGCATTTAGTAGCCAAGCATTTATGCTTGGGGTTGCCCTCTTTTTGAGTGCTTTCATCTCAATACTTATTTTGCTTGCAAACATTTTTGAGTCTGAGGAAAAACAATTTAATATTTTCGCCATGCGTGGAGCAGTTCAAAAGGATGTGTGGTCAACCCTCGAGTCACATCTTGATGCTCTCTATGAAGAAATGAATACCCACACGCATCTAAAAAGCACCGGTAGTATTCAGGGTGCTACGTCTACGGCTGTACCATCACAACCCACAGGCGACTCGATACGTCGCGACAAAAGTAGTACTAACCCTTAACGATACATCTCGATTCAAGCCTAGATCCAGCGACTTTTAATCAAGACTACGAATATCACGCGCTACACGTATGATATGGGTTCATACCTCCACCAGACTGCGACTCAATCTTGAAAGCCTTCTCGTATAATCGAGAGAATACGTGTTATTCGATCATCTTCAATCATCGGTGTGCGTCGTGACACGAAAATAGGCATCGGCTGAATTGCTTCAATCGGTAAGCGGTAAAAGTCACCGTTTTGAACGTAACGTTTTGCAACGTCATCAGGCAGGACAATAAGATGGTCACCCTTCAAAGCCATACCAATCGCGAGATGCATATGCGATACACGAAAACCAATCTTCCGATAAAGAGCCGGCGGCCAACCGTCTTCAGGTGGCTTTCCACGCCGAATCATTGGTGCGACGAAGTCATGCTGAGTCGCCTCAGGGATTGTCAGAGTATTCTTGCCGAAAAGGGGATGCCCTCGCCCACAATAGACACCAGATGTGGTCTCGCCGATTGGCTCAACAATTAAGTCTGCAGACTCTGCTGGCTCTTCATGAAGTGCAATATCAAGTTGACCACGTAGTAGTTTCTCATGCGCTGCTTGCACATCACATTGGTAAACGTGAGGTATCAGATCCGGGTGCTTTTCGTGCACATTCTGTAGACCATTCGTCAAGTAGACATTCGTAATCGAACCTGCTGCTGAAATATGAATAGGACCAGAGAAACTTTGCGCACCGATCACACCTAAAGCATCTTCAATAATTCGCATGGCATCACGGGATGCTTTGAGCATGGCTCGACCTTCGCTATTTAAATGTAAGTTGCGACCGACGCGATCAAAAAGTGGAACACCAACTTGCTCCTCAAGCAGCCGTATCGTCCGCGATAACGCACTCGCAGACACATGCAAATGATTGGATGCTGTTGGAAGATGTTCAGTTTCTGCGACAGCGCGAAACGACGGGAGCCAATTCCATAAACCTGATACTTGCCTTGCGCGTTCCATAAAACACCTCTCAAACCTCTATATCGTGAAGCAAATCACAAGGAAACTGTTTTTTTTAACAAGTAATATTTCTTATTAAAAATCCTTTGATGCAATATCAACTTTTTGTTCTTCATTTGATATTATCGAATGAATCAATAGCTCAAACACTTGTACGGTGTATCGTCTAATTCTCAAAGATTGGGTCTTGCAGACCATTCGTCATTGTCCGTCTCGGTCGTATGCAAACGCCAAAAGCCTGCACCTATTAAACCTGCGTCTTGTGCATCCTGAATGACTTGTATCGGTAGCTCCGATGCTGTGCCTGGGAACTCGCCTAAAAACAAAGGTCTCGACTCGTTTTCAATCGATACAAAATCATAACTCAATTCAGAGAACGTGGTTGGATACCAGTGCATCTGAAGCACATCGATTTCAAACTGACGTGACCATAACATCGAGTTTCGTGTGCCCATTCCAATCGTAATTGGGATATCCGTATTGTCGGACACTGTCTCCACATAGGCCTGGAAAAACGATCCCATCTCGTCCCAAGTGATACGACCATGCGGCACGATCACCCAATCGGGTTCATTCATCAAATCCCACATCAAAATACGAGGATCGTCGGCAAAGGCTTTAACAAAAGGCTCGATCGCATTTTGTAAAAATGCATTGCGAGCGTTAACATTGCTCCAAAGATTTGAGCGTCCACCCAACTGAACTCCATCTACGACTCTTTCATCTTTCGCGATATGAAAATCGATGAGCGTAGGAATCACTTGCATCCCATCAGGTAATACATTGAGCATCGCTTCAAAGCCTGGTACGACCTCAGCCTCAAGACCACTAATTCGACCATTCGAGTCGTAACGCAGACCACTTCGTCCATCTGCAAAGACCCAAAGTCGAACCCAAGATAAATTATGTTCAAGTGCCCAGTTCATATTCTCTTGAAAAGCGCTTTGATGTTGTTCACTAAGAAAACCCGGGTTGCCGGTCCATGGATTCACTCCGAAATCCGACCCGTAATCGATCCATGCTAAATTGGCGCCCAGCAAAAAATCATCACCGAAAGCACCATCCCCAATTGACGGTGTCAGGTTTTGGGTACCATCACGACTATCATCGCTACCACTAAAATCATTCATACCAGCGTCTGGGCTCAAATTATGACTCGCGCTGCGATCTTGTCTTTGACTCTCTTCGACCAAGTCATCGGTACACGACAAACTCGATAGTATCGGTGCAAAATATAAAAGTGCCCTTAAAACCTGACCATAGTTGATCCCGCAAAGATTTTCATGCCCACTCATACCTTTCAACTTTAACGCACGAGCATCGGTATTACGAGTTTTGAGGTACAAGAAAGCATTGTCCGATCGTATTGATAGGTTCGGGGAACACAACTAGACGACTGTTTAAGAGCTCGGCCACTTTAAAAAGCGCCCTTGGAAGGCGCCCCTAATTGTAAACGCTTCAATGGGGGATTCATGATCCAAAATCAAGCTTGTTTTGAGTTCAAATTAAATATCAACAGCGCGTGCCATATTCGCTTCACACTCATAACTTTGTGCGGGTTTGATAAAGGGATTGGCATTGCAAAAGTTACCGGATGAAATCTCGGTTAATACATGCTCACATGATGGGTTCTCAATTCGAATCATTTCAAAGTAATTTTTCATCGGGTCATCCACCGGTAAACTATCGCGTTTCTCACGAGGGTCTGTTCCCGCACAGCTTGTGTCTTCAGCAGAAACGACGACGTTGGCACGAGAAAGCTGCTCCTGCAGGCCAATAATGTGATCTGCATTCAAGGCCTTACCAAATAAGTTGGTCACACGCTTCTGAACAAACTGTACCACATTGTCACAAAGACCACTCACTTCCATCTGAAGACCTGGAAGACCATCACCATCGGGGTCAGTAAGATCATCGCTCGCCAAAGCCTCTTCCCAGGTTTCAAAAAATGGATGGTTCGCAATGTCATTGGATGAGAAGCCCCATCCTTCCGCAAGTTCAATAATAGAAAAGTCCCCCACACCGTGATCAAAACCAACTTCAATATTCTCGCTAACAGGCACCTTTTGATAGTTTTCAGTTTTGATGTTGGAACCATTGCCACCAGCGATTTCAAAGTTATCGCCGCCACAAGTTGTAATTCGATCGAGATACTGTCCGCCTTCAGAGTCCCATTGGCGCTCAACGAGATAGTATGTCTCTCCGCCGGCGTCGACCCAACCGAGTACTGGAAACTTTTGCTGTGAAAATCCCTGAAGACGCATTGCCCAAGTGCCCGCTAAAGCCCCTTCCTCAAGCTCTATATTCGATAACCCCGAGTTCTCTTGAAAATATGACGCCACTTCACCCTCAAAAGGGTCGTCTGGACCGCAGCTTGTAATACTCAAGAGTCCAACTAGAGCGCTTAGACGCATGAATAAGTTTAGTCCGTGAATCATAATCTCCTCCTCATGATTGGTCGACATACAATAACCATAATAGTTTTAAGTAATGTCGATAGCGCCTATTGTCGCGCCTGATTTCCTTGGCAGTCCATAGTTCTTGCGGGTCGCGTCATCGGGTTACTTGGACAAAATTCACCATTCTCGACTTCGCTCAAAACTGTCTCACAGGTACTGCCCACCGGGACTCGAATCGCTTCGATATAGTTCCTCATTTTGTCATCGATCTTTCTACGTTCTGCAGTCCCCGTAGGATCACCCAACAAACAACTACCCTCGTATGAGATTGAAATAAACTCTCGTGTGGCATCGTCAAATATTCCCACCCAGTGATCATTAGAAATAGATTGGCCCACATAATCTGTTTCGCTTAGCGAGATGTTTTGAACACTGACATCACACAAACCACGCAACTCAGAGCGGTAGCCTGGGTGACCGTCATTCTCTGGATCTTGCGTACCATAATGGACTAACGCATCTTCAATTGAACCTGGAAACTCCTCGTTAATTGGATCATCAAAAGTGATGCCCCAACCCTCCCAAACGTCAATCAACTCTATGCGCCCTAACCCATGATCAACGTCGATGAAGTAGTTGATTGGTTCTGGCAAAGTTTGATAGACCTCCGGGTCTATCCAAGTTTCCTGATTCGCAACTTCAAAATTTAATCCACCACAGGCTTTCAAGCTTTGTGAGTATGCTTGCGTATCCTCATCCCAAGTCCACTCCGCTAAATAATAGGTTTGGCCGCCCGTGTCCTCCCAACCAAGTACAGGAAGCTCTTGCTGTTGCCATCCCTCCACCAAGTAAGCCCAAGAACCCGCTAGAGCCCCGGGCTCCAAAGCAAAGGAATCATAGCCTGAGTTGGATTCGAAGAGCGTGACATAACTCTCATCAATTCCATCGCCCGATGTAACGCGATCGAGTGGCGGGTCTTTGCACGCCACCCCAGTGAGAACCAGCAAGACAAGACACATATGAAAACCAAAGCTGCTAATTTTTCGTAACATGTGATTCTCCTTTTTCCTCAACAAGTTCCATTAGAACACCACCACTGCTTTTTGGGTGGATAAATGAAACTCGGGTATTATGTGCGCCCGATTGTGGTTCTTTAGAGGTTAAACGTACTTCGCTTTGAACCAAAGACTCATGGGCTTGATCAATATTATCAACATCAAATGCAATGTGATGAATTCCGCCGCCTCTCTTTTTTAAGTAAGTCGATATTTCGCTATCATCACGAATGGGTGCGATCAGCTCAAGGCGCGTGTCACCAATCGGGACAAATACAATTTCAAGACCACGCTCACGTAGGATCTCACTTTCGCCAAGCTGAAAGCCAAGTTGACTTTCATAGAAGCAACGTGCGTCTTCCATGTTTGGGACAACGATTGCGATATGATTGATTCCTTGAATCATAAAACCTCTACTCGGGAACACCTGCCCCAATAGGTATTGCTAAGATTTTGATCTTTCATCTGCAATAGAAAAGAGGACACGCATTAAGATGTCAGACTTGTCTTCATTCAGCTCTGTTCGCGGATCATCAAAATCGTACGTGCTAAAGCGTGAATTCCAAAACCAATTTAAGAGTTGCATCGTGATTGATGCATCGTGTCGAAGTATCTCTGGAATCCGCCCACGGAAATGATGCTCCAGCAAAGTTCTTCCAAGAACACCATCCAAGTCTTCTAAAGTATTTAGATTTCGACAAAGAGAATGGATCCGAGAGACATGGGATTTTTGAAACCAGCTTTGACACAGATGATTGAGTTGGCTGTTGATCCTGCTTTGCCAAATTGAACTCTGATCTTCAGGGACTTGAAGGGGTTCAATCTGCTTGAAATCGCTAACATCTTTGAAATAGGCTTTGGAAGACCCAATCGTAGGCCATCGAAAACGAACTTGGATAATGGCGTCCGGTCCCAATAAGAGCCGCGCATCATCGATATAAAATTTATTTGGTTGAATTGTTTGGCGCGTAAGCTTCAGGAGATAAGGATTCGTGGGTGTGATTGCTGCCGAATTAGTATGAGATAGCGTAATGCTTTCGTACGCGATACCATACTGCTTCGTTTGATTATGAGGTACCCCTTTCAACCAGGAGCGATATCGCTTTTCAAATTGCGTCCCTGAACCAAAATCGATGAGTTTTGAGTTTGGTGTTATGAACGATTTCAGACGAGGGGCAGAAGGTATGTTTGACCGTCCCAAATCTTGAGTGATCAAATCATGAAAGGAACGCTTCCAGTTCGCGCGCTGACTTTGATAGTTTTTCCAGAGAGTGTGAAAGGAATGTTTGCCACCAGACTTTATATTTTTGGGGGACACACCACGCGTTTCATGCGATAAGGACCACACAATATGTTGTGCAGCGATCCAATCGATAACAGAATCGCCTCCGCACTTTGCATAACCATCACTTCGCGACGATAACGCCTGCCAGTAACATTCACCGAGGTCGTGATGCATTGTTCTTGAGAGCGCCCTTTTCAGCGAGCTATCAATGACCTGTTGCCGCTTTTCATCCGAACCCTGTACAAGAGAGGCGTCTTTTGTCACACATGCGGCTTGAAAAGAACAAGCCATGGCAAGGTAGTATTGAGGTCGAAACCTCAAAAGTTGTAACAAAAGTGCGCGCACGACATCACCTCGAATGAGGTTAATCAAAGTGCGGGTGGAAATCCAAGAACTTTACATTCATGGACTTTGAACTGGCAACTTAAGTGGAAGAACGATAATCTTTCTCAACAAGAGGTGATCCAATGGGAAATAGCATCACAAATATGGTGGTGAAACTATCGAGAACACATGCTGGTACTGTAGTGATGTGGTTCATGGTCTTTTTGAGCCTTGTATCAATCGCACTCATTATCGAACGCTTTATCTTTTTCGCGCGTAACAAAGGGAATATTCGTGGACTTCGAGATCAGTTGACGCCCTTGCTCGCAAAAGGTGATTGGGAAGGCTGTCGAACTTTGCTTGAGCAATCAAAAGGTTTTGAGTCCAATGTTGTGCTTGCAGCTTTGGACGGTGTTTCCTCTGGACCAACAACAGTGAAGGAGCTCTCAAGCTCTGCAACTTTAGTTGAAAAGCTACGCTTTGAACGCTTTCTCGCCTTTCTCGGTACCCTCGGAAACAACGCACCCTTTATTGGTCTTTTCGGGACTGTCCTTGAAATTATTGCTGCTCTCTTTGAACTAGGTACGCAATCGGGTGCAAACGCAAGTGCAGGCGCTGTCATGAGCCAACTCTCAGCAGCTTTGGCGGCCACGGCTGTTGGCCTTTTGGTAGCCTTGCCAGCAGTCGCAGCGTACAATACTTTCATGCGTCGTATTAAATCGATGCAAACCGGTGCGGATGCGTTGGTTCACTTGATTCTTGCAAAAATCTCTGAAGACAAGTCGAATACGGTGAACACGTAATGGCGGGGGGCGCATCTGACAATGAAGAAATGATCAGCGACATTAATGTCACGCCGTTAGTCGATATTATGTTGTGTCTTTTAGTTATCTTCATGGTTACGACATCCTATGTTGTCGCAGATTCGTTGAAAATGGATCTCCCTGAAGCATCAACCGGTGGGCCAACCGAGCCATCAACAGTTATGATTTCATATACTCTCGATCAAGAAAGCAAAACGCGACAACTTTATTTGAACGGTGAAAAATCCAATGAAGCCGATATTCGAACGCATATCCAAAATGAAATTGCGGCGGGTAAGAAAGACGTTCAAGCTGTGATTGCTGCGGATAAACTTGTGAGTCATGGCGAAGTCATTCAAATCATTGATTTGGTGAAACAAGAAGGGATTCTTAAGTTTGCTCTTAACATTGAATCGTCAGGTGCATCTCAATAGCGATGGATGTGCACTTCAAGCGATAACCCTTTCTTGTTTTGAAACCCTCAATTTAGGACTGAGAGTATGAAGTCTTCACAGACTTATAACACGAAAGAGCGGAACCAACGTGAGTTGACGATGCTTGCGTTCTTACTCAAAGTTCTTGAAGAGGACAGCCTGGCCAAAAACGGCCTTAGAGCGTCGATTGCGCTCGCAGCGACACTCTTGATTCATGGTTCATTTGGACTCTTCTCCTCACAGGCCAAGGTCGATACGATTGAAGAGAAGACAATTGAAATTGCGATTGTTGAGCCACCTCCCCCACCCGAACCCGAACCCGAACCCGAGATAATTAAACCCGACCCTAAACCAAAAGTTCTCCCTCCGCCTCCGAAGGATAAAAAATTACCACCGCCGCCTAAAAAAGATTTGCCGCCACCGCCATCGAACTCAGAGCCGGCGCCTGATGCTAGTGATAAACCGCCGGTAGTTAAAACGGGAATTTCACTCGACTCAACGACAAAAAGTAATTCAGGGTTTAAAGTCGCCGTTGGAAATACAACCTTTGGTGACCCGAATACAGAAGAAGCAGTCGACCCCGATAAGCTTAAAGCCTATACGTATGATCCCAAGAAAGACTGGGCACCGGTTCGTGCAGCGCAAGTTTCACGCGAAGCTCGCGTTAAAAGAAAGAAGGAAGCACGCTACCCCAGAAGTGTCCTCGAAGAGGGTATTGAAGGTGTTGTCGTGATGAAAATTCAAGTCACACGCATCGGTACAGTGCGTAAGCTTAAGCTTGTGAAAGGTATTCACCCCAAACTCGATAAGCTTGCGATGCTTGCAATGAAAAAAACAACCTTTTATCCCGCTACCGTCAATGGAAAAGCCGTCGATTCTCAACTCACTTATCGATACCGATGGGAAATCGTCGATTAAGTCTCTTCCAAGCTGGATTCAATCTTTGCTCTAGTTTGAAATCGGCCCGTCGAAACGCCCCTGTTCTAGAATCGATGAGAGAAGTTTATCAATGTGAGCATCAATCGCTTTGGCTCGAGAGTCGTTGGATGTTGCAACTGCATTTTTGATGTCGTTTAGATTTTTAAGTTGTGTGAAGAGTTGAAGTTCAGACATTTCATGATGTTGGCGTAGACTCTGATCGATAAGTTTAAGTTCTTGAACCATATCTTCGATATTCGTTTCTGCTCTGAGGTTCTTCGAGTCCGGGTTTTCGGCTTCAAAGAGCTCGAGTACCGGATCTACAATTTCATTGAGGAGCTCTCGTTGCTCAACAGTATTCCATACATGCTTCAACACAAAGAAGTCACGAGCATCAACACGAGAACGGTCTTCAATTAACGCATTGGCAGCAAAAAGCTTTAGGCAACGTACAACGCGACGGTCCGAGAGTGAAAGCCCTTCCCCGCGAAGTTGAAAACAGAGACTCTTGTAATCGTTTAAAAAGGGTTCAGGAAATTGAATATTGGATAGGAGACTCTTCTGAACTTTTCGAAGTTCATCTGCATTGATCGTGGTGTTGACTTTTTCACGCCCCTTCTCAAAAGCCATTCCACGTCGCAAGAGCTCTTGAAATTGAAAGCTCTCTAAATTGCCCGAGTAAACACGTAAAAGAAAGCGATCGTAGATAGCCCGTAGATCTTCACTTTGAGGCACTTCATTTGAGGCAGCAAATACTGTCAAAAGTGGAACTTCAATCGACTTCGATCCTTGCTTGAACAAACGCTCATTCAAAAGTGTTAGAAGCGTATTGAGGATTGCAGAGTTTGCCTTGAAAGCTTCATCAAGGAAAATGATATCGGATTCTGGCAACATACCATCAATAACCCTACGGTACTGGCCTTCCCGAAAGGCCTGAATGTCCAGTGGACCAAAAAGTTCATTGGGCTCACTAAAACGGGTCATCAAATATTCGAAATAGCGGGAGTCAAGGCGCTCGGCGATTGAACGAATCAATGCAGACTTTGCGGTACCCGGCGGCCCAATAAGCGCCATATGTTCGCCCGCTACCACGGCAATCATGGCAAGCCTAATTGCCTCTTCTTTTGCAAGAAAGATGTCGTTAAGTTGTTTTTCCGCAGCGCGTATTCGTGATCCGAGAGAAACCATATTTATAGATTACCCCCAGGCACGATTTCACATCAACTTGTATGGTAGATAAACGAGGTCGCGATTACTAATATCTAAAAAGTAACTCACTCAGGTTGGTATGATATGAAATCAGCTATTGATGTCTTTAAGTTTTTGATCGTATTATTAATATCAGTTATCGACTTCTGAGTGTGTGACAACTCGTGACCACCAAGCCATCCAAGCCCAGCATAGGGTATCGCAGCGAGGAGCGACGTGCCCAATGAGGCCCCTACAAGGGCGGCACCGGCGAAAGCACTTGCTCCAACTACACCTAGAAGCGTCACAATGCCCTGAAATTTACGGTTCTCCTTAGCACAGGTCAGCATTGATTCTGCAGCATAGATACTATTCTCAATAGTTCGCTTTTCGTCTTGGGAGCCAACACCATCTTCTGCGACTTTAATACCATATTCAATCGAGCGTATCATCCTGGTAATGTCCATCGAGTCACACCGTGTGTTTCTTATATTTGTCATATTTCACCTCTTTTTATAGGGTTGTATATAAACTTATTGTATTATTTGGACGTTTTTGATGATCTCGCTGTCATAAAGTTTCGATCTCATCACTTAACTCGCTCTAACCAAATGATTTTTCGAAAGTTTTACTCTCCTCGGCCTTAAAAATGATCTGCTGACGCTGCATCAAGCCACTTTGCCCATGGTGTTAATTTGGTGCGTTTCAAAAGAGCACCAATCGGGATTTCAGGATAAAACTCATCAATCGTACGGTTTTCAGTCATTGAGATACGACGCCACAGATACTCGGGGCGAACATCATCAAGGCTTGATAAGCCCATTCCACCTATCATTTCAGCAACAGCTTTCACGGTGTTTCTATGGAAATTCGCGACGCGCTCTGCTTTGTCGGTTGGGTCCAATCCATGTACCAAGCGTGAATCCTGTGTCGCAACACCCGTGGGGCATTTGTTTGAATGACACTCAAGAGCTTGAATACAACCCAGAGCAAACATCATCGCACGTGAAGAATATGTTAAATCCGCACCCAAGGCCGATGCACGAAGAATGTGAAATGCAGTGGTGATTCGCCCACTCGCAATTACTTTGATTTGATCGCGAAGCCCAAAACCACGCAAGGCTTGATGTACAATGTGTAAGCCATCTTTATAGGGATGACCAAAATGATTGGAGAACTCGAGTGGTGCAGCACCCGTGCCTCCTTCACCACCATCTACGCAAATAAAATCTGGGAAAATCTTTTCTGCAATCATCGCTTTACAAATGGATAAAAATTCGTGCGGATGTCCGACGCAAAGTTTGAAGCCAACCGGGCGGCGCCCTGAGAGCTCTCGCAACTCTTCAATAAAATGCAGAAGACCACGTGGGTCGTTGAACTTCTTATGGGAAGGCGGAGACAACACATCTTGTCCCATTGGCACACCTCGAATTTGAGAGATCTCTGGGGTAATCTTTGCGGCTGGAAGAATCCCACCATGCCCCGGCTTCGCACCTTGAGAAAGCTTCAGCTCAATCATTTTAATCGCATCACTTTGCATGGTTTCTCGGTAACGATCTGCATCGAATCCGCCATTCTCAGAACGACATCCAAAGTATCCCGTACCAATCTGATAAATGACATCACCACCTTCACTTAAGTGATAAGGCGACACGCCACCTTCACCCGTGTTGTGCGCAAAATTGCTTTTCTGAGCTCCACCGTTCAACGCTTTGATTGCGTTCTTGGAAAGTGAACCGTAACTCATGGCACCAATATTGAAGATACTTGCAGAGTAACGCTGAGCAGTGCCCTTCACACCGATTGTGACACGAAGATCTGCGGGGTCGACATGTTTCGGGCTTAAGGAATGGTTGAACCATTCGTACCCTTCAACATAAACATCGTGCCGCGTACCAAAAGGCAAAGTCTGTCGAACATCTTTAGCGCGCTGATAAACAATACTTCGAAGCTCTCTTGAGAAGGGTTGACCATCCGTATTCGATTCCACAAAATACTGATTAATTTCAGGGCGAATTTTCTCCATTAAATAGCGGCCATGCCCCAGGACCGGGAAATTCCTGAGGATTGCATGTCGGGTTTGCAACATGTCGCGAAGCCCAATTAAAAATAGAGGTGAATAGAGAAGTGCGAGCCAAACAAAACTTTTGCTCAAGCATAGGCTTAACACCAGGCTCAAACCAAAGATGACCAGGGAAAGCAGAACAAAAAGGGCTCGAACCATAAATATCTCCTCAGGTCTGGGGCGATAACTCAGCGTCACCACACCAACGTATTTGTACATTAAAAGCTTAAGGTCTAGCGATCAAACTTTAAGAAGGAGGTTTTCCTTCCTTGGACATGGATCGTTTACGCCCCATAGACGCGTGCGTTTCTAAAATATAGACATGGATCTGCTTCGCATTCACCGGCCTAGACCCAAGAGGCTGTCCACGTGTCTATCTTCGTGGTTCCACGGTCGCTCTTA
Organism: Myxococcota bacterium; assembly: GCA_020630615.1. Taxonomy (GTDB): domain Bacteria; phylum Myxococcota; class UBA727; order UBA727; family JAHDBA01; genus JAHDBA01. The sequence continues at coordinate 13,826 of JAHDBA010000008.1, read as the reverse complement.
TCACAAAGTTGAATCGATTAGCGATTGCCCATGACACGATTGCGGTAAAAAAAGCTCTTCAAACTTGTATAGGGATTCATGGACGTCCAGATGCATAAGAGCTAGACTACGCGCATAGAAGAGGTCTTTGAGAATTCTAACTCGAGTCGCCTTGGAGGGACATATCATGGCATTGAATGAAGAAAAAACGTGTAAGATTTTGAATGAACTCATGGAACATGAACTTGCTGGCGTGGTGCGCTACACGCATTATGCATTGATGGTGACAGGCCCGAACCGTATACCCCTCGTGGCATTTATGAAAGAGCAAGCCAACGAATCGCTCATGCATGCCCAACAAGTCGGAGAGATTCTAACCGGTATCGGTGGACACCCAAGTCTCGGCATTTCGAATATTGAAGAAAGCCATAAGCATGATGTCACAGCGATTTTGGAAGAGAGTTTCTCACACGAATCCACTGCAGTTGAAAAATATAAAGAGCTTCTGGCGTGTGTTGAAAACGAAAGTATTTACATCGAAGAGTTCGCACGCGGTATGATTGGCCAGGAAGAACTTCACACGATGGAGCTTCGTAAAATGCTTCGGGATTACACTTAGTCGCTTAGCGGAAGCCTCTTACACAAGAATACGTAAGCAAAGCAAACAACACGAAGATACGACAAAAAACGCAGCTCGGGGCTGCGTTTTTTTTATTCTCAAAAGACTATAAAAACGAGTCCCCCCAAGTTTTAGGATTGAGGGCTCTCACTGACTTTTTCGGGTATACTTATATTTTATGAACCTGGGTTATCTAAGGCTCATCACCCGCTACGACATTACCAAGATAGCTTAGCAACTTTCAGGATTACAACGAAATCGCGCCACACAAGGGTCTTGATATGTTGTCTCTAACAATCTTTTTTGGGGAAATCTGAAATAATTAACTGTCCGGTTTGATGGGGCTACTCCAGTACTCTTTATGGTCGTCAGCAAAGTTTTTCCACCACCCAAGCGTGTCGGAACAACAATAAGCGAGATAAAACCTAACAATTACTTTTATAAATTCTTGAGGGTTAGCCTATCGATAGTGGCAACACCTTAGAAAGTAGGGCCGTCACCTTTGAGATATGTCATCACTCGACTTACACCGTCTTGACTTCCTGTCGTGATACAGGTTGTTCGTTTCGTAGGCGCCATACCCAAGTCTTCAATACAATCGCACCATGACGCGCTATTCGCACATGAACTCGGTAGTTCGCGACATTCTGCAACGCCGGTTGAAACCAGACGTAAAGGAGAACGTTCATAGGCTTGCTCTAATAGACAAACATCATTTGATGCGCACTGCATTTCGTCGCAGATGATTTGTGCGTCACCATCGGGTGATCCCGCAAAAGATGAATCACGATCATCGCCGCATCCAAGTTGAAGAAGGATAAACGCTGATGCAAGCATAAGAGATAGATATTTCATGACCCTTCCTTGAGTTTGTGACGGGTACTAGTTCACTCCATATTGTTTTGGCGTAATTTTAGACCAGATTACCGGCGGCAACGACACAAAAAAAAAGCGCGCCGAGGCACGCCTAAAATTTGAACAGGTCTTCAGCTTTTAAAACTCAGCCGGTGCACCGGGGTTATCAGGTAGGTCTGCGCAATCGTGATAGCACCAACCCGATGCGTCAGCGATATTGGGATCCAGGCCACAGCATTCAAATGATTCATCCGCACATTGAAAACCTGCGATTCCTCCACACATCGAACCTTCAGGTGAGTCACTGCAATCTCGTAAACAGACACCACCGCGATCTATTGCAAAGTCAAAGTCTGAACCGCAACACTCAAGGCCAAAATCGCAGGGTTCATTTACACCACGTGTACCGCAGATTGAGCCTTCAGGAAGCCCAAAAGGCTCAGGCTCACCAACACAAACACCGGCATTGCATTTCGCAACAATAGGCATGCAACTTGGTGTCATGTAGGGGCATCCGTCCCCAATGTATCCATCACAAAAAGTTGTATTGATGTTCTGAACCGTCATTTCATAGTTTATCAAATCATTGATATGAATGACGTCCTGGCAATTTCCTTGGCATTGTGTCGAAGCCCAAACTGTTGTGCAATCTGCATCCGTCACACACACTTCACTTTGCTCAGCAGCACACTCGCGAAGTTCGAGCGTAGCATCAAGACGATCTTCACACGAAGAATCGTTCGTGACATCATAACTATCAACGGAACACACTTCATTTTGTGGCTCAGGAAGTTCACACGAGAAGCCTGTAAGGGTCAAAAAGAAAAGACCGCCCATGAAAGGCAGTCTCAATCGTCGAATAAGAGTATTCGTAGTTTGCATATTAAAGCTGTGCCTCACATGTACCGGCATTGCATACTGCAGTCATGAGTGCTGGGTTTGCACAACGTGGGCCAGCAAAGTTACAACCGTCTTGAATATAGTCTTCGCAATAGAGACCATTGATTGCATCAATGGTATTCAAGTAGTCCTGAGCAGCATTTGCATTGAGCGCTTGTGCACAGCCCCCCATGCATCCGGTCCCTAAGGTATCAACAATAACACAGTCAGCATCGACGTTACAGGAACTGTTTGTTGCAAGTGAGCAAGTTCGAACATCTTCGGATGTACTCTTACGATCTTCGCAACTTGAATCATTATTTATTGAAGTGTTGTTTGCAAAACACGACAAATCATTTTGGGGATTGCAGTTCGTGTTACCCGCAACAACAAAGTAGCTTGCAAGAACAAAAAGTAGGCTTAGTTTTTTCATTGGATACTCCTTATCAAATCCACTGCTAGGGTAACGCGGGAAACAAGGAAGACAAGCCAGTAAACGACCGATGACTTTTACGCTGAGAGAAAAGTTCGCAGGCGTTCTAAAGAACGCTTCAGATCATCAATGACCGCGTAAAGTGTTGGAACCATTACCAAAGTTAAGACTGTTGCGACAACCAAACCGAAAATTACAGCAATTGCCATCGGTGACCACCATGCCTGCGTTTGAGATCCAGTCGAAATCGAAAAGGACGAAAAATCGACTGAAAAGCCTGCTGCCATTGGAATCAACCCAAGTACGGTCGTTGTCGCAGTCAACATTACGGGCCTAAAGCGTGTGACGCCAGACTCCAAGAGTGCGTCCATCATCGACATGCCTTCATCGCGCAACTGCTCGACATAATCGAGCAACACGATCGCATTGTTCACAACCACACCTGCTAGAGAAATGACGCCTAAGCCTGTCATAATGATTCCGAAAGGCGTATTCGTAAGTACCAGTCCCCACAAAACACCGATCAATGAGAGAAGAACAGAGTAGAGAATAATAATCGGCGTCAAAAAAGAATTAAACTGCGCAACCAAAACGCCAAGAATTAGTAAGATGCACATCATGAATGCACGCCCCAGAAATGTTTGCGCGGCCTCTTGTTCATCCGCTGCACCACCGAGACGAGCACTGGTACCACTTGGCATTGGATATTCTTTCAAAAAAGCCTCGACGCGAGTTCGTACTTCGGCTGGGTTTTCGCCTTCATTCACGTTCCCAGAAATTGTCACAACCAAATCTTGATCGATGTGACGAATGGAACCACTGCCACCCTTGAGTTCAAAGCTCGCAACCGAAGAGAGCGGAACATGAAAGGTGTCTGGGCTTGTGTCAAGACGACCCGGTACACGTAAGCCCATCACAGCTTGCAGGTCCGATGCTTGTGACGGGTCTACGCGAACAACAACATCGTACTCTTCTTCGCCATCACGTAAGGTTGTTGCAGTGTTACCGTTAATCGCTGTGCGAACCGTATTTGCTATTGAGAAGGTACTTGCCCCAATTCGTTTCGCAGCGCCCCGGTCAATACTGAGGCGCATCTCAGGTCTGCCGACTTTGTAATCATCCGAAAGTTCTGCCACGCCATCTATTTTTGCGAGTTCATTTCGTAAAGCGAGGGCAGCCTCACCGACCTCATCAAAGTCGTCACCCGACACCTCAACACCGATTGCTGCACCGACAGGTGGCCCCATTTCTTCCTTTGAAATCGTAATCTCAGCGCCAATGATTTTTGCAAACTCCTGCCGCATTGTTTCAATTGTTTTGCTAGGTGCTTCAACTCGAACTTTGCCACCTTCTTTCACCGAGTTTTCGTCCGGAAGAAAGTCAACCGTAATTCGCGCTGCCTGCGGCGCTGCTTGTGATCCCGCAAGAGGGTCTCCACCACCGGACACACCCACGTCAGCAACGTAAATATCAACGTTTTCGAGTTTTTCGAGAATCGATTCAATGTCTTTTGTGATTGTATTGGTGGCTTCGAGATCGGTGCCATCGGGTGCACGAACGCTAACGATCGCTCGATTGGGTTCCGTTTCAGAGAAAAATTCCACACCCGCATTCAATGCGCCATAGGCGACAAAAGTTATGATCAGTGAAATAAAGCCCACGATCACAACAAGATATCGATAACGCAATGAGACTTTGAGAAGAGACACATATTTCGCCATGAAGCCATGCGTTGGTTCTTCGAATTTAGGTGCTGTAGCATTCTTCTCGGTAATAAATGACGATATTTTTGAGTTGCCAGCCGATTGCTCACTGATCGTCTCCACGAGCTCTGCACTATCATTTGGAAAACGACCAATCTTTGTATACTTTCCTCCAACCCCAAGTGATCGAACAGCCTTTACGAACATCAACCCGATTAAACTTGATTTCCCTGAAGTCATCACTGGCAAAATAAAGAGTGCGGTAAAGAGGGATGCAAGCAAGACGATAATCACAGTCTTGGGCATATAACCCATGAACTGCCCCATGATACCTTCCCAGAACACAAGAGGGAAGAAGGCAGCTACCGTGGTCATTGTGGACATGGTCACGGCCATGCCAACTTCGCTGGCACCGATCACCGCTGCTTCCTCTGGAGATTTCCCAAGTTCTTTATGCCGGTAGATATTCTCGATGAGAACAATGCCGTTGTCCACGAGCATTCCGAGAACAAGAATGAGTGAGAAAAGAACCATCATATTGAGGGTGAAGCCCAATGCTTGTAGAGCAATGATCCCAAGCAACATTGAGATCGGAATCGACGCTGCCACATAGTAACTGTTGGCAACACCCATGAATAAAATGAGAACGAATACCACAAGAATGAGCGCAGTGAGAATACCATTCTCGAGATCCTTAACCATATCATTGATCATTTTACTTTGGTCACCGAGATATTCGACGCGGATGTTCTCCGGCCAGGAGTTTTGAGCTTGTAGCTCTTTCATCTCATCTTTGATTCCAGTGACGACCTCAAGAATATTTGCGCCACTTCGCTTGCTCACGCCAATTGAAATTGCAGTCTCTTGATTGAGGCGAGAATAACTCTGGCGTTTTTCGAAACCCTCAACGACCTTGGCGATATCTCTGACAAAGATCGCTTGCCCTGCTTTACGCTTCACAGCAACATTCTCGATATCGGAAGCCATTGAGAAATCACCCGGGATTCGAATCAACATGCTTGTTGAACCCGAAGTTAGGGTGCCACCTGGCATATTAATATTCTCGCTACGTAAAGAGTTGATGACGTCATCCAACGAAATACCAAGGTTCGCGATACGTTCTGCATCGACATCAATATAGATTGCCTTCTCAAGACCACCGGTCAGCTTTACATCAAGCACACCTTTAATCTTTTTAAGACGCTCTTCTGCAACTTCGCCGAGTGCTTTGAGCTTCTGCTCGTCGTAAGGCCCAGCCAAAGACACAATTACTACCGGGATATCACTAAAAGAAACCTCTCGAACATCGGGCTCTTCTGCATCTTCAGGAAGTTTAGGCTTCGCTTTCGATACACGGTCGCGAACCTGTTGCAGGACATCCTCAATCACAGTCGAAGGCTCAAACTCAATCGTAATGATACTCGCACCCTCAGCTGAAGTTGATTTGAGTGCCTTCATATCCGAGAGCGATGCCAACTCCGTTTCGATTGGGATCGTCACGAGTTTCTCAATGTCTTTGGGCGATACCCCAATATAGGGGGTAATCACCATCACCACTGGAACTTTCACATCGGGGAACGATTCACGCGGCATGACCTTGGTGTAGACGAACATCCCAATCGCTAAGATTGAGAAGGTAATTAGACGAACAAGAGCGTTTTTATTAAGGATTGCGCGCATCATTGTTGTGTTATCCTTTCTTGTTGGATTTGAATTCGGTGCTTCGAGTGAATGAGAAAACAATCACCTATTGAAGTAGCTTGACCTCTTCACCGTCGTTAAGTCCATGCTGGCCTTGAACAATCAAGGCATCGCCAAGCTTTAACGCGTTGCCTTGTACACTCACTTTATTTCCAACGACACTACCGACTTCGATTGGAATCCACTTTGCCTTCCCTTCGCGCAAGACATAGACACCGTTGCCTGCTTTGCGCATCAACACCGCATCTTGCGGCAGTGCAAGGCCCGTCTTCGAATTGGTGAGTGACGAAAGGTCAAACTCAGCACTCACCATTGACCCTGCACTCAGAATTCCATTTGAGTCTTTGAGCTGAATCTCACCCATAAAGGTTTTTGTGCTCGGGTCTGCAACCATAGGTACGGGAAGAAGCTCCCCACTCAATTGTTCGCCACGCGCAAGAATCTTAACGGGTGCCCCATTTTTCAGCGCCTGAATGTCTTGATCTGAAATTGAAACCTTAACCTTTAAGTTGTTTTCTTCGCTCAAGCGAAGGACCGGCAAGCCTGGGCCAGTGACTTCCCCAAGCTCTACATTAATCTTCGTAACCACACCTTCAAAAGGTGAATACACTGTGGCCCGTTCAAGATTAAGTTTCGCGAGATCGACGCCGCTTTGAGCAAGTTTCATTTGATTCTCTGCCCGTTTCACTTGTGCAGCAGGTGCGACGTCGCCAAGTGCGACCGCCTGATCGTACTCAAACTTCGCGATCTCATACTGAGCCCGGGCTTGCTTAAGAAGCAACGCCATTTGACGGGCATTGATCGTGACAAGAGGTGTTCCTTTCTTCACACGCTCGCCTTCCCGAACACGAATTCGCTCGACAATTCCACCCATCGTTGATGAAAGCATCGCATCTCGACCTGGCTCAACTTCTGCCGGTAAGGACAGTTGTTTGCCACTCGCTGCCTCAAGTTTAATTGTTTTAACACGCTTGATCGTTACGCCTTTGCTGCTTTCTACAGATTCATCGGCCAACTCTTCACTCGTGTTGGCACATCCTGCGCCGAGAAGGAGTGTGAGAAAGCTCAGGCCGAGTACGTTGATATAACCTTGTCGTTTCATAATGCTGCTTATTCCTAGATGGGAGTCGGTCTTTTGTTGAAATGGAATCGTTGAAGGGGAAGTGTATTTCGCTGCTTTCATGATGCCCCTCCACCGCTATTGGCCTGAGGTTGCGAAGTGGTGTTTGCCAGTTGCTGAATATCGTGTGTGCGTGTGGGTGAGCTTGCGATGCCTAGAACACGGTAGAGGGTCGACTCTGCAAGGCTTACTTTGACAAACTCATTCAGAACTTTGTTTTCAGCAGCTTCAAGCGCGGCTTCTCGGTCAAGATCTTCGAAGCTTGATATCGCACCCGCTTTCAAACGTGTTTGAGATTGTTCTCGACGACTTCGCTCGATTCTTAAGTCGACAGAAGCGCTTTCAAGACTTCGCTTTGCATTCTCAAGTTCAGTCAGCGCACTCATGAGTTCACTTCGAATCTGTCGCTTCAGCGCATTGAGATTGGCTTGAACCTCACGTTGGTCTGAACGCGTACGCTTGGTGCGCGAAAGCGAAGCAATATAATCGTTCGGTGACCAACCCGCTGCAAGGGTGATGTCCCAAGAACCATTCCAGTCGTTGGTTAAAGGAAAAAAGCGTTGATTGGGATTCGCATAGGAATAATTCCCAAGTAAATTGATGCTCGGTAAACCCGAACGCTTTGAGACTTTAACTTCTTGCTCCATGACATGAAGGGTTTCGTTCAATGCGTTGAGCTCAGGGCGTTGTGCATACGAGGACTGAACAAGGGCTTCATTGAGATTGAGCTTTAGCTTTGCAGCATCTCTTGTCTTGACCTCATTCATCAGGTCATCGAGGGAAAGAGCCAAAGGCAACCAATTTTTACTTTGAAGCTCATCATGACTCAAACCGATAAAAGCAGCGATTTGAGAAACCATCAATTGGTCTTGCGCTTCAATTGAAGAAAGCGCTGTATCAATATTCGCAACTTGAGCTTTCATGGCGTCAAGCTCAACTTTGGGAAGTTGACCCGCAGCAAAGAGCTTCTCATTGAGTTCAAGTGCGAGGCCGACTCGCTTCTTGGTTGATTCTAAGTTTCGTGCTTGCGAACGAAGGCTCGCCAAACCCCAAAACATTTGCTCACTTTGAACTGCGATTCGCTCACGAACTTGTGCACTTTGCGCAAGACTGATCGCCTCCTGAAGTTTGCTTTGTTTCATGCGCGGAAGAATCATTGTGAAATACTGGGAAAGAGGAAGCGCAAGGGATGCTTTGAGGTTCCAATTGTCGAGTATTTGGGGGAAGGGGTTTGGCATTGGGCCGGCACCCACATCAAAAGGCGGGAGATCGATCTCTTGGAGACGGGTATACGAAGCGCTGAGATCGAGACGCGGCAAAAGTGCTGTCCAACGTGTACCCGCAATCGAAGCGTCATTTTCAGCTCGATAATTTGCAGCATCGACCGTGGCCTCGTTTTCGATTGCATACTGAATCAATGCACTGACACGCTCATTGTTACTACGTGATGCGCCCGTTGTAGCGATGCTCGAAGACGCCCCTTCGCTTGCACCCAATGATACACTTGAAAGAAGAAGCGTACACATTAAGATACGCGCCACGAAGGCGTTCAGCAATTTGTCAGTTTTGAAAAATTGATAATGTCGTTTTTGCATGGGAACTCTCCTGCCCTTACTTCAATGAAGCACCAATACCCTGCATGAATAGGTTAAGAATATGAGGACGCGATTCAACAAAGTCGTCATAATTGCCACTGTGTAATGCCTCGAGAAACAATGCATGCATGGTGCCCCAAAAAGCGCGTGCGAGAACTCGATTGTTGAATCCGCAATCGTTGGGAAGCTCAATATTCTTTGAGAACCATTCTTCAAGTCTTTTCATACCCATGATTCGTGGGTCTTGCGATGATTCTGAGTTGGATAAGATTCGATTCAGATTCTTTGCGATAAAGACCAGCATCTTTTCATTTTGAAAGAGCCATTCATGCTGTTGGATGCAAAGCATTTCAAGCTTTTGACGGTTTGAAAGACCGCTCGGAAGTTTGATTTCGAGAACGGACTCATGATTGACAATCAAAGTAGATACAAGAGAGTGGAAGATCTCATCTTTACTGGCGAAGCTTTTGTATAAGGTAGGCACGCTCATCTCAGCAGCTTTGGCGAGCTCGGTCATCGTTACATTCACAAAACCTTCAGCACCAAAGATGTCTAAAGAGGCCTTTAAGATCTTACTCGAGTTTGCATCAAAACTCATGGATATGCTTTGTTCCCAGTTCACAAACCATGGGTAAACGAAATTGAATGAAGAGTAAAGAATATTTATTTCATGAGAAATATTTGTAACCGAGCGATCAAGTACGCATCCATTCCCTATGCACTTAAAAAAACCTTCACATTTAGTGTTGTTACACCTGGTTTTCGCGACTTTGATAGAAGGCGTGGCGTGCTCATCGGATGATGGAGGTGTCGATTCGGGTAGCGATACGATCGCAAACAACTCTAGCAATTCAAATGACAATTCTGGGGTAGACGTCCTTTCTCAGGAACAAGAGATGCCCGCAGCGAGTGATAACGAAGTCGTTCAGGCTTCTTGTTATTATACGAATCCCTTTTCAAGTAGCGATGAGTGTAAAGAGTATGTGGGCGACGCGTGGAGCAAAACGGATATTGCAAGCGATTGCGGAGAAGTCTTCGGGCAAAGTGGAGAACTTCGTCTCGGTGAAGCATGTTCTTTCGAGAGCTTTTTAGGAACCTGCACAAACGTTGATTATGCGCAGCGCACATCGAGAACCGTGTCTGCTGGAGACAACTCAGGCGATTGCGCAGCAACACAAACCGGCTGCGAAAGTTTTGGTGGTGGAAGTTTCGAGCCCAGCGCATTATGCACTTCGGGTGATACGATTGGGACTCCCGGAACCGTGTATCAAGTCCCCTATGAAATCTGTATGGATCCACTCCCCGGTGATGACCCAGGAATGTCTGAAGAGGGGCAAGTCTGTACCTACAACGCGATTCAAGGTTGCACGGAACCGGGTCGTCACTTTGGTGATTACGCGAGCTGCGAAGATGTACTCACCCAACGCCCCTATTGGGCAAACCCTAAAGTTGAAACGATCGATGCGACCGACCCACGCTTAAGTGATGAAACATTTCTTTCAGAGTCGGCTTGGGTTCGCGATCAAATCAATAGCTGCGCTTGTGTCTGTTGTCATGCGGACAGCTACACACCGAACGGTGTGGGCCAATGGGATACTGAGGCAGGCCCTTTATGGGTTGATACTTTCTCAGATTCAGGTCTTGCAATGATGGCGGGGTGGGTCCCTTCGGATGCTTTTGGTCTCTACCCTCCCGAATTGAATCATGGCTTCGATCGTTCGGTGACGGGTGCTCCCACAACAGATATCAATCGAATGATTCGCTTTTTTGAGGGCGAGCTTGCGCGTCGAGGATCGAGTGAGTCGGAATGGAATAACTACCCCGAGTTTGGAGCATTCATGTATGATTTCATCGATTACGAACCGGAAGCCTGCGAAAGTGGAGTCGGCGTATCTTCGGATGGCACGATTACTTGGGGCAATGGAAACGCACGTTATATTTACGTTCTTGAGTCCGGTTCAAAGTCGCCAGCGGCGCCTCCGAGTTTTGATATGCCAGAGGGTGTTCTTTATCGTGCGGATGTCCAACCTTCTGATCTCGGTGTGACCAACGAACTCAAAATCGGCGAAGAAGACTTGACGAGCGCGTCGCGTGTCTTCCCTGAAGAAGGTTCAACTTTCGAACTTGTTGAAGGTCAGGAATACTATCTTCATGTTTCTTCAGATATGCTTGTGCCTTTGAAGCGTTGTACTTTTACGTATTAAGAATCTGTTGCTGAGAAGAAAACTCCCATGCGTGGGAGTTTTTTTTGAAGTTAATTTCGAATTCAAGTTTAGACCAATCCCAATTCCTGGAGTTCGCGATAAGCATGCTTCTTAAAGTTAAAGAAGCCTTTCGATGCATGAGGCCATAAAACTTGATCGTAGCGATGATCGTACAATGTAACTTCTTTCTCGTGTCCATCCAATGTCGTTCGAGTCAGGCCACATGGTGCACGCCAAGTGCAGTCGCCATCTTTGAGTTCGTGTTCAGTAATCCATTGGACTTCAAGGTTGTACTTTGTCTTAAACAACAACTCGATTGCACGACGTTTAATGCGATGTTGAGCGTCGCATACAATACGTGTTCCCAAGTAGTGCTTACGCGGCACCAACACGCGAATCGACATATGGTTCAGGTCGTCTTCATCGATGGGTAAATTAAGGTCGTCTTCGTGTAAGAACCATTTGTGATGATCAACTTTGATAGCATCAGACATTCGAACACCAAAATCTATTGCTTCACGAGCTACGGTCTCGTCGAGAACCTCAATCGCTTGAGTCGCCAAAGGTCTTAAAGGGCGGTGTCTGCCATCGGTGAACTTTTCGATATTCCACGCTTTCGCAAGGTAGGCTTTTCCTTTTGTTTGAAGTCCGGTGACCCAACGCCAGCTCAGTATATTTGAACCACAATCGGCATCGGAAAGATAGCGATGAAATAGAAGCGCGCCACTCTCCCATGAATAGTGATAGGTATGAACCCAAATGCTCGCAAACCACATTCGTGCATGGTTGTGCAGGTACCCTGTCTCAACCAGCTCATCAAACCATAAGTTCATACACGCATGCGGAAAGTTCCGCCCTGGGCCAATCGTTTGCTCGAGAAATTCATCTGAGAGATTGAGTGCTGACAACCAATTGTCAAAAACAGAAGGGTGCTGTTCAAGCCAGCCCTTCCAATATGTCCGCCACAAAACTTCATCAACAAACTTTTCGACGGCATCCAAGGAGTAGTGTTGAAGAATAAGCTCAATGACTTTCCACTCTGGAAGCGCGCGATGACGAATCTCAAACGAGAGTTGGGATACGTTGGTACGCTTCTGCGGCCCATAGTCGTAATTCCGTGTGGCGGCATATTGGCCAGCTTCGGCCATAAACCTATTCATTTTTTCGAAGTTAAATTCAAATGCTCGCACCTAACGCAGATGCATCAGGTTAGTCTTTGTTACGTGTTTCTATCGTCATAGAGCCTCGAGAAAAGGCTGTAGATCTCTTTTGCGCCAAAGATTCAGGGAGTTGGATACAAAGCGTATGACCAATCTCAATATACAAACAATCGTAAAATCTTTCGACCCTCAAACTCAAGTGGACGCCAACTCGGGCAGAATCGACCATTGGGCCTCAGCGAAAAAGAATCTAGAGTCTTCGTTTGGTGCTGAGCTTATCGAGGTTGATGATGTTTCGGATGCGACGATTTTAACGGCTACAGATGCTGGGCGTAGCTCAGGTTTGATCCAGGCTGCCTCCGGGGTAGCCATAATCATTGGTGCACCGATGGTTGCCATCGTGGGTCAAAGCCCACTTCACCTTTTCACAGCAATTGGTGCGGGTGCCCTTCAGTTTGCAACCGGTATTGTTCGTGCAGGGAAAGACCTCGGAGACGCTTCACTTCATGCGCTTGCTGGAACAATTGAATATTCACTCTCGCTCAATATGGAAGAAGATTAAAGCTTGCGAAATTGTATGGCTTCTTCGAGGGCATACCATCTCACAGGCAATCGAAACTGCGTAGAAGGAAAATACCATGGGTTTAAAGTTTAAAGATGCTGAATCAATTTCACGGCGGGATATGCCCCACTTTTTGAATCATTTTAGGTCTGCAGGAAATAATCTTAAGCACGCTATTGGACTCGATATAAGTGCTTCGGGTGAGAATCCAGATATTTCGATTGGCCCTTTTGATATCCACTCGCCAACACCTGGTGATTTTTGTGGACTGATGCGAGCAGCTGCAGGTGTTGTTGCTGTCGTTGGAGTACCAGTTGCTGCCTATTATAATAGCGATGAACCCTTAAAAGCTTTTGCACTAGGTGCAGGCGGTGGGTTGGCACTTGTTGCAATCGGCCTTGCAGAAGCCATCAAAGACAGTAGCGACGCGATCGCTCATATTGGAGCGGGCGTGGTTGGCTTCTCTGCAGATTTTTAGAGTCAACTTTGAAACGCTGCCTTACTCGATAGGGTGCACTTTCTTTGAATATAGAATTAGGAGACAACAATGAAGATGAAATCATTTGATGCTGAAACACTAACACGTAGAGACCAAGCAAGGTATTTAAACCACTTTCAGTCGGCGGCGAAGAATCTCGAGCAAGCGATCGGCGTTTCGATTAAAGAGGATCACGACGAAAGTACGATGAGTGTTGGACCAGTCGGGCTTGCTCTTGATGAAAGCGGCAATCCCACAGGTTTGGCTACAAGCGCTGCGGGTCTATTTGCGATTGGGGGCGCACCCTTTGCCGCACTTTTAGAACCAAAGTACTCGATACCTATCGTTGTGTTTGGTGCAGCAGGCGGTGCTGTACTTGTTGCGAAGGGCTTGCTTAGTGCAGTGAAAGATACGAGTGATGCTCTCTTACACACGGCTATGGGCATCGTAACGTATATTGGCGATTAAGAGTTAGGTGTTTATTAGAGCACATCGCATAACCTCTTGTTTTTGATTTTCCTGAAGAGGATGACCATTG
>JAHDBA010000035.1:15639-26307 GCA_020630615.1 Myxococcota bacterium | reverse complement strand
ATCACAATTCGTTCACCGTAGCCCGTCGGTACCGTTGACACACGAATGTCGATGTCTTTCCCCGCAACTTTCAGTCGGATACGACCATCTTGAGGCAAGCGCTTCTCGGCGATGTTTAGTCCCGACATGATTTTTAAGCGGGATGTAATCGCATCTTTAAAACGACGGGGCGGTTTCACAATTTCTTTCAATACACCATCGATTCGAAAACGCACTACCATCTCACGTTCAAAAGGCTCGATGTGAATATCGGACGCACGGTCTTTCACAGCCTGTGAGAGCAAGGAGTTCACAAGACGAATAATCGGAGCTTCATCGTTGGGGTCGCTGTCCAGAAGATCCATAATCTCGTCTTCTGAGCCACTATCGATCCCTGAGCCCTCGCCTTCTTCCAAAGATGCGACCGCACTTTCTGCGGCCATCTGTGCTCGATCATAGACCGAATTGATCGTTGAGACGATGAGGTCTTTGGTAGCCCCTACAACCCTTAACTCACCGCCAAACATTGAGCGCAAGTCGTCTTGTCTCTCAAAATCAAGGGGATTCGCCATTGCCACAAGGACAAGGCCGTCGTCCAATCGGCGTAAGGGTAGCAGTGCATATTCTTTTGCAAAGCGTATCGGCAAACCATCAACCATTTCATCTGCAATGTCATCTGCTTCGAGATCTTTCGCGAATGGGATCCCCAAGCGGGCGCAGCGAATTGCAGCGGCCTGTGTCGCATCAATTAATTTTTCACTCAGCAAAGCCTCTTCGGCGCGTAAGCCATCTGAAGCGCCCTTCGCACACGCTGCATTCACGAGCCCTTCATCGATCTCAAAAAGCCGGCTTGCAATCGTTGACGCTTTTTCACCAACAAGTTCTTGAGAGTATGCTTCAAAGCCGAACGAATCTGGCTTCAAGACATCTCTTGAACGTGCCCCTGTGTGTGAAACCTTTTCAACAAGAGCCGTCGATTCACTCTTCAAATCGTTTTCATGCAAGACCAATGTTGCTTCACTCTCGAAAGAAGTCGCACGCTCTGTGTCGGGCTTCGGCTCGCGCTCGCCTCCCAACTCGTTCGGCAGCGTTTCTCGCAAGCTCTCATCTGCACGAGATCCGCTCATGAGTCTTGCCCTTGGTAAAACTCAAGTTCATCTTTTGCGATTGCCCCACCCTGGTCTCGCGGGTTCACACGTTTGCTTGAGATGTCTTCCCAGTTTAAGAGTGATGTTTTTTCAATTTCAGCACTGCCATGACGCAAGCTGTCTTGAAGATCGATGCCCTCAGCCTTGGCACTCTCAGTGTTTAACGGCTCTAAACCTTGCAATATGTTCGCGTCAGCCGCGTCAGGCGTCACTAAAATTTCACCTGGTAAACCAGGTCCACCGTTTTCAATCTTCATCATCTCCATATTCACGCGGTCAACAATCAGAGCACCTGGGCCGCTCTTCTTCTTGTAATTAATGTATGGGTTATATTTGTGCGCTGCTCCAAAGTATGCGTCGACAAAGTCGCGGCGTTCTTTCATGCGGCGCTCGTAAATATCTTTAAAGTCGTCCTCAGAATCAACAATGTATGGGGTGAGAACGAGAATAAGATTTGTCTTCTGTTCGGAGTCGCCCCATGTTTTGAAGAGCCAACCCAAAACGGGGATATCCGCAAGAACGGGGAAACGTCGCTCGCTTTCAGTTTTACGTGAACCAATAAGCCCGCCGATTACTGCTGTACGCTGATCACCAATGCGAACTGTAGTTCTTAAGTCACGCGTATTCACGCTCGGCTGTTTAATGCCGTTCCCAAAGTCGGTTTCTTCACCGAGCGAGCTCACTTCTTGCTCAATCTCGATTCGAACCTCGTCGTTATTCGAAACATGAGGTGTCACTTTAAACTTCAACTTTACATCTTTGAACTCAACACGGTTACCAAAGGCGCCGCCGAAACCACCCAGGGCGCCGCCACCACCACCATTACCAAATCCCGATAGAATCGGTACTTCTTGGCCAATTGAAATTTCTGCCTCTTCGTTGTCCATCGTTAGAAGATGCGGTGTTGATAGAATGTCAACGTGGCCTGTTGTCTCAAGCGCATTGATTACAGCACCAAGACTCGGAATTTGAAAGCCAAAAGGTGTTGGTATTGAAGGCCCAACCACCGTGAGCCATCCCAACATATTTTCCAGACTTGATACTGCGCCAGTGCCAAGTGCCAACGCGTCAGCACCACCAAGGTTTGCAGTAACACTGCTTGCCGCATTCTGCACAGATGCAAGCGTCGCACTTGAGGTAATCAAGCCTTGACCACCCGCATTGGCAGCAATTGCGGTAATATCTCCCACGCCTGGGATTTCGAGACCCGGGATCGGCATATAAGCATCCACCCCAATACTACGACTTTTCGAAATATTGAGTTCTAAAATTGTTGCTTCAACAAAAACCTGCTTACGCCGTCGATCAAGATTCTCAATCACTGGGGTCAATGAGCGGTAATCACGCGCACTCGCAACAATCACGAGGCTATTCGTACTCTTGTCCGCTGTGACTTTCACTTCACCTTCAAAAAGCTGGGCTGGGTCTTTTGTATTCGCCTTTTTACCTTTCTTATTGTTTCGACTCGAAGAGTTTGAACGTGAGCCTTGTGCGAGTGACGACAAGGTTTGAGAAACTTCTTCCGCGTTCGCATTGTTAAGCTTGTAGACAAAGACCTGTGAGCCACTTGATGTCACATCGCTTGGGATATCTAAGATATCAATCATTTCACGAATACGCTTGAATGCTGCAGGCGAAGAGATAACAATGAGCTTATTGGTACGCTCATCAGCAATCATCTTTTCAATCGTGACGTTTTCGGCAGGTTTGCCCTCTTCAGCGTCGGTGCGAATGCTCACGTCTTTGAAGATTTCATCAAGCTTCTGTTGAATCTGAGTTGCTTCACCATAAAGCACGTCGACAACATGAACGCGGCTCGACGAGCCTGCGATATCGACACGCTCTAAGATTGCAATCAGACGCCTTATGTTTGCTGCAGAATCGGTGAGAACAAGGGTGCCGTTCGGCAACGCTTGAATGTCTGCATTTCGACTCAACATATTCTTAACAAGTGGGTCGACTTGTTCTTTCGACGCATGCTTGAGTTCGTAAAGAAGTGTGACGTAAGCGTCACGGTAAGAAATGTGGTCACCTTGCGCGATACGACCGTACGTGCCGTCGCCTTTCTTCTCATAGACCGGCAGCACCTCTTTCACTGCGCCCTTGCGCTCGACGAGTTTGTTGTACTTCCCTGCATTAATCAGCGCCATATTGTTGGCTTCAAGTGCTGACAAAAATGCCGAGTAAGCCTGGTCGACCGTGACTGGCTTTCGAGAAATAATCGTAATCTGTTTACTGCCGCCTTTTAGCGACTCAGACAAGATAAAGTTCTTGCAGGTTAGATATGAAATCTGCTTCAAGACATCAACGATTTTTGCTTCCTCAAACTGAAAGTGAAAACGACCTCGCCGTTTCTTACAATTCTTGGGTGCAATTGTTTTTGTGCTTTCAGACTTGGGTGGTCGGCCATCTTCGGTTTGCGCATTTAATGAGGCTGCACCAAGAAGAATTGAAATCGAAAGAAAGCTTGCACTTACGTTTAAAACACCGAGTTTCGTCATTTTTAAAATCATAACTATTTGCTCTCCTCTGTCAGTGAAGGTTTGAGGTCAAATATTATATGTCTCCCATTTCGAAATATTTCTAGTGAACCGGGTGCTGACCAATGCTTGTATTCCCCCCAGTTCACATTATAGAGTTCCGCGTGATGGGCTGGGTCCCAAAGGTCCGCAAATTTAAGTTCATTCCATCTAACAATCATATCGCCGGCATGCAGATCAATACCGATTTTGTCAGACTCATTGCCCAACTTCACAATATTGATACCAACACCACAATCTTGCAAACCACATAAGTCATTGCCGTATTGCACTTCGAGTTCAGCCCCACCCAGATTAAAAGATGTTACACGCAGCACATCAAAGACCACCTTGGCACGTTGTAATGGAGCACTCGGGTTGGCCTCAAGTTCGCGTTGAAGAGCTCTACCCGCCATCATCCCGCTATGAGAGAAGAGCCAGAATCCATCAACTGTTCCATCACGCTTTTTAAGATCGCATGCAAGTCGTCTATTATTTCCACGCTCGGATAGCCATAGTCCACCGAAGATAAGCGCTGAACTAAATAGCAATAAGTTTGCAAAGTGAATTGGATTTTCTTTCATATAAGTCATCATCATTTCACCACACTGTATTCAAGCGTCTTGGCCTTGCCGCGCCGCTTGATATCCACTGTAAAACTCTTTTCTGTTTGAAGCTTGGGCAAGAGTGACATTGCTTTCGTCATGTCTGACATATCAAAACCGTTGATACTCTTAATGATGTCACCGTTCTTAAGCCCAATCTTATTGTAAAGCGATTTGCGCCGTATCGAGAAGAGTTTGAAACCCACGGGTTTTCCGCCTTCAAATGCCGGAACAACCCTCGCCTGGGTGGCAAGCTTTGCCATGTTCCCCATCGCACCGTCGAGTTCGCCTTGCGTAATCTCCCAAGAACTGTCGCCAACCTTCTTGATGCCTTTGCCGACTTCACTGTCATCCTCATCTTTGTCTTTCTTTTTCTTCTTCTTTTTCTTCTTCTTACGCTTTGAGGCTTTTAGATCACGTTGGTCATCAAGCAGAAGGAACTCTGTTCGGCCTTCTTCCGAGTTTTGTAAATAAACTCGGTCATAATCGATACGTAAAAGCTCATGCCCACCAGGCAAATCACGACAAGGCATCGGGCGTGCACTGTAATTGCTTTCATCAAGCTCTGCGTTTTGCTTCTCGTCTTCGTCGTCATTACCGTCTTCATCGTCATTTTGTTTCGGCTTTTTACCGTTGCATTTCACCGGTGCATAAACGTCAGTTGAAGAGCCATCCATGTCCATAATTGTGCTGTACGATTCCTCGGGGAGCGAAAAGGCTGCAAGCCCTACAACCCGAAGACGAAGCTCAGATTCTACTGCATTGGCATAATCGGCATGTGCACCACTCGAGGGCATGCAAATCCGCTTTTCATCGCCAGCACTACCACCGCACACCATGCCGTCTGGGCAATCGGAGCGTTCCTCACATTCAATTTCATCCGAGCCTTCGCTCTTTTGCACCTTGTCACGCTTTCCTAAAAAGATGTTCTTGTCGGATGCAGACGCAAAATCTCGTGGCCTTCCATTGGTACTTCTCGCAGTTTTTGAGCGCATCGATGCTTTGCCCGAACTTGCAGAAAGGCTGTCTGCGATCTTTGAGGCAGCGTATTGATTGGCTACGCCCGCTAACAGAAAAGCACAAAGTAAAAGAAAAAAGGCGTGAAAAAGCCAAAATCGCTTCTTCATCAATGCTTCGAGAATCTTTTTAACTCTGCGCAACGGGGCCTCCACCACTGGGTGTGCCAACCCAAGGTCAATTTATTGATAAGATGAGAAGCGTATTAAATCTAGGCTTGAGCCTTGAAATGGCCTGCACTCACCTTGTCAATATGACATGTAGACACTTGTGAAGGCGATTGTGCAAATTTTCATGCACTTTTGCGTCATCCTTGTGCACACAGCACCGCTCTCAAAATGAGTCCATTATTTTGACAGTATGAAAACACGATCCAATCACCCAACATATCGACCCGCCTACACCCTCAATCAAAAGCGCTCATCAACTCTCTTTTTCGAAGTGCTTCTCTTCATTGCGGGGCTATTGCTCATTTCAGACATTGCTGCTGCCAAGCCTGGCCTCTCAAGCCACCCATCTCCTCGTCACCCTGAGTCTTTGGGGATGTCTTTCCATGAGCCCAAGGCCACCTGTGACGGTCAACTCAAAGAGAACTTAGCGATGCTTAATGCTGGGCAAGACCATGAAGAAACCTATGTTGAAGGTAATCACTTTCAGACCTACCTTAACCCAAAAGATGAAACCTTAACCCAAATTATCGTCCTCGACGGCCGCACCCGCGCCAATGTTCATGCTTTATATGAAGTGTGGTTGCGCCCTCTGCGCAAAGTTTCAACGGATTCGCCCAAGAGCTTTGGCGCTTCACATTTAAGCTCGAGCCCTTCTCTATGTGAAGTGAATGAAGACGAAGCGCTGCTCGTAGCAACTTTTTCACACGACGAAATCACAAGCGTATCCAATATTTCATGGCTCAAAGACATCGATATGGACGGGGTTCCTGATGTCGGCCTTGAAATCGTCGACGACGCAGGTGTTGTACGCGAGTCGGTTCACTTGACATCCTCAGAGCGTTATCAAGCGCTCGTGGCGGAACCCAAGTAGCCCGATTTTTACATGCGTGATCGCTTTCACATGCGACATGAATCCGACACTATGCATGCGCATTCCTGGATCTAATGTGCCAATGGAGCAGAGTTCATTTGTGAGATGGGCTCAAACTCAAGCGTAGACTCATGCTCGGCATTGTTTCGCTCGCTCAAGGGGCTGGCCGTGCCAACAGGCCGTCCTTGCGAGTCACGTGTTGCCTCGAAGTTCTGAACATTCTCTAAACGCTTTAAAACAGCGCGTGTTCGTGTGGTCACAAGTTGCTCCAATTCGTTGTCCGCTGCGCGAATCTTCTTTTGCGCCTTTGCGAGCGCTTGACCAAAACGATTAAACTCAAGCTTAACCTGCCCCAACAAACGCCAGACCTCTGCGCTGCGTTCTTGAATTGCTAGAGTTCGAAAGCCCATCTGTAAACTATGCAACAATGCCAAAAGTGTGGATGGCCCTGCAAGCATGATTTGATGTTCCCGTTGTAGCGTCTCAACGATCCCCGGTATGGCATTCACTTCGGCAAAAAGACTTTCAATGGGTAGAAATAAGATTGCAAAGTCTGTTGTGTAGGGCGGTTCAACGTATTTTTCTCGAATCGTTTTTCCACATTTCAAGATGGTATTCCGCAGTTCGTTTCGAGCGCGGCGCGCGCCATCAAGGTCCGCCAATTCTTGAGCGTCTTGAAGACGTCCATAGGCTTCCGTTGGGAATTTTGCATCGATCGGAAGCCACAAAGGTTGTGCGCTCTCTTCATCTGAACCCCCGGGCAGAGCGATTGCAACTTCAACACGCATTGAGGAGTTTGGCCGCGTCGCAATGTTCGAGGCATACTGCTCCCGAGTAAAGACCTCATCCAGAAGCCTTTCGAGTTGTACTTCACCCACGATGCCGCGGGTTTTCACGTTTGTAAAAATACGTTTCAGATCCCCAATCCCACCCGCAAGGTTTGAAACTTCACCCAGCCCATGCTGAAGCGCATGCAGCTGTTGATGAATTGCCTTAAAAGAACGCCCCAAGCGCGCTTCTAAGCCTTTTTGAAGTTTTTCCTCCACTTCGTGACGGATTGTCGCCAGTGCTTCCGATGTCTCACGCACCATTTTTTGTTGTGAGGCGTCCAACAATGCAATCTGTTCTTGAGTTCGATGGTGCATTGTCTCGATTGCGTCTGAGATTCCTTGTGACTGACGCGCCAAGGCATCATTGAGTTCACCACGCGAGGCACGTGATTCGCGACCAACCCCCTCGTACCATTTTCTCAACTCAGCGTGCAGTCTTTCAACACCTCTTGCTTGCTCAGTCACGAATATACGAGCACCAACGAATTCGCTCTCACTCATCCGTTGGTGGATACTTTGGTTCAGTTGTGTTATTTCGTTTCGTCGTTGTACTTCCTGCGCCGAGTTGTGGGCTCTTAGGCTCATACTGAACTTTTCACTGAGCTCATCTTTTAGCTCTTCAATACTCAGAAAAAAATCCTTCTTTAAGTTCACAACAACCAAGACGAACCCCCCAACGATTGAGAGCACACCAATCACGAGGCCCATTGTCTCCACCATCATCTTCCCTCAAGAGCACTAGACTTAAAGCCCTCACCTGAACAAAAGTTTAGTGCAGGGTTGCGATAGACTGCAACTTTGAGGGAGGAGTTTTCGGATTAACCTCAAAAGCTTTTTATTGGGGCAACTCCCCCCTGCAATTCCTATCCTCCCGCTTTGGCGCTTCAAGCCCGAAGCTGGAACTCTTCATATGTCTTGGCGATAGAAAGCCAATCCATTCCCCATACATAAGTTTAACAGGGTCTAAAATAGAGGGAGCCGGCCATTGAAAATCTCGTTTTTTCATATCGAAATCATAAACACGGGAAGAAAAAGTCAAGTCCTTCGATGTAACCCAAAGCACGTCTCTCTCGTCTAAACACTAGGGGGCTATAATGCGGAGTACAAAGACATTAGGAGCATTGGGACGCATCGTTTTTATCTTTTCTCTCGCGCTCGGGGTCAGCGTATGTGTAAACTCGGCGAGTACGACACAAGAGTCTCGGAGCGCAACGATGTCAAAGAAAGATTTGAAAGACCGACTCACTCCCTTGCAATATAAAGTGACCCAAGAGGAAGGCACCGAAGCGCCCTTTATGAATGCGTATTGGGATGAATTTCGGGAAGGAATTTACGTTGATATTGTATCCGGAGAAGCGCTGTTCAGCTCAACCAAGAAGTTTGATGCAGGGTGCGGTTGGCCGAGTTTTAGCGAGCCCATCGAAAAAGCTTTGATTCGTGAGAAAGATGATTTCAAACTTGCGCGTAAACGAACTGAAGTACGCTCCGCAGGGGCAGATTCGCACCTCGGGCATGTGTTCGACGATGGCCCAAAAGAAATGGGTGGCCTACGATACTGCATCAACTCCGCCTCACTTCGTTTCATTCCTGTTGAAGACATGGAGAAAGAGGGCTACGGGGAGTTTTTAAAACTCTTTCCCAAACATGCTGCAAAGACAGAAAGCAAAATGTCGCTTGAGAAACGTGAGACCGCCTACCTTGCCGGTGGATGTTTTTGGGGGATGGAGGATTTAATTCGTAAGATCGATGGCGTCATCACCACGGACGTTGGTTACACCGGCGGTGAGACGAAAGACGCAAGCTATATCAATGTTAAGACGGGTACGACCGGCCATGCGGAAGCCATTCGTGTCATCTTTGACCCTACGAAGCTGAGCTATTCGACGTTATTGGATCACTTCTTTCGATTGCACGACCCGACCACACTCAACCGACAAGGCAACGATATCGGCTCACAGTACCGCTCGGCAATCTTTGCACTCTCCGATACACAAGCAAAGGTCGCACGCGATAAGATTCAAGAGGTCAATGCAAGTCAAAAATGGACAAAGCCAATCGTTACGAGCGTAACCCCGGCAGGACCTTTCTATAAGGCTGAAGACTACCACCAGGACTACCTTGAGAAAAACCCGGGCGGTTACACGTGTCATTTCTATAGGGATTAGCATCGACCTGCTCCCCTCCACCAAAAGGCGGATGACAGAGTCCAAAAAATCTGTGACCCTATCTCTGTATGAGATTTTTAGTTTTCCAAATTTTTTTACTTTCGACACTTGCCACGAGTTTACTGATTGGCTGTTTCCAAAACTCTGAGACTCCAG
Source organism: Myxococcota bacterium (assembly GCA_020630615.1). Classification (GTDB taxonomy): domain Bacteria; phylum Myxococcota; class UBA727; order UBA727; family JAHDBA01; genus JAHDBA01. Next base: position 16,847 of record JAHDBA010000035.1, on the reverse strand, counting down.
CCACGGGGCCAACCCTCGCACAGAGCTCGCCAGGGCAATCACTTGAAAGCCAATACGCGCTCGCCTTTGATGCTCACAACTCTCCAGACGAGTTCGGTCCTGGCCTTGAACGTACCTTCGGCAACCTCCCCACCTCCGGTAGAGCTGAAAATGCATTGTGGACTTCTTCGTATTTCCCCCTCTATCGAGACAGTATCAATCATCGATGGAATATCGGTGAGCTGAGCCCAGCAGAGAAATACGATTTCGTTTTTAATGGCTGGGTCCCACCCGTGGGCTTCGACACCTTACGGCCTTTCTCTCGCGCATCGTGGCAAGAATGGGACACTGAATACTACTCATCGTTGGGGCCCCTCGCAACCTATATTACAAACCATCGGGGCAACCTTTGGGATCGGCGTCACGCACAACGATTATTGGAATCGATAACACCTTCGAATGACGAGGGAAATGAGGGCGCCCCTGAGTCACCGGATTGGGCTATGGAAGACTGGTGGGGGCTGTGTCATGCTTGGGCCCCAGCTTCAATCTTTGAAAAGGCCCCGTGTGGCGATGTCGTTGTGGATGGTATCCATTTCAGTGTCGGTGACCTCGAAGCATTGTTGATAGCAGCGTACGATAAAGCTTACGAGTACGGGGAGTGGATCGGTAAGCAGTGTAGGGACGCAGAACCACTACGTGATCCACAAGGCCGACTCAGCGCAGCAGAATGTTGGGACACCAACCCCGGTGCATTTCACATCGCCCTTACCAATCTTATCGGCGCGCAAGGTGAAGCAATAATCTTTGATCGCTTCAACAATGAAGAGGTTTGGAATCAGCCGATACAAGCCTACGAGATTGTCCGCGAAGACCATATTGATGCAAGGAATGCGAACGCTCTCTTGGGCTACACTTCTGACACCTATCTTTTTAACGACAACGCGACTCACTTCGTTGACGTGGAAATCCATATCGAGTGGTTGGAAGGCTCGCCTGTATCGGTGACTCCGACTCCTCTCGCACTCTATACACAGCATGACGTACTGACCTATATTCTCGAGCTCGACAGTAACGGAGAGATCCTCGGCGGCGAGCTTTATGGCGAGTCGCGAGACCTCCATGCGCCCGACTACCTATGGAAACCAGCAAGACTTAATACCAGCACAACGCCACACCTTGATTTAGAAGCTGTTCGCGACTTGGTAGAACGCAGCTGCACAGCACAC
>JAHDBA010000035.1:0-15539 GCA_020630615.1 Myxococcota bacterium | reverse complement strand
GAAGAAGCACACGAAGAAGCACACGAAGAAGCACACGAAGAAGCACACGAAGAAGCACACGAAGAAGTGCAGGAAGAAGTGCAGGAAGAAGCGACGGGTGTGATTGGAGACAGCTATATTGATGATGCGCAAGAGCCTCCTGCGAGCGATGTTGATGATTTCAACGCAGAACCAGAGATCTTGATACGTGGTGGAGGACTCACAAGTGGCTGTTCTCAGTCCGCGCCAGGCCTTTCAGTCCTTCTTATGTGTCTCCTCCTAATTGTGACCCGTAGACCCCCAAAAGACCTTCGGCAAGTCATAACACCGCACCCATTCGATCCCGCGTTCTAGTCCAATGCAGCAGTAGACTGAATCAACCGTTCTGCAAGGTCTGCACCAAGCCCCAATAAATCCGCGCAACGTTGGAGTTCCAAGCGCTCTTTCGTTTGAAGTTTTGAATCTGCACGAGCGATAATCGTGAGGTCTCGAAACATTTCTTCGATACGCGATTTTTTCGCGTGCTCCAACACCTCTTTCGCTCGGCGTTCTAAATCTTGCAGAAGGCGATCTTCATCAATGGATTCTTGATAGGAACCCTCACCAAAAAAATCTTCGAATGCTTTTTGTTCTTTTGCCGAAAAGGTTCCGGAGGCCTGCCCCACAGAAATTGACGCTGCAAAAAGAAAGCGTCGTAGCGCTTCCGCCGAAGTTGACTTCTCTTGCAAATAGTTCTGAGACATCAGCCCCAGTAGATTTGCAATCTCGGACTCAAGCACATCCCGCTTGAGCGACGAAGCCCCAAGTACTTCGCTCTCGAAGGTCAGCTGGAGCGCGCGTAGGCGAAGTGGGCTAAAAGGGTGGGTCGAGAACCAATCGGCGCGCGTTTCTCCCTTCGAGTTCTCACCTTCTTTCTGCATTGCCTCGAGCTGCTCGACAAAGTCGTCGATCTCAATCTGGATTAAATCGGATGTCACACCCGAGGCCAGTTTGAACATTGAAGATGCGACAGCATCAAGATTCTTTGAACACAAGGCTCCTGCGCGATCGGCTGAAATCTCTGCGGCGCGCGACCACGCAAAGAGTTTCAATGCGAGCTGCGGCGAAGGTCTTGGTTGACTTTTCATGATGACACCAATCGGGATGTCATGATGTTCAAAGAGGTAGTGTCCAAACTCATGCCCCAAAACAAATTTGAGCTCATCAAGGCTAAACTTCTCGATGATTGCTGAAGTGAAACCCAAGAAGAGCCTGCCGTCTTCTGGCTTGATGCAAAAAGCATTAAACTGAGGGTTCGAGAAGACGTAGAGCTCAGTGGGTATTTCGATCCCGAGTGTCTCCCGGCATTCATCGACCATGGCAATCAACTTGGGCGACATGCCTCGCGTTAAACGAAGTGCGCTTCCCAGTAGATTGCGTCGGGTGCTCAAGGTCTGCTTCTGCCGACCCAGGGCATCGATGACCGATCCTACGTGCTCCTCTTTTCGGAGCGCGGCAGCGCCCTCGCTATCTGCTGGAGTTCGAAGTGCTTGCAAGGGATGTTGACTTAAATCGTTCATGTTTCGAGTTTAACTCTTAGTCGGCTTTCAGCATATCTTCATTGGTAAAAAAGTTAGCTTTGGCCTCAAGGTATTCGTTTTCATCGCTGGACAAAATATCTTTCGCCTTAAAAGCTTCTTTCAAGGCTCGGTATTGAATGCGCAAAGCGATATCACCTCGGAGCTTTTGCAAGTGCATACGTTGTACATCCGACGGGCTTCCTTCGATGACGACATAGAGGACCACAGGTGGCTCTGAGTTGCGCTTTGCAAAAGAAGCCCCACCGAGCTTCGCCTCAAAAAATCCCGGCACCCGAGCGTAAATCTTCTCAAGCTCTAAACATAAAGGTTCAAAATCCACTGACGCCACGAGAACGAGAACTCCGATATCACCTTTAGTAATACCATCACTCAAAGCAGTGGAACCCACATGAAAAATTCGAGTGCCTTTCGCTAAGAAGGGTTGCAGCTCAATGCGCGTCTCCTCATAGCGTTTTTGACACGCCTCTCGAACTTCATATAGTGGTCTTAGCTGTGTCATTTTCCCTCGCTCCTCGCATCACGATATTGTAGGGCAAAGCATAAAAGCAAGGAGCCGGGATGATCGGAAAAATCGTCAATTGGGTATTGGGCAATCGTCGCGCGCTTTCGACAGGGCTTTTTATCAGTCTGATTCTTGCTATTGGTGCTCTGACGCAGCTCAAGATTGACTTTCGCTTTCAAAATCTTGTGTCCTCAAGTGATGAGACCCTGACGACTCTCCAACGTTACCTTGAAACCTGGAAGGCGGACGCATCGACATTTCTCTTAATTGTGCAATCCGACACTGTCTTTGACTCTTCGGTGGATGCGTACATTGACCGGCTTGAAGGTATGCTGCAGGCTGAACCCACAATCGAGGCAACCGTGTCTTATCGGTCCATGCCGCGGATTCAATCCTCAGACGCGCTCCTTGAAGTCTCAACCCTTCGTGATGATGACATCGCTTTAAAAGACCTTCGCAACGTACAGCTTCGCACCCAAGAGATCATCCCTGTCTTCTTAAGTGAAGACCGCAAGAAGACGATGATGAGTGTGGTGATGAAAAGTGACAGCGATGACCTTGCCGAAGTTCTCCCGGTTGTGAATACGCTTCGCGAAGTGATCGAAACGCTTGAGAAACCCGCTAACTTGAAGGTACACCTGTCCGGGATCCCTGCTCTTCGCGCAGACGTTGTCTACGAAATTGCAACCAATCAAATGCTCTTCCTCGGGCTCACCATGGTCTTGATGATTGTGATGCTCTCCTGGGTGTTTCGAACACGACAAGGTGTCCTATTCCCCATTCTATTGGCGGCGGCTCCGGTGGTTGGACTTTTTGCTGTAATGGGATTCGTCGGTGAGCCGATTGGCTTAATGAGCCAGACCTATATGTCCTTGCTTGCAGTACTCGGTATTGCCGACAGCATTCATATTGTCTCAACCTTTCAACACCTTCGAGACATGCATCCAGATGAAACGAAAGAGGACATCATTCGCAAAACCTATGATGAAGTCGGTATGGCATGTTGGCTCACGTCTTTGACCACTGCGATTGGCTTTCTTTCTCTTTTGGTCGCAGACATGCACATTCTAAGAAATTTCGGCCTCTACGCAGCTATCGGTGTTTTTATCGCCTTCTTCATGCAGCTTGTACTGCTGCCTCTTTTACTCACAAAGGCCAAGAATCCGATTGTGAGACCCAAAAATGTGACCCGCATGCGACAAATCGGCTCGATGACTGGCTCTTTTGTAATGAATCGAGTCGTACTTTCACTCCTTATCATCGTTATCCTCTCGTGCGCCCTTGGCTTTTCATCGACGAAGCTTTCAATCGACAATCGCCTTCGGGATAGCTTGGGAGACAATCATCCCACGAATCTTGCACATCGGATCATCGATGACGAACTTGGAGGCACCCTAGGGCTCCATATTTATGTCGAGGGTGTCACGACTAGTGGCACAACACTGATTTCAAACGAGGTCTTGCGTGCATGCCATCAAGCAGAACTCGCCCTCAAAACAGATCCGCGTATACGTGCAGTTCTTGGGCCTGCACGAATCTACTCTGAACTCTGGAAAGGCCTCACTCACGGACGCGAAGCCTTGCCAAGAACTCTCAATGCCATAGCACAGAGCGAGCTTGCACTTGACGATGAAATTTTAAGTGGTTTCATCGATAGTCAAAGCGGTGCATTACGAATTGTCGCACAAATGGGTGATATGGGCGGCGAGAAAGCCTTAGCACTTGTTGAGGAGCTACGCCCCAAGATCGACAAAGCATTCGAAGGCAGTGGCGTGACGTGGTCGTTTACGGGTGTTCCCTATGTGGCGTACCGTGGCTTCAACAAACTCTCGGGTGAACTTGTGCTCTCTCTTTTAATTGCGGCTCTGCTCATCTCTTGTATTTTGGGCTTCGTCTATCGCAAAATTTCTTGGGCTCTTCTTGCGCTGATTCCAAACCTTTTTCCCCTTGCTGCAATTGCTACGATGGTTGTCCTCCTCGACTGGCACATTGATCCTGCCGGTGCGGTACTTTTTACCCTTGCGCTGGGGATTGCCGTCGATGACACCATTCATGTTTTCAATCGAGTTGATTTTCATCATCGAAACGATGGAACTCGAAAGACTCGCAAGATACTCCTCGATGCGATTCGCGATGTGTCTCCCGGCATGATCACAACCTCTGCAGTGCTCATCATTGGTTTTGCGGTCAATGCCTTTTCGACCTTTCGCGCACCGCAAATGTTCGGTGTTCTCGGAGCAACAGCAATATTCGTCGCCTTGTGGGCAGACCTTCTTATTCTTCCATTGCTCTTACTCGTGAGCGATCGCTTCTGGCGGCAACACCCTTCTCAAGGTTAAGACACCGTGGCAAAGGTCACTCAACATCATCAAGCAGTCGTGTCAGTTCGGTCCGAATGTACCTTTCACTCTGCTCTGCAACAAGCTTGCGAACTTCGCGTGCAACCAACTCTTCAAGGTGATTTTTGAAATAGAGGTCGGCTTGCTTTTCCACCTCTTCTGAGATTCGATTCTCGAGGTCGACAAATCTTGGTATCGCTTCTGAGGCTTGGGCTAGCCCGACTTGAACACTTTCATCTTCTTTCTCAAGCGAAAGATTTAGGGCTGGCTCCTCTATTAAAGTGGGCTCAAAGGTTGCAAGGCTTGTCTTTCTTTCAGCCTCGGGGCTCTCGTACACGCTAGAGCTCGCGAGCAAATCTTCGGCGCGCGCTGGTGTTACACGGCGTGTTACACGCTCCCCAAAAGGGTCCTCAAAGGATTCAACATGTACAATATCAGACGCGTCGTTTTTGATTGCATTAGCATGCGATTCAGCAAATTCCGTCGTACTCAACTTTCGCACTAGGGATTCTGCTGAGACGAGGCCCTCAGTTGAAGCGAAGAGGTTATCACCCGTTTCGATAACCTGAAAAGGATCGTTAACATTGCTCGACTCAAGCGAGCTTGCTTCGATATGAGAATGCTCATCGTGCTGTCCACCCATCTTTTCTTCTCCTATCAACGCGCACTCTTCCCTTCGTTGAAGTGCAGCGATCACACTCTCCCGAATTAAATCTACACTCAATGGCGAAACCAAATGTTGTATCGATTCAAAACCCCGCAGCGCATCGTCATTCACATTTTTACCATGTTCGCTCTTTTGCTCAGAACTGCCTTCGTTTTGAGGCCCGATTGCCTCTTCGTGAGCCTTTAACTGAGGCTCAATGGCGTCACGATGAATAACAATAGCTTGGCAACCCATAGGTGCATATCGATCGCCTGACACGTTGGAATCCAAGATACACACTTGGAAGTCATGATGAGTCAAAGAAATTTCATCACCACTCAAAACAGTACAGTTAACATTGAGCGGCTGAAGGGCAAGGCGCACCATCTCTTGCAAATTTCTGCTTTCGATCATCAACGCAACATTTCTTTCCATGGAATAGGAATAGCGAAATCAAAGATAAAACCCAAGCGAAGACGCCTATGTTAGCATAAAATGATGTTACTTTAGTAGCATCGCTTTAGAACAAGGACCAAAGACCATTGCTGCACGATAACCACCTATTTGAGTTTCGAGATCCGTTGAAGACGTGCCAAAAGCGAGAGCGCTTAACTTTGAAAATTAAAGAAGCTCGACAGCGATCATGCAAGGGGTGGGTAAGGAACGTCATCATCGTTGCCCTGTCGACGTGCGCACTTTTGAGTGGTTGTCGACACCGAGGGGCACCTTCAAAGCCCAAATCTCTAAACGCATGGATACGCCATGCAGAAAAGGAACTCATGCCATTGCGAGACCCAAAAAATTGGGCGCGAGCATTTACTTTGGCTGAACTTTCAGAGCGCTGTCCACAAGAGGCAAGTCGTGAACTTGAAACCCGAGCGACCCAAGTGATCGAATTGTATTTGCGTTCACAGCACCACACACCGCAGCACGAGAATCCTAACGACAAGGCGATGAACACAAAGACTCCCGAGGACAGCACATGCGGCGAAGAGGCGCTTGGGCTAATTCTAGGTTTAGAAGCAGCAACCAATGTTTTTGAAAAGTATGAGCTCAGCACCCTCGCAGCAGAAACGCGTGGCCGTACGATAGCGACACGTTTCGAGCTGTCTTCGTTGGCGTGCCCCGGCCCCGAAGTGAACGCCAATGTGCAGAACTCATCGACTCCGGGTTTCGATGGGGCGAGAAAGCCGGTAGCGGGGGAAGGAAAATCATCGCAAGTACAAAGTCGTGACCAAATTTTGGGAATCGAAGATCAATGCCCGGAAGAAGAGGAAGATCTTGATGGCTTCAAAGACTCGGATGGCTGCACCGACAGGGACAACGATGAAGATGGTGTTCCCGATATCTTTGATGCCTGCCCAAACCAAGGCGGTGAAAAAGACCCTGCATATATGGGCTGCCCTCGGGACACGATCACTTCGAAGTGATCGAAAGACTCGAACAATTCCTGAGGCTCCTCTGCCATTTCCCAAGTCTGCCGGTTGGCATTTTGCCTATTGGCTCACTTTTCTTTTATAGCCTTCTTTTTCGCTGTCTTTTTCTTCGTTACCTTCTTTTTGGTTGCTTTCTTTTTCGCTGTCTTTTTCGTTGTAGACTTCTTCTTCGCAGATTTCTTTTTGGCAGCGCTTTTATCGGGTCTAGGGTCTTTGCCTTGTGCCCTCATGCGTTCTTCTCGAGCCGCAATATACTCAAGAGCATCATCCATAGTTATCGACTTCGGGTCGCGGGCTGAAGGTATCGTAGCATTGATTTGACCATCGGTGACGTAGGGTCCGAACCTCCCGGTCTTCACAACAATTGGCTTGCCGGTTGCAGGACTTTCTCCAAGGGTAGCTAGAGGCTCTTGCGCTCGGCCTCGACCGCGCTTTGGCTTTTCAGCGAAGAGTGCAAGGGCTTCATCCAATGTGATAGTTGCAAGCTGATCATGTGCTCCTGGCAAGGTTCTTGATTCCCGCTTTCCGTCGTCATGCACCATGGTAATATAAGGACCATACTGACCGTCTTGTGCCGTAATTTCAATATTGTGTTCGGGGTGAACACCCACACTACGAGGGAAGCTCAGCAAAAAGAGTGCATCTTCTAACGTGGTCGCTTTAGGGTTCATCGTAGGAAAGAGCCCGACCATCTTCGGTTTAACAGCACTCTTCCCCTTGCCCTCGACTTCGCCAAGTTGGATGTACGGCCCGTAACGACCTGACTTGAGAAAGATTGTTTTTCCACTTTCGGGCTCCACGCCCAACTCGCGGTTTGCATTTTTTGCGACTTCAATAAGCTCCACCGCTTTACCGACATTGAGCTCATCTGGGGGGACTTCAACAGGCAGGTTGGCACGGGTGTCGCTGTCGTCCACCTGTAGGTAAGGTCCGTAACGACCCACCCGAGCAAAGATTGTTCCACCCTCGGGGTGAGGCCCAATCTTAAGAGTTGAGACGCCGCGAGCATCGATACCTTCACCGCCATTTTGAATCAGTCCCGCGAGCCCGAGCTCTTGAAAACCACCCTGCTCGGTCCCTTCGCTTATTTCGGTCGCACTCTTGACCTCCCGAGGGCCCTTCTCACCAAAATAAAAAGTGCTTAGCCAAGGTTTTGCCGTGACTTCACCACCGGCGATGGAGTCCAAGTCGCTCTCCATGCTCGCAGTAAAGTCGTAATCGACAATAGCCCCAAAGTGTTTCTCCAAAAGGTTTGTCACCGCAAATGCGGTAAGGGTTGGCACCAATGCCGTGCCCTTCTTCCATACATAACCGCGGTTTTGAATCGTCTGGATAATTGACGCATAGGTCGATGGTCGCCCGATGCCAAGCTCTTCAAGCTTCTTCACCAAGGAGGCCTCTGTAAAACGTGCGGGTGGCTTGGTATCATGGGCCTTTGCTTCACCCGAAACGCCTTTGAGACTTTGACCTTCATTCATCGGTGGGAGAATACGGTCTTTATCTTCTAGTGCTTGCTCAGGGTTGTCGGAGCTCTCAACATAAGCGCGTAAAAAGCCAGGGAAGAGAATCGTCTTCCCTGAAGTTGTAAAGAAAGCTTTACTACCGACATCGGATTGCAGCGCCATCGACATTTTCACAGCTGTTCGCTCGCCTTTCGCATCTTTCATTTGTGAAGCGACGGTGCGCATCCAAATCAAGGAGTAGAGTTTGTGGGCGTCGGCGTCCAATTCACTTGCTAACGCTTCCGGTGTTCGAAAGGTCTCCCCTGCTGGGCGAATCGCTTCATGAGCTTCTTGGGCTCCTTTGGCCTTTTTCGAGTAGGTGCGTGCCTGAGCCGGAAGATTCTCGTCCCCATACATTTCTTTGATTTGACTTCGGGCGGCCTCTATCGCTTGCTTCGAGAGCGTGGTCGAATCCGTACGCATATAGGTAATATAGCCGTTCTCATAGAGGCGCTGTGCAATCCGCATTGTTCTCGTCGCGGAAAACCGAAACTTACGCGCCGCATCTTGCTGTAAACTTGAAGTAATAAAAGGCGCAGCGGGTTTCTTGGTGAAGGGCTTCTTTTCAATTGAGTCAACGTTGACCGCTGCATCCGTAATTTCAGTCGCGATGTTCTGAGCTTCTCTCTCGCCAAGCAAACGAACATTCGCCCCTTGTGCCTTCTCCGAGAGTGCACCTGTGTCAGGGTCAAAGTCACGACTTGTCGCAATACGACGATCATCAACAGCGTTCAAATCGACTTCAAGTGGTGCATTTCCTGCTTTGAGGTGCCCGAGAACCGAATGGTAGCGACCCGAGTTGAAGGCAATCCGTAGGCGCTCTCGCTCGACAATGATTCGAGTTGCGACCGACTGAACTCGACCCGCCGACAGGCGTGGTTTCACTTTACGCCACAGAACGGGAGAAACCTCATAGCCGTAGAGACGGTCTAAAATCCGGCGCGCCTCCTGTGCACTGACAAGACCGTCATGAATTTCTCGAGGGTTATCCAGCGCTTTCTGAATTGCACTCTTCGTAATCTCATGAAAAACCATACGCTTCACGGGAATCTTCGGCTTTAAAACAGAAAGCAAGTGCCAAGCAATCGCTTCTCCTTCGCGGTCCTCATCTGTTGCGAGCAAGAGTTCGGATGCTTCCTTGACCAATGACTTCAGATAGTTGACATGCTTCTTCTTATCGGCCGGGACAATATAAAGCGGTTCAAACTCTTCTTCGACATTAATGCCGATTCGGGCCCATTTTTTCTTTTTGTACTTTTCTGGGATTTCTGCCGCCTTGCCCGGCAAGTCACGAATGTGTCCAACTGAAGATTCGACAATGTAGTCTCCACCCAAATACTTTGAGATTGTACGTGCCTTTGCTGGCGATTCGACAATAATAAGAGGTTTGGCCATCGTTCACTCCAAAAAGCGTGTCGCTTTCGCATTTAATACGGTTTCGCCAGTCCACCTAGAAAAAAATCATTTTACCCATTGATTGCCACCTCTTGACAAGTGAGAATCATCAATAATGATGAACTTGTGCACCCGTAGCTCAGCTGGATAGAGCATCTGACTACGAATCAGGGGGTCGGGCGTTCGAATCGCTCCGGGTGCGCCATCTTCAAAGCAAGAATGACTTTTTTGTGTGAACAAGTATTCGCGTGTGCACTTTCTCGGCATTGGTTCGAGTCAAAGACCGTGCTAGTTCTTCTTTATGAGTGAAGTGGAAAAGCCCCTGAAAAAATCCGAGCGCACCAAGGCGCGTCTTATTGAAAATGCTTGGCGTCTCTTTGACGAGATTGGTTATGAGAAGACAACGATGCGCAAGCTTGCGGCGGAGTCAAATGTTTCGCCTGGGCTGGCATACCGGTATTTTAAGAGTAAAGAAGAGCTGGTCTTCACGCTTTATGAAATGCTTTCGACACAAACACTAACCTATGTTCAAAGGATGAAGCCTGCGCCTCTGTCTGAGAACCTAGAGAAGACTTTTCTCTACGTTTTAAAACAACTGAATACCAACAGCCGTTCGCTGGAGGCCTTCTCTGCGCATGCGATGGACCCACGCTCCGACCTTTACGTCTTAAGTGAAGCCTCGAAGCCCATTCGCGAACGTATGGTCAACGTTTATCAGCATGTTGTTGAGGTGAGCGAGAACGACCTCATCGATCATCCGAGCGATGCGTTGGCACGACTTCTCTACTTGGGGCATTTGCTACTTGCCTTTTATTGGCTGCATGACCGCTCAAAGAATCGGAAACTTTCACGCGACCTGGTGAAAGAGGGTATCCAAACTCTGAAAGGCTTCGCTCCCATGTTAGCGTTGATGGATCTCAGTGAGCTTGAGCAAAAGGCAAGTAAGTATGTGAAGCCTTTTATGATTGTATAACACCGTATACGTAAAGGTTTCGTCTTCGCCTTTCGCTCTCGGCAACCGTCGTGCGAACAACCAAAAAACGAGGCTTGAAGCCTCGTTCGAAATCAGATTCGATTCGCTCTTTGCTCTCAGCGTAAATCCTTAGCCTTTCAAGAAGTGCATTCGTCCCAGGACTTCGGGTACGAACTCTTCAGCAAAGACATTCGCATCTTCAGGGGCCATCTCAAGCAGGGCTGCCAAGCTAACAAGAACGCCCGTCGCACACATCAAAGGCACAGCGTTGCGTGTGACTTCACGTGGTGAGCGTGAACCAAGACCCATCACAACTTCACTTAAGATATTTTGAAGCTTGCGACCTTGCTTAGTTGCTGAAGCAAGAGAGTCATTTTTCTCAGCCTCATCAAAGATACCTGAGATCCACTGAAAGGCCATCATCGCCTTGAGGCCGCCTTTGCCAGGGAGCTGACGCCCGACCAAGTCGAGTGCTTGAATCTCATTGGTGCCCTCGTAAATTAATGCGATTCGATTATCACGCAAGTATTGATTGATGGGGAACTCTTCAAGGTAACCGTTGCCACCAAAAATCTGGAGGCATTCCGAGATACCTAAAAATGCGTATTCGGAAGCCCAACCCTTCACCAAAGGCGTACAAAACTGAGCAAAATATTCGGCATTTTTGTCGCCTTCAGCTTCATACTTGTCTGCAAGGTTAGAGGTCAACATTACAAGCGCACGAATTGCTCTTAAGAGTACTCGGTTTCTCTCGAGCAGACGTTGCACCGGCGGGTGATTGTCGATACTGACACGCTCTGCGTCGTCGTTTTTTGCGTCCTCAATCGCGACGCCCTGAACGCGTTCTGCCGCGTAACGCTTGGCGAGAGCATAGGAACCATGCAGCTGTGCAAGTGCCTGAACACCAACACCAATACGTGCTTCGATCATCATCTCAAACATCAACTTCATACCGGCAAACTCGTCACCGACGCGATAGCCTATACAGGGGCCAAGATCACCGCCAAATCCCATCGTGCATGTTGGTGACCCGTGAATCCCCATTTTGTGCTCAATACCAAGACAGGCAACGCCGTTTCGACTGCCATCATCCAAAACTGTCGGCACAGCAAAGAGTGTAATCCCACCAGTGCCCGAAGGCGCATTCGGTGTCTTCGCAAGAACGAGGTGAACGACTTCAACGTCTTTGTATCCGTGCTCGCCAAAGGTGATCCAAATCTTTTGGCCTTCGATAAGGTAGGTATCGTCATCTTGAGGCGTCGCTTTCGTCTTGATATCACCAACTGCACTGCCCGCTTGAGGCTCGGACAAACACATGGTGCCAGTCCATTCGCCTCCTGCAATCTTCGTCACATAGTCTTTGCCGCGTTCTCCGAGATGACGAAACAAAACATTCGCTGCACCACGCGAGAGGCCACCGCACATTGAGAATGGGAAGTTCGCAGCACAGATAATCTCATGAATTCCTGAGATCAAGGTATTGGGCATGGGCATACCATTCGCTTCTTCCGGTAGACCAATGGCGAAACCGCCCCAGTTCTTCATCGCAATGAATGACTCTTCGTAGGGCGCAATGACCTTGCCACCAACGTACTTCGCACCTTTGGTATCGGATTCTCGCCATGATGGGTAAAGAACATCTGAGGAGATTTTAAAAGTTTCTTTCATAAAGCTTTCGATCGACGCTTTATCAAAACCCATTTTATCGACACTGTATTTTAGAGTGTCTTTGATTACGTCATCCAGTTCAAAGGCGAATTCGCTCATGGTATCTCCTAATATTAAAAGTTCTCTACTTTGACTTAAGCCAATGCTAAAATTCAAGGGGTTAATGGTAAAAAATAACGCATTGCGCAAACCTGCTCAATCTTTTCTCCGAAGGCACTGCCCTTCCCATTGTCATGCTACCGGCACAAAAAAACCGGCTCGTTTGAGCCGGTATGATTTTAAGCTTGATAAAACTTATTCTGTGGCTGTCGCGTGAGATACGCAGATTCCGTTCGATTGAGCACCCGTTGTGTCTTCGATCACGATGACTGAAGTATCATCATCGCCCGTTACACAAAGATTGTACGTTATCGTGTAGAAGTCTTCTGGGTTGAAAGTATCTGGTAATACTGTTCCTTTAAGAAGTTCACGCACGTCTTCAACGGTTTCTTGATCTTGAGAAACTGTCGGGACCACAGCACTACCATCACTGTAAGTCAGGTTTCCTGTTACAGTGAGGTCTTTGATCACTTCAGTGTATAACGAGGAAGACAGACCTGCAGGTGCGTAAACAACCAAGAAATAAGCCTTGATTTCGCTGCTACCACCACAACTACCAAGCTCAGCCACTGCTTCTCGCTCGGCTAAAACGACAACAGGGCCGTTCGCATCAGCCTGATGCCCTTCAACCTCAGCACAATCGTCAAAGACTTGTGGGTCAAAACACTGATTGTAATCTTCATATTGCGGATCGTTTTCACAAAGAAGACCCGGGGTCGAATTTTCAACCATGCAGAAGTACGCATCACAGATTGCCTGACATGAATTCGTTTCATCGCCGTTTGCAACGCATGTCTCACCTGTTTCACAACCGCTAAGTTCTCCAACCGTTGGGCATGTTTCTCCGGTCGCGGGCTCATCACCACCGGTACATATGCCATTACTCACATCACACGAAAGCCCCGAAGCGGTATCGCAATCTGCATCATCATTACACGGTGACCCCGCTTCGCCATTTGATTGGCAAGTCATCGCATCGACGTCGCCAAGACAATCCAAGCCATATGCGCAAACGCTATCATCTTCACATGTCTCACCTTCACCGAGTGCATTTGGGTCTGCTTCACAAACCATGACGCCATCAGCATCGGCTTCGCCACAAATCAAACCTCGACTACAGTCATCGCTAGTCTCACAAGACTCACCAGGACCATTCGAACCGAAAAGCGCATTTGCGACATCTTCACAACCCATCAAACCAAGCGTACTAAACGCTAAAACAACCAAAATCTTTTTCATGCTTTCTCCTAAGTTCAACTTCCCTGCTCACATTCGTCGGCGAACAAAGAAAGGTTCCTCGATGTATTGCCAGTCTTAATTTTGCTTTGCAACGCAAAATCAAAGTTTGATGCTTTTTTAGCCCTCGAGTGCAAGAAGTGTTATCGAGCCCATGTGCCACTCTCATTTTCACACACCTACACCCTCTTTAGTACAGCAACTGCACTCGATGCAGGGGTTTTGCAACACCAAAGCTCGCTTGAGCCGAAAAGTATTGGGGGCAAAAATCCGTGGCACGAGTGGGAGAAAGCGCTCAAGCATCGCCGTTTTAAAGAACTCACCCGTGAATCCCTTGAAAGTACGAGCAGCGGCTGGGCACTTCTAGAGGCCCCAATGCGCAGCACAGCGACACTTGATCGCACGGCCCTTGAATACGGGCAACTTATCGGGCTGACTTTTCGTGAAGACACGCTTTCAATCCCCAGTGCGATCCTCAAACATCAAGCCGAGCTAAAGATTGAAGAATTGAAAGAACATAAAGATCATATCACGCGTGCGGATAAGAAAATGTGCCGTGACGCTGCTTTGATTGAACTCAAAGCACGAACTTTGCCGCGACAACGATTTACGAGGCTCTTATGGGATCCAACCCGTGACCGACTCCGCGTCTTCACACGAAGTGAAACCACTTTGGACAAGGTGACCCAGCTCTTCACACAAACCTTTCAAATACCATGTCGGCGTGTCACGTTTTCATTCTTAGCGCATGCGGGTGCAGGTTCGACAAAGCTTCAGGCACAACTCAAGGGCCCGTTAAAGGTGTATCCACAATGACAACGCCAAACGGTCAACTTGAAGCGCAAGAACGACTTGAGCCATACGATCATCTGGGGAGCGACTTCCTCACTTGGCTCATCTTTGAACTCATCGAACGTGATTGGGTCAGCACACACCCGAAGCTTGAATCTCACCCGCTATGTGGCAGTGCCTATGAGGCGGAGTGGGCTCCGGGTCGTAGCGTCACCCTCATACGGCAAGATGTTAGCGGTGGTCGAGTCCGCGTCGATGCAATGGACTACTCAGAAGCCAATGAACTTTACGAAGCAGTTCGCCAGGGAGCCTGCGTGAGTGAAGCCCACTTTAGCTTCGTTATTGGTGAGCTTCTTTTTGAGTTTGGTCTTCAGGGGCATCCCTTCAGTCTTACCAATGTTCGAGTTGCCAACCGCTCGGGGGAGCGCTTTGACTTTAAAAATGACCCAATCGAATTCCAACTTGAAAGCTGTGACTTGCAACTGAGTACGCTCGAACACGTTATTCATGATTTGTATCGGGATTTTCTCAAAGTTCGACTCGACCGCGAAAAAGTTAAAGGCCTTGGCCGACGCGTCAGCGCACACGTTGACGCATCGCTTCAACACTAGTTGCACGAATCCAAGCGTTTCAACTTGAGAAAGTTGCCGATATCTGTTGAAACATAGATATGGCCAATCAACCTCTGCTCACACGTCGCACGCTCACGACCTTAATACTCTTTACGGCATGCATGTTCTCGACCTCGTTACTCGCTGCTGAAATCCCATGGACAAACCTTGGAACCAAAAATGGTATCGCAATGAAGATTCGTTTCATTGACGACAAGGGGACCTTCGAGCTTAAGGCTGGCGGAAAAATGAATGCACCAATGGATGCAGTGATCGCCCTACTCTTTGCAAGTGAGGAACACACCGAAATTTTTGATGCCGTCAGTATCTCTAAAGTTTTTTGGAGTGAAGGCTTCGAAAAGAAAGTCTATCAACGCATTGACCCTCCAATGGTCTCGGATCGTGATTACACTTCGAAAGTCAAACTGAGCTTTGGGCGCGATGAATATGGCCCTTGGGCAAAGCGAAGCTTCAAGAGCTATAAAGACCCTGCCTATCCCGAAAAAGAAGGCATTGTTCGAATGGACCCTAACGAAGGGCGATGGATTCTACGCCCAGAGGCGGGTGGCAAAACAACGTGGTGCGACTATTTCTTACGCAGCAACCCAAAGCTTTCGCTACCTCAATGGATGCTCAAGAAAACCCAAATGAGTTCCATCCCTAAAGTCTTTCGTTCTGTCGAGAAAGCAGCGCAACGCTTTGTCGCACAAAAGCGTAGCGTCCCGAGTGATATTGCAGCGGAGATTGCCTCGATTCAAAGTGTTGTTCCTGCTGCTGCAGC
>JAHDBA010000007.1:101038-107944 GCA_020630615.1 Myxococcota bacterium | reverse complement strand
GTGTCGACTCCTTTGTCTTATTGGGTGACCCTGCGATGCGCTTACCGAGTTTTGAGACGCATCAACCCGACGATATCTCTCATCCTTCAGAGGCCGCAAACACTCTGAGTGTCTTACGTGACGATGCTCTTCCCAATAGCGCAGGTATTGACATTGATGCTGTAGCTGAAAATCGACCGGATGATGAGCCGAAGTTTGCTCTTGTCGGTGCGGGGTGTCAGCAATCTGGAAATACCCTCTTGGCGCTGCTTGTGTTGGCGCTTGTGTTAGGGGGCGTGCCCAAGGTTCATTCTTGGTTCACTGGTCCTCTTTGATTGATATCGTCCGACACATGGCTTCTCTTGTATTGAATGCAATACACTGGATATTGTGGTTTTGAGGCGCATTCGAATGTTCAAGTGATTTTTTTCATTTGGTAGGGGCACGAACGTTGCACTCGTATTTGATCTCATGGTACCAAAATGGGGACTTGACGAATGATGGAGAAAAGTCATGAAAAAACTACTTGTGTGCGGGCTAACCATGCTCGCAATGAGCGTACAAGCTCAAAGTTCGAGCCAAAGTGTCGGTACAATACCTGCTGAAACTTTTAGACCGGCAATCGATCGTGAAGGTATCATTGACACAGAGTCCGGTGATGTTGGGAAACATCTGGATTGGGATGTGTCTTTATGGGGCTGGTATGCGAATGACCCACTCAACATTGTTTTTCGAGATGACGATGGTGAGAAAATTGAGCGCCTGGTCTCTGACCGCGTGGGTGCGAGTTTGGTGGGTTCACTGTCCTTGTTGGATTGGTTGCAACTGGGTATCGAGATTCCTTTTATCATCTATCAAAACGGAGACTCGTCTTCATTCCTGGATCCGAGTCAACACCCAACGACCTTTAGTAATGGCGGCTGGTTAGGGTTACGAGATATTCGTATTGTGCCAAAAGTTAGACTTCTCACAGCTGAGAAGCATCATGTGAACTTGTCTCTTCTTGGCCACATTGTTCTTCCTACAGGGACTCCGGGAGACCAATTTCTTGGATCAGAGGGCTTTTGGGGCGAGCCAATGCTTGCAGCTTCACGGGCGTATGACGGTGGATTTAGGTGGACTGCCAACGTTGGGTATCTGTTGCGTTCACCCTATTTCTCGACCAACTTAGATATCGGTCAAGGTTTCGATTTACGAGCCGGTGTTGGTTACGATCTCGAGGCGTCGACAGATATCCCTCTTGGAATCAACTGGTCTGTTCGCAGTGATATTCAGACAACGAATGGTCGAGACGACTCTTCCGACGGGTTTGGGGTACGCTACGATAACTCAGTCGAAACTTCCGTTGGCGTTGATTACGATATTAATGAAGCTCTACAGGTTTTCGGTGGTTTTGGTATGGGGCTTGTCAGTGGTCCAGGTACACCTGATTGGCGTCTCTTTGCGGGGCTACGTTATGCACCACAAGGTTGCAGCGATTCTGATGAAGACGGAATTTGCAACGAGAACGACCAGTGTCCGGATGAGCCAGAAGACAAAGACGGCTTCCAAGACGAAGAAGGTTGTCCAGATCCAGATAACGACCAAGATGGTATTCTTGATGTTGATGACAAGTGTCCGATCGAACCAGAAGACCGGGATACTTTTGAAGACGAAAATGGTTGTCCAGACCCTGACAACGATCAAGATGGCGTTTTGGATGTCGACGATAAATGCCCAAGTGTGAAAGGTGATGCCGAGCGCTCAGGTTGTCCAGTCGTTGATAGTGACCAAGATGGGATCCTTGACCCTGACGATAACTGTCCAAACGAGAAAGGTCCGAAAGACAACCAAGGATGTCCAAACCCAGATAAAGACGGTGACGGAATCCTTGACGTTGACGACGCTTGTCCAGAGAAGGCCGGACCAGCAATGTTCAAAGGCTGCCCAGATTCTGATGGTGACGGGTTTGCAGACCAAGTTGATAAATGCCCGAATGAGCCCGAAGTCATCAATGGTGTTGATGATGATGATGGCTGTCCGGATAAAGGCAAGACCCTTGTGAAGCTGACTGCAGATAAAATTGAAATCAAGGAGTCTGTCTACTTCGCAACAGGAAAGTCGGCCATTAAAGAGCGAAGCTTCAACCTTCTCAACCAGGTGTCAGCTGTTCTCAAAGCTCATCCTGAGATCAAGCGATGTCGTGTAGAAGGCCATACCGATAGCCGTGGTTCCGACAAGTCGAATCTACGTCTATCGCAAGCACGTGCTGCTTCCGTCAAGCAGTACTTGATTGATCAAGGTATTGACCCAACACGTCTTGAATCAGAAGGCTACGGTGAAACCCGCCCTGTTGCTGATAACAATACGAAGGCTGGGCGCCAGGCAAACCGCCGTGTTGACTTCTTTGTGGTCGACCAAGCGAAATAGCTCAAGTGAGTTGAGAACTATAAAAAGACCGCGAGAATGCGGTCTTTTTTTTGGCTTCAATGTTTACACGATTTGATTGGTAGCAAAAACTCTTCGCCTTCAACCAGGGGCTTTGTCGTTGGAATATTCTAACGAAAGTCAGCAAGACGAGACTTTAGGTTTGCGAGCTGCGTATCATACTCTTCAAGTTCGGCCCGTGCACTTTCAACAACCTTTGCAGGAGCTTTTTCTGTGAATGAAGGGCTCGAAAGCCGTCCTCTCAAGCCTTGCGACTCTTTGTTTATCTTCGCAATGCTTTTCTCCAGGCGGGCTATCTCTTTCTCCACATCAATCAAACCTTCGAGAGGAATGACCACACTTATATTTCTAAGTGTTGCAGCGGCGGATAACTTTGGAATGGTGTAGGTGTCATCACCAAACACTAAACTGGTCGTCTTCGCTAAGGCTTCGACCAAGGGCAGGTTGGTCTTCAGTAATGCTTGCTGTGACGGGTTCATGTTTAAGAGAACCACAGGTACCTGTTTTGAGGCCGAGAGGCCCGATTCTTGACGGGTATTTCGAATGGCTCGAATCACTTCTGTGACCAAAGACATATCATCATCCGCGTCGGGTCTTGAAAGATCAGGATCACTCGATGGGAACGTCGCAAGAGCACAAAAATCATGCGTTGGCCATCGTAGCGTTCGCGCAGGCAGACTCTGCCAAATCGTTTCACTGATGAATGGGCATAGTGGGTGTAGCAAACGCATTGAGTGATCAAGAACTTTGACCAATGTGTTTGCGCTTGCCTTCTGAGTCGCAGAATCGTTGAGTAAGACCTTTGCAAATTCGACATACCAATCGCAGAAGTCGTCCCAGAAGAAGTGATAGATGCTTTCAGCATATTGATCGAAGCGGTACGTATCCAGCGCCTTGTGACACCGCTCTGTTGCTTCATTGAGACGATGTAAGATCCAAGTGTCTGCAAAGGAAGAACTAAGGCTGTCGTCACTATCAATATTGACATCGTACTCCTCAAGCTTCATCAGCGTAAAGCGAGTCGCATTCCAAATTTTATTGAGAAAGGAACGGTAGCCCTCAACTCGTGCTAGCGCGAGTTTGACGTCGCGCCCTTGGCCAGAAAGTGCCGCTAGAGAGAAACGCAGCCCGTCCGCACCCGACGCTGCGATACCGTCCGGGTACTGCTTTGCAATATTTTTAAGGACGCGATCGAGCTTTGCTTCAGGGACCGGGTAGGTTTTCGTCTTTTCAAGAAGATCTCTTTTCGAGATTCCATTAATAACATCGAGTGGGTCAATGGCGTTACCAAGAGACTTCGACATTTTCTTGCCGTCAGCGTCACGCACCATTGCATGCAAATAGATATCTTTGAAAGGGGACTCCCCCATAAAGTAAGTACCCATCATCATCATGCGGGCAACCCAGAAAAAGAGAATATCAAAGCCAGTCTCAAGAACTGCTCCTGGGTAGAATGCGCTTAAATCGTCACTTTGATTGGGCCAACCCAATGTTGAGAAGGGCCAAAGTCCTGAACTGAACCATGTGTCCAAGACGTCTTTTTCTTGCCGATATCGCCGTGGATCTTCTGCTTCTAAGTCCACTTCTGACGCGATACTGCAAGAGAAAATATCTTCGTCGCTCATCTCAAAAAGTGCCACTTGGAGCCAGTCTCTCCCTTCCTCATTCAGCGCATTGAAGGACTCTGGGTATTTTGACTTTTGAGACTCGATCCGCAACTTGAGTTTTGGAAGATCGTAATAAACGGGGATACGATGCCCCCACCACAACTGGCGGCTAATGCACCAGTCGCGAATGTTGAGCATGAAGTTGTCCCAGGTGGCCTTCCAATTCGAAGGGATTAAACGGGTTTCACCACTTTCGATCGCTTGAATGGCTTTTTCTGCAAGCGGCTTCGCTTTCACAAAGTATTGCCGCGACAACATGGGTTCAATGACTGTGTTCGAGCGTTGTGAGATGGACACCGCATGTCGAATCTTGGTTTCGCCGCGCGTGAGTCCCTTTTCCTCGAGCGCATGTTTAATCGCTTTACGAGCCTCATATCGGTCCATGCCAAAAAACTCGGAAGGAAGCGATACTGATGCATCGAGTGCAAAGATATTAATCATCTCTAAGTTATGACGTTGACCCATCTCAAAGTCATTGGGATCGTGCGCAGGAGTTATTTTGACAGCGCCGGTACCAAACTCTTGGTCCACATAGTCGTCTGCAATGACACACAAATTTCGGTCGTCAAAAAAGGGGTGAACCAGTGACTTCCCGACAAGATGTTTGTATCGGTCATCTTCGGGGTGAACCGCAACAGCACTGTCACCCAGCATGGTCTCTGGGCGCGTTGTTGCAACAACAATTTCCTCTTTCGAGTCATGAACGCGATACGCAAACTTCCATAGCGAACCGTCACGCTCTTCGTGTTCTACTTCTTCGTTAGAGAGTGCTGTTTGTGTCGCAGGGTCCCAATTCACGAGGCGTTCACCGCGGTAAATGAGTCCGTCGTTCCACATTTTTACAAAGGCCGAACGCACAGCCTTGCTGCATTGTTCATCCATCGTGAAGCGTTCACGTGACCAGTCTGCTGATGCGCCGAGACATTTCATCTGCTCCACAATGCGGCTACCATTCTTGTCTTTCCATTCCCAAATACGTTTGAGGAAATCTTCACGTCCCAAATCGTATCGAGACAGTCCTTCATGGCGCTTCAGCTCGCGTTCCACTACCGATTGTGTTGCGATCCCCGCGTGATCGACACCAGGCAGCCACAAGGTTTCAAACCCTTTCATCCGATGTGCGCGAACCAACATATCCTGTAGCGTTACAAAAAGAGCATGCCCATTGTGGAGCGTTCCTGTGACATTCGGAGGAGGCATCATAACAACATAGGGCTTCTTTCCATCGTTGAGCACCTTCGCAGCATCCGCTTGGAAGACCCCAGCGTCTTCCCACTCCTTGTACCAACGGGATTCGGATTCTTGTGCGTTATAGCTCTTTGGAAGTTCGGTCATGGTGCAATCCTAAAGAAAGTGTCTGAACAAGGTTTTTAGCAGTGATAACAAAGTACAAAAGGGGTGAATGAAGAAAAGCTGTACGAAGGCTGAAGGCCAAACAGGTGTGAGGGCTTGTATCTTAGCAGAGGCTCAGATAAGGGAATGAAATGGTAGAGAATGACTGGACATTGTGGCACTTTCCGAAGTTGCATCCGCTTGAACGTGTCCTCGTTGCATCCGATATCAATCGTATAGAGGTGAATAAAGTCTTCTATTGTTCACGAGGGTTTGTTCGAAGTCATGAGCTCGGTGTGAACCTGGCTCTCGCCGAGTCGCAGAAGAGTGACTGTTTACGCGATGATTCTTCATCCAAGATGTATCACCAATACGAGTTCGGAAGAGGAACAAGGCTAACGATGGTTCTAGAACCTCTGCATTCGCGAGAATGGTTACTGGTACGGTCTGCACGACTAATAGAGTTAAGTGAGCTTTTTTCGACCTTTCAACGTGTGTTTGAAGAGCATTTTAAGGTTCAATTGATTCAGTGTCTTGAGGGGTGCACGGTAGCCATTGAGTTAAGTGGTAAAGGCGATGCTGCGAATCCATGTGAGCCGATGTTACCGCTGATCCGAAGTGCGCTTGAGTCACTGGCACACCTACGATCGCTATCGATACGTAAGATCGATATAGATACCGAATCACACTAGCAAAAGTTAAGAGGGGAAACCTTATGGTGCGAGAGTTTTCAGAGCAGCTCAACTTGAGTCCCATCTTTCGAGTTCGCACAACACTTGAATCCGAAAGTGACGCGCAAAAGTTGGCGGAAAGCGCTGTTGAAAATAGGCTCTGCGCATGTGCCCAAATCTCAGGGCCAATACGCTCACATTACCGCTGGGAAAATCAACTTCAATCCAGCTCGGAATGGGAGCTTTCTCTCAAATCAACGTCGAAGTGCATTTCAATGCTTCTCACCAAGCTCCGAGTTTTACACCCCTACAAAACGCCAGAAATCATTGTGGAAAATATATATGTTGATGACGAGTACGCAAAATGGGTCAATCTGGAGTGTGGTCAAGGTGTCGACACCATCTGACATTACCACTTCATACGAAATTGGTATCAATGCTCATTAAGGGTGTCTCAATCCATATAAGGGTGGTGATTAATTATGCTCTGACCAGGTCTCTATGCGAAGATAAACCAATAAACTTTGATCGGAGCTTTAGGGATGACCAGTCTATTTCGTGTATCAGTGACTTTTCTAGCTTTCACACTCCTGGCACCCATGGTGTATGCACGTTCTTTTGTCGTTGATACTCGTGACGTTGAGTCGCTCGATTCAAAAGAGCTCTTAACGCAGACCGGTCTTCGTTTGGCAAAAATTGAAAACACAAAGGTTCGGTCGAATCGCACGTTTATCAAGTCGCTGCGAAGCTCATGGACAAAAACTCGAATTAAGAGCGCTCTTAAAAAAGCAAAAGCGAGTGGTGTGATCCGTTACATTGACGGTTGGGGC
>JAHDBA010000007.1:0-101022 GCA_020630615.1 Myxococcota bacterium | reverse complement strand
AAGAGCGTTTACACGTCATCATGTACGATACCAACGGTTCGAGTGTGTATTGGAACTCCGTTGAGCGCGACGGTTTAGGAGAAAAAGACGCAGTGGAGGAGCTCTTCCCCGGTGCACGTCGAGTAATCAAAAAATGGGCAAAACGCAAAAGGGTTCGTGTCAACCTGCCCGATGAGCCTGAAATGGATTTTTCGGATGACGAGGAAAATGATGAAAGTGACGAAGAAAGCAATCAAGAAGACGGCGATAATGAAGACGATGAAGACTTTGATGCAGACACATTCTTCGACGACGATGAGAAAAACAAAGCGAAGAAAAATTCGAGTCCAGAAACCAAGCTCTATTCGAAGTTTACAGTGGGATTGGGGCCTACGTTTAACACATGGTTTTACAATTTCACACCCAACGATGCGAGCACCGATATCCCGAGTCTCAACAATGTAATGGGGCCTGGTGGCATGTTGGCGCTTGAGTCTTGGTTTAAGCACTTCGGTAGTTTTGGTCTCGGAGCAGAGGTTACGGGCGCGTTCTTGGCATCGAAAGTCAACATTCGAAATGGAGGTGATACGGTTTCGTGGTTAGAGCCAACGGATTTTTGGATGTCTACAGCGACTGCGGCGGCACATTTCAAAGCACATTATCTCTTGGATAAAGGAAATTGGGGCATCGGATTCGGCTTAAGAGTTGGGGGGCGATACCTGCAGAGCTTTGCGCCCGATCAAACCATTACAGACCCTTCAAGTGTTTTGACAACAACCTATAATCCCGCAACGTTCGGCGAAAATCCTACGTTGACGATTGTGCCAAGATTAACTTCTATTTCCCTATCCACCGGTCTTGAGCTCGATATTCCCTTTAGGGTGGGTACCCGACGTGCGCTTGTTCGACTTGAAGGGGATGTTCTACCGGTCGGTTACAACAATGAACAACCCGATCTCCTTGGCCGTTATGTTACTGCACTCGGTTTTCATGCAGGAATCCTCTATCGCATGGAAGTCATCTCAAAACTTTTTGTTGAAGTGCGAGCCGCCTCGTGGGGAGCATTCTATACGTGGCATAATGGTATTGCTTCCAGACCACGTCTCGCATTGGAAGAAGGTGCGACAGGCCTCGTAGAACTGGAGGGTGGTAAAGTGTCCCAATACCTACCTTATGGTGCGTTGATGCTTGGCTATCAGTTTTAGGTCGCAAGAATCACTAAAGCCTTGACCGGTAGCCATCAGATGTGTGACACCTGTTGTGAGTTTAATTGTATTGGTACAACGGGGGGCGCGATGAGCGGGATCCAACATATTCATGCACGAGAAATCTTAGACAGTCGCGGAAACCCCACAATCGAAGTTGACGTCTATATTGGTGATGATGGCCATGCGACAATGGGGCGATTTACAGTACCCTCAGGAGCATCTACGGGGCAGCGAGAAGCATTGGAGTTACGAGACGGTGATGAAAAGCGCTACCGAGGCAAAGGCGTCCAAAAAGCAGTCTCAAATGTCAATACACATATTCGGGAAGCATTGGATGGTGTGGACGCGCTCTCCCAAAGTGGTGTGGATAATTTACTTCTCGCTTTGGATGGAACTTCAAACAAATCCAACCTGGGCGCAAACGCAATTTTAGGTGTGTCGGTCGCCTGCGCAAAAGCAGCGGCAAACTATCTTGGGTTACCCTTATATCGCCACGTTGCGGGTCTTCGATCGTTATCGCTTCCCCTTCCTATGATGAATGTGATTAATGGTGGCTCCCACGCAGACAACAATTTAGATGTGCAAGAGTTCATGATTGTGCCCCGAGGTTTTGATTCGTATCGAGAAGCATTACGTGCGGGGGCTGAGGTCTTTCACGCGCTTCGCGTTGAGCTCAAGAAAGATGGCCTCAATACTGCTGTTGGAGATGAAGGTGGGTTTGCCCCTGCTATGGCATCGAACGCGGCAGCTTTGGATTATCTTTCAAAGGCAATACGAAGAGTAGGGTACGAGCCAGGCGACGAGTTTGTTTATGCGATCGATGCCGCAGCCAGTGAATTCTATCACGAGAATAAATATGTACTCTCAGGTGAAAATCGCGCTTTGGATTCAGGTGAAATGGTTAAATACTGGGTAGACTTGGTTGCGAACAACCCAATCGTCTCAATTGAAGACGGCCTCGATGAGAATGATTGGCCCGCATGGAAAGAAATGACGGATGCATTATCGGATCGGTGTCAGCTTGTCGGTGATGACCTTTTCGTTACCAACCCACATATCTTGTCTGAAGCAATCAAGAAGAATATTGGCAACGCCATTTTAATTAAATTGAATCAGATTGGCACTCTTAGCGAAACACTAGAGGCTGTGGATATTGCCCAGAGAGCGAATTATGGGGTGATCATATCGCACCGTTCGGGTGAAAGCGCAGATTCAACCATCGCCGATATTGCAGTGGGGTGTGCAGCAGGACAAATCAAAACGGGTTCATTATCAAGGTCTGATCGCGTATCAAAATACAACCAACTCCTTCGAATTGAAGAGGAGCTCACTGCTGAACGAGTATACTTTGCCAGTGATGTACTTAATTGCTACTTGAGTTGATGAATAAAGATACATTTAGTGTTTAGTATTTGTTCACATCATCACTCGTAATATCAATAGGCTTGATAGACCATTACATTTTGAGGGGTTTACGCCTGAGCATTCGTCGTGTAGGTTCCAAAAATCCTTTCGATCAAGAAAAAGGAGTGAGGAATGAACACGGCACCGACCCGCGGATGTATCCCCCGGCCGAAGAATATTAATCGGCTCTTTTCGGTTGCGATCGAAAATAAAACAGAGCTTTATTATTCGCCTCGAATGAAGAGATTAACCACTTTTTTCAGTATTAGCGTTAGATCATTTTTAATGTTCGTCAGCCTTCTTCTGGTTTCGTTGAATCTGTCAGCGCAAGAAAATATGGATTCAGTAAAAGCGATTGACCGTTCACCTCTTGATGGCACTGAACTTATAGGGAATAAAAAATATTCAGCCAAGGGTAAGTTTGAACTTGACTTACTTTTTGAACGATCGTTCAGTGACTCTTTTATTAGTCATACCGGCGGTCAGCTTTCGCTTGCGTATCATATTTCGGATTGGTTTGCGCTCGAACTTTTTGGCGCTGCCTATTACCCATTAGAGCTCAACGTATACCGCTTTGCACGAAGCGAAGCCGGGTCTTCGGTAATCGCGAACCGTAGTGACAGGGTAAACCCTCGCGTCGATAATGCATGGCAAAATTTCGCCTCGGGTGGTCTGCTTCTTCAGTGGGCCCCTTTATATGGGAAGCTATCGCTCATCTCCGAACTTGACTTAACATACCAGTTTTACTTCGTTGGTGGTGTTACTGCGGACGCAATTGCGAAGCCCAACGATCCAGGGAGCGCAGACGCCTTGACTCGAAACTATGACTACTTCGCAAACTTGGGAAGTGGCGTAAATTATACAACCAAGATGCGCTTATCCGGTATTGGTGGTCTTGGATTGCGCTTTTATCCGTGGCGATGGCTCACGATGAGAGTCGAGGTGCGCTCTCGATTTGGTGCAAACAATATGTTCGGTGATGACTCAAATGGCCTTGATTTTGTCGTTTTACCTTCTTTTATCGCCGGTTTGGGCGCACAGTTTTAGTCTAGGTGGTCGGTAATCATGAAAACCATTAAATCGTTACACAATCACTTTCACATCGTTGTCTTGATCGGGCTTATCATTTCCTCGTGGTCGATGAGTCTAATGGGACAAGAAGTAGGAGCGGAAGAGAAGTTAGACGAGAATGCAAGTTCAGGCGATATTGAAACTGTGTTTGCAGTTCAAGCAAAGAGTCGTTTACATGGGGGAACCTTTGAATTCTCACCCATGTATACTGCATCATTGAATAACCGTTTTACTGGGCATCACGGCTTATCACTCAATCTTCTGTATCATATCAAAGAGAATATTGCTTTGGAGCTTGGTGGTAATGTTTATATGACTGCTCAAGATTCAAACACTGGTTTTCGACTTGGTGGCCATGAGACGAGTGCAACGGAGCAGCTTCGGAGTGACGAGCAACTATCGCCAGAAGCAGTCAAGCTAATGATGCATGAATGGTCGGCAGCGGCAAACGTTGCTTGGACGCCAATCTCTGCAAAGTTTTCCTTCCACGGTGTTTCACTCGGTACCTTTGACCTTTTCGTTACGACTGGTGTGGGGTTAACTTCCACGCAGTTTAGACCTTCGATCAACGATGCGTTTATTGAACTACCACAGGGGCTTGCACTTCAGATGAATTTAGGCGCGGGGATACGATTCTACTTTAATGATTGGGTCGCGCTTCGATTTGAGGTTCGTGACTATATTTCACCGCTTTCATTTCGATACGATGTAATCCAAGCTTCAATCTCTTCGACTCAGGCGGCACGGCTTGAACGACAGTCTACCTTTGAGGTGAGGAATTTTCTGAGTGCTCAGATTGGTTTGAGTTTTGTAATTCCTACTCCCTGGCGTTCAAAATAATTTTGGAGGGACAATAATGATTTGTAGTTTAAAAGATAGCAAAACCCTCTCATCGACTCTGACAGTTTTTTTGTTCACATTGAGTAGTGTTAGCTTGTCTGCACAAAACATAGACTCTGCTGTGCGAGCGTTTCAAAACAAAAACTATGAAAACGCAGCAATTGAGTTTTTCCAAGTTTTAAAAACTCAACCACCTGCAAGTGTATTGTCTGAAGCGCAATATGGTTTGGCTGCGAGCTTCGATAAACTGCAACTCAACATGGCGGCGTTGAAATATTACGAAGATATCGCAGTGGTGGGTTCCGATCACCCCTATTTCGATAAAGCAATTGAAGGGCTCGTTAGCATTGCCGAACGTGTTAAAGATGACTTCAAAATCCCAACCGTTATCGATCCACTCTATGACGCAAATCTAAGCGCGCTTGAGCAGCTTAACCCAGGATTGCTACAACGGTTGCATTTTGTACTTGGTCAGCACGCACTGAATAAAGGAAAGGTCCAAGATGCGCTTGGCTTTCTCCAAAGTGTTCGAGAGGGGAATCCGGCGTTTGCAAGGTCACAATATCTTCTGGGTTTAATCCGTCTTGGTGTCGCACAGAATAGTGTCGCACCAAGTTATCCAAAGGCACTTACACATTTCGATGCTGTTCGAAATACAATTAGTTTAGACTCTGACAATATGGACGAACGCTATCTTCGAGACTTGGCGACCTTGGGTATTGGTCGGGCAAGCTATGAGCAGGCATACCTCCTCGAGGAGGGTGATCCGGAGCGTGACCGTCTGCTTAGCGAGTCAATAGCCCTCTACAGAAGTATTCCTCGCTTCTCAAAGGCTTGGCCAGATTCTCTTTTTGAACAGGCTTGGGCATACACTGTGAATAATGAGTACGGCAAAGCGTTGGGCGCAATCCAAAGCTTAGAAGATCCCTATTTTGAAAAAGAGTTTTTCCCCGAAGCGAGAAACCTTCGCGCAATCATTTACTATTACAATTGTCAGTGGGACCGCGTAAACGGTGTTGTAGGCGATACCAAGGCGATGTTTAACCCACTCGTTGAACGTGCGGAAAGAATACTGCAGAAGGGTGAAACTGAGAGTGACTGGGTGTCACTTTTAGAATCATCGTTAAATGCCTCAAAGACTGATGGAATTCCACAGCAAATTGCCAATCGTATTGCAAAGGATGGGCAATATAAGAAAATGTTTAGATTTCTAAACGAATTGAAAAGGGAAGCAAACGTATTTCAAAACAATCCAACCTTTGCATCTTCGAATATTGGTCAGGAGCTCACATCCTTTGCATTGGAAACCCAACAAGCGTTTTCAACAGTCTTAGGGCGCTTCATCCAATCGAGACTAAAAAGTGTCACATCCGAATTGTCGGATATTACCACTCGAGCAAGTCTAATTTCATTGGAGACCAAAACTGCCGAAACCGAGTGGCTTGAGCAAGGTCGTGCGGTAGAAGGCCAGGTGCGTAAACGTCTACCTCGACCCTTTGTTCCCGATGAAACCTACCAATTCTGGTGGTACAATGGTGAACACTGGATCGATGAACTTGGTTTTTACGAGTATACTGTGAAGACCGAATGTTACGAGTAAAGGCTTTGTGTTGAGGCAATAGAGTCGATTGAAGAACAGGAAATCAAATATGAGAGCTCGCTTAAGTATTCTAAACATTTTTAGTACCTTTGCCGTATCCCTTATAATACTTGGGCACCCGCTACACGCCGCCAAAAAGTCCCAAAAGAAGAGTGCTACCGATCGAGCCGCAAAAGAATCGATTGAAGAAGCTAAGAAAGGTCTACGTACAACGGGACCTGCTGACCTCGAAATGCCGGTCACCGAGAAATCGATGGATTTTTCGGCGGCGGCGGACGCAAAACGTAATGAGTCGATTCGTGAGATTCAATCCATATTACCGAAGGTTAAGGGTGCACAAAAAGGTGAGCTTGTATTCCGATTGGCCGAACTCTACTGGGAGAAAGCAAAGTTCTTGAACCGACAAGAGTTTGATAATTTTGATCGCGCGCATCAAGCATGGTTTGACGGCGGAGAAAAAGGTAAAGAGCCTAAACTCAAAAATTATGTTGGTGAATCGAAGGCATATAAGAAGCAGGCGCTTGCAAACTATAAGGTCGTTCTTCAAGAATTCCCCGAGTATCCACGACTCGATGAAGTTCTATTTATTATGGCACAAAATGAATACGATGCCGGTAATAAAAAAGAAGGCACAAAACATTACTCAAAACTGATTCGCAAATATCCAAAGAGTGTTTATGTTGCAGACTCCTACCTCGCATTGGGAGAGCATTACTTTGGCTTAAACAAGTTAGCAAAAGCCACAAAGGCGTATAAGTTTGCATACGATGTAGGTAAACGCATGAACAAGCCGAGTACATATCGCTATGCTCAGTACAAGCTTGCGTGGACAGACTACAATCGCCAAGATTTTGACTCAGCCTTGGTGAAGTTTAAAGCGGTGGTTGAAGACTCTGAAAAAGCCGCATCGGAAGCAAACGGTCAGGGGGCAGTTCAATTGAAGCGTGAGGCTTTAAATGATATGGTGTTGACCTTTGCACAGGTCAATCAGGTCAGACCGGCTTATGATTATTTTGTGTCGAAAGCGGGCAAGGAAGAAGGTTATCGCCTAACAACAAAGCTCGCGGCGGTGTTTAACAATCAGGGAATGTTCGATTCACAAATCGAAACCTTACGCTTGATCTTGGCGCTGGACCCGAACGCATTGAGAGCACCCGATTATCAGTCACAAATTGTAGCTGCATACTCCAAGATGCAAGAGCGAGACGCTGTGCGAAGTGAAGTCACCAAACTTGTCCAGAACTATGGGCCGACTTCTTCATGGGCGAAGGCGAACTCTGGAGATGAAATGGCTGTTGAGCGCGCAACAGCAATTGCAGAAGAGCGTATGCGTGACCTTGTTACTGAGTATCATGAATACGCTCAAAAGTTCGAAATGGTCTCAGATTACGAGCTCGCGAGAGACCTCTACTCACAGTATGTTAAGGCATTTCCGAATAGTGACCAGGCCTATAATCTTAACTATTACTTTGCGGAAATTTTGTGGGATCTGGGACAGTGGGAGGATGCTGCTAATCAATACGATGCGGTGGTCGCTAAAGATCCAAAGGGTCGGTACACGCGGGACTCAGCATACAACGCAATCCTGGCATGGGAGAAGATTGTTGATGGTGTAGCTCCGCCAAAGCGCGCAGCATCCGGTAAACTTGTGCGCTCGAAGCGTGGTCGAAAGAGCGGTAAAGTTAAGAAGAAGACCGTGAAAATGGAAGAGATTAAGAAAGATAAGACCTATGCAGCAGAGATAATCCCTGAGGCGGAGCTTAAACTTGCGAATGCTTGTGATGCTTATGTTGCAGTTGTTCCTGAAAGCCTAAGCCGAAAAAACAAAGCGCTCACGAAAGAGCTTGTTGTCGTGAAATTCAAGGCAGGCTACATCTTTCAAAAATACTATCATTTTGATGAAGCTGCGAAACGGTTTGGCGAGTTGATCGACCGCTTTCCAACAACCGAATTTGCACGCCGTGGCGCAGACTCAATCTTAGATTCCTATGATGCACGTAGCCAATGGGCAAATCTAGAAAAATGGTCGCGGGAATTCTCGAAAAACAAGGCCCTAATGAAAGATAAGCCCTTTGCAGCACGAGTCGGACGTTTCCTACAGGGGGCATCCTATAATCAGTCTACAATCGCGTTTAACGAAGTTTCAAAAAAACATGGGGACACCTCAAAAGTCCCTTCAGCAGATGTCGCAGAGGGATACCGCGACGTGATTAAGAGTTTTGATGCCTATCTAGGTGAGTTTGGAAAAAGTGAGTTTGCGCCAAAGGCGGCATACAATCAATATTTAGCAGTACACCGACTGGGGGAAGTGGATAATTCTTTGCCAGCTGCACAACGAATTCTCGCGACGTACAAGAAAAGTTTAGATGAGGGTGAGTTGTCTAAGGTCGCCGCACGAGAAGGTCTTGAGCAGAATATTCTAGGCTACTTAACACAAATGGCAAACTATCAAGAAGCTGCTGACGCTTCTTATAAGTTTGCTAACGACTATCCAAACAACGAGAGTGCGGCGGATATCTTGTACAACTCCGGCATCTACTATTTAGGGCTCGGGGATTCAGATAAAGCGACGAAGTCTTTCCAGGCATACTTAAAGAAATACCCAAAGCGTACAGACAGGGCTGAAGTATATCTCAAAGTAGCTCGGGTTGCAGAAGATCAGAAAAGTTGGACAAAGGCTGCTGAGATTTACCAAAAGTTCCCAAACAAGTTCCCTAAAGCAACCATAGAACAGAAGCTACGAGCGCACTATAAAACAGCATCGATTCGCCAAAATGCGGGCAACGAGAAAGGTATGAAGTCTGCATGTAAAAAACTCTTGGCCACATATAAGAAAGACGATCTGAAAAAGAGTGATATCGGTAAAGAAGCCGGTGGCTTCTGTGCGTTTCATCTTCTTGACGACGACTTTAAAAAATACGAAAAAATTACGATTACGGGTAACATAAAAAACAAACTGGCTCTTAAGAAAAAGGAGCGCGATCGCGTTGCAAAATCCTACTTTGATGTTTTGAACTACGGCAATGGTGAATGGGGAATTGCTGGCTTGTATAGGTCTGCGGAGATATTGCTTCAGTATGTCGATACCCTCAGGAATACCCCGGATCCACCCGCACTACGAGACAACTACGAAGCCTTAGACATGTTTCGTGCTGAACTTGATAACATTGCCTTTCCTGTGGAGGACGAAGCGATTCAGGCGTTAGAGGCTGCGTTGGCAAAATCTTTCGAGCTTGGGATTTACTCCAAGTACACCGTTGCAATTGAAGAAAAGCTTAAACTGTTTAAACCGGGTGCGTTTGGTGAGCAGTATGTTCTTCCATACTATGCGACGGCCAATGAGAAGTTGGTAACAAAATAATGTACGGTAATAGGATGACAAAGATGATTTCAAAACTCACTACAGCCACAACTCTCGCAGGGTTACTGCTTTTTAAAATAGGGTGTAGCTCGACATCAAGTACGAAAACGACCCCAAAAGTCACAGAGCAAAGTGCTCAACAGGCACAAAAATCGGCAGAGGTTGCAGCAAAGCGTCGTAGTGATGACTTAAAAACGCGAAAAGGGCAAATCGAAAAACAAATTCAGCTTGAGCCTGATAACGGTGGTTTGTACAGCGAGCTGGCTGATGTAAATTTTAAGCTTGGACTACCTGAGGATGCCTTGAAGTCCGCTGATGTAGCTCTTACAAAAGATGGTAGTGATAAAAATGCAATCGTTGTGAAGTCAAAAAGTATGGCCGCTTTAGGGCGTTCACATGACGGAATTGCCTTTTTAAACGAGCAAGGTGTTTCGCTTGAAAAAGATTCGGCTCGGGACCCCGAGCTATTGAGTATGTTGGCCGCTTTTTATCGAAAAGAAAAGAAGTATGACGAGTCCGCGAAGGCAATCTCAATGGTTTTGGCGCGTCATGAAGGCCATGGGGAAGCGCTCAGAAACCTCGCGTTGCTTCATTATGAACAAGGTAACATGTCGTTAGCGCAAACCGTTGCCGCGAATGCATTAAAGATTAACAGCCAAGATGCAGAGGTTATCAATGCATTGGGAATGATAGAGGTCAAGAAGAACAAGCTTCCTGCGGCCATCCAGTACTTTCGTCAAGCGCTTGAGTTGGACAATTCTCTCGTTGGTGCTCATCTGAATATTGCCGCAATAGCTCTAAAATATCGAGACTATGCAAGTGCCAAACTTCACTATGAAAAAGCAGTTGGTTTGGTGCCAAACCATGCGGATGCCAATCTTGGACTTGGTCTCTCTCTGGCAGGTTTGCAAGAGTCCGACAGTGCTATTTCGAAACT
Organism: Myxococcota bacterium; assembly: GCA_020630615.1. GTDB lineage: Bacteria > Myxococcota > UBA727 > UBA727 > JAHDBA01 > JAHDBA01. The sequence continues at coordinate 90,622 of JAHDBA010000007.1, read as the reverse complement.
TACGCAGGCCTTGGAAATGAACCCTAAAGCGAACGATGCACGCTTTGAATTGAGCCGTGTATTTAAATTTCAGAAGAGCGACTTGGCCCAGGCGCTAAAATGGTCAAACGACTATTTGGCAAACGCGCCGGGGCTAAATGAATCACATCCCGCAAAGATCCATCATCAAAATATCGTGAATGAAATTGAGGCCGCAAAAATGGCAGAGGAAGCAATGGACGACTCGTCGCAAGAAGAGGGCGAGGCATCCGAAGAGGGTTAATCAATTAAATTGAAATAAAATATGAATAAAATTGTTTAGATTGTATAGTTGAAAGTCTTGATATTTGAAAATCTATAACGATAATAGCGACAAGAAAGGGCGATCATGAAAAAATACATATTTTGTTTATGCGTTGGTATGAGTGGTTTTGCTCTCGGTATAAACGCGCAAGATTCTGAAGTTATACAAGAGGACGATCGTGTTGAATATAAGAAAAAGACGGTCATCGATTTCTCGGACGTTAATGTTGAAGGTGAGTTAACGAAGCCTGAAGGTTCGTATATCCAAAACCGTAAACGAACCCGCTTTCGAAACTTGATTGAACTTCGCGGAAATTTTAGGCCTGAACTGCAACGTTCGGTGAATGCGATATAATGCATTGTGTTGTAAAGGTGCTCGTTATTGAGCTTCAGATTTTGTGAATGTGAAAGGATAACTACTTATGAATCAGAACAAGCAAAAATATAAAAATATCGACCCGAAGCTCTCATCACATGAGGTAGCCAAACACGAAGGTATTTTTGACGTCACTTTTATGTGGGGATCAAACGTTGTTGGTAACAAGCGGATCGCTGGTTCGGATTCAGTAGTGGTCGGTACAAAGAATGGTTCTGATTTTCAATACAGTGGCAAGGGTTTTGGTGAAAATGGAAGCAGCTTTAACCTTGTGAGCGTGTCTGGTGATAATGCTATCATCAACGTTCCAGCGGGATCGACTGCTTATCTGAATGGCTCTTCCGTAAGCGGGAGTGAAGTAAAGGTTGGAAAGAGCGATGTGGGTGAGTTAACCCATGAAAATGTCACGTTTCGAGTACAAAAATCAAAGAAGTACCCAGAACTCATTGTTCCTTTTCTGAGCCTTATCGATTATGGGTATGCACGTATCGCCTCACTGTGTATGTTGTTCATGCTCTTCTTGATAATGGCATTTGCGTATTCATACCATATGGCAGATCATGCTGAAGATGATTTATGGGCAAATCTAGAAGAGTTTCAACAGTTTACGTTGGAGCCCGAAGAAGAGATTATTGAGAAAAAGCAGGAACTTTCAGGTAAGGAAGCGGGTCGCCACAAAGATGAAGAAGGTCTTTTTGGCAAAAAAGACAAGCCAAAAGAAGACAAGGCCGCATCAAAAGATGGTGCGCCGACAGTGGATAAAGATAAGCGTGAGGAGGACCGAAAACTTGTTTTCGACCAACTCGCTGCAATGGGATTGAATGGCCCTCAAGGTGCGGTTTCAAATGTATTTGGTCCAGGTGGCCTCGGTGGCGGTACCAATAACGCACTTGGTGGACTCTCTGGAACGGCGACTGGCGATGCTGGCGGTGCTGGTGGACTTGGAACTCGTGGAACCGGTGGAGGTGGAGGTGGTAATAGTCTCGGCATCGGTGGAATGGGTTCAGGAAATGGTCGTGGCACGGGCGGCAAAGGTGGTTTAAACCTTGGTGGTCGTGGAAAAGGGCGCATCAAGGTGAAACGAGGAAAGGTTATTACAAAAGGCTCGTTGTCGAAGGAAGAGATTAATCGTGTTGTGCGGCGGCACATGAATCAGATTAAACACTGTTATGAGAAAGAACTGAATAAGAATCCGAAACTCAACGGAAAGCTTTTGGGCTCATGGACAATTACCGGCACTGGAGCGGTCTCAACATCGAAGATTGCTCAGAACACCTTGAAGAACAAAACTGTAGGGACTTGTGTTAATAGAATTATCAAGCGAATGCGATTCCCCAAACCACGGGGAGGCGGGCAGGTCTTTGTTTCCTATCCCTTTATTTTCTCTCCTTCTGGTTCTTAAAACGTTTTGATAGGACGAAAAAGTTGCCGGCCTTGTGTCGGCATTTTTTATGAATGATTGATTTTAGGCGCCAAAACGAGAGGAGGATTGATAGTGAATGACGAAGAACTTTTTCCATTTGGTGACCTCTTGAAATCATTTTGTTTGATGTGCGTAATCAGTAGTCTTTTCATTTTAACCTTCAGTTGCTCTTCTGGTGCATCCGTAAAGTCTTCGAGGAAGGCGGTACCGAACATGCTGGCAGATCGTGACGATACCGATTGTTTGTTATCCAACAATTTTGATATGAAGGGAGACCCTATTATTAAACTTGATGGAACACTAACTCGCTCAGAGATTCGAAAAGGAATCGATAGGGGAGCATCGCAAATATTGCAATGTTTCGAAGATGCTGTGAGAAAGGGGAGCGGGAAAGAAGGTTCGGTGCAAACCACTTGGATTATCAATTCATGCGGTGGTGTGTCCTCACCTGAGGTTAAATCGAACCCGGTAGGTGATCAGGTGTTTGAAGAGTGCTTGCTCGATGCAATGACTGCCATGCAGTTCAAGAAACCTTCTGGCAAGGGCAACGTATTTGTGAGCTACCCATTCACTTTTGAACTCGAATAGGCGTCGAACATGATCTCGTGTTAAAATGTGAAGACTTCACAATTGCCCTTTTGAAGCGCCTCAAGTTCTGATATTAAGCATAACTGAGGTGCATGGATGAGAAAGCAATTACAGCGCATTGGATTGGGACTTTTGATTTTGGGTGGGCCAGCGTTGTTTGCACAAGAGGATGATGTGCCTCTTGCGGGAAGCGAAGAAGTAATTGTAGCACCCGAGCCATCAGAGGAAGAGCAAGTTACCTATGGCGGTACGGTGTTGAATGAATCGGTTGGCGGCGCAACAGGTTTTCAATACCCTCAAGGGCTGTACCTTTCAACGGACCTGGGCGTATTCTCTCGCTTTGGAGGATATTCAGACAGTGGCGCGATGGCATGCGTTCGATGCGCTCCGGTGTTTATGTCGAAAGCGCAACCGTGGTTGGGGATCAACCTTGGCTACGACATTACCAAAAGCTTTGGATTTGAGTTATCGTTATCAAGCGGTTTCATCGGAGAGGCTTCAGCGCAAGGTTACGATGCAGCAGCAGGTGAAACTTCAAGTTTAGAACCTTCTTGCATTAACTCGAATGATTGTACTTCGCCGGAGAATAGCAACCTGACGATGCTTAACCTTGGTATTACGGGTACCTGGTTTTTCTATGACCGGCTCGCGTTGCAAGGTAAGTTGTTTGGGGGCGTTGCATTAATGACTGCGGACCCGAATGGGAATCAGGCAAACTGGCTCTTACCAGACGATGTTAATGCAGACCTTGGTTTCAGCTTTGGGTTGGGTTTCGGGTTGCGCTATGCCACTTTGCTGCCCAATGTCATCATTGGGTTGGATGTGAACTTAGTGGGCGTATATTCCCAAGCGCTGTCAACTCGGCACCTGTTTGGTGCTAAGGTGAGCGACACAGGTTTGCCATTGCTACCGGCTTTGTCTGCTGGTCCCGTAATTAAATATGTTTTTTAGTACGTAAGAACAACAAGCAAGGGCGCTCATGATGAGCGCCTTTTGTTTTTGAGGATGTGTATGCTGGATAGAAACTTAGCTCTTGAAGTCGTTCGTGTTACCGAAGCTGCCGCTCTAGCTGCATCTGCACTAATGGGTCGCGGGGAAAAAGACGAAGCAGACCAAGCAGCGGTCACAGCGATGCGAGCGGCCTTCCAAAGCATTGCTATTCGAGGCCGCGTCGTGATCGGCGAGGGCGAGCGCGACGAAGCACCGATGCTCTATATTGGAGAAGAGGTGGGTTGCGGAGATGAGTCGGACCCTCAGGTCGACATCGCCGTTGACCCGCTTGAAGGGACGAACCTTTGTGCTTTTGGAAAACCCAATGCCTTGGCGGTCGTTGCATTAGCAAGCAATGGTAATTTTCTGCACGCTCCCGACACCTATATGGAGAAAATCGCGTCAGGAAAGCTTGGGCAAGGTGTCATTGATATCAAAGCAAGCCCGACAGATAACCTCGAGGCTTTAGCAAGAGCCAAAAATTGTTCGGTCAACGAATTGACCGCCGTAATATTGGAGCGAGAGCGTCACCATGATTTGATTCGAGAGGTGAGAAGCTCCGGCGCGCGGATTCGCCTTATTTCTGATGGAGATGTGAGTGCTGCTATAGCGACTTGCATGCCACAAACGGGAATAGACATTCTCTTTGGGACTGGCGGTGCTCCCGAGGGGGTTTTAGCTGCTGCTGCTTTGCGTTGTCTGGATGGAGAGTTCCAAGGCATTGTTCGGCCTCGCAACACGGCTGAGGCTGAGCGTGCGGAAGCAATGGGTGTGGTATTGGACAGAGTTTACCGCTTGAACGACCTTGCATCTGGCGAGGTTATGTTTGCTGCAACAGGAGTTACACCGGGCGATCTTTTGGGCGGAGTACGATACACAACCCGAGGTGCACAGACATCATCGATGGTGATGCGATCCAAGTCGGGAACAATACGAACGATTGAGGCCGATCACAGTTTTATTCTGAAACCTTATTTGGATCACGATCGCAGTGGTCGATGAGCAATAGGGAGTGACCACATCACACATTGAATTCGGACTGGATTCGAGGAGTGTAAGAGATCACTTGCATTTGCAGTGGTCTATTTTGATGCATCTATGAGCAACTATTGCCTTCATTCAATATTTTGGAGAAAATGAAAGAGAGAGGGTTGATCGACCGATATTCAATCATGTGCGGTTATGGTCAATTAGGGTTTATGTTGGATGTTTGGATTATAGACGAAGAACGGAGGCGCAATGAGCGCGACACCATTGCAGAAAATTGTGTGGAGATCGGGATTGATCTAATCACGCCAGGCGATGCTGCAGAACCTTCTCCTCAGCAGACGAGTGACCAACCCCACGGCGGGCACGTAATTATCATGCCGATTTCACCCGATTGATTTTAATGCATGGCACGTCATCCTTGCAACGATGAGTGAATTAAAAGAAAATTTGGCGCGACTCTTGCGTGAAGAGCGAATTGAATTGAATGAGGAAGGTCGTACAGACGCTTCTGAAAACGAACGACACGTCATTCGTTTGGATTCTGAAGGTATCAAGAATGTCGTGTCTGATGAGGACATATTTGCAAAAGCGCTAGCGCAGATTGATCAAGGTGAAAATCTTAGCTCAAAGTTTGACGACTTTGACCCTGCACTTGTACCTGCAAAGAATAGGCACGATGGGAAGACCAAAAAAGACTCGACAAAAAAAGAGAACTCTGAATCGGAGCTCTCTTTAAACGATAAGACATTATTTTTTGATGCCTTTGAGAAAGTTTGACTTCTTAAAGACTACGGTCAAAAAACGGGGAACAGGCCAATGGCGTCCCCAAAATCATCGGTTAAGATCAAATTTACCCCACGATATGACGAACTCCCTTCAGACGAAGCCCCAGATCGTAGTGCGCGTGCGTATGCTTGACCTTGATTGATCCGTAGCTCGGCCTCCGGTGAATCGCACGCAACACCCAAAGAGCTACAGCACATGATCACAATACAATTTCGCCACCTATAAAACTTTTGCATCCATCATCCCCAAAACTTTATTGTGTTGAGCAAGGGCTACGCTCTGCAAAAGTGTTGCTCTTGAGACAATCAAAAGAGCGACTCCCGGTTGCACCACTCACATCTCCGTGCAACACGGCAGCTGAACACTCGATTGAGGTCAAGTTATGCAAGCAAGAGAGAATCTCAGAAATGTTGCAATCGTCGCACACGTTGATCATGGCAAAACAACGCTTGTTGATGCGATGTTAAAACAGGCAGGGTCCTTCCGTGAAAACCAAGATGTCGCCGAGCGCGTGATGGACTCGATGGATCAAGAACGAGAGCGCGGTATTACAATTGCGGCCAAGAATACAGGCATTCAACTGGGTGATGTTCACGTTAATGTTGTGGACACACCGGGACATGCTGACTTTGGCGGGGAAGTTGAACGAACACTGCACATGGTTGAGAGTGTGATGTTGCTTGTTGATGCTGCAGAAGGCCCACTTCCGCAAACGCGTTTTGTCCTGAGTAAGGCACTTTCTTTGGGTTTGAAACCAATCGTAGTGATCAATAAATGTGATCGAGGCGACGCGCGACCTGAAGAAGTTCTGAACATGGTGTACGAACTCTTTATGGACTTGGGTGCAGATGATGAACAACTGGAGTTCCCAGTTCTTTACGCAGTGGCGCGAGACGGTTGGGCGGTTCGCGGTGAATCGATGGCTGAGCCCCCTGGAGAAGCCTTGCATCCGAAAGTGTTAGAAAGTGACGAGTCGCGTTCACTTAAGCCCCTTTTTGATACCTTGATTGAAAATGTCCCGATGCCGCAAGTGGATTTTGATGCACCACTGCAGATGCAAGTCAACGCTATTGGTTATGATGAGTATGTTGGACGGCTTGCAATTGGTCGGATTATTGCGGGGCGAATGACCAAGAATCAAGAAGTCCGCGCATGGGGCGTTGATGACAAAATTACAAAAGGGAAAGTGACATCCTTAAAGACCTTTCAAGCATTGAGCCGGGTTGAGATTGATGAGGCTTCGGCTGGAGACTTGGTGTGTGTCTCAGGTCTTGAGGCTGTGGCGCCTGGGGATACCATTACCCCGGTGGACTCTGGGGAGGCTTTGCCGCGACTGAAGGTTGATGAACCAACCTTGAGCATGGTCTTTTCGGTGAATAAAGGGCCTTTTGCGGGTTTAGAAGGTAAGTATGTCACCTCTCGCAATATTCGTGATCGCCTCGAGAAAGAGGTGCGCGGAAATGTTGCATTGAAAGTCGAGGAGATGGAGACGCCAGATCAATTCCGCGTTTCAGGGCGTGGCGAACTTTCGCTTGCTGTATTGATCGAGAGTATGCGCCGAGAAGGTTTTGAGTTTTGTGTCTCGAGGCCTGAAGTTGTTATTAAAGAAGTCGAGGGTCAAAAGGTTGAGCCGCAAGAGCGACTTGTCGTCGACATCCCAGATACCTCGGTAGGGTCTATTACTGAAACAATAGGCAAGCGTGGCGGCCAAATGGTCGATATGGGTGAGGTCGTGAACGGCCGCGCTCGTGTCGAGTATCTTTTACCGACTCGAGGCTTGATCGGATTTCGTTCCCTCTTTTTGACCTTGACGCGAGGCGAAGGTTTAATGAGTACACTTTTTGATAAGTGGATTCCCTATCTTGGTCAAGTTGAAGCCCGCAGCAACGGAGCAATCATTGCATTGGATAAGGGTCGAACGACTGCATACGCTCTCTTTGCATTGCAGCCTCGAGGGGTTCTGTTTATCGGTGAGGGTGTCGAAGTGTATCAAGGTATGATTATTGGTGAGCATGCCAAGAACAACGACCTCGATGTGAACTGTGTGAAGGCAAAACAACTTACGAACTTTCGGGCTGCGGGTAAAGATGACGCGAATGTTCTGTCACCGCCACGAAATCTGAGTCTTGAAGATTGCATGGAATGGATCGATATGGATGAGCTGATTGAGGTAACGCCTGACTCTATTCGATTGCGTAAACGGGTTCTTGTTCCGAATCAGCGACCGAAGAAAGGTAAAAAAGTGAAAGAGTAAATTGAGGACACCCGATTAAAGTTAGGGCTCCTGATTTGGGGAGCCTTTTTTCGTTGCGGTATTGTACAATAGGAGTTTAGGCATAAAAAAACCGGCACGTGGCCGGTTAACTACAGGTCATCAACCCTGCGAGAACCAAGGTTTAGCTTGGGTTTGAACAAGTTGTAAATGCTTCAAGTTGGCTGTTGCATTCATCGCCTTCAACACCGTAAGCTTTAACTTCTTCGATACCATTATCTTCATCCGCTTCAACCGCAATATAGCATGTGGCGTTGTCGTAAACGCAATCAGTGTATGCTTCAGCTTCTGACTCGCAAGTAGTCGCTGCATCAGCATCGCTTTCTCCGCTTGCTTCACAGTCCGTCGTAGTTCCCATACATTCGTTTGCTGCCTCACAGAACTCTTTCGCACGTGCATCATCACCACCACAAGCAGCAAAAACAGTTGAAAGCGCGAACAGGCTCATTACTAATACTTTTTTCATCTTTTTCTCCTTAATCTTTCGAAAGATTGTGGGAAACCCCACATTAGCGTTATGCCTTGAAGTATGTTCAATGCAAATAGGAAATGCTATTTTTTGTAACGGTCTAGTTTAAAAATATTCAAATTTGAGAAGATTTGTGTAGCTGAACTGGGATGAGTCGGAAGAAATTCACGAGTTTCTTGCTTAGACATTAGGATAAAGAGCTGATAGCAGTGACCTATGGCGCGCACGATTTCGGTAAAGAGAGCTCGAAGTATCGATAAAGAGCCTTACTTGAAGGGGCTCAATGTAGAACAAAGTGCGACCGTACTTTCCCCGTTCTCGCCCCTGATGGTGATTGCGGGGGCGGGCTCGGGAAAAACAAAGACATTGACGGCTCGGGTTGCACATATGATGCAGCAGGGGATACCTGCATCGGCCATCATGCTGCTTACCTTTACGAATCGTGCGGCAGCAAACATGATTCAGCGCGTTGAGAAACAGGTCGGCCCCGAATCTCGTCGGATTCAAGGCGGTACTTTTCATTCAATCGCGTATCGATACTTGCGCCAGCACGCTACGAAACTTGGTTATCCTGAGCGTTTTACAGTTTTGGATCGTGATGATGCTGAAAGTTTTATGAAGTCCATTATTGCTGAGGTGAGTGCGCAGAAGAGTGCGCATAAAATGCCACGTGCCAAGGCAATGCTAAAGTTAATGTCGTATGCCATTAATACCCATACCCATCTCAATGAAGTTGTTCTCGAGCGCGCACCACAATATCTGGCGGTCTCGGAGATTCTAGCCGAAATTTGCAGCCTTTATATTCAGCGTAAGATCGATCGCGGCTTCATGGATTTTGACGACCTGTTAATCAATTGGTTTCGTCTTCTCGATGATAGCGACACGCACTCGGAGATGACTCGAAATGTAAAAGCTGTCTTGGTCGACGAGTATCAAGATACAAATGTACTGCAGGCTCAGATTGTCGATGCTTTGGTGTCTAAACACCGAAATATCACCATTGTCGGTGACGATGCGCAGAGTATTTACGGTTTTCGAGGTGCTGACGTTCGAAACATGCTCTTCTTCGCAGATCGATACCCTGAGTGCGCCACGCAAACCTTAACGACGAACTACCGTTCAAGCCCTGAGATTCTGTCTCTTGCAAACGTAACACTCGAGAATGCGCGATACGGTTTCAAAAAAGAACTACGAGCGACTCGTGATGCCGGTGAGGTTCCGGCATTGGTCCCTTGTGCAGACAGCGGCATTCAGGCCAGTTTTATCGCCCAGCATATTTTAACCTTGCACCAGGAAGAGGGCGTTGACTTTGATGATATTGCGATACTCTATCGCGCGCATGCCCATAGTATTGATATTCAAGTTGAGCTTGCCCGTGAAGGTATCCCTTTTGTCGTACGCTCGGGGCTTCGTTTTTTTGAACAAGCACACATTAAAGATGTATTGGCTTTTCTTCGCATCGTCGAGAACCCGCGTGATGAGATTTCACTCGCACGTCTTGCAAGACTTTCGGAAGGGGTTGGTGAGGTGACGGCCTCGCGTTTTGCAACATATTTTAGAGGTGCACTCGATCACGTGCAAGTTCAAGAGAAGGGCGGGAGACGCATACGCTGCGTTGATGCACTTCACAATGAAGACTTTCAACGCGAGATTGCTGCACTGCGTGCTCGCGCGCGAAAAGGGCTCGAGAAGATTAACCGCATCTTAGAGGTTCTCGATAGGGTATCGCAAAGTGAAAAACCATCGAAATGTATTGATGTTGTGACCGCCAAAGAAGGCTTTGATTACTTAAGTCTTCTTGAAAGGAAGTTTGATAACCCCAAAGATCGAAAAGCAGATATCGAGCAACTTGCGGATTATGCAGAAGGCTACGAAAGCTTGACTGAATTTCTCAACGACCTTTCGTTGACGCAAACCGCAGGTGTCAGTGCGAAAGATTCGGGTGACGAAGAAAGCAGTGCGGTGACCTTGTCCACTGTGCACCAAGCAAAGGGTTTAGAATGGCGGGCCGTGTTTATCCCCGCACTTGTCGAGGGAATGTTTCCTTCTGAAATGGCGCTCCGTGAGGGTAAAGCGGAAGAAGATGAACGACGCCTTTTCTATGTCGCGGCAACACGTGCTGAAGAGACTTTGATTATGAGCTATCCACAAGTGAAGCACCTTCGCGATGGGACTCGGGTGATGACCCACCCCTCTCGATTTATTGAAGAAGCACGTGATGAAGATATCCTTGATATTTGGTCTTTGAATATTGAGGATGTTGAACTCGATGGAGCTGAAAACAGGCTTGAGGGTTCTGGGGTCGCAAGACCGACGCTGATGCGCTAAAGGTAAAGCACTTTAAGGGATGTGATGATGTTAAAAGCCTGGATACTTGGTGTTCTACCTCAGCGATGGGTATCGCGACAGTTGGGGTGTTTGGTGCGCCAAGAATTCCCCGCTTGGTTTTTGACACCAATCATTCACATTTTTGCTTGGGCATTTGGTATTGATTTGACCGAGGCTGCGCAAGAACCTAGGGCGTATACAAACTTTCAAGCATTTTTTGCACGACATCTGAAAGAAGGTTCCCGTAACACCACGTATTCATCTTCGGATGTGCTTTCCCCTTGTGATGGGTATTGGGGAGCAGGGGGCACGATTCGTGAAGGACAAGTCTTTCAGGCAAAGGGGCGAGATTATTCACTCGCTAATATGTTGGGTGATGCTCTCTTGGCTTCAAAATATGAAGGTGGGGATTTTCAGACCTTTTATTTGAGCCCCAAAAATTACCACCGCTTTCATAGTATGGGGGAGTGGGAAGTTGATGGCGTACGCTATTTGCCCGGGCGCTTGTGGCCGGTTGCGCCGAGTTTTCTTCAGCACGTTGATAGCCTTTTTGCGAGCAATGAGCGTGTCGTCGCTTCAGGAGTACGGGCCGGGAAGGGAATCACGATTGTCCCTGTTGGAGCATTTAATGTTGGAAGTGTCACCCTGAGCTTTGATCGAATGTCAACCAATGACGGCCGCTCAGGTGCTTATGAACGAGTCTTTGATGAGAGTATTCAGCTCAAAGCAGGACAAGAGTGGGGCTATTTTGGTTTTGGTTCGACTCTTGTTTGCTTTTTTGAAAAGGGATGCCTTGAGATTGAGCGTCGTAGCGAAGGCACACCTGTTCAAGTTGGTGAAGTTATTGGACGATACTTGGATTAATGGGTGTTAGTGTTGGTTGGTTTTTGTCAAGAGCTTACTATCTAACTCAAACCGAAGCTCTCGCAAACTCTTGGAAGATTGTTGCGGAGTCAACGGGTTGTCTGAGTTCCTCAAGTGCATGCGTAAGGGTGGTAATCGCGAGCCCCAGGACCAAAAAATCAGGGTGTAGTGTCACATCGCGTTCACGGCATTCCATGAGCAAGGCCTCAAATCGGTCGAGGAAGAGTTCCACTGAAAACATTTGAGGGCCAAAGGCGTCACCGCCAAAGATGTCGTCCAAAGACGAGGCCACAGGCATGAGACCCAGTGCAGCAAGACCGTCGTGATAGAGGTCGGGCTGTGAAGTATAGTATCCAAGGTAAATGTGGCGAAGTGCCTCAAGAAAGTTTTCATCCCAGCGATAAAAGAGAGGGCGAGGACGCCATACGATCTCTCCGTCGCGACCCGCCTTTAAAGATTCCGGCGCATAATCACAGAAGAAAGAATCGCTATGAAAGATTTGAATAAAGTAGGAGCGCATTAACCCTAAAGCAAGCTTTGCTTTTTGTGCGTCACTTGGATCCGCGTTGAGAGATTTACGGTCTTCGGCATGGACTTTAAAGGCGCTGTCGGGTGTGTTGACGAGGGCCTGAAGTTTCAAAAGGCCTTGTTGAATCATGCTGGCATTGTTGCTCTCACGTTCAAGTTTCATGAGAGTTTTTGTCCAGGCGCGAAGCTCCACCACTTTCAAATATTTCGGACGCGCAAAGCGTAGGAACTGTTTTGCGTTGGCGATGGGCAAGGTCGTTGCCAACTTGAATACCGAGAGTCCTAAAACCATATTGGGATGATTTCAGAAAAATCGTCTGCCTTCAATACAACTCGCACGATTCAGGTGGTTGAACCTTTGCGTGATGAAGCGAACGTGTAATATTTAGAGTATGCGCAGAACGATCTTGATATGCGGAGCAACAGGCTTTGTTGGGAGGCACCTTCATTCAAGTTTATCTTTGAAAAGATTTTTCAACCCGCAAGAAAAAATTCGCGATCCGAATGTGAAAATCGTCGGTGCTACCCGCAATGTTCAGCGGGCGCGGAAGAGTTTTCCTTCCCGGGAATTTGTAGGCCTGGATGTCCATGAGTGTTGCGGAAGAAATCTGAAAGGATTCACCCATGCTTACTATCTTGTTCACGAAATAGCAGAGCACGAGGATTATCATCAAAGAGAGATCAATGGTGCACAACGATTTGCAAAAGCCGCGAAGGATGCCGGTGTCGAGCGCATCATCTATCTTGGAGGAGTCCAGCCAGCCCCTGGGCAAATTGTCTCAGAACATCTAAAGGCCCGACGCGATGTCGGGGAGGCTCTTCGAAATGAGCACCCTAACGTTGTGGAGCTTCGAGCAGGGATGATCGTTGGAGCAGGCTCTGCCAGTTTTGAAATCCTTAAAACCTTGGTTGCTCGACTGCCCTTAATGGTCATCCCCCGTGATTTAAATCACTACTCGGAGCCTGTTTCCATTCAAGATATGGTTTACGCATTAAACCTAGCGTTGGATGAGCAGCATATGATGCCGGGTGTCTATGGTTGCCCCGGGGCATCCAGGATTCAAACCAAGGAGCTCTTTTCTGAAATGGCGCAGATGTTGAAGCTGCCATTTGTGATTGAAGAACGAGCATGGCTTCCCGCAAATTTGGCATCAAAACTTGGGTCATGGGTAACCCATGTCGAACAGAGTTTTGTGGATGCTTTGATGGAAGGTCTACGCAGCGATCTGGTATGCGATGAGAATTCGATTTGGTCGTTGGCACCACAACATCCGCTTCTCACCTATCGGGAAATGCTCGAGCAAGCACTTTCTTGCAACTCGAACACACTTTTGGAGCGCGGTGTACGATTGATGCGACAAAAGGCAGCGCCGACAGAATACGCATTTAAAAAATTGTTGGGTTGGATCTAGCGCTTCGCGGCAAGTGCTTGCTCAACGCGCTTGATTGCTCGGGCAAGTCGCGCATCGTTGAGCACGTGCGCTGATGCGGCCCAGACCTCGACAGCTTCTTGTAAGTCGAGAGGTTGATACTTTGCTGCTTCGCTTTTAATGCAGCGGAGGGTTGCGAGGGCATCAAGACTCGAGTCTCCCTTTGCGAGTACGTGATTGAAAGCCTTTTGAAATATTTCTGGATGGTAGAGTTGTGTGAAGCCTTGACTGTGCGCCTTGTTTGTTTCGTTTCGTCTTTGAGTCATTCTTGGGTCATTCAACTGGGTATTCCGAGTCACGATTGCTTCCAAGGCCTGGCCCGTGCCATAGGGAGTTCGTTTTGAGAGTCGCGAGCTCAGCTCCAATGTTGATTCAAGCTCGTGCACTGGTGCCGTCCGACACGCTTTGTTGAGGTAGTAGAAATCCTCGCCCGCTTTTTTGTCCTTCTTGAACCCTCGAACTTGTGCGTAGGTATTCGCATGCATTGCCATGCATGAACCGATCGCAACATATGCGAAGCGACTTCCTACGGACTGTAGCCCTGCTCGGTACGATTGGAGCGCGAACTCATAATGGGCCATTGCCAATTCTTCTTCTGGGGATGTTCCGCGGGAGTGGATAAAATCATAAACGCATGTCCCAGAATTTCTCTTCGATGCATCGAGGTTTGAAATCGCTTTGAAATAAGCCGTGGGCAGAGTTGCGTCGGCATCGCTTGAATGGATCCATTGGGAATCAATTGAGCCCGAGTGAATCATCATGAGCGCAAAGTCGCACCCTATTTTACGAGCACGACCAACACCTTGAGCACTTGTCATGCGCCTTTGAGAAGAAAAGACATCGAGAGCATAGACATGATCGAACTTCCTCAGTTCGCGTTGGGACGATTTTGCGTGCTCAATATTGGCATCCCTATCTTCGTTGAAAACGACGACCAGTGCCGCACCATGACTCTGGCAGAACTCAGCTATCGCGCGAAGGGGACGAAGAGGTTCTCTACGTGCAGGAACCACCAAAACGTGTTGGTAGGGTTTGGATGGAAGCTTGTCCTTTTCTTCTTCGAAGCTCTCTCTCGCAAGTGGGTCCGCATAGCGTTCAAGATATTGATTCACCCAGGGCTTCTTGCGCATTTTACATCTCTGATCGTTCAGTTTGACTTAGTGAAGTCGCCCATTGTGCTCTAGCGTTGGTAAAATTTCCGCCTCACGGTCTAAAAGCGCGTTCAAACGCTCGTTGATGACCTCGTCATCGAAATACTTGAGCGCTAAGTTGATAAACATTCGACCATGGTGTTTCTCTCGCTCGGCAAGGTGCGCGTAATAGTCCCGAAGTTCTTCATCGTGAAGTCGTGGTGCAAGGAGTTCAAAGCGCTCGTTACCACGAGCCTCGATGATGCCGGAAACCAGAAGGCGATCGAGGAAAAATCCATCGCGGCCACTTCGAACATGTTTGAGGAGCTTTTGAATATAGGGATCTTTGGAGTCTGCCGGTAGTACGAGCCCTCGTTTATTCATCAGCAGCCACACTTGATGAAAGTGCTCGAGTTCTTCTCGTGCCAGCGCAATCATATTGTGGACGAGCTCCGGGCGGTCGGGGTAATGGGATACCAGCATCATGGCTGTCGCGGATGCTTTTCGTTCACAAAGTGCATGGTCACCCAAAAAGAGATCAAAGTTTTCAAGGACGGAACGCACCCATTCTTCAGAACTTGCGCAGCGCAGCTTTAATTCGGTCATCGTTAAAGTTTAGAACCATGACCGACGAACGCAAGCGGACAAGCGTGGAGCCGCCAAGCTTTGGTGCGAATTGTTACCCTGACCAACACATACCCTTTCTGAAAGCCTTTGCTGCTCTTTGTCACGAAGCTCTAGACAAGGGAGCTTGGTGTGCACATGTTGTCTCTATGACAAATCCCAACGCAGTCTTCCATGCGACAACCATTCTTGCAGTTCGACGTCCCAATCATGTTGTACTCGGTGGCGATGGCCAGGTCTCTCTACAAAATACCGTAGTCAAAGGCCAGGCCAACAAGCTGAGGCGTCTCTATGACGATAAGGTTATTGCCGGTTTTGCGGGCAGTACCGCGGACGCATTTCTACTCTTTGAAATGTTTGAACAAAAGCTTAAAGCCTATCATGGTCAACTGGTGCGTGCGGCTGTGGAGATGGCGAAAGATTGGCGTTCAGACAAAATGCTTCGAAGGCTCGAAGCCATGCTTCTTGTGGCAGATGCCACCAATACGCTTCTTATTTCGGGGACGGGCGATGTACTCGAGCCCGATCATGATGCCATCGCGATTGGTTCGGGTGGAAATTATGCTCAGTCTGCTGCACGGGCACTTGTTGAAGCCACAGAGCTTAATGCGCTAGAGATTGTAAAAAAATCAATGGAGATTGCGGGGGATTTGTGTGTGTACACAAACCACAATCTTCGCATCGAAGAACTTAAGTTCTAAGCGTTCCTAGCCCATCAACAACGATAAGGCGGAAGTATGAATAACGTCACTACGAAAAAAACCACAAACATTGAAAATACACTAACTCCACGCGAGATTGTTAAGGAGTTGGATCGCTATATTGTCGGGCAGCACGATGCCAAGCGCGCTGTTGCTGTCGCGATGCGCAATCGTTGGCGCCGTCGCCAGGTTAAAGGGCCGCTTAAGGATGAGATTAGCCCAAAGAACATCATTCTGATGGGGCCAACGGGTTGTGGGAAAACAGAGATTGCGCGACGCATCGCCAAGCTTGCACAGGCACCTTTTGTAAAAGTCGAAGCCACCAAATTTACAGAAGTTGGTTATGTTGGGCGAGATGTTGAGTCGATGGTACGGGATCTCGTTGAGCGTTCGATCAAAATGGTGCGCGAAGAAGCAAGAGATCAGGTTCGCGAACGCGCCGAGGAAAAGGCCGAGGAGCGCTTGCTTGACCTTTTGACCCAAAAAGACGGGGAGCAAAACTCTCAGCCGACAAATCCTTTCGCAGCGATGATGGGTGGCGTGCCCTTTGGCAAGCACGCTGGAGCAACCCCTGAGCCGGAAAAGCAGGTGAGCTCCCCAGAGTTGCAGGCAGAACGCGAGAAGTTGAGACACGAATTTCGAGCGGGCGAACTCAATTCGCGGGAGGTCGAGTTTGATGCTCCCGCGCAACCTTCGACAAACAATATTCAAATGTTTATGCAGCCTGGCCAAGACATGGGGGATATCGGTTCACAAATTCAGGATGCTTTGCAGTCCGCAATGGGGAACAGTTCAAAGCGAAAATCGATGCCTGTTGAAAAAGCATTTAAGATTTTATGTGAGATTGAGGCGGACAAACTCTTGAATCACGATCAGATTCAACACGATGCATTGGAGCGAGCGGAAAACCACGGCATTATCTTTGTGGATGAGATTGATAAAATCGCCTCGTCTGCTGCGCGTCAGGGCGGTGACGTGAGCCGGGAAGGTGTGCAGCGTGATATTCTTCCAATTGTAGAAGGCTCGACTGTACAAACAAAGCATGGAAGCGTGAAAACTGACCACGTTCTTTTCATCGCTGCGGGTGCATTTCATCTGAGCAAACCTTCGGATTTGATACCGGAACTTCAAGGGCGCTTTCCCATTCGTGTGGAACTTAGCCCTTTGACTGAAGAGGACTTTGTACGAATATTGACGGAACCGGAAACAAGTTTGGTAAAGCAATACTCAGCCTTAATGAAAACCGAGGGCGTGACACTGAGCTTTGAAGTCGATGGCATCGCTCAGCTTGCGAAGTATGCAGCGAAGGTGAACGAATCGCAGGAAAACATTGGTGCAAGACGCTTGCACACTGTTTTTGAAAAAATGCTTGATGATATTTCCTTCAATGCCAGTGAATGCGAAGGTGTGCAGGTCGATATCGGTAAAACCTATGTCGAAGAGCAGCTTGGCAGTATTATCGAGCGTGAAGATCTTTCAAAATATATTTTGTAGCTCCCTTTTTAGAGGAGGGAGTATTTCGGCTCAACTATCCTTTTTCGTGTGAAGGCATCCCATGAACCAATCTGGCCGCGCTAAGGCGGAGAAATCAATCAACACTGCAATGAGGTTGAGCGCAGTGCGTGATCCTGTGCAGATTCAGGGACTCTTTAAACCCTATGTGCGTGATATCGTACTTGGGTTTGCGTGTTTACTCTTTTGCAACGTTGGACTTTTAAGTGTCCCACGCCTTTTAAATCTTGCAGTTGAGATGTTGAGCCACCGCGAAGAAAAAGGATGGTACAACGATGGGTTCTTGGGCTGGCAGCCAAGTCACATGACGCATGTTGTAATCGCGATTGCGCTTGTTGCAGTGTTTTCGGCGCTTTTTCGGATTGCGAGTCGCGCCTATATCTTTAATGTCGGGCGTTATATCGAACGCGACTTAAGGCGAGACCTCTTTCGTCACCTCTTGACGCTAAGAGCAGAGGACCGCCCCAGTCATAATATTGGTGACCTCATGAGTCGACTTACCAATGACTTACAATCGGTGCGATTGCTTTCGGGTTTTGCGCTTTTAAATATGTTGAATGCACTTTTAGTCTTTGCCGGAACGTTACCCGTCATGTTTTCGCTTTCTGTAAAGCTTACGCTTTTTGCGCTTGCGCCTTTTGTGCTTGTGATTGTTGTGGTGCAACGCATGTCGAAGCTGATGTTTCGACGCACCCTCGCGAATCAAAAGGCCTTGGGTAACCTGAATGATGTCTTGCAAGAGAATCTTCAAGGTCAGGTTCTCATACGAGCATTTGTTCGCCGCTTCCAATCGTCAAAGGACTTTCGTAGGGTCAACGGGGATGCATATTCCGCAGCGATGAAGCTTGCCACCATTCGTTTGCTCCTCTTTCCATTGATGGGGCTTATGGCCGCACTTGCAATCGCGTCAGCCCTCTTTGTGGGTGGCCACGAAGTCTTAGAGGGACGCTTGAGTGTTGGTGATATCGTGGAATTTAATGCACGCATTATGCAGCTTGCTTGGCCTGCGATGGCAGGGGGATTCATTATTTCAGTATACCATCGAGGTCGCGCCAGTCTTGCGCGCTTAAACGAGATCTTCGCTTTTCGCACAGCGGTGATGGATGGTGACCTCGTTCGCAAAATTCAAGGTCAGCTCCGCTTTAACAATGTTGCGTACGGGTACCCAAAGAAAGCAGAGAACAAGGATGCAGAGTCAAGCAGGGTCGATGCGGACGGTGTCGAATCTCGTTTGCCCCAGCAGCCAATCGAAGTTTTATCAAAGGTCAATTTCGAACTTCAAGCCGGACAATTTCTTGGTCTTGCGGGGCCCAATGCCTCGGGCAAATCGACACTTGCAAAACTGATGTCGCGTTTGATCGACCCAAGTTCTGGCGCGATTGAAATTGATGGTAGTAAGCTCGAGGATTTCAATTTGAGCTCGCTGCGCGACCAAGTTGCGGTTGTACCCGAGAATGCATTTTTATTCTCACGAACCATACGCGAGAACTTAAGTCTATGGAGGGATGACATTGATGATGTTGAAATCAACCGTGTGCTGGATATGGTGGATCTCCGTCAAGATCTCGAAAGCTTCCCGGAAGGGCTAGACACCAAAGTTGGAGAGCGCGGTTGGACACTCTCGGGTGGTCAACGGCAACGTATTGCCTTGGCACGAGCCTTGTTGCGAAAGTCACCCATCTTAATTCTTGATGATGCCTTGTCCGCTGTCGATGCTGAAACAGAGGCCAATATTTTACATGCTCTTCGAGGGGGTTTTCTCACCGGCGCGCAAACTCTTATTGTTATCGCCCATCGCTTGGAGGCATTGCGCTCTGCTGATCAAGTGTTGGTTTTAAGTGAGGGGCGGATCGTGGAACGCGGCACGCATTCCGAACTCTTGGCCTTGAAAGGGCTTTATGCTCGATTGGCGGAGGAACGCGCAGATGAAAAGTAATCTTAGCACTCCGAACGATGTTCAACGCGATTTGAATGAGGCCGAACTTTTGAAGCGGCTCTTGCGCGAAATCTACCCCTATCGAAAAATATTCGTGTTCGCATTGATTCTTTATCTACCCTTGGTCGGGGCACAACTTGCACAACCCGTCGTGATAGGCCGACTAATTGATGACGGGATTAAAGCACTGAACGCGAGTAGAATCTCAATGTGGGCTGGTGCCTTCTTGGGTTTGGTTGTTCTCCACGCAACATCTCAGATGGCACAACTTTATTTGTTACAACGGATGGGTCAGGGTGCCATACGTGACTTGCGACAGCGCTTGTTTGATAAAATTCAACGTTTACCCATGCGTGTCTTCGATCGCATGCCTCTGGGTCGTTTGATGACACGTGTCACGAATGATGTTGAATCGTTGTCGGAGCTTTTCACCTCAGGTGCGGTTCAAATTGTAGGCGATGTGCTCTTTTTGGCGGGAACAGCCTTTCTACTTGCGAGCATCAATCTCAGTCTTTTTGGTCGCGCATTGATTGTAGCTCCCTTTTTGTTTGTCGGGATTGTCTTCTTTCGTCGAGCGGCAAGGGCAGCGTTTCAACGTGTACGAGAAAAACTGTCAAACATTAATACAGAAACACAAGAGTTCTTGTCGGGTCTTGAAGTGATTCAGCTTTTTGCTCTTGGGGAATCCATTGAATCGGAGTTTGCGATCGAAAACGAAGGATACATGCGCGCAAACAATAAAGCCATCATCCTCGACGCGGGGATCTATGCATTTGTTGATGCACTCTCAACTTTAACCGCGGCAAGCATCATGTGGGCCGCGACGGGTATGGACTTTTCAAGCGGTTTTAGTGTGGGTGTACTTGTCACCTTTATCGATGCGCTATCTCGTTTTTTTCACCCACTGCGAGAACTCTCAAACAAGTACACTGTGATTCAGCGGGCTCTGGTATCTGCAGACCGAGTGTATGAGTTGGAAGACATGGAAGATGAGGAAGGCCTCGAAAAGTCCGAAAAGTTCCTAGTAAAGAAGTTCGATACTCCAGCACCAAATTTTCAGGGCGAGATAGAGTTTAAGTCCGTGTCCTTTCGTTATGAAAAAGACACTCCAATCTTGAAAGACGTGAGTATTACAATAAAGCATGGGGAGCGGGTTGCTCTCGTCGGAAGAACTGGCTCCGGTAAAAGTACCGTCGCGAAGTTGCTCCAGCGTCAGTATGAAATTCAAGCGGGTAGGCTTTTAATTGATGGAAAACCCCTGCAAGAGATTTCGGTTGAGTCGTGGCGTTCAGAGCTCGCGGTCGTGCCCCAAGATGGTTACCTTTTTGCTGGAACCATTGGCAGTAATCTTCGCTTGGGGCGGGCTTCCGCGAGCGATGAAGAACTTTCATTGACATTGGTTGAGCTCGGTCTGAATGAGTTGGTAGAGCGGCATGGGGGCTTAGGTGCCGTCGTCGATGCAGGAGGCAAAAACTTCTCGCAAGGTGAGCGTCAGCTTTTGGCGCTCGCTCGTGCATTCATTGCAAAGCCGAATATGTTGATTCTTGATGAAGCGACCGCATCCGTCGACCTGGAAAGCGAACGCAAAATACAAAAGGCTACCGAACAGGTCCTGAGCGGACAGAGTGCGCTTGTGATTGCGCACCGTTTGAACACGATTCAAAGTGCAGACCGAATTATTGTGATGTCGGCGGGTAAAGTCGTAGAAGAAGGTTCGCACGAGGAGCTCATGGCTTTAGAGGGCGAGTACGCAAAGCTTGTCGAGATTCAAATGTCAGAGGACTCGAAATCACAATTGGTCCTTGATGAAAAATTGTGAGCATCGCGTCATTAACTTTCATCGCATGAAATAAGACCTATATTATACTGAAAGCATTAAGGTTTCAGCTTGCGTATCAAAAAAAAGCTGTAACGCTTCTCTAAATGCAAAAAGACGAAAACGATCAAAACTTTAGAGCTTTAAAAACCAAACCCTTCAATGTGCGTCGAATCGATAGACGGAACAAACAACCCATACGGTGTTGGTATTCGTGTCTCATTCTGATGAGTTTGCTCGCCTTTCCTCTTCATGCGAACGACTCCGAGTCAGACGTGTTATCTGAGAGTGCAGCAGACGAGACGATTGTGTCGAAGAAGGTTGAGTCTGAAGGACCAGACCCAAAGAGGGCTGAGGGTGAAGGCGAAAGTTCGGATAATATCGCAGGGCAAATGACCGGTGCTTTTGGTGGTCAATCACGATTCCGCGGGACGATGATCAACTTGCAACAAGGCGTTGGTTTTGGGACCTTCTCACGCTCACTCAATCTAAGCTACAACCCGAACGTCACGAGTGTGATTACCTTTCTCCCTCGTTTTTGGCTGAGCGATGTTTTCAATATCGGTGCGACTGCATGGTTGACTTACGAATGGACAAACAGTGATATTACGACACGCCAAAACCAGGCGCTTTTGTCGGACATTACGTTATGGTTGCGCGCTACCAATTTTGCACAAGTTCCGAAATTAAAATTGAACCTCAATGCAGCTCTTTACGGAGTCATCCCGAGCAGCTTGGCATCTCAGGGAGCAACTTTACGGACACGAATAGGTGGCCTGGTTGGAGTGAACCGCGCATTTCCATTGGGCAAAGGTGGGACCTTAATTCTCTCAGGGAGTGTTCTCGGAGGTCGACAGTTTCATGCATATACGACGGGTGAGAACGACTCGACACTCGACACTGGCTGCCGTGACGCATTCTTGTGTGGGATTTATGCCAACACGGGTGTTCGTAATGCAGCGTGGGAGCTCTCACCACGCTTTGCGGCAACCTGGGCAGCGCACCGGTGGTTTGGCCTCACTGCGAGCGCAGGTGTTTTTGTGAATTGGTTGCGTCCATGGTCAGAAGATGTACGTGTGAGCCAAGATGATTTCTATCAAGAGCAAAACACAAATACTCGCTACTTAAACTTTGTTGATGTGGGCGTTTACTTCCCCTTGCACCCTGCTGCAACGGTGCAGGTGGGTATCTCTTCGTTTCATCAGCAACTTCGTCCTGACGGGCAATATCGAAGGCCGTGGTTGAACCGAAACTCTCAGGTCTATGTATCTCTTACGAGTGAGATGAGCTCCTTCTTCTCACTTTTTAAATCAAAAGACGAGTTAACGGATGACAATGAGATTTAAGCGACACCACAACAGGAAGGGAAAGGATCCTACCATCCGCAACCAAATAACAGGCTGGAATTCTGTAGGGAGTGGGGCATCAATGGATACCCAAAATACGAAAGTCGAACTTAAAAAGAAGTAAACACAAAAGAAGGCGAGCGCTACAATGAAAAAGAAGAACAAGAAAATCAGAACACAAAAAGATGATGCAAAGCTCTATGCATCGACGTCAAGCGTCTGCAATGGGCTTTGGCGATGGAGTATCGTATCCTTCGTGATGATGACGAGCATTGTGGCGGGGTGTGCAAAGGAGCGCGACGCAATCGATCGCGTGCAACCCAACTACTACCCGAAATCTTATTTTCTAGGTGAATGGTATTACCAACGCACGGTTGTTGATGTTCCTGCCGCCAACGGATTCACATTTGTAGGCTCAACAGATCATTCCGGAATGTCACGGGTCACGTTTGATCTTCAAGAAAACTATCTCTTTGTTCGACGTGAAACCGAGTTGTTGGAAGATGGTGATTCTCGAGCGCGTCGAGCAGAGGCTGCGGCTGAGATTGACGCTGCTTTGGTTGCGAATGCGGATGATGATCCGAACAACGACGTGAACTATGCCGAGCTCAATGCACTGTACAACGATGACTATGAAGGTGAAGTGATAGCCGCATTCCGAATTCAATCCCATTTTGATATTGTGCCAGAGTACAATCCGTCTACAGGTGAACGCTTAAATATTATTGGAGAAAACACAAGCGATCGGGATTGGTTTGAGCGTGATTATATTCGCGTTGACTGGTCACAAAACTTGGTGACCAATTACAACCTTGATTTTGAGGCCGCAAGTATTGAATCGATACCCTATTTCGTTCAGCAGTTTGACAACGAAACAGGCTTACCGAACCGTGATGCACCACTCTTTGAAGAGGACTACTTTGATATTACGAGTCGCATTTTTGCCAAGTCGGGAACGATTGACTACCCCGGTTACGGTCCGCTTGCACTCTGTTACTTCTCAGAGCATATGGAGTGCGGTGCATCTGAGTACGGTATTCGCCACTCGTTTAAGAAGATTGATCCCAATCACCAGTACGAAGAACTTCCATACAAGGGGATCGAAACGGAGATGTTTGGTTACTTTGTGACCGACCGTAAGGTCTATACCGACGAAGGCATCTTCGAGCAAAATATGAAGCGTTTCCTGAACCGTCACAACTTATGGGAGCAGTCTTTTTACACAGACACGGGTCGGAAGATCCCTTATGCGAACCGGGAACTCAAGCCAATCGTGTATCATGTTAATCGCGACTGGCCCGTGGATGATGTCATCTTGAATCAAGCTGCCGAGCTTGTTGCCGATCAATGGAATGACGTGTTTGTTGAGGCTGTCGAATCCATGGGCAAGGAGCTTGAAACGGGTGAGCGTGCATTCATTTTGTGTCCTCACAATCCGGTTCGGGAGGGGGACCCAGAGGCTTGTGGCGAGGCGGGTACCTCACCTCGCATTGGTGATTTGCGTTATTCGTTTATGGCGATGGTTCCCGATTATATGACCTACGGTCTTTTGGGACTCGGGCCTTCAAACAACGACCCTGAGACCGGCGAGATTGTGAGTGGAATGGCCTATGTCTACCATCATAATAATCTCGCTGCACATCGTGTTCTCGAGATGATTGAACTCCTCAACGGAACTCGCTCACAAGAAAGTTTCATCGATGGAGTCGACTTAACACAATGGGTCGAACAAGTGCGCTCGGGTGAAGGCAATAAAAAATGGGTTGGTCTTGATCATGAGCACGGGTCGCATTTTGTTCACACGATGACGCAAAAGCGTGCTGAGATTTGGGATGGCCGGCGCAAAGAACTGTCTGAGCAAGACCTAACGAAGATTAAGGAGCTTGGGGTGAACGCTTGGATCGAATCGCATCTCGATGGATTGGAACGAACACTCGGCAAGGACCTACCGCATGCAGACATCTCTAAGATTTCGAGGATTCAAGGGACACCACTTGAACACAAGCTTATCGACCCCGAACTGTTGATTCTTTCTGGTCTATCGCCAGAAATGTCGCTGAGTGAGGACGTGTTGGAGGAAGTCAGCCCTATTCGCAAGAACAAAATGGGGCTGATGCTGCATGGTGGCTCTTTATTGGAAGAACTTGCAGAGCGTCGCAATGCTTATCTTCCCTCAATGGCTGATGATGCATTAATGGGGCTGGCACGGGAGTTCGCGGGTGCGAGTCTTACGAGTGAGGAGATTTACGATCAGGTGAGACTTCGTATTTATACCGCAGTATTGGCCCATGAGGTTGGTCATTCGATTGGGCTACAGCATAACTTTGGTGCCTCGGATGATGCAATGAACTACTTCGATCAGTATTGGGCGATTCGTGACGATGGAAACATTGGCCCTCGTGCAATCGATCCGATTACACAAGATGAAATTGATCAAAGCATCTACAACTACGGTTATTCTTCAATCATGGACTATGCAGGGCGTTACACAATCGATGGGGCTGGCATCGGTAAGTATGATCGTGCTGCCATTCTCTATGGCTACGCACAAAAGGTAGAAGTGTTTAACAACGATTATGGTCTTGGTGGTGTGGGTACCCTCAACAGTTGGTTCAGTACTTCAGGTGATGTTGTCAACTTCACGATAGCTGGTCCGCGCGCTCTTCACTATACGGATCTTTACGAAACGATGAACGCAGATTTGTATAATGCGAGCAACCGTTCACTCGTGGACGTGGCCGACATGAACCGCAATACACGGTTCGCTCAAGCCAATGATGGCCGATATCGTGTTCCCTATATTTTCTGTTCTCATACCCAAGCAAACATTAGTGACAGTTGTCTGACGCGAGACTTCGGTGCCGATGCAGGTGAAAGAATGAAGAATATCATGGATGACTTGGACACCTGGTATATCGCACGAAACTTTCCCCGCGGTCGTAGTGGTGTCGATCAGTACGGCTATGTGAACCGTTGGATGGGGCGCACCTACAGTCGGCTGAAAGACTTTATGAATCTGTATGCACTTTATGCGGACTTCTTGCCGCAGTTTTATCCACAAAGCACTCTGGACAGTTTCTTCAATGATCCCGTGAATGGGTGGGGCCAGAAAACTCTAGCAGTTCAAAATGCATTCAACTATTTAATGCAAACGATTATGATGCCTGATGTAGGCCCATACGGCCAGTTCATGAAGCCCAATGGTTTGACGGAGTATCAGCATAACTTTAACGGTGGCCCGACACTCGGGGTTACGGATGCACGATATTACTCGACAGATTGGAGCCGCGGTGGTCCTGGCGCCCGAGATTGCGGTTACTACTGGTTCGAATGCCTTCATCACGTCGGTTTCTATTTGGACAAAATGATGGCAGTGGTTGCGCTCAGTGATAGTTCCACAAATTTTGTTGCGCGTGCCACACCCAAAGACATCCGAGAATGGGAAGTTTCTTTTTATTCGCTCTTCCCGGAGCAAATCAAAAAGATGAACACCGCGATAATGTCGCAAGACTTTAGTTTTGTAGGCCCGCGTTTATCAGGTGGGGAGGTTCTCTTCCCGGATTATTCAGGTGACTTAACCACGAGCTCACCGAACGTTGTCGAGCCTGCAGCAACGTTCACAGTACAGCTCTACTGGCAATTGCTTGGGCAGATTCACTTCGCAGATAATTACGATGTATCGTTCAATGAAGAGAGCAATATCTTCGTACTTGGCACGGGCGATGCCCCGGAGTTGGATGCCCAAGATCTGATCACCTACAAAGATCCAATCACGAAGCAAACCTTTGCAGCATTTCGTTTTGGGGGCGAAGGTGCGGGAGAGCAAATGATTGCACGAGCAAATCAGTTTGTCTCAATGTCAAGCATGTGTGACCCGGGCGGCGATACGTTGACCAGCGATGATGACTGCACTGCGCCACTCGGAGGATTTAACGCTGCTACGTATGACAACGAAGTCCGGAATTGGAACGAAATCATGAAAAACGTGATTGAGGTGAATACGTATTTCGGTTTCGGGAATCCTTTTTCTCCCTAAGGGTCTCGCCACTTCGCGAGTGAAATGATTATTAGACAAAGTCCGGTATCTGCCGGGCTTTTTTACATTGGGAATCTTTGAACTTGCATTGCTTGGCATGGCGTCTCATAATAGCACTATGAGACTCTTAAAAGTATCCCAAGGCCTGTCGTTTACTCTTCTGACCACCATTGCGATATTTACCGCATTTGTCACGGTATTGATAGGATTTACATGGTGGACTCACTCTTTCGACTTGAATGAGAATCTGTGCGCAGGTGTTGGTGGTCTCGTTGCAATGCTAGTACTCAAGTTGGTTCCAAGTGCGATGTTAAGGGTACTATCATTGCATTCGCTGATGCCGAAGTGGTCCGTGAATACTTTTATGGTGTCGTATTCGATATCTGTATTTGCTGCGGGTCTTTTTGTTCTTGTTGGCATACTTGGAAACCCAGAAGAGGTGAATCGAATACTGCACGAACCCATGTTTCAACCTGTTTTATTCTGGATGCTACCCTACGCGACGGCCTTTTGCTTTCCCTTTACCGCACCGATTGTATGGTGTGCTTCTGTACTGAGAAAGCCTTTTTACACCAGTGCACGCTAAGTAAAGAGACGTGGTCGCTTGCTAGAGCAAGACCTTGGCGCCCTTTAGGGCGTTTTTGGGTGATCATCGTAAGACGCATCAAGTTTTCTATAATCTGAATCTTCGGACGCTTGAGTGCATCAAAGCACTGTGCAAGAACACAAGTACGCAGTTTAAAATTGGCTCATGGCTCGAAGGTACAATCTTCAACGAGGGTAGGTTAGAATGAATGTTCATGAAAAGACGATTGGTGTTGTAGGCGCAGGAAACATGGGCGCAGGGATTGCGCAGAAATATGCAAGCGCAGGGTTTCAAACAATTGTCGTTGATATTTCAGAAGAGGGTCTGCAGAGAGGGCGAACCTCCATTGAGTCGACGCTTGACCAGGGTGTTGAACGCAAGCTCTTCACTGAAGCACTTAAGAATGAAATACTAGGTCGTCTTGATTTCACGACCGACACGTCAAGTTTGAAAGATGCAGCATTAATTGTAGAGGCAATTTTTGAAAACAAAGATGTGAAGCAAAAACTTTTTCGTGAACTCGGTGAGCTCTGCGGCAAAGACACGATTCTGGCGACAAACACTTCAAGCTTTTGCGTAGACGACGTTGCGAATGGCGTACGTTTCCCCGAGCGTGTCTTGGGTCTGCATTACTTTTATCACCCAGCAAAGAATAAGCTGGTTGAAGTCATCAAAGGCACAAAGACCAGTGATGAAAGTTTCAAGAAAGCATGGGCATTGCAAGAAGCCAGTGGGAAGATTGCCATTGAATCTGCAGATGCGCCCGGTTTTATTGTTAATCGATTTTTTGTGCCCTGGTTGAATGAGGCGATGCGAGTGGTTGAAGAAGGCATTGCGAATATCGCAACTGTAGAGCTTGCTGCGAAAAAGGCTTTTCGCGTTGGAATGGGGCCTTTTGAGTTGATGAATGTGACAGGAGTCCCGATTACCTTGCATGCGGCAACGACGCTGGGGAATGAGCTTGGTAAATTCTATGCGCCCTGCGATTTGATACGTCCAGTTGTTGATGCGAAGTCAACTTGGCAGTTCGATGGCGATGTGGATGAGACCTGTATAGAAGCGATAGGCAAACGTCTATGGAGCGTTATCGACTCGATCGCGACCCAAATCGTGTTTGAGGAGAAGGTATGTTCACTCGAAGACTGTGACCTTGGTGCGCGTGTTGGTCTTAGGTGGCCACAAGGACCTTTCGAGTCGATGAATGCTCGCGGTGTAAGGCAGGCCTTTGCCGCAGCACAATTGCTGCACGATAGAACGCCATCCTTGCCACCTCTTTCGAACGACTTTAAATCTCACGCAGACAACGATCAAAACTTTAGGCTGCAAGTGGTTACCCAAAGGGTAGATGAGCAAGGTGTCGGATGGATTACTTTCAACCGCCCGGACGCTATGAATGCGCTTTCTGAAGATGTCATGGCGCAACTCGGTGAGTGTTTCCACAGTCTTTCTCAAAACAATGCATGCAAGGGAATTGTGATTCAAGGTCGCGGGAAAGCTTTTGTTGCAGGTGCTGATATTCGCTACTTTGTCTCAAAAATCGAAGCAGACTGTGTGGATGATATCGTAGAATATGCATCGGGCGGTCAGGAACTCTTTAAAACGATCGATGCATCACCAAAGACAGTGGTGTGTAAACTGGACGGTTTAAGCCTGGGGGGCGGGAGCGAGCTTGCCTTGGCATGCGATTATATTGTCGGTGACGCACGAGCAACCTTGGGATTCCCGGAAACGGGTATAGGAATTTACCCTGGTCTCGGTGGGACACAACGATGTGCACGACGCGTGGGTGTGCCACTTGCGCGTTGGTTAGTGCTGACCGGTCAGGTCGTTAAGGGGAAACACGCATTGAGCCTAGGGCTTCTCGATGAGCTCTGCGAAAGCAAAGATCTTGACGTGCGTTGCGTCGAATTTGCGCTGAATGAAAAACCAGTGATTCGTGAGAACGTACCCCAACATTCAATTTCGGGTTATGAAGAACTTGAAAGTATTTTTTCAATGTCCGCCTCTGAAATTACGAATGCAGTCATTGATGACAGTATTTCAGATAAACGTGTTGAAAAAGCTATTACGAAGCTTCAATCAAAAGCTCCGATCGCACTTGAGTTTGCCGACAAGCTTGTAAGCGGTTCTGAGACCTGGACGTTAGCAGAAGGACTCTCGGAAGAAAGCAAAGGCATGAAAGCGATCTTTTCAACAGAGGATGCGCTTGAAGGCATGCGATCGCTGGGTCGAGGCCGCCCTAAATTTTTGGGTCGATAGCGACAAGGCCTTTGACTGGTGGACGTGTTGCGAAGCGCTCAGGGTTCACGTCATGAAGTGAACAAAGCCACTTTTGATGCACGGAATCTCTTTGGGGTTCCGGCATGCGAAGTGGTACGCACGAGATTCCGCATCTTGCGCGTATGCAATTGATAGTTTGTCACCCATATAAACAGGTTTCACAAAGCGACCACCCACTTCTCTGATATCGTTTAGGCTCTTGTTTGCATCAAGGGCGATAGCGGAAGTCGTCATCGCAAGCGTACACATGCCGTGAAGGATACGGTCGGGAAAGCCCGCCATTTGGGCAAAGCTTTTGTCCGTATGGATTGGGTTGGGGTCTCCACTTGCTTTCGCGTATCGTTCACTTTGATCCTTATCAATCGTGAGCGCAAGTGTGTTATCATGACGGTTTGCAGTGTCTTCAACGATTCGTTTTTTGTGTCGGGCTCGCGTCCGAATAAACTGCTCGCTTTCATGGCTTTGGAGGAGGACCCCTGACGTCTTCTCGTGGAGTTGAACCTCGACAGTCAAGGATGAACCGCTCTCGTCTTCCACGATCTTTGAAATCGTACTCGTGGCTTTGACGTCTTGTCCTATTTGGAGTGGCGCATGGGAGATTACTTTTTGTGTCCGGTGTACCAAGCGCAATAAATCCGCTTCAAGGTCACCATCAAGAATGGCTGCGGTGAGTGCACCAAAAGAGAGGCAGAATCCGTAGAGTGGGTGAACGACGGACGCGTCTTCCTTTTGATTGATGGCTTCGGCATACGCTCGAACACTCTCAAGCGTGATTGCGGGTTCTTCAAATTGCGTATATTCACGCCCAATACAGTCTCGATTTAAGCTCATAGTTGATCCTAACATGGGAAGAGTGGCATTCAGACAAAAAGAACCGTTCTCGATGCAATTGGTTGCGTGACAATGCACGCTCATGTCGAAAGAAGGTTTGAGATAAGATTTGCACGGGAATGAATCAATTCACTATAGTAGGGGAGGATTTGGACATTCGGGAGCAGGCATGCCTATTCATGACAAGCAAGCAAAAGAAAATCGAAAGTGTAGAGAACAAAAAGTTTCAAGACGCGACGCGCTACGATTCGGTGGTGCAATGGGGGCGGCAGCGGTCACACTTGGTGTGGGCGGGTGTTCCACGCTCCAAAGCATCTTGGGGGCTGTAGGCTATCAAAACCCGGGTGTAAAAATTGTAGGGATGGACATCACCAAGTGGGGGTTGGGCGCCCTGGGAACAGCCTTTGATGTTGAAATTGACAACCCGAATCCGATTGGTTTTACGCTTCAGGGCATCAAATATGGTCTTGCTCTCGATGGTAAGAAATTAACATCGGGCGCTTCTCAAACGCCAGTGTCTCTCAAATCGAAAGGGAAGTCCCGTACAACCTTGGGTTTTGACTTTCCTTTGGGGGATACCGTCCAAGCAGTAACCTCATTGCTGACAAAGAAGAGTGTGAATTACGCACTGGATTCATCGTTTAATGTGGGAACAAAAGGATGGAATGTTGACGTTCCGGCGAAGAAATCAGGCTCAATGCCGATACCGAGTCTTCCAAGTTTTAGTGTCCCACAAATCAAGTTCACCAATGTTTCGATGAGTGGAGTTGGTTTACGCGTTGTTCCGGAAGTCACGAACAAAAACTCTTTTGACCTTCCATTTGACGGGTTCTTAACATCATTAAAGTTAAATGGGAGACCCGTGCTGACGAACAAAGCCTCAACAGGCGGACTTTTGAAGTCGAACAAGGCAACTGGCGTACCGATCGATCTGAATCTTGGACTTTCAGACCTTGGTCTAAGTATCGCCTCGCTCGCCAGCAAACCCAATATTGATTGGGACCTCGACTTAGGGTTAAAAAGTGCAGGCTTTACTTTTCCCTTCAAAAAGGCAGGACGTCTAAAGCTGGGTTAGTTCTTCCAGAGTGAAAGGGATATGTTCAAAAAAAGAAGGGAGGCTGCGGGCCTCCCTTTTATATTTTATGTCAGCATCTTTTATTCCTAAAACGACCTATTGCTCAGTGATGTTCATTTCGTAGGGCGCTGAACCCGGGCCATTCCCTTGTGGGTTAAAGGCATTGATCATCACGGTTGCAGGGCCTTCAAACTGAATAGACTCGTTGTCGTCAACAGAAAGACCACTTGCGAGGTGCCCTGGAGGATTTTCACTTCGGTACATTGAGTCAAGGTAAGCAACATCATTAAATGCATGAATGTCAATGTCCGCAACAGCATGACTGAAAGTGATGTCGATGCTCCAAGTTCCTTCCCCAATCGTATAGAAATCAAAAGTTGGCTCAGCACAAATACCACCGGTATACATGCCAACAGTGAGCGCAGCGGCTTGTTCGGGACTGTCGTTTGGCTCGGACGCTTCTTCTTCACCTTCTGCACAATTGCCTTCAAAGGGTGGGGGAGGTGTCGCTGTGCTTGTACCCAGTTGTGCGTCCCAGTAGTCTGGATCGAGATTTTGAGCAATCAGAAGCAAGAGTTGTTCCCCCGTTGTTAAGGTCTGAGTAATATCGTAATCGGTACGAGCCTGAGATGCGACGACCATCATATCGCTTTTTCGAACCATGAAACCTGTAGGGAAAGCATCAAAGAAGTCATTCAGAAAGCTTGGGTTGGTTGCTGCATAGTCAACATCTCCAAGACCCACGATGATATCGCGATGGGAGGGCGACACATGTTGAAACACTTTCGTGCCAGCGTGATCGAGCGTTGCGGGTGCAAATGAAGTTGTCTGTGCATCGATCCAAACCACAAGGGTACCAGCTTCTTCAAGAGCTTCGATTTGCGGCTCGATGGAGTCCATATACATTGGACACGCAGTACACCAGTCAGCGATGACAACAAAGAATACAGACTGATACTCTGCATAATCCTGAGAGCAATAAAACTCATCCAGGCTAAATTGCCCTTCTGTCCCATCCCGTAAAATAGCCCGGTTAAACTTAAGGTTGGGCATAATGTCGCCCGTGTTCGCAAAAGGGATTGTTCCTTCTGGGTAGGTGCATCCTGTGTTCGTTGTGCCGCCACCATTCGTGGTGTTGTCATTCGTTGAATCATTCGGAGCATCCGAAAGGTTGCCGCTACCGTTCGAATCTGGGTCGATATTGTCAGTGTTCGTATAACTTTCGACATCGCTTTCTTGAGTCGGATTCTCGTCATTTGAGCAGGCTGAGCTAAACATAAATATTGCACTAACCGATAGTAAATAGGTGAGTCTTTCGATCTTCGTTTTCATAATCACTCCTCGAGGAGAGTTTATGAGATTGCACGAGATGTACAAGTGAGTTTGATAACATCTGCGAAAGCATGTGGTTTTTTGTGACGGTATCACGGATTACGCGAGCGATGCATCCCCAGGCGTAGTCTGTAGGAGTCTTCTATGAATCGATCTGTCTCGAGACGCGTACCCATTCCCAGTCAAGAATACATGTGTCTCTGAAAAACGACTGGCATATCCCCGTGAGTATTGAACACAAAGTAAATACCAATATGAGAGTAATCACACGGCTTTGCCCTCGTCCATATTTGGGCCACGCTCGAGTATAAAAGGCCGCAAGTAAAGTTAACACAACACCCACAAAAACCGAGAACGATACCCTGGGGACATTCATGGTCATGATCAGTGCTTGAACATTATAGATATTACCCACACTTAAGTGTACTCTACTTTGAGGGGGTGAATGAATTGAAAATTGCGCTTTTTACGGGGGTGTTATGGGAGACGTTCGCATTATCGCAGGTCGCTTTAAAAACCGGAAAGTTGTTTTTGATGACCGCGATGGTCTTAGACCTAGCTCCGCGAAAGTTCGTGGTGCGATGTTTTCGAGTTTGGGGCCCTCAGCTTGCCAAGGAGCAAAAGTCATCGATCTGTATGCCGGTAGCGGGGTTTTGGGGCTTGAAGCTTGGTCTCGCGGCGCACAATCGATAACCTGGGTCGATCAAGACGCCAAGAGCATTGAAAATATCCGTCGCCACACGACGTTATGGTCACAGCCCAATCGCGGTGAAAGGTTGCAACTGCGTTTTAGCGTGAGTGATGTTGGAATCGATATCCAGCGTGTTAAAAAGAGGAGCATCGATATCGCTTTTATGGATCCTCCCTATGCGCTGCATCCTTCATCAGCATTATGGGAGGCCCTTGAAAATCTTCTTACAAATAATGGTGTAATTCTTTATGAAAGTGATGCAAAAGCACCAGTTGCTTTACCCGAATCACTCGTTCTTACGCGTCAGAAAAGGTACGGACAAAGTCTGCTGCGAACGATAGAGAAAAAGAATTAGAAAAGGAGTGGTGATGACAAAACGTAGAGCTATTTATGCCGGCAGTTTTGATCCATTAACAAATGGTCATGTGGATATTCTAGAACGTGGTGCCGATTTATTCGATGAGCTAATTTTGGCCGTTGCGAACAACCGCAATAAAAAGCCTACCTTTAGTGCTGCTGAGCGGGTGGCTTTATCAAAGGCATCTCTTGAGCATCTGAAAAATGTGAGTGTCTGTTCGTTTGAGGGTCTTTTGATTGATTTTGCAAGAGAACAGGGAGTGAAGGTCCTTTTACGAGGCCTTCGAGCCGTATCAGATTTTGAGTATGAGTTTCAGTTGGCGACCATGAACCGTAATCTTGCAAAGGCGGAAGTGGAAACCATGTTTCTAATGACCGGGGAGACACACTTTTACTTGTCGTCAAGACTTGTGCGTGAGGTTGCAAGTTGGGGAGGTGATATTTCCTCTATGGTCCCGAAGCCGGTTTTCGAAGCGCTGGTCGCCAAATTTGAGGACAAATATAAAGTCTAAGTCATCAGACTGGCGTTGAGATATCGTGGGTATTCAAATGTTTTCACGGTCATTTCTTTGACAATCTTTTCCATGCCTTTGACACTGCAAGAGCAACGATTCAGGAGAAGCACATGTCCAGGTTTCAAGGCACACTCAACACCAAAAGGCTCAATCGGGTTCGACCTTCTGCGACGCTACAAGCGTCTCAAAAGGCAAAAGAGATGATTGCTGAAGGGGTGGATGTTATCAATCTCAGTGCCGGCGAACCTGATTTTGATGTACCGAAAGCCATACTTCAAGCGACACATGATGCCCTTGATGTCGGGGCAACGCGCTATACACCCTCAAGAGGTTCCAACGATCTTCTTGAGGCAATTTCCAAGCGTATTAAAGAAGACCAAGACATTTCCTATTCAAAAGCAGAGCTAATTGTCACACCCGGGGCAAAAAGTTCATTGGCTTTGGCTCTTGATGCTCTGCTCGGAGAGGGCGATCGTGCTCTCATCTTTGCACCCTACTGGGTTAGTTATTTTGATATGATTCAGCTCGCGGGAGCAGATGTCGATGTGGTGCATGCAAGTGCCAAAGACGCGTACGTGCCAAGCGACGCAGCGATTCGAGCAGCCGTGGCACAAGAACCACAAGTGGTGATTTTGAACAGTCCTGCAAACCCAACCGGAGTTGTATGGCCCGAATCAAAACTGAAGGTATTGCGAGATGCGCTTGTTGAGAGTCCTTCGACTTGGCTTATTAGTGATGAGATTTACGACAAAATATGGTTCGACAAAGCGCCGCAATCTATCGTTTCCCGATGGCCTGAATTAAAAGAAAGAACGATACTGGTTAACGGGGCCTCCAAAGCTTATGCGATGACTGGGTACCGAATTGGCTACGCGGCGGGGCCCGAGGCTGTTATTTCAGGAATGTTAAAGTTCCAGCAACAACGCCATTCATGCGCAACTGCAATGGCGCAAAAAGGAGCTGTTCTTGCATTTCAAGAGACGAAAGCTGTAAAAAGCGCAATTGAAACAATGCGCCTCAAATACCAAGAGCGTCGTGATTATGCTTGTACGACCCTTGACGCCTGCGATGCTCTCGAAGTAATCGTCCCCGAAGGCGCATTTTATGCGCTTGTATGCTGCAAGGATGATTATGTTGAGCGTATTCAAGATGGGCATCCATCTGTTGCAGCTGCCTTACTGCAGGAGGCGCATGTTGGGTCTGTGCCAGGGGAAGCTTTTGAACTTCCCAATAGTTTTCGGATTAGCTTTGCAGTTTCGGATGAAGCACTACGAAAGGGTGTTGAGCGGATCGTTGAATACTGCAACGCTCGATCTTAAGTTACTGAGATCTAAAAAGACGGAGCAAATCGAATGAAAAAACTGCTTGTGATTTTCGCGCTAAATTTTGTTTTCGCATCGGCCGTTTCTGCAAACACAACAAAGTCGGTGACCTTAAATGGGGATTCTTTGGCTGGTGTGCAGAACCAAGTTATCGAGAATGCTCGTGTTGAGATTGACGCTACCGGAAACATTAACATTGTTGCAAAGGGTTATCGCGTTGAAAAAGTGGCTTCAGCAAAAAGTAAGAATGCACAGCACTCGGATTCTAAAAAGACACTCCTGGTTGCGGAGGCCACACATCCAGGGTTGGTGGATTATGAAGTCGATCTTTTCATCAATGGTCGATGGGTTGAACGATTTGATGACCGGCGTGAGCAACGCGTTATTGATATCAGCAAGTTCGTTAAAGAGGGGCACAACGACCTTCGCTTTTCAGCCCTTAAACGTCGAGGCCAAGGACATGTAAGTCACTCCCCAAAACATCAGCTTCGCATCTTGATCGGGAAAGGGCTCTTAACCAAAGACAACGTCGTCTTCGATAAAGTGCTTTATGAATATGCACGGAATGCATCTGAGAATCAAAATCTACAAGAAGAGATTGTTTTAGACGCACAAGAGCAAAAAGCCGAACTTGTACGACGAACGCTTTAAAAGAAGGGGGGCATCGTTTTACTCTCAAAACACTATTGGGTCCATCGCTTCCTTCTCGTGTGCATGATGGCAACTTCATTGTGTTGTGCACATCGTCCCAGTGTTCGAGAGCGCGAAGTGGCAAAGTCAATCTATCGCGGTGCTCTCTCGCTTGTTCATGAAGCTCAAGAGAGTGAATTGCGAAATGAGCGCGCAGATGCATCCGCAAAATATCGCCAAGCGTTAATTGAGTTGCAAAAAGCCTCAAAGCTGGACCCAGATGATGCTGACATTGATTACCTGAGTGCGACCGTCTATTTTCTTGGTTTTGGCGAGCATCAAAAGGCGTTGACGAGTGTCGAAAACGCACAAAAGAAGCGAGACGATTTCCCGGATGCGCTTAATCTTGAGGGTGTTATTCTTTTGGACGCAGGCCGCGTCGATGAGGCGATTGCCCGCTTAACTGAAGTTCGAAGCTCGCTCACTTACATGACACCCTATTATGCAGAAAAAAGCTTGGGCGATGCTCATATGGTCAAGAACGACTTTGAAAGGGCAAAAATCCATTATCAAAACGCATTGCAGATGCAACCCATGATGTGTGCTGCGTATGTGAAGTTGGGCGAAGCAACAGCCGCACTTCAAGAGCACGAGATGACGATTCAATACACCGAAGAATTTTTCTCGCGTTGTGACGTTGATGGGAAGTCTGAGAAGGTTGGAGAACCTTTGCTGAGTGCAGCGATGCTTCAGCTTGGTGATGCATACTGGGGAAACACCCAAAAAATTGAAGCATTCCAGACTTGGGTTGAGTGTGAGAGACGTTTTCAGGGGCATATCGGTGCAAAAACGTGCGGGGAACGGCTTAGTGCTCACCCAAAAGATTAGTGCATGATTTTTTTCATACGTTGAGAGGTGCATCATGAGGTCCTCCACCCATGAAGGTTATATTCTTAGGGTAAGACCGGTTAATGACCAGCTTCGAATTGTGAATTTCTTTTCGGACACTCAAGGAATGCTTTCCCTTAAAGTTTTTGGTGGTAAATCGGCTCGTCGCCGTGGTCGAATTGAGAATTTGGCCAAGGGTGAAGCGGTCATCACTCAAAACGTAAAAAGTGAGTTGGGCGTGCTTAAGAGTTTTGATGCACACAACCCGCTGGGTTTTCAAAATCTTGATCCTTTGGTTTTTGGGCGCAAAAGTTATGTTGCCGAGTGGGTTGAGATTGTTGCTCAAAATAGCTCCGAAAGCACTGGCCTTTACACGCTTTTGGATTGGGCGTTGAAAACGATAGAAGGTACCCATCAGGATATCTCTGTCATGCGTATTTTCGAGTTGTGCTTGGCCCATGGGCAAGGAATACTGCCTGGTGTAGATTTGAAACAATGCGCAGTTGCTGAAGAAGCTTCATACCGCTTTAATTGTGCGAATGGTTCTTGTGTCTGTGTGAAGGATCGCTGTGCAAGCTTGAGTCTTGAGAGGAATGAATATGAGATATCCTACCAAGGACTTCTACTGCTCACTGAACTGAGACAGTCGACTGCTCCACATTTATATTCTAGTTATCATGATGAGCTTGATAGAAATGACCTTCGGGTTTTGGGTCGGTTTTTCAATCATGCTCGGCTTGCACAAGATTGGCCTTTACCTCGAGCTGCATCTTTTCTGAAAAAGATGAGTAAAACTCTGTAAAGCATGCTTCTAGTGTCTGTACACTTCGTAAAATCATGTCTATAAAAAGAAGGTATATGCGAGAAGGAAGGTGTTTTTAATGTATAATATTTTTTGTTCTGCGATTGCCTCGATCCTTGGATTTTCACTCGGCTTTTTTGTTCTTGAAAACCTTTGGACGGGTGTTTTCTTTGCATTGCTTGGTTTTGGTATTTGCTTCTTCTTAATGAATCGATTTTTCAATAAAAAGATTCAAATTGAAATGCTCCAAATTCAAAAAGATCTTCAACGTGGTCCAAGCTACGTTGGCGCAGCAGTGGACAAAATGATTGACCTCAAATCTCAATATGAGTGGTGGCAGCCACTCTTTGCAAAGATTATGGATGGTCAGATAGGGACTCTTCTCTTTATGCAACAAAAGTATAAAGCTGCAGAGCCCTATTTGAACACAGCATGGTCGAAGTCCTGGCAAGCAAAGGCGATGCTTGCGATTTTACAGTATAAGCGCAAGGACTTTACCTCCATGAATGAGACGATGACGATGACATCAAAAACATCGCCCAAGCAAGGCTTAATGTGGTCACTTTGGGGGTACTTGAATTGGAAAGCGGGCAATAAAGACGAAGCAATTCGAGTTCTCGCTCAAGGGGAAGAGACGCTGGGTGAAAAAGACCCTTATCTCAAACAGAACCTTCGCGCACTGCAGAACGGGAAGAAAATGAAAATGAAAGGATACGGGGACCCATGGTACCAATTTCAACTGGAAACCCACCCTGCACTTCAAAAAGCTCAACGAGGACGAATGCGTTATCGTGCATAAGTCGATCTAAAGTGATCTCTATGCGCTTCAGATCGCGATACTATAGATCGAAATTTTTTTCGAATAATTTTCGCATTTGATGTGAAAATGATTTAGGATCTTCTTGTCTCCGATTGGGTGGTAATGTCGATTGGGTGCAGGGAGTTTTTCTTTGATGAAATCCGGCGTCAGCGAATCTCGAACCTCAACAGAGCGTGCCTCTGACTTGTCTTCTGACCTTTCTTCAGAGCTCGGGATACACCCTGCACTTGCCCGGCGCTATCGTGATTCGGATGCACGCTCCGGAGAGGGGGCTCCGAGAGGCTCTGAGCCAGAAGAGTTTGATGTCCTACTGGAGACCTTTGTAGAGTCTCGGGTTGGCAGCAGGGAAGCCACACCGTTCAGTCGGCCAGCAACAAAACGTCGACGCTCAAAGGTAAGCTCTCGGGTAGAGCAAAAGCACGGTCAAAAAAACGAAAACATTGAGACACCTCGATTACCCGGATACACCATGCTTTCTTTAATTGGAAAGGGAGCAATGGGACAGGTCTATAAGGCAAAACGTCGAGATTATGATGGACTTGTCGCTGTCAAAGTACTTTCTCTTGAACTTGCGGAACGAGACGATTTTATTGCACGTTTTGAACGCGAGGCAGCAGCACTTGATGCGGTCAGCCATCAGGGTGTTGTTTCGATCTTGGAGCGAGGCGTTTTCGAAAAATGGCACTTTTTGAGCATGCCCTATGTGGAAGGCGTCTCCTTAAGGCGTTTGATGAAAAAAGAAGGGTTGCCACCCTTGCGAGCTGTTCGCTATGCCCGTCAGGTTGCTCAAGCGCTTGAAGCTGCTCATCGTGAATCTGTCGTTCATCGTGATCTCAAACCTGAAAATATTCTTGTTCAAGATACCTGTGACGATCGTGGCAACTATGACGAACGTTTAATCTTGGTTGATTTCGGTCTTGCCGGTATGGGAACAGAGGATCCACACCCAAATCTTACGAAAAGTCGTATGACAATGGGCACACCCAACTATATGGCGCCAGAGCAGCGAACAGATGCAAAACGCGTGGGTCCCGCAGCCGATATATATGCCTTGGGTGTAATCTTGTATGAGATGGTCACGGGTGACCTTCCGCTAGGACGTTTTCATTTACCGAGCGAAAGGCCAGGCTTATCTCATCTACCAAAGTCACTTGACCGTGCACTGAATACTGCATTGGCGCAATCGGCGGACAAACGCTTTCGTACCTGTTACGAACTCGATTCAGCCTTGAAAAGAGTGGAAAAAGATTTAATGCGCCGTACTCGAAAAGGTAAAAGCGCTAAAAAGTATGATGATGCGCGACAGCAACGTCTCTTGGGTGGGGTCGTTTCATCAAAGACGCTTCAAAAAGCCGAAGGATTCGTGGAAGGGAGCAACCCTGACTGGAATGCGGGTGACTTTCTCGACCCAATTACTGATTTCTCCATTCCTCCGACCCCCATCAAGGAAGTACGGATGTCGGAGATCGGAACTTCTGTCGATGAGCTCCCCGCTACAGGGCAAGATTGGGAAGGGTTGGTTGATACGGCTAAACGCTTTCTGAGCGCTCCTTTGATATTATCAATTGGGGGAGCACTACTCCTACTGTCGATTGTCGTGTCGAGCTGGTTTGCATTCTCTCCTGATTCCGAGGAGCAGACGTTCAGCGGGAATGAGCAGCTGTCGCTTGACGCCTCTGAGCCGAAGGGGTTGTTGGCGATGCAACCGGGTCGTACCTATGAGGACTGGACGGCAACATCAACGGGCTGGTCCTTACATGACACCGGACTTTTTGAGTACCTTGACGTGAGCCAATCACGTCAAGAGGTTGCGATGCTTATTCATGACTCTGCAATACCGGCGCGACGATGGAAGTTGTCCGCTGAACTACAAAAAGTTAAAGGGCGTGAAACTTCTAAAACCAGAAAGGGTGACAGAAGCGAAGTCACCAAACTTGGGTATGGTGGAATTTTTCTGATGGGAAAATCTTCAGCTTTGGGTTGGGTCAAACTATCGAATGGCAGTTGTGCTTGGGTTGAAATTGGCGCTGAAGGTGGTCCACAAGTTCACCCTCGTGCATGCACCGGTGAAGCGTCAAAGCAACTTTCTCTTGAATGTGATCTGACATTGGAAACACCTTCGTGCACAGCTTTCGGTGAGCAAACTCGAGTCGGAAGCTGGGCGAAAGAGGAGAGTGTTAAGTTGGGGCTTGCTTGCGACTCTGGCGCATGTGTATTTGGTGATCTCCAGGCCGATTGGCTAAACACCGTCGTTTCAGGGCTTTAAATATGTTTCGTGTACGCACGATAGTGTGGCTCTGTACACTACTACTTTTGGTGGTTCTAAACGTATTGATCATGCGTCTTGCGAGTACAGGGCATGAAAGATCGGAGAACACAGCAGACATCGTTGCCGATGTTGAGAAGACTTGGACAACGTATATTCAAAACATTAACGCGTCGATGCGCTTCAATCTTGCCCTTTTGAAAAGTCGACCTGAGCCAAGATCCAGTCAGATGTTGATGGATATGTTGGACTCAAAGGACCATGTGATGCCCAATTCCATCGCGATGATATGGGAGGGTGAGAGGCAGGTTTTACCAACATTCCCAATTGATGTGCAAAGCTTAGAGAGCTTGGAATCCCATTTAAAGCTCGATCGTAAAAACTCAGAAAAGCCCATCCAGTTAACCTACTTCGGCGCGACTGCCGAGCATGAGGCAGTGATCATCGCTACGCTTATCGATGCGGGTACGGAAATGGGGCAAAAAAGACGAGGCTATCTACATTATGCCTATTCAGTAGCTCGCTTTATTAAACTACTGAACTTTGATTCTGAGCTTTCGGTCCAAATTTTCCCGTCGAAGAGCGGGTTGTTTGGCTCAATCGTAGGATTAAGGTTTTTAGATTTATGGGGAGATGCGAAGGAACTCACCCCAAAGGATAACGGGGGACGATCGCTTTGGCCCTTGTGGGGCGATGGCGTAACATGGCTGCGCGAACCTCTGAAAGCTGCGAATCGGATGTTGGTATTTCAGGAGGGAACTTCAAAGCCGACATTCGTAGACTTCCGAAGCGAGAAAAATTGGACAGTTGAATACGACCGTCGGGCTACGACGCAGCACCTTGCCCGCCTACAATTTTTGATTCTGATTCTAATGGCTCTTCTTTCAGCTTGGGTTGCATGGGCGATGACCAGAATTTCAAAAGAGCATTCGAGATTGGAAGATGTTGCAAGATTGAAAGTACGTTTGACGAGTGAATTGGGTAGCGAAATAGAACGCACTCAGACTATCGCGCACGAGTCCGTGAAGAACCTTAAGTCTGCCTATCGTGCTTCAACTGAGAACACGATTGAAAAGACGACCGAGAAGCTTGTCGCCACAAACAACTCAAAGACTCAAAGTTCAGACCGGTTGTTAGGGGGGGGGACCAGAGGGGACACGAGCGGTCCGAAGAACCCAGCAGAGTTTGAAGCGAAGGCTGGGGCAACGACTCTTAAACCCACGAATGCAGAACTCAATGGTTTTGCGACACATGATATTTCGTTGACCGGTCAACCCGTGATGGAAGGACAAGCGGCTAAAGTCGCGCAAGAGCTTCCGTTAAGGCTGCAAGGTGGACGCCTACGTGAACGTGAAACAAAGAGCGACAGCAACACACGGGCTGTCTGGGATGAAGCGTCCAGTACACAAACATTGTTGGGCGAAGACCGCGCCTATTTCGCCTTGTACCAGAACTTTTTGGAAGAACGTTTGCGCTGTCAACAAAGCATTGCCAATATTGGTTACGAGCGTTTTGTGAGAAAGGTTGAAAGTTCTCGGAACAGAATTTTCGAGGAATACCAAACGCGTGATATCGAGTTTCAAGTCTACCAGAAAAACGGGAAAGCGGCATTGCGCGCGATCCCGCAGAGTTGATGAGTGGTTGAATCGTCTAATAAATTGGGGGCTTTGATTGGTTTTTGCCGGGCTGTGCCTCAACGTGTACTGTGGTGTTGCCTTCCTTATCTCATTTCATCTTCAACACTTTTCGCCCTTGCCCTACCTCTTTCAACTGAACTCGAGACGCTACCCACTCTTCAAATATTGCATTCAAAAAGGCCTATTCTAAACAGGGCTGGTCTTCCATTAATTTCAGTTGGCACGCGCCATGAAGGCTCTGTTCTAGAATACCGAGTCAAGCGTGCTGACTGGAGGGTCCTTTTCGGTGGAAAGAGCTATTTGCTTGCGTCTGGAAATCGAATTCGAATCTCGAACATCAAGCGTCAAACAAGACACGCACCACTTCCATTATGGCGCCTCAAGGCACTGGAGATCCATCGAGGTGACGCTGGGCAAAAAGAAGGTGATTTTTGGAGGCATAAAAAGCTCGAGCCGAATCTTTCGTGGATCCAGGTGGGCGCAGTGGTCAGTCCTTATGGGAATCATATTGTGGATAATCGACAAGAGTGGCTCGTTTCTTCCA
Organism: Myxococcota bacterium; assembly: GCA_020630615.1. Classification (GTDB taxonomy): domain Bacteria; phylum Myxococcota; class UBA727; order UBA727; family JAHDBA01; genus JAHDBA01. The sequence goes on along the minus strand of JAHDBA010000007.1, from coordinate 47,619 downwards.
AACCTTTCAATGCCCATACTCAAAAGAGTGCTAACCCTCAGCCTGACTTTTACTGGCTCGCCCCCAAAAAGGTGAGCAGCCTTTTACATCTTACCATTTTGGATTCGAAGGGAAAAACCCAGGTGGATATTCAGGGGAATGATGCACTTTGGCTTGTCCCCTCGAAGCGAGGTGCGATCTGCTCTTTAAAAGGTGAGTGTTTTGTCACAACAACAGCGTTCTCGAGTTCGGGTCCGAACATGATCGAAGAAACGCACATTGTATCAGAGACTCAGTGGCTTCTTGGCGTTCTGCCGAGTGAGATATTTATCAACGCGCCTTTGGCTGCTCTCAAGGCCCAAGCTGTGGCAGCGCGTGGGGAGCTCTATGCAAAGCTTGGCCATCGGCATTTGGATGCGCCATATATGTTATGTTCCAAATCCCATTGTCAAAACTTTAATCAAAAGCACTTGAATGCCTCGAGTAAAGGTCTGCAGCGGCTGCAAGTTGCGCTTGAGGAAACCCAAGGCCAAATATTGGTTGATCCGAATGGGCAGCTCGTACCAACCTTTTATTCCGCCTCATGTGGTGGGCACGGTGCTAATGCTGCTGAAGTGTGGGGGAGACCACCACATCCAAGTCTGCTTGGAGCGATCGATACGATCAACGAAACCCATCGATCAAGTGTATCGCTGGCAGAGAATGCAAGCGTACGAAAATTTATTGATGAGGCTGAAAGGGCTTATTGTTCAAACTCCGGGTATGCTGGCGCAAAGTCATCTTTTCGGTGGACAAAGCACTACGATACCGAGGCTCTTCTCAAGCTTAGTCGGCGACACTCAATCGGGCGAATTCAGAAAATTCAGGTTGTTGCCCGTGGACAGGGCGGAAGAGCGAAGACGCTTCATGTTATTCATGAGAATGGCACTTTGGAGATCCACCGCGAGCTCGCAATTCGACGTTGGCTTGGCGATGCCAAATCTGCTCTTTTTTACATTGACTCTAAGTACGATGCATTGGGTGAGCTCAAATCATTGAAGTTGATAGGGGCAGGTTTTGGGCACGGTGCGGGTATGTGTCAACATGGGGCAATTGGGCGGGCTCAGAGCGGCCAAGATTATGATGAAATCCTTGAGCATTACTTTCCGGAATCGAGATTGGAGGGAGGTCCATCCAATTAAACCATCCGAAATACGATTTTCTATCTCAAGGATTGAAATTCTATGAGTTAAGATCCTAAAATAGTGTAGGTATTTCCATTGGAGAGATGAGATGACCAAGAGTGAGCTCATAGAGTTGGTTGCGAGTAAGGTCCCGCGTTTGTCCCGGAATGACGTTGAGGCAATCTTAAATACTATATTGGATACGATGGGAGATGCATTGAAGGATCTTGATCGGATTGAAATCCGTGGTTTTGGGTCTTTTGTAGCGAAAGAACGAAAGGCTCGAATCGGTCGCAACCCTCGAACAGGAGAGAAGGTTCAGGTCCCAAAGAAGTGGGTGCCTTTCTTCACTGTTGGAAAAGAACTCCGTGAGCGTGTTAACGAACAATGGTCAGGTGAGAGACCAAGTGTTGAGAATTTGATCAGTCTTGTGCGCGAAGATGATGACATTTCATTGGAGCAAAATGACGGTGGGGGCTCCATGGCTCGTAGTGAAGAGAACCCGGTGACTCAAACAGATTCGGCATTCAAAGAATGGAACAACTAAAGCGCCTGAGTACATGAATCGCCAAACCAAAAACAATGCCGGATCAAGGGCTCATAACGCGGCTCTGGTTCTTATTGGTGACGAAATACTGAGTGGAAAAACGCGCGATTCCAATGGTAATTTTAGTGCAAAAAAATGTTTTCAACACGGCATCCGACTCGATGAAATTCGAGTTATCCCGGACAAGCACGAGGTAATTGTAGCAACATTACGATCCTTAATTTCAGATTATGACTTTGTGTTTACCAGTGGTGGAATTGGCAGCACTCATGACGACATAACGTATCTTGCGATTGCTACCACCTTTGGTGTTGACCTCATGCTTGACCGCGACTATGCGAAGGGTTTCATAGAGTATCAACGTAAAAAGGGCCGGGAGCTTTCGCTGGAATCCCTAATATGGAATAAATCTCCACTTTTGAAGATGGCAACATTTCCCGTTGGGGCTAAAGTTTTACGCACACCGGGTCTTTGGGTACCTCTTGTTGTTGTTGAGAATGTTTATGCATTTCCAGGGATCCCTCAACTCTTTGAGTCCATGTTTGAAAATTTCATTTCCAAAACCGAAGGTAGGCCGTTGACTCTCGTGGAGGTTTTCACACCTCATGTTGAAGGAGATTTCGCTGCACAACTCGCTCAAATTCAGGGTGATTTTGAAGCTGTCTCGATTGGTTCATATCCCAAAATGCCAGGTGAAGCCGATTATCGAGCTAAAATTACAATTGAGGGCGACGATGCGGAACTGGTACATCAAGTAGCCAATAAAGTTAACGACATGCTTTGTGCTCTTGATTGAGCTGCTGTCCAAATGAAACCCTTCAGGTATTCTTCTTTAGCCGTACAAACGATTTCATACGATACGCGTGTCATACAACCTGCTTTTTGAACAATCAAAATCAAAGGGAAAGATCCCTCAGCAAGGATTGCGCCAACTTAATAAAAATTTGAGTTTTAGCCCAACTTACAGGGTTTAGGTGGTTGACATCGCTTTGATACATACCTATCTCTTCGGAGTTCTCCAGCGCGCGGCACGGTGATCATGACCAGAGTAAAAGCGTCGTTAAATCGACGAGTTAGCGTTTTTGTCTTAGCTCCTAGTTGGGCTCTGGTTGCAATTGTGATCTCGAAAGTAACGCAGTGGCATTCCAGCAATCCAATCCAATGTTTTTCTCCACATCAAAATCTGATTGTGAAGGATTCAATTTTCCTACAAACTTCTCAGTTAATTCGACTTTGTGAGGTCTCATAGTATGGCAACAGCACAGCGAACCCAAATCCAAGAAAATTTTGCACTTCGAAACAGTTTCGGCACGATCGAGTCTCGTGTTGACTTACCAAACCTTATTGATATTCAGCGCAGAAGTTATGATGGGTTGCTGCAAAATTTAGTCGCGCCTGAAGAAAGACTCGAGACGGGGCTGCAGTCGGTTTTCGCAAGTGTGTTTCCGATTAAAGACTACAATGAGTCTGCATCGCTTGAGTTTGTGAAGTATGAGCTTGGCCGGCCAAAGTATGATGTAGGGGAATGTCGTTCCCGTGGAATGAGCTTCACGGCGCCAATGAAGGTTACGATCCGCCTCGTGTTGTGGGATAAGGATGAAGTGACTGGAACTCAGTCTATCCGCGACGTCAAAGAGCAAGAAGTATACTTTGGGGAAATACCATTGATGACCGAGTTTGGTACCTTTGTGATCAATGGTACCGAGCGTGTCGTTGTGAGCCAGTTGCATCGGTCTCCTGGTGTGTTCTTTGATAGCGATCGTGGTAAGACACACTCCAGTGGTAAAATCCTCTATAATGCTCGTGTGATTCCATATCGCGGTAGTTGGTTGGATTTTGAGTTTGATCATAAAGATCTCGTCTATTGCCGAATTGACAGACGAAGAAAGTTCTTGGTCACAACATTGTTGAGAGCGTTGAACTACAATGACGAAGAGCTCCTCTCTTTCTTTTATAAAACGGAACGCGTCGAACTTGAAGGTAAAAAGAAGTACTCAAAAGTAATCGATTTTGATCTACTTCAAAATCAACGTGCGACTCGTGATATTAAAGACCCGAATACCAAGAAAACCGTTGTTAAGAAAAATAGAAAGTTCACCCGACTTGCAATTAAAAAGATGAAGGAAGCAGGCCTTGAGCGCTTACCCTTGACCGAAGATGAGGCAAATGGCTTGATCTTGGCGAAGAATCTTGTCAACGAGTCGACAGGCGAAGTGCTCGCAACATGCAATGAAGTTCTCACAGTCGAAAAACTAGAAACACTTCGAGAAGCAGGTTATCGGTCTATTGACGTTCTATATATCGATGGCTTGAATGTTGGTGGGTTCTTACGCGATACACTTGCGCAGGACAAGGTGAACACCCGCGAAGAGGCGATCCTCGAAATATATCGACGAATGCGACCAGGCGATCCACCAACTCTTGAAATCGCTCAAAATCTTTTTGATAATCTCTTCTTTAATCCAGAGCGCTATGACCTCTCAGAAGTGGGTCGGATCAAGCTTAATCACAAGTTTGGGCTTGACGAAGCACTGACGAACCGAGTGTTAACCAAACGTGACATTCTTGAAGTTGTCAAGTTCCTTGTTGAGTTGCGTAATGATGCAGGAACAACGGACGACATTGATCACTTGGGTAATCGTCGCGTCCGTGCTGTAGGCGAGTTGCTTGAAAACCAATACCGAGTCGGTTTGGTACGAATGGAAAGAGCAATTAAAGAGCGTATGAGTGTTCAAGAAATTGAAACCTTGATGCCGCACGATCTTGTCAATGCGAAACCTGTCGCTGCAGTTGTTAAGGAGTTCTTTGGTTCGTCACAACTCTCTCAGTTTATGGATCAAACAAATCCTTTATCTGAGGTCACTCACAAGAGACGTCTTTCTGCGCTTGGGCCAGGTGGTCTAACACGTGAGCGAGCCGGCTTTGAAGTGCGGGATGTTCATACGACGCATTATGGTCGTATTTGTCCTGTTGAGACACCTGAGGGGCCGAATATTGGTTTGATTGCGTCCTTGTCAACGCATGCTCGTGTCAATGAGTACGGTTTCGTTGAAACGCCTTATTGCACGGTTAAAGATGGTCAAGTTACCAAAGAAGTGAAGTATTACTCTGCCTTGCAGGAAGAAAACCATGTCATCGCGCAGGCCAATGCGAAGCTTGATGCAGACGGTCGTTTTGAAGAACGGGTTGTTCAGGCAAGACAATCGGGTGAAACTCTTATTGTTGAGCCTAGTGAAGTGACTCTCATGGACGTTTCACCGAACCAGTTGGTATCGGTTGCGGCGGCATTAATCCCTTTTCTTGAGAACGACGATGCAAACCGTGCTTTGATGGGCTCGAATATGCAGCGACAAGCTGTACCTCTCCTCAAGGGAGATTCTCCTCTCGTCGGTACAGGAGTTGAAAAGCTTGTTGCGCGTGATTCAGGCGTGTGCTGTGTTGCAAAGCGACCTGGCACTATTGATTACGTTGATGCATCTCGCATTGTTGTCAAGGTTGATAAAGACGCTATCGATGACACTGGGTCGCAGATTGATATTTACAAGCTGAATAAGTATCGTCGTTCGAATCAAAGCACATGCTTCAATCAGAAACCTATCGTCAATATGGGAGATCGGATTGAGATCGGTGATGTTCTTGCAGATGGCCCATCTACAGAAATGGGTGAACTCGCATTAGGACGAAACGTCACGGTCGCATTCATGCCCTGGCAGGGATATAACTTTGAGGATTCAATCCTTATATCGGAAAGAATTCTTAAGGACGACCTGTTCACCTCCATTCACATTGAGGAGCATGAATGTGTTGCACGGGACACAAAGCTTGGTCCTGAAGACATCACGCGAGATATTCCGAATGCTGGCGAAGAAGCCCTAAAAGATCTTGATGAGTCCGGTGTGATTCGCGTTGGTGCAGATGTAAAAGCGGGTGATATTCTCGTGGGTAAGGTTACTCCAAAAGGAGAAACGCAGTTGAGCCCTGAAGAGAAACTTCTTCGTGCTATCTTTGGCGAGAAAGCGGGCGATGTGCGAGACACCTCTTTACGAATGAGCCCTGGGACGTACGGGACAGTCATTGATGCGAAGGTCTTTACCCGCCGCGGTGTTGACAAAGACCTACGTGCACAAGCAATCGAAGATGAAGATGAAGCACGCTTGTTGAAAGATCAAAATGATGAGATCCGTATTATTCGAAACTCTGCGATCTCTCGAGTACATGAACTTCTCATTGGTCAGGAGAGCTCGAATAAACTCATTGATGATAAAGGTAAGGTACTTGTTAAGAAAGGTATCAAACTCGACGCAGAATCTCTTGAGTCGATTGACTGGAAATACCTCGAAGACATTCCACTTGCGGATGGTGCAATCTCGGACCGTATACGCTCAATTATTTCAACGATGCGTAAAGAGACTGAGTTGGTACGTGTTGTCTTTTCTGAGAAGATTGAGCGCCTAAAACAGGGGGATGAGCTTCCACCTGGCGTGATTAAGATGGTCAAGGTTTACATTGCTGTGAAAAGGAAATTACAGCCTGGCGATAAGATGGCAGGGCGTCACGGGAACAAGGGTGTTGTTTCCCGCGTATTGCCTGAAGCAGATATGCCATACCTTGCGGACGGTACACCAGTAGATATCGTCCTTAATCCTCTGGGTGTTCCTTCTCGTATGAATGTCGGGCAGATTCTTGAAACTCATTTGGGATGGGCCGCGAAAGGTATTGGCGAGCGCGTCAATGCGATGCTTGAGACCAAGGGCGCTAAAAACGATATCAAACAGGTCTTAGAGGATACATTTGTGACGGATGATCACAAATCCTTTATACAGGGCCTTAGTGATGACGACTTAGACCGTCTGGTCAAGAAGTTGAATAAGGGTGTCGCAATGGCGTCGCCAGTGTTTAACGGTGCAAAAGAAACTCAGATTCGTGACCTTCTTGAATTGGGCGGTCGGGATCGTAGTGGTCAAAGCATTCTATTTGACGGCCGAACAGGCGAGGCTTTTGACCGTGACGTGACTGTCGGCATTATGTACATGCTTAAGTTGCACCACTTGGTTGATGACAAGATCCATGCGAGGTCGATTGGACCCTACTCCTTAGTCACTCAGCAACCTCTGGGTGGTAAAGCTCAGTTCGGTGGGCAGAGACTTGGTGAAATGGAAGTCTGGGCACTGGAAGCTTACGGCGCTGCATATGCTCTTCAGGAGTTCTTGACTGTCAAGTCAGATGACGTGATCGGTCGAACACGAATGTATGAAGCAATTGTGAAGGGTGAACATGTGTTGGAGCCCGGGATTCCAGAGTCCTTCAATGTTTTGATTAAAGAGCTTCAGAGTCTTGGGCTCGATGTGCAGTTGCTCGAGGATCCAAACGCTTCCGCATAGTACCGGAGCTTTGTTTTTGAACTACAATTTTTGACCTAGTGGGTATGACATGAAAGATATTTTCAACTTTTTCGAGAAACCAAAAGACCCTTTAAACTTTAATGCCATCCGTATTCAGCTTGCGAGTCCTGAAAAAATTCGTGACTGGTCTTTTGGCGAGGTTAAAAAACCTGAGACCATTAACTACCGTACGTTCAAACCAGAACGTGATGGTCTTTTCTGTGCAAAGATCTTTGGGCCTGTAAAAGATTACGAATGCCTTTGTGGAAAATACAAACGAATGAAACACCGCGGTGTGGTTTGTGAAAAGTGCGGTGTTGAAGTTATTCAATCGAAAGTGCGTCGCGAACGTCTTGGTCATATTGTGTTGGCTACGCCAGTTGCCCACATTTGGTTCTTAAAAAGTTTACCAAGTCGTATTGGTAACCTGATCGACATGACAATGAAAGATCTGGAACGCGTTCTTTATTGCGAAAGCTATGTCGTTATCGATCCAGGCAATACACCTTTTACACAAGGTGAGTTGTTAAGCGAAGATGACTACCAGACTGCGCTTGACGACTACGGCGAAGATGCGTTTCTTGTTGGAATGGGGGCTGAGGCGATCCGCGAGCTCTTGCGTCTTTTAGAGCAAGGGCCTGGTAATGACGGTAAGGGAATAGAGTTTCTTGCAAAGCAGCTTCGAGCAGACTTATCGGAAGCAACGTCGGACGCGAAGCGTAAGAAGATTACCAAACGACTCAAGGTTGTTGAGTCCTTCCGCTTTTCGACAAACAAACCTGAATGGATGATGCTTGAAGTCGTTCCTGTAATTCCACCAGACTTGCGGCCTTTGGTTCCGCTCGATGGTGGTCGTTTTGCGACTTCAGATTTGAATGACCTTTATCGACGTGTCATCAATAGAAACAATCGACTGCGTCGCTTGCAAGAACTTAGTGCGCCTGAAATCATCATTCGGAATGAGCGTCGCATGCTCCAAGAGTCTGTCGATGCACTCTTTGATAATGGTCGACGTGGGAAACTAATCACGGGTCCTAATAAGCGGCCACTTAAGTCTCTAAGCGACATGTTGAAAGGTAAACAAGGTCGGTTTCGACAAAACCTCTTGGGTAAGCGGGTGGACTATTCAGGACGCTCTGTTATCGTCGTTGGCCCAGAGCTCCGACTCCAGCAATGTGGCATCCCGAAAACAATGGCCTTGGAGCTCTTTCGACCATTTATATATAACCGTCTAGAAGAGCGTGGCTACGTCACTACGATCAAGGCAGCCAAGAAGATGGTTGAGCAACAGCTGCCAGAGGTTTGGGATATTCTCGATGAAGTCATTCGAGAGCATCCGGTTCTACTGAATCGGGCTCCGACACTTCATAGGCTTGGAATGCAGGCGTTTGAACCTGTGCTCGTGGAAGGAAAGGCTATTCAATTGCATCCCTTGGTTTGCACAGCCTTTAACGCTGACTTTGATGGCGACCAAATGGCCGTTCACGTGCCACTCACCATTGAAGCACAGTTGGAAGCTCGTGTTCTTATGATGAGTACCAACAATATTCTGTCTCCTGCCTCTGGCAGTCCGATTATTGTGCCGACACAAGATATTGTTCTTGGGTGCTACTACCTGACACGGTACCGACCTTTTGCGCAAGGCGAAGGAATGCGCTTTTTTGGCTTAGAAGAAGTGCGTGCAGCCTATGATGCTGGAGAGGTTGAGCTCCATGCTCAAGTTCACTGTATGGTGAACGGTGAGATGTATGAAACCACCGTTGGGCGCGTCTTGCTTTATGAAGTTATTCCAGATGCTATTGCCTTCTCGACAGTGAACAAAGTGCTTGGCAAGAAAGAACTGAGTGCATTGATTGATGTCAGTTACCGACAATGTGGCCAGAAAGAGACTGTGATGTTGGCAGATCGATTGCGCACAATCGGATATACTGAGGCGACTCGAGCTGGGATTTCGATTGCGATGATCAACATGGAGATTCCGGAGCAGAAGCATACGATTGTTGAGGCCAGTGAAACCGAGGTTGAAGAGATTCGAAATCAGTATGCCGAGGGTTTGATCACAAACGGCGAACGATACAACCGCGTCATTGATACATGGTCAAAAGCAGCAGAACAAATCGCTGAAGTGATGATGAATAACATCTCCACAGAAGAAGTCAGTTCTGCCGATGGTTCTGAGACGAAGACGATGCCTTCGTTTAATCCGATCTATATTATGGCAGACTCAGGCGCGCGGGGGTCAACTCAACAGTTGAAACAGCTTGCTGGGATGCGTGGTTTGATGGCGAAGCCGTCTGGTGAAATTATTGAGACACCGATTACTGCGAACTTCCGTGAAGGCTTGACCGTACTTCAATACTTTATCTCCACTCACGGGGCACGTAAGGGCCTAGCGGATACTGCGCTTAAGACTGCAAACTCCGGATACTTGACACGTCGTCTCGTTGATGTCGCTCAGGACGCGGTGATTAGTGAGATTGATTGCGGCACACTTGATGGTATCGAAATTACGCCGCTAATCGAAGACAATGATATCGTCGAAGGTATTGGTGACCGAATCTTAGGTAGAACTGCCCTCGAAGATGTATACGACCCAATCAGCGGTGAAATTTTAGTTGAGTCTGGCGATGCATTCGACGAGGCGTTGGTTGCGAAGACTGAGGCTGCGGGTGTGAGTCGTGTTAAGATTCGCTCAGTTCTTACATGTCAGACGCGTCGCGGAATTTGTGCAAAATGTTATGGGCGAGATTTGGCTCGCGGACATCGAGCCAATATTGGTGAAGCAGTTGGCGTTATTGCAGCGCAATCAATTGGTGAGCCAGGTACTCAGTTGACGATGCGTACCTTTCATATTGGTGGTATTGCCTCGGGTTCTGCTCAACAGTCAAGCCATGAGAATCGTGGTGCTGGTAAAGTTGTGTATGACAACTTACAGACCGTGGAAAGGCGTGATGGTACTTATGTTGCCATGAACCGCCAAGGCGCGATTAAGATTGTTGATGACTCGGGTCGCGAACGTGAGACCTACCCGGTTGCTTATGGCTCCACTCTCAAAGTCAGTGACGGAGAGAGTGTTAAGCCCGGAACGACATTGGTTGAATGGGACCCCTTCACCGTTCCAATTCTGACTGAAGTTTCGGGTACAGTGAAATTTGGGGACCTTATTGAAGGGGTCACAACAACGGAAACTGTTGATGAGGCAACTGGGTTAACTCATAAAACGGTTACAGAGTCAAAAGACGCGAAGGCCAGACCTCGAATTACCATTAAAGATGCAAATGGTGTGACCATTCCATTACCTTCAGGTCGTGGTGAGGCACGTTATTTGTTACCCCAAGGTGCGGTTGTTGCTGCAGTGGAAGGTGATGAAGTTGCTCCTGGTGACATTATCGCGAAGGTTAACCGGGAAGCATCACGTACGAAAGATATTACAGGTGGTTTGCCTCGTGTTGCGGAACTCTTTGAGGCGCGGAAGCCCAAAGATTATGCTATCATTTCAGAAATTGATGGAATGGTGAGTTATGGTCCAGATACAAAAGGTAAGCGCAAAATCATCGTTAGCCCTGAGATTGGTGACCCGAGGGAATATCTAATCCCGAAAGGGAAGCATGTGTCAGTTCACGAACAGGATTTCGTTCGGGCTGGTGATCCACTAATGGATGGCGCTGCAAACCCACATGATATCTTGCGTGTATTGGGTGAAAAAGCTCTGGCGAAATACTTGGTTGAAGAGATTCAGGAAGTCTATCGCCTCCAAGGTGTGAAAATCAATGACAAGCACATCGAAGTGATTGTTCGTCAGATGCTACGTCGTGTGAAAATCAAAACAGTTGGTGATACAGGATTCCTACTTGAAGAACAGGTTGAAAAGGCTGTATTTGAGCTTGAGAACGAGCGAGTCATGACAGAGGGAGGAACGCCTGCAGTAGCTGAACCGCTCTTGTTGGGAATCACGAAGGCGTCACTGTCTACTGAATCTTTTATTTCCGGGGCTTCATTCCAAGAGACAACAAAGGTTCTAACGCAAGCATCAATTTCATCAAAGGTTGATCACCTACGTGGTTTGAAAGAGAATGTCATCATGGGACGCTTGGTCCCGTGTGGAACTGGTATTCCAAACTACAAGTACATGAGTGTTAAGGTTGATGAAGCAAGTGCTTATGAGGACTCAGGATTGTTGGATGATCTTCCTGACGAGCTACTCGAGCTGGCCTAAGTAGCGAATACTTCTATCTAAAAATGACCTCTCTAACGAGGTCATTTTTTATGAGCCAAACTCGCGATATCGGTCCTATGGAGGATATGACACAGATCTCGCGTTCCGATGTAACTCAACATGCCACAAGCCATGTATGGGCCAGCCCTATTGCACTTTTGATTCTCGCATTCGGTTCGTGTACCAATGAAGTTGAGTTTCCGAGTGGGGTAATAGACACTGAACTCCGTTCAGTCGCGAGCCCTGACGAACAACCCGGACGGCAAAGATCGGATGATGACAGTATTGTAGACAATGGCATTTCGGATACTGAAGAAGAAGAGTTAAGTGTGACATTCGATGATGCCATTGATATTGAAATATTGCATACCGAGCTGCCCTGCGCAATTGTGTTATCGAATGGAGAAAGTGTCGATTTTGAAAACGATTACCTACCGCATGTGATTGCATGCGAAATGGGCCAAGCACCTGAGGAGGCACTAAAAGCACAAGCGGTTGCGGCTCGAGGTTATGCGCTGCGAAAATGGCTTGATGGAGAAAACTTAAGTGATGGTGAGGGTGATCAAGTGTACTCCTGTGGGCCTGACCGGCAACCGGCGTCTGCCCATTTTCAAGCGGTTGAGTCCACATTCGGACAAGTACCAACTTATCAGTCAGAACCTATACTACCCTTTTATGTTGCAGGGGCTATCCCATCTGAGAGTGACTGTGTCGCAACTGAGAATGACCCTGACCCAACGAATACCGAAGCCTACGTGACAAGCAATAATGGACTCTCGAGCCAAAACCACGAGCAAAGTGTTCTCGGGTGGGTGGACGAAAACAACATCTATAATCGAGGATGCATGTCCCAGAACGGAGCTATTTGCAGAGCCGAAGCGGGAGAATTATATCATGACATTCTACGGGCCTATTACGGAGGCGATATGATGATTGCAATAAGCGATGCAGGCTGTTTCGATGGCCCCTGATTTTGACACACGCGCTATTGCGCTGTTGAGACCCTGGACTTTGGCGCAAAGGTCGAGAACGAGAAGGTTAAAGGAATCTTCACAATCTTGTTGATTGACGGTTTTAGTAAACCGGCTTTATAGGAAATATCAAAATCAAATCGGTTGATTTGCGCTTCTCCCTGAACTTGGAAATTGAGTTTGTCACCACTTCGGGTCTTCTTAATCTTTAGCGGAAAAGATACTTTATGGGTTTTGCCGCGAATGGTGAGATTGCCTTTTGCATTCCACCCACCCACTTTTGTTGGAACAAGAGAAACCAGACTAAATTGTGCACTCGGGAAAGCATTACAGTTAAAGAAATCATCCTTACACAAATGCTCGTCGCGAGATTTATTCTCCGTATTGAGTGACGATGTCATAAAACTAGCACTCAGCGTGAGTGTTTGCAGCCGACCTTCTTGAATACTACCTTTTACGCTCCATTTTTTGAAATGACCACGAACATCAAAGAGCTTGGTATCACCAATAAATTCGATTTTGCTCGATTGCTTGTCAACCAGGATAGGCATTCTCGCAGGAGTTAAGTCTTTCTTGGTTGGCAACGGTGGTGGTGCTGCCGTCTTTATCTCGTTAGCAGCTCCTTCTGGCGCTGATGCTTTTGTAGTCACATCGTTCGCCCACACATGATCGGAGCCAATGGTATACGCAGCAATAATGGTGAATGTTAGAAGCAAGTTCGCTCGGAGTTTGTTTTTATGGTTCATGTGTTTCATACTAGCATAACGTTGTGAGTTGGGTTTATGTTACGGGCGCAATTTGGGGATTGAGTTCAGAGTATTCTTCGATGGAGTATTAAAATGGCACAATCCTTGGTGAGGAGTATCTGGGACGGATCGCAAGCACTTCGGGTGGGTGTGAAGGATGCTGCGCGCGGCCAACAAGTCTTAACGCTTCTAATCAAGCATGGTTTTCAGGATATTCTTGAAAATCGACGGCTCAGCATATTTAAGAACGACAAGACAACCGCGGAACGTGTTTGTCGACTTTTACAAGATCTCGGGCCCACCTATATCAAATTTGGCCAGATACTTTCTACGCGCGAGGATATTCTACAAGATCACTGGACGACGACATTGAGTGTGCTGCAGGATCAGGTTTCACCGCTGCCGTGGGTTGAGGTCAAAGAAACGATTGAAAATGCTTTGGACGCAAAGTTGTCGGAAGAGTTTGAAAGGGTTGACGAGCAGCCCTTGGCATCGGCCTCTATCGCTCAAGTCCATCGTGCAAAACTTAAGAGTGGTGAAAATGTTGTTATTAAAGTACGTCGGCGTGGATTGCGTAAAACCTTAGATGCGGATTTGTCCTTAATGCGGTGGTTAATTCGCAGAGTTGAGTCCATCTACCCCGAGGTCCAAATCTTCGATTTGAAAGGGGCGCTCGAGAACTTCCGTGACTCCCTGATAAACGAATTGGACTTTGATCGGGAGGCTGCCTCTTTACGTTGTGTGGCTGAGAATTTTAAGGATGACCCTGAAGTTCTAATCCCTGCGGTATACGATCGCGTATCCCGAAAAAATGTTTTGACGATGGGAGAAATCCACGGGCAGAAACTGACAAGCGTTGTTTCAGAAGACGCCCGTAATCAACTGGCGCATCAATATCTTGATGTGGCATTCAAGATGTTGTTTCGTGATGGACTCTTTCATGGTGATTTACACCCGGGCAACGTCTTTCTTGATGAAAATGGGCGCCTTGGTCTTATTGACTTTGGTATGGTGGGGCGGCTATCGCCGAGCATGCGAATGAAGCTTGTCGACGTCATGCTTGCAGTGATGAATGAAGATCTTGCTGGGGTCGCACGTATTTGGTTAAAATTGGGTCGGCCGACACGCGCGCTTGATTATCGTGCATACGAAAGTGATGTCATTTCGATTTTGGAGCGCCATGTTGTGGGCAAGCCCCTAAGCGAGGTTCGGGTTGGGGCTTTTTTGAATGAACTGAGCAATGGGGCGATGCGACATGGTATTCGTGTGCCTGCAGACTTTACCATGCTGTTCAAAGCTTTGGTTACGACGGAAGGCTTAGCAAAGCAGCTTGCAGGCGATATCGATCTTCTTGAGGCGGCGCGCCCCTACATCGAGACGATGATTGCGTCTCGCTTTACACCCGAGACATTGAAAGAAAACGCCCTGCGACAGGCACAGCGTTGGCTGGACTCGGGTCAAGATTTACCCCTGCGTCTCGATCGTGTGCTGGACGATCTTGAGTCTCATGGGTTGCGAATTCAGCTCCAGCATAAGGCATCCGATGAGCTCGCACATTTTGTTCGAGAAGGTTTTTTTCGCTTGGCCCTCGCATTGGTTGCCTTGGGGCTGACGCTCGCGGGTGCCATACTAATTAATCGTGGGACGACATTCGCCTTTGGCTTACCTTTACTTTCTCTTCTCTTGTGGGGGGGAGCTGCATGGACTATGACGCTCTTGTTACGTGGACTCAAGGAGCGCTGAGTTATGACGTTGGGTATCGAACTAGACTTATTTCAAGAGATTAAGGGTGTATCCCATCGCTTTTTTGGTCGGATTGGTGGGACTTCGCCTGACCCTTTTCGCGGTTTGAATACAAGTTTTGATGTCGATGACTCTCCGGCTCGAGTTGAGGAGAACTTAGCTCGTGTTCGCTTTCAATTGGGTTTAAGACCGAAAGAACTCATTACGCTCGAACAAGTCCACGGCACGAATGTAATCGTACTCGACGAGAAGAATGTCGATGAAGTGCAAGGGGCTAAAGCGGATGGAATGATTTCGCGTCTTGGAAACATCGGTCTTGGTATTCGTAGTGCGGATTGCGCGCCAATGCTTTGGTCAAGTCGGGATGGTCGTGTTGTCGGGGCAGCACACGCAGGTTGGCGAGGCGCATCATCAGGGATAATTCACTCAATGTTGGAAGGATTCAAAAGCCAGGGGGTCTTGGCGAATGAACTATGTGTTGGGGTAGGCCCTTGCATTCAAAAGCGGAGCTTTGAAGTTGGGGTTGAAGTACTCCGTGCGTTCAAGTGCTCACCGGATTCCGATCTTGTTGAACTTTCGGAAAAGGAAGAGCTCGGCAGAGAGGATGCCTTGGGGCACGAGCAACGCTATTTCTTTGATTTATCGCAATGGCTTTTGGATGAGCTACAACGATGCGGCGTGCATCGATGTGCACGAATTAATTCCTGTACAAAAGCCAACAATCTTGAATACTTCTCATATCGTAGAAACCCGAAAACTGGTCGCCAGCTCAGTGTAATCGGGCGCTTTGAGGCGCCAGTGCTTTTGCCAGAAACCTTTTCGTGAACGTTTTAAGTGGTGAGAACTGTTTTTCGAGTGCATGATGATTTGAAGAGTTTCAAGGATTTTTATATCATAAATTATGATCCTCTTAGCTTTCGGTAGCGGCATCGTACTTTGGACCTTGGCGGAATATCTCTTGCATCGCTTTGCCGGGCATGTCGCCAAGGGACGCGTTGCTTTTTCCCGTGAACATTTGAAACATCACGCTGATCTGAACTACTTTGAGAGGTGGGTGAACAAAATCCCGCTTGCCCTGCTCGTGTGGGTTCTTGTTGCATGCGTAATGTATATTGTGATGGCCCTTGGTTTTGCAGTAGCTACAAGTACTGGCTTCGTAGCAGGTTGGTACATTTACGAGCGAACCCACCAAAACATTCATGAAAAAGACACGCGTTTTGCGTACAGCCGCTTCATGCGATGTTGTCACTTCTATCATCATTTCAAGAACCCATGGGTTAACCATGGTGTCACGACACATTTTTGGGATCTTGTGTTTCGCACCTACGAAAAACCTGAGGACATTACGATCCCAAATCGCCATGTCGATTCAATGGTTTGGATGCGCGATGGTGTACCGGCGTGGGCCTCAGGAATATTTCGAAAAGCGCCTTAAAATAAGACGCGCAATACATTTAGTTTTTGTGTATAAGAAGAATCTTAATACGCAAGTTGTGAGATGAAAAAGAGCTTAAAAGAGTCAATTCGGTATTGCGTCCAGGAGGGTAGAGTCCTTTAATCAAGGCATGTCTGAGAATCAAAACAGTTCGGGTCTTGAGGTATACCTTTCAAGAGATCCAGTAGTGCTCTTTATGTTTGGAACACGCGGAGAACCGGAGAGTCTCGCCAGCGAAAATTTTGTCGAGCTTTTGGATGTTTATTTAGAATCCTACGCGACTGTTGATTTGAACCTCTTTGGCGGAACACAAGACCTTGTTCGTGAGGCGATGGCAAAATCGGATTTGGTTCTTGGCGACGATGGATGTCTCTTCGTCGGTGGAAACATCTTGGGGCGTCAAGAGGAGCTTTTGGCACTCGACCCACACGAGCGAGTTTCAATCTTTGAGAAAGCCGGTGCGAATCTCTACCCACCGGCACCGGAGGGAATCCCAAACATTCTTGTCGCCGAGCCTGCGCAAAGAGAACTCCTGAAAATGCGCGAGACTGAAGTGCACACGAGTTTGCGAATCGAAGCAAGCGCAACCTATGAGCACGGTCTGGTGTTTTCGAAGGTGCGTGAAAACGATATCAAGGTGGAGTTGAGCTTTGGCTCTGAACTTTTCAAGGTGCATGTGGATCCTGCCAGTGCGCACCGTATCGATGGATTGGAAATTGACTACGGCCTTCGCGGCGGTGAAAGCTCAACTGGAGAAGACAAAAATAAAGCAGATGCGAAACCTGGCTTTGTCATTCGCAATCCAAATAAAGTACGCGCGAGTGACCGTCTTACGAATCTCTTAGCACAAAAAGAACCACGTATTGCCTTGAGTCCGAGTGCACAGAATGCATTTCGTGGTGCAGTGGACTCCGAAGAGAACGCAAAGGAGAAAGGAATCCAAGTTCGAGCAAAGCGTATGGGAGCCAAGCAATGCAATTATGAACTTGATGTGATTCATGAAAATGAAAAACCGGAAGACGCCTTTGAAATGAATTTTGAAGGGCTGCGGCTTTGGGTCGATCGCTTTAGTGCCTTAATTTTAGATCAAGCGCGCATCGATTTCTTAACCCAAGAAGGACAAGAAGGTTTTAAGTTTGCGAACCCGAATGTTGATGACGGGTGGCAGGATGGGCGCGCAGAAGAGTTGGATGATTTGATACGTAGCGAGATTAATCCAGGGTTAGCTGCGCATGGTGGATATGTGCGCTTGCTTGAGCTTCTGGAAGACACAGCTTTTTTGGAGATGGGTGGCGGGTGTCAAGGTTGCGGCATGGCCTCAGTAACTTTACAACAAGGGATTAAAACGCGAGTTCGTGAAGCACTACCTTCGATTGTGCACATTGTGGACACGACGGATCATGCATCTGGAGCAAACCCATATTACCAAAAGGCATAGGCGTGTCACAGCACGAGACTCTGCATCTGGACTCGGATACGATCGGACCCTACCGAATATTGGGGGAGTTGGGTCGAGGGGCGAGCAGTATTGTTTATCGTGCGAAGAATGAAAGTAGAGAGAGCGAAGGTCTTTGCGCACTCAAAGTGTTGCATCCTCATTTACAGAAAGAGTCGATACAACTGAAGCGCTTCGAACGTGAAGCACAAGCCTTAATGGAGCTTGACGATCGAGGCTTGGTTCGAATCTATGACTATGCTCAGGTGGAGGGAAGATGGATTCTCGCAATGGAGCTCATTGAGGGCCGAACTCTTGCACAATTGATTGAGACACACCCTACGCATCATGCACCAGAATTCGGTGCGGCCTGCATCGCTCAAGTTGCAAAGACATTACAAGTTGTTCACGCCGCAGGACTCATCCATCGTGATATTAAGCCTGAGAATATCATGATTGCCCGAGACGGGTGCGTGAAGCTCATGGACTTTGGAATTGCGCTGGGGGAGAAGGCGACTTCAATCACTGCGACCGGTGCTCTGGTCGGTTCACCTGCGTATTTGGCCCCTGAGCTCTTGGACGCCGACCTTGCAAGTGTGCAAAGTGACATCTTTGCTCTTGGTGGCGTATTCGCCTATCTGGTGAGTGGCGAACGGCCTTTTGAGGGCAATAGTATTGCTGCTCTCCTTCACAAAATTTCACGTGGCCAACGTACGGATTTACAAAAAAACTCGCCTTTTTTACTCGCTTCGTTAAGGCGCGTTGTTGACCGCTGTCTTCGGCATGAAGCAGATACACGCTACGCCAGTGCTGAAGATCTTCGCGTGGAGATTGAATCCTGTCTTTCTTTCTTAGCATTACCTACAGCTGAGATCATAACGCGAACCTTAGATTCCTCAGGTGGATGGTCGATATCTTGGCTACGGAAACACTATCTCGAACGCCTAAAAGATCGAAAGAGCAGGGAAGACACACTGCTGCAGCGTGTTTTATTGAAGCGATATAAAACACAGTGGGGAGAGGAAGGTCTTGAGAAACTCGCAGCGGGCCAAAGTTTCGTTGCAGAACATGTGGAAGTCGACGATGCGCACCAACAGACGCCCAAAGATACACTTTCGATAAAGGGAGCAACGAACAAAAAATTTAGACTCGCCTTCATAGCCGTCGTCGCTATGAGTGTTGTGAGTTTGTTTTCACTCGGTACCATTGGACTGCCCTCTTTTCTTAAACTTAATGTGCAGGAAAGGAGTGAGGGGAGTGAATCCCAAAGCTTGAAGTCCAAAAATCTTGAAAGTGATGCGCCGGTGTTCAAAGCCAAGATCGAAGGTAACTCTGGCTCGAAAAGCGATCTCAATGAAGAGGGCAAAGAGGAGCAAGTACGCGGGTTTTTAAATACAACGTGGGCAAAAAACCCGGTGGTAACGCACGAAGAAATACAAAAAGTGAAGATGAAGGAGAACTTAGCAAAGAAGAATAAGAGGCCGAATGCGCCACGCGTTCAAACCAAGAACATGCTGCCCGAGCGAGCCACGATCAAGAAGAGTCGGCAAAACAAAAAAAGAGAGGAATCCAATGAGCGAATTCGAAGCGTAAGCATTGAGCTTGCTCATCCTGCAGAAATGTGGATAGACGATACGCTCGTCGCCAAGCGGGCAAAGAAATGGTCTGGGGATCTTAGGGTGGGCACGCATCAGGTTCGAGTGATGCATCCACTGATGCAGGGCTGGAACAAAACGATATCGCTGACTGAGGCCGACGAGGTATTTAAGCTTAAGCCCGAGTTGCGAACAAAGCCTGCGCTTTTACGAGTTCGCTCGAATATTGACTGTGATTTGTGGGTCAGCTCACTTCGCGGGGAGACCGCCAGAAAACCAAAATTATTGGGGACCAGCATGGCCAGTGTTGCGCGCCCGATCGTAGTTGCGATTGAATCAGGGCGTAGCGTTGAAAATTTCGAGATTATTTTCTCGAAAAAGGGTTACCAACCTCTTAGAAAGAGAGTGTGGTTGAGTGCAGGCAAAACAAAGAATATCGACGTGACCTTAGAAGCACTTCGCTGAGCAAGGTTAAATACGGGTTGCGGCTCTTTTTGACAACATTCGCCTTTGGAGTCTCTGCACACGCACAAACACAAGAGTCTCCAAGTTTCGAGGGTCGAACCCTTCAGCAAAGTCTTCAAGAGATGAAGAATGAAAAAGCGCAAAACAATTGTGCTCAAACATTAGCACTTGCGAGCAACGATGAGCATCTAGCGGGACCTGGCCTCTTGGGCGAGCGAAGACAAATTTGGGCAATTGAGTGGCACACTTTGCGTGCTGCGTGTGCGCATCGTGAGCAAGACTTTGCTCTTCGTGATAAAGCCTTAGAAAAAATATTGATTCTTGATGAAGATGTTGAACTCGACCCCCTTCATCATGACCATGATCTACTTTTTCGATTTGGCGAAATGAAGCTTGATCTCCAAGCGCGTAGGCGTGCTGCCGAGGGGAATCCGGGACTTCAATCACCTGGGTTAGACAAAGTCCTCTTGCGTGATGAGAACACGACACCAGCAAGAGGAGATGGTCAGACATCCGAATTGGAACACCATTGGGTTAGTGACCTGACTCCGTTTGGAGGGAACCTAATGTTGCATGGGCGAAAAGTCCGCGGCCTAATTCACGGGAGCTTACAAAGCGTAGCGCTCGGAGTTAATATTGGTACGTATTGGCGACTACAATTTCTTCGTGGTCGCGATGGGTATGTCGATTCTGTAGACGATGCACGTTTGTACCAAAGCGTGTGGTGGACACAGGTTGCAAGTTTGGGCGTCTTTGGCCTCTCGTATCTTATCTCTGTCGCTGACACCTATAATGTCCGCCGCATCGAAAAGAAGATTGATGGCGTTGAGGCCGAGGCCGGAAGTGTGCTCTTCGGGTTATCTGGAAAGGGAGCACTCGATGAGTGATTGGCAAATCCGAATTCTGAGTGGACGCCATTGCGGGGAGTGTATACCCTTCGGTCTTGAAGAAGTCCTTGTTGGTGGTAGTGAGCACGCGGATTTTAGGCTCGAAGATCAGGCCGCTGCGGATTCATACTTCGTATTGAAAGGGCGTGAACAGGGCGCTCATATCGTTGAACACGAGGGGCCCTTCGTTTTGTGTTCTGGGAATTCGATTGAGAATCAAAGACTTATTGGTGACCTTGAGCACTTTGCGCTTGCTGGGATTGTGTTCAAGCTTGAACATCACAATGTACAGGCCGCACGAGTACGTCATGATGATAGGGTCAGGCAGCATGCTTTGCACTCGGAGACGAACCCTAAGCGAAGTGAACATAAGTCGATTCTGCCTTCGAATACTGATCATTTGATACATGGTGTAGACCCAAAAGAGGTCGATGAGGGGACTCGAGTGCTCAGAATTCTTGAGCTCATGTCCAATCGAATGAATGCGCAAGATGATGTGCGTACGATATGCCAGTCGGTCCTTGAGTCTTGGATTGAAGTCACCGGTGCAGAACATGCTTTCTTGTTGTTGAGTGATCATCCAGACGGGGCACATGACTATCAGGATATTTTTGCGCACACGAACGTTATCGAATCAACGGATTCGACCGGGGCAAACTCAAAACTTAGTGCGTTGGCCTCGGATACTGTCGTCTCACATGTTTTATCCTCGGGGCAGACCCTCTTTATCGACCAGATTGCGCACCATGAACGATTTGCAGAAGCAGATTCAGTGCTTGCCTTAAAACTTTCAAGCGTGCTTTGTGTTGCACTGAAGGTTGATCAAAAGGTTATTGGTGTACTTTACACGGGTAATAAGGGACTTCGAGATGCGATCTCCGCACATTGGTTGGTGCAAGCAGAAACGCTTGCAAGTTTCGTCGCTCTTATCATTGCGCAGGCTCGCAATCTTGGGCAGCTGAATGATGAAAACCGCCTTTTGAAAGAAGCGCAAAATTCGAATCGCTATGGAGCAATGTTGGGTGCTTCATCTTCGATGCAAATCGTTTATGACCGCATCGAGCGTGTCGCAAAAACAGGCGTCAGCGTTTTAATTCATGGTGAAACAGGGACAGGTAAAGAACTCGTTGCTCGAGAGATTCACCAGCGCTCGGATCGCAACAAGGGACAATTGGTTATTCTGAATTGTGGGGCGATCCCTGAAAATCTTTTGGAATCGGAGCTCTTTGGGCATGTTAAAGGTGCATTCACAGATGCGGCAGAAGACCGAGTAGGGCATTTGGTTCATGCCGACGGAGGCACGCTTTTTCTCGACGAGATTGGCGAGATGCCATTGTCTGTGCAGGTAAAGCTTCTGCGTGTATTGCAAGAGCGAGTTGTTACGCCTGTTGGAGCAAATGAAGGTCAAAAGGTTGATATTCGAGTTGTCGGGGCAACGCATCGAGACCTCAAGCAAATGGTTGATGAAGGGACTTTTCGAGAAGACCTTTTTTACAGACTCAATGTGATTACGATTGAAGTGCCGCCTCTTCGAGAACGTGGAAAAGACGTTCACTTGATTACACGTTTTCTCATGCAACATTTTGAGAGAGACTTGGGGTTACCCCAAAAAAGAATTTCAAAAGAAGCATTGTCTGCACTTTTGGAATATTCCTTTCCTGGGAATGTACGGGAACTTGAGAATCGTCTCAAGCGCGCGATGATTTTGGGAGTCGGCGATGACATTGGCTTGGACGATTTAGCGCTTCCTGAAGAGCAGAAAGAGGTTCAAAGTTTGGCAGACGCCACCGACGCGTTCAAACGCCAACATATTCTCACCACACTGGATCGTTTTGGCGGGAATCGGACTCAAGCAGCCCGAAGTCTCGAAATCGATCCCCGGACAATCTATCGCTATCTCGATGGGGAAAAAAGCACATGAGTTTTAGAGTTTTTTCCAGCGCACCGATTTGGGAAGAGCAGGCAAAGTTGAGCCACACGGCGGAAGGTGTGAAGCTCTATTTTTGGACAAAATTGTCCGAGGCGGCGCAACTTTGTCATTGGAGGCTCAATGAAGATTGAGTACCGCTGGCTAAAGAGTGGTGTTAAGTACCTGGATCTATGGGTGCAAGTAGGGGATGCAATTCAAAGATATCGGGCCCAACGCTGGTCCAACTCTTGCACTCAAAAGAGTATGCTTCGAGTTTGTTCCGTCCCGAGACTTCTTTTTACACCATTGTATTTCGTGAATGTACTCGTGGCATCCGCGTGTTTGGACCCTTTCTTAGCAATTGAGGTCCGCCCTGAGGTTGAAGAGACGGAGAATCGGCGGCCCTATATTACAGAGGACGGAACGTCTCCGAATGTCGATGACCTTGATATCCGCCTTGCGCTTGGCGATAGTTGTCTTGGTGAAGTGACATTGAGTTTGAACGAGCTCGAAGATCTCGATGGTGAATCACGCTTTAACTCGCTTTGGTTGTTGCACCTCTACGATGGGATAGAAGTTCGCACACGCGTTCTTTCGAGTGCACCCTTTGAAAACTCGAATGCATTACTATATTTGGAGAGAGCCTCGGGGGCATCCTTACCAAGCTATACTCTTCGAGCCGAAAGTGTTCTTGCGGCGATGTGGGCTGATCGCTCCGTCTTTGTGAACGAGGGGCTTCGGCAACGCATCGAACTTGTGGTGAGTGACCGACCTTTCCGAGAAGTGACATTTAACAGTTATCAAGAAGCAGAAGGCGCAGGTGTCGCAAAAGCACGTTGGCATTTCACATTGGAGGACCAATGTCCTTAAAGTTTATATTGTCTCATCGGAATTTAGGGCGGGAGCGCTACGCTTTGGGGGTATCAGAACCCCTACGCAAGCGACTCTTGGGCTCACCTTCACTTCGATGCTCGCTCTTCTTTTTGATGAACCTTGCGTGCTCAGATTTTTCGAACACCGATGCGGACCTTGATGTGCTCCCGTGTTCGAGTGATGCACCATGCACCGGAAATCGAATTTGTCAGCTTGGAGAATGTGTTGCTCCCGAGATTCCTTTCGAGTCCGAGGTTCACATTGTTGTTGTGCCACCGGAAGGTTCGGACCATCTTGAGGAGCATTTTCCCAATGTGGATTTGTCTGCTGGAGAAGCCTTCACAATTGAAATGCACGATGTCGAGAGCTTTTTGATTGATGTTGTCGATGTTGAAGACAACCAAGGCGATATGGATATCCGCTTTACGCCGGATGAACGGGTACCAGGTTTGGGATACGCCTTTAAGGCGCATCGTTCAGAGCAAGGTCAGCGAACTCTTTTACGCGTACCACGACATCTGACTGGAACATGTCGCATTGCGCCACTCGAGCAGTCGGGAGCGCCATGGCTAGCGGAAAATTGTATATCACTTTTGCGAGCCAACACAGTTGCCGGTTCGGGCGAGGCATTTTCGTTCTTGGAGGCTCCAAGTGAAGAGGTTTTTTCGTTCAACGGAAGATTGTGGGCAACACGAGAGCTCAGCGGTGAAAGTGTTGAACTGGGTGTACCCGATCGAGAAGTGTATCTTGAAAGAAGTGGACGTCGCATCTCTTCGATCGCGTCTACGGATGATTACGGGAACTTTAATCTTGATGTGTATTATCAAAGCGAAGATCGATTTGCATCCCTCAAAGTTCTTTCGCAAAAAGGTAGCGACGACACACAGAGTGATTTTCCGAACTTGAGTTTCGATACAAATTTCGATGGAAACGTTGAGAGTCCGGAGAGTACAGACTTTCATATGGGAGTGTGGCAGGACGCAGGTGTTCTCTGGTTGGATATATTTGATGCTGAGGGGGGCGCGCTCGTTCAGACTCGAACCTTTGTGGAACGGATTGAAGAGGAAAGCTCAGCCAGTGTTCAAGAAGAGTGGACACAAATGGGGCAAAGCATGGAACAGGGTTCACTTCGCTTTGATTTACCTCAAGGTGACTATCGGGTCTGGGGGCGAGGCGAAATGAACTCTGAAAACCAGGGACTTCATTATGAAGAAATTCGTATTGGCTCAACTCCGATTGAGCTCGATCTTTATCTTGGACAACGTGTGCAACGCTCTTTGACCATCGTCGACAACCAAGGACATCGTATTGAGGCATCACTTCAGATTCGAGATGCTGTCACCAATGTTGCGAGTGAAAATAGCGAAAACCAAAATCCTTTCTACGATGAAATTGGCTTTCAAGTTGGGAGTGAAAGCACTCAGGCGTATTTAGACCCCGGTCATTATTCTCTCTTGGTCACACCTTTTGAGAGTCAGCTACCACGTTTTGAGCTGGGTCTTTACGTGGATGCAGACGTCGAGCAGGGCGAAGTTGCTATCAATGTACCCGAGGCGAGGAGTTTGCAGACAAACCTGACCAATGAAGATGCTGAAGCTCTGGCCGGATACACTGTGCGTGTATACCGAAGTCGAGGACAAAACTTAGTGTTGTTGGGTGAAGGTGTGAGCAATGAACTCGGAAATGTTGCAATAACGCTTCCCGATTTATCGAATGCACTTTGAACCACGTTTTCTAGGCGTGCTTCTTTGTATCGAACCTATCGCGATGAACTTTGTCTGACGATCTTTGCTTGATGTACGAAGTGACTTGAATATTTGCAGTCGGTCAGATTTCACTTTTACGAAACCAACCACAAGATGATGTGGTGTGGTTTGATGTATGTGTCTCTTGAGATTGTCTCGTTCTCTCTTTCTTAAGTGCAAAACTTGTCGCACTAAGGGTCGCGCCTATAGTCTTGAGAAGTGATCGATAGGAGTAAGCCATGAGTGAAAGTGGAAGCGACAACAACGATATTAAACGAGACTTACCGAATGAGCTGGCGATCTTGCCGCTACGGAATAGTGTCTTCTTTCCCGGTGCGGTGATGCCACTAACGATTGGCCGTGCAAAAACGATACGTCTTATTGAGGAAGCAACGCGTGACAACAGTTTGCTTGGTATTGTGACTCAAAAGGCACCTGAGATCGACGACCCTGAGCAAGGCGAACTTTACACGATTGGTACAGCGGCACGTATCATCAAACTTGCGCGAACAGGCCGAGATGGATTCAACATTGTCGTTGAAGGGGTGTCGCGTTTTCGTATCAAAGACTTTACACAAGACGACCCATTTTTTACCGCTGAAATTGAAACGCTGCATGACCAAGGTGTGAATGACGTTGAAATTGATGCTTTGTCTCTCAACTTAAAGACGACAGCACGCGAAGTTATTGACATGTTGCCAGAGATTCCGGTCATGGCGAAACAGCTTCTTGAAAGCATTGAGTCTCCGGGACACCTTGCAGACCTTATTACAGCAAACATTGACGCAACGATTGAAGAAAAGCAGCGTGTGCTTGAAGCAGTGACACTGAAAGATCGACTCAATGTCGTTCTTGAGCTTCTTTCTCGTCAGTTTGAAGTGATGAAACTTTCGAATAAGATCAACAATCAAGTTCGGGGGGAGATGTCAAAAACCCAACGCGAATATTATCTTCGCCAACAACTTAAAGCGATTAAAGATGAGCTGGGTGATAAAGACGATGACGAAGCGGGTGTGGAAGAACTCGAAAAACGTTTGTCTGAAGTGGGGCTTTCTGAAGATGCGATGAAAGCTGCACAGCGTGAGCTCAAACGCATGAGAAATATGCAACCTTCGCAAGCAGAATATACGGTTGCCCGAACCTATCTTGAGTGGCTTGCGGATCTTCCCTGGGAGAAGACAACGGTCGACAACCTCGATTTGAAGAATGCACAAGACCAACTTGATGAAGACCATTACGGTTTGGACAAAATTAAGAAGCGTGTAATTGAGTACTTGGCCGTACGTAAGTTGAAAGACGATATGAAAGGGCCGATACTATGTTTTGTTGGGCCACCGGGTGTCGGTAAGACGTCTCTTGGGCGTTCAATTGCTGATGCACTTGGAAGAGACTTTCATCGAATTGCTTTGGGCGGTGTTCGAGATGAAGCTGAGATTCGTGGTCATCGCAGAACCTATATTGGTGCAATGCCGGGTCGCTTTATTCAAGGGTTAAAGAAAACGGGCACAAAGAATCCTCTCTTTTTGTTGGATGAAATCGACAAGCTTGGTTCAGATTTTCGCGGGGATCCAAGCTCAGCTTTGCTTGAAGTTTTGGACCCAGAGCAAAACAAAGCTTTCAGTGACCACTATATCGATGTGGAGTTCGATCTTTCGAGTATTTTATTCATCGCGACCGCAAATCAGTTGGATACGATTCCAGCGCCCTTGCGTGACCGTATGGAAATCATCGAGGTTCCTTCCTATACATCCGAAGAGAAGTTAAATATTGCCAAGAACTACCTCTTACCAAAGCAGCGTGATGCGCACGGTATTAGCGAAGAGCATATTGTTGTTCCGGATGAGACTTTAATGTCGTTGATTACATCGTATACGCGCGAAGCGGGAGTTCGTACTCTGGGGCGCGAGATTGCTTCTGTATGTCGTTCAATCGCGGTTGAAGTTGCGAGCACTCCGGAAGGTGAAAGCTTTGAAACTGTCACTGTCGATGCAGCGAAGCTTGAAGATATCATGGGGCCTGCGAAATACTTCAATGAAGTGGCAGAGCGAACGGCGGTGCCTGGGGTTTCAACAGGCCTTGCATGGACGGCTGTGGGTGGTGATTTACTCTTTATTGAGATTACAAAGATGGGGGGTAAAGGTTCATTGATCCTAACCGGCCAACTTGGTGACGTGATGAAGGAATCTGCACAGGCTGCTTTGTCGTGGATGCGCTCGAATGCGAAAGCTTTGGGCTTGTCGACTTCGCTTGAGGAAAACTTCCTTGAGAAAGTTGATCTCCATATTCACTTTCCTGCCGGCGCGATTCCGAAGGATGGTCCTTCTGCTGGTATCACGATAACATCTGCGTTGATTTCTCTATTTACCGGGAAGTGCTGTCGTGCGGACACGGCGATGACGGGCGAGGTGACACTTCGTGGTCATGTTCTTCCTGTCGGTGGTATCAAAGAGAAGGTTATCGCCGCGCACCGTGGGGGTATCAAGCGTATCATCATGCCAGCAAAGTGTGAGAAAGATCTTCGAGATGTTCCACAGTCCGTGAAGGACGACCTTGAGTTCATTTTTGCAACAACACTCGACGACGTTTTGGAGAACGCACTTGAGGGTGGGCACCCCGCTGGACGTAACGTGATTACTCAACCGAGAGCGCAAGCATAGAGTTGAATAATAGCATGACGGAAGAACATAATCCGAAGCAAGAAACACAAAGCACGGTTCCTGGTTGGAAGCGTGCTTTATCTATTCCAGCTGCGGTAATTGCGGTACTTGCCGTGGTCAACCCGAGTGCTGGAATTATTGAAGCAATCCCTGATAACTTACCCTTCATTGGAAACCTTGATGAAGCTTTTTTTACGGGTGTTTTGTACTGGTGCTACCGGCAATGGCGACCGGGGAAGTGAACCTTCGCTATTGCAGCAGGTTCCCCATCACGAGTTTCTTAAAGGTACGATTCAAGCTCTTTGAGTGAAAATCTGCCATCGTCACGTTCTCTTGGATGCGAACTTCGGTGCCGACTTTGCTGGGTGTCTTGAGCACCGCAGCCCACAGCTCACCCGCCTCTGCACTTTTAACCTTAAGGTACGAGTATTCTTGGGTATCGATCTTCTCAAGGACGGGCCCTGTAAAGATCGTAACATTGGCAGCAGGTTTTGCACTTGCGTTCTGGCCAGCAGCCCCAACAGGTGGGTGCCCAGATGGAAGGCCTTGTGGAGCACCCTGTGCCGATGGAAGGGCACCAAGATTGGGCATTGCTGCACCTGCTTCAGAAGCGCCCTCGGCCACGCCGTGTCCAAAGTTTGTATGGGCCGGATGACCATGCGACTTTGGAGCGTAGGCCTCTTGCTTGACTCCGGCAGGTCCCACAGGGGGGGGGGCGGGTTGCGTGCTCTCGTTGCATGCTACCGAGGTCATGAATAGAGCCCCGAGAAGGAAACTCACGAGGGATGTTAAAGTTGAATGCGATTGTCTCATTGTGAACTCCTAGTAGCCACGGGCGGCTTCATCATTAAGAATGCCACGAATCTCTTCAACAGAAAGACTCTTCGGCCCAGCACCATCTTTACCAAGCACTGCCTCTGCTGCGGCACGTTTTTCATTCGACAAGGATAACATACGCTCTTCGATGGAATCGACGCACGCCAATTTGAAGACATGAACAGTTTTCTTCTGACCGATACGATGGGCACGGTCGGTTGCCTGGTCTTCGACAGCAGGGTTCCACCACGGATCATAGTGCACGACCGTATCGGCTGCTGTTAGCGTTACACCTGTACCACCCGCCTTGAGCGACACGACGATAACAGGTGGGCCATCTGGCTTCTGGAAGTCTTCCACAACTTTACCACGGTTGCGTGTTGCCCCATGCAGCCAAAGGGCGTTGTCGACACCAAGTTCTTTCAACGCTTTATGCAGAAGCTTCTGCATTTCAACGAACTGCGAGAAGACAATTACGCGACGACCGGACTCAAGAATCTCACGCATCGTGCTCTTAAAGAGCTCGAGTTTCGCGGACTGAATCGCATCGCCATCCTCCCCAAGAACAAGACGCGGGTGACAACATACTTGTCGTAACTTCATCAATGCAGCAAGGATCGGCGCACGCGCCCGACCTTTCGTATTCACTGAGAGCGCTTTCTCCACATCATTTCGCACTTCAGCCAGGACACGGAGGTAAAGGCCACGTTGCTCGTCGTTCATTTCTGCACGAAGCACGGTTGTGATCTTCGGCGGTAGATCTTTCGCGACATCTTCTTTCTTACGACGGAGAATAATCGGCTTCGTTCGACGACGCAGCTCATCGAGCCGTTCACCTGAACCTTTCGAGATAGGCTTGGCATAACGCTTCTCAAAACTACGAGCACTACCGAGAAGACCCGGGGCCACAATCTCCATGATGCTCCAGAGTTCTTCAACGCGATTTTCAATCGGGGTACCCGTGAGCGCAAGTCGTTGTTCACAATCGATTTGACGCGCGGACTTCCAGGCTTCGGTCCCTGGGTTCTTCACATGTTGAGCCTCATCGAGCATCATGTACCGAAACTTAATGCCTGAGAGCATTTCAATATCTCGACGCAGCAACGCGTAGCTCGTGACAACCAAGTCGACATCAACACAGTCTTCCTCAAGGTTGGACCGGTCGCGCCCATGCCATTTAATCGATTGTAAATGTGGGGCATGCTTTTTAGCTTCATTCACCCAAACGTCCAAAACAGAGGTCGGTGCTACAATTAATGAAGGCTGTGTGCCATCGAGCTCTTTTGCTTTACACAAGAGTGTAATGGCTTGAAGGGTTTTACCAAGACCCATGTCGTCGGCAAGAATACGACCAAGATTCAGACGATGCAGACGAGCCATCCACGCGACGCCGTCCACCTGATAGGGGCGCAAGGTTGCAGTAACCTTCTTGGGAATCTTGCGGTCGAGCTCTGTTGTATCTTGAAAGAATGCTTCGATTTGCTTTCGAACTTTTGCCGAACATTTGAGTTGTACTCGGTCGCCGAGCGCTGCAATCAAAAGTGCAAGCTCACCTTGGCCGATGCGAACATCTTGATCGGAACGCTTCAAGTCCAATGCTTCAGAAATTAGATCAAGCGCCTTACCGGTTTCTTTCGTAAAGCCCACAACCGTATCTTCGTCAACCAAAAGTGACCGTCGGTTCCGCATTGCTGCTTGAACAATCTGGTCAAAGTGAATTGCCATTGCCTTTGCTTCTTCACCAATATCAAGCGACACGGAGAGAAGACCTTCACCGTCTTTGGTTTCTTTTGCATTTAAGATCGGTGCGTCCGGAATACGAACAATCTGAGGCAAGGTGTCCGGATCGAGCTCGACGAAGTCGGGTAATCCTTCGCGACGATCCAAGGCCACAAGAATATCAAGCGCTTGCTCACCTTGAATCGAGAACCCACGATGACGACCGGCCGCTCGAAGCCCCAAATCAAAGAGGGCTCGTCGCGCCTCTTCTTCTTTGAGATTGTTGCGGGTCACGAGTACGGGTGGCTCGTCATCTTTTTCACCACCAAGAGCCTCGATAGGTGCAAGAGCCCCGCGCGCCGGAATCTCAATCTCATCATCAAAATTACCGGCATAAATCTCGCTCACAAGATGGACGCGCAAGGCAACATCTCTCGGGTCATCGCCAGGGTTGAGCAGTGCTCGAAGGATAATCTTCGCCTCTTGCTTCGGTGTTTCAGCAATATCGATGAAGTCTGCAAGGTCAACGCCAAGGCCAACAACAGACTCGAAACCGGCTTTGCCCTCTTCTGTCGTTAGACCCTCGACGGCCAAAGGCTCAGCTTCAAGAAGAGCACGTGCTTCACCGGGGAGTAGGGGAGGGCTTAAGCGATAGAGCTGTTGAAGGTCACCAAGGAGGTACGCCTCACGTTCACCCAGAACAGTTGGATCGTCGATAACATTGTCTTCATGATCGACGGCCTCAAAAACGAGGCATGAGCCAAGCTCTTCAACTTCTTGGATTCGACCGATAATGCGACCGGGCTGTGCAATCACTGCAATGCCACCTTTGCCCTCAATCTCAAGTGCGACATCGGTTGCAAATGCCAAAAGCCGACCTACTTGCGCACGTGTTAAAGCAAAGCGACCTTTCTTTGCATGCGAAGGGCCTGCTTCACGAAGTATCGCAACCGCTGCCCGTTC
This sequence comes from Myxococcota bacterium, assembly GCA_020630615.1. GTDB lineage: Bacteria > Myxococcota > UBA727 > UBA727 > JAHDBA01 > JAHDBA01. Next base: position 16,374 of record JAHDBA010000007.1, on the reverse strand, counting down.
ACGCGCAGACAATGGAGTATTGCCCTCAAGGAATTCTCGAGCATCCGTGATGTGCTCGCCACGTGGACCGTCGTAGAGAAGAACAAATGTACGTTCAGAGCTGAACGCGGGTTGTTCTAAGATGATTCGCAGTCGACGTGATGACGCGCGTAATGCGTCGGCGAGATGAACCCAAGGGAGTGGTGCGTACTTCATGGCCGAGATCAAGGCACATTACGATGCTTTCGGCAACGAGGTGGCCTGTGTTTAAGCGAAAAAGTCGCAAAAGCCCGCAAGAAGCATGTTTGTGGATTTGATTGTCTGCTCAAGTTCCCGCTATTCTAATACTCCAACTCTCAATTTGGGTTTCAGGAGGCTTTTTTGAACAATTCTTGGGAATCCTTGCGTGAAGCTGCTCACGGCGTTGCAAAACGAGCCTATGCTCCCTATTCGCGTTTTTATGTTGGGGCGAGCGTCGAGCTTAAATCGGGTGAGATTGTCTCAGCGTGCAATGTGGAGAATGTAAGTTATGGTCTTTCGGTCTGTGCCGAGCGAAATCTTGTTGGGCGCCTTCGTGCGGATGGAACGATAGCGCAAGTTCAGCGTCTCGCTATTTACACCGAGGCCAGTCCACCAAGCGCACCCTGTGGAATGTGTCGGCAAGTCTTAAGTGAATTTTATGGTGACCTGGAGATTCTACTTTTCAATGATAAAGGCGAAGAGCGTAGGACGAATATCAACGCACTTTTACCCATGAGCTTTAGTGTTGAAGAACTCAAAACAGGGCAACAAGAGTCTTGAGTCTTTGCTTGTTGGAGATGCGTTCTTCCAGGGATGTCCCTAAATCTGCGTTGATGTATGTAAGTTTAGTTATGGCAGTTTAGCGCTCTTGGATCTGCTTCACCTTGAGTCAGTGAATATTGAAAGTTGCGAGAGCGTCGAAACTTTATGAAGATAACGTTCATGAATGGAGGAAACATGAAAGGCTTGATCACAAGAAGTATGTTTACGGCACTTATCTCAGCGACACTTGCATTGCCCGTACTCGCGCAAGACGCTGGTTCCAGCGAAGAAGTCACTCTCGACACGGTTGACGAAATTGAAGGTGAATCAAGTCGTCGTGAGCTTCGTAAAGCAGAAAGAGCGAGCGCGCGGGAGACGCGTCGAGTCGACTTTAAGACAGCAAAGCAGAGTCTCAAAGAAGAGTTTAAGGCGCAAAGGCAAGCGATCAAAGCGGACGCAACGCTGTCGAAAGCAGATAAAAAAGTTCAACTGAAGGCAGCGAAGAAGGAATATCGCTCTTCTGTGAAAGCCTTGAAAAAAGCAAAGCGAGAAGGACGCAAAGACTTTCGGAAGGACGCCAGGAGCGAGCGCAAAGAAATGCGTCAAGGCCGACGCGGCGAAAAACGAGAAATGCGAAAAGGAAAACGTGGTGAGCGCAAAGAAGCACGACAAGAAAGACGCGGAGCTCGAAAAGAAGTGCGTCAGCAAAAACGTGGTGAACGTAAAGAAGCACGTCAAGAACGAAGAAGCGAAAGAAAAGCTTCCGCTGAATAATCGAAAAAAATTGAAGTGAAATAAAACGCTGGGTCATCGCCTGGCGTTTGTCGTTTCATAAAGACAGCGTTCGTTCTCAAGCAACGTCAACTTGAAAAATCGAGTCCATCGTTTCGTCAACGCCAAAGCGTTTTGCAAGAACTTCAAGGTCCGCACTTTGCTTCTGAGAAGGTTTGCCAATGAGCAAAAGTGCCTTGAACTTCAGAAGGATGGCGTGTCGGGTTTTGAAAGATTGCGGAGTGTGCTTTGTGTCGGTTTGAGTTGTAATATGGATTTATATGAATCGGAAAACGAAACGCAGAATCGAAACGCAGAAAATACGTCGAATGTGCGCGAAAAATATGCAATAAAGTTGGAATGGTGTAGGTTATCGTATGGCAAAGCGCGCGAAACGATTTGGTAAGTATGTTCTCCTGCATCGCATTGCGGTCGGGGGTATGGCGGAAATATTTCTGGCCCGCCAAAAAGGTCTCGAGGGATTTGAGAAGCTTATTTCCATCAAACGTATTCGGACCCACCTATCAAGCCAGCCGAACTTTGTGCGTATGTTTCTCAATGAGGCGAAGCTTGCGGCGCAGTTGACGCATCCCAATATTGTTCAGATTCACGACTTGGGCAAAGTAAGCGACGCATATTTTATCGCGATGGAGTATGTTTCGGGTCGCGATATGAGTCGTATTATCCCACACGCCAACCGTAAGGAGATTCAGTTCCCGATGGTGTACGCGTTGAAGATTGCTTCAATGGCACTTGAGGGGCTCTATCATGCGCACGAAAAAACAGATTCTTTCGGTAACCCTCTTGGGATTGTTCATCGTGATGTGACGCCCGAGAATATTATTGTTGCATTTAACGGCACCGTCAAGCTTGCAGATTTCGGGATTGCAAAGGCGAATACGCAACTGGTTGAAACGAAGGCAGGAGAAATCAAAGGGAAGCTCTCGTATATGAGTCCTGAACAGGCGATGGGTCACCAACTTGATTCGCGCTCCGACCTCTTTTCTTTGGGTTCAATCCTCTACGAATGGATTACCGGTACAAAGCTTTTCACTGGTGAAAATGAAATGGCGATTCTCAACGCTATCATCAAAGGTAAAATTTATCCGCCTGGATATTTTAAGAAAGACTTACCCGAAGAAATCAGCACGATTCTGATGAAGGCCTTAGAAAAAGACAGAGAAAAGAGGTACCAGTCTGCGTCCGACATGAAGCATGACATCGACAAGTACTTATCAAAATCTGAGTTCAACCCTTCAAGTATTCATCTTTCAAACTTCATGAAGCAGCTCTTCGATACGGAAATCGAGCAGGAGAAAGTGATGTTGCGCGATACGCGTGAGATGGATGTTGAGATGACACAAACGGGTCCTATCGCGAAGAAAGGGATGAGTGCTCATGAAGGTGAGATGACAGAGGCGCTCAATTTGGACAGCGCAGACTTTGCAGAACTTTCAATGCCGAACCCGGGGACAGAAGAATCCGAAGAAGAACTTATCGCATCTTTAGTGTCGGACGATGCCGATGCATCGTTACTGAGTTTGACACTTTCTGAAAATGAAATGAAAGTGTTGGGTGAGCTTGCGCAGCGTAAAGGTAAGAGCGTTCGTGACATCGCGATGGAAATTATTCAAAATCAAGTGCGATGGTTGGGTTGAAGGTCAAGCTTGTACTGGCCTATGCTAGTGCTTGAAGATGTCGGATACGAAAAGGAAAGATTTAAAAAGGCTTGATGCTTCTCTTTTGAAGCCCTCATTTGCATTGAAGCCGGCCCCGCAACGACTCAACAACTCTCTATTGACGCTCAAAGCCCAGATTGACGGTGGGACCCACAAGGGTTTAGCGCCCGAAGCGAAGGGGAGCGAGGCAACGGTTGTTCGCGTCAAAATGCCTGAACTCTTCTCGCGGATTCGACCTCTCGATAGGTCGCGTTTACCAAGCGTTGCCGAGAAGCACGTTGGGGATGTTCCTCGGGGCGCTAGGGTTATGGCTGCTCGAATGCTTGTCCCGATGTCACCGATGGACTCTGCATTGCTTGCCTACCAGTTGCTCTTTGATGAAGATGCAGAGGTGGTGAAATTTGCAAAGCGATCCTTCGCCAAGCTCGATGACCTTCTTTTTGAGTCCTTGTTGCAAAGTGAAAGACCCGAGAGTCTAAGCTATCTTCTGACGCGGGTGTCCATTAAAAAGGAGCAGCGGCTTCTTACACTTCTTGCGCAGTCTTCAATCCCAGACATTGCATTTGTCGATATTGCGCTTGTGGTCGAACACCAAAGTGTGATCGAATTGATTGTACAAAACGGCACACGTTTGAAACGCTGCCCCGAGATTGTTCGTAGTTTGGCAGAGAACCCTGTTGTGATGCGTTCAGACCTCGATCGATCGTGCGACTTTCTGGTGCGCGAGGGAATCATTCTTGATGATGTGAAAGAGTTTAGTGATGCCTTCGCCCGGCTTTCAAAACGTGAAATGTTCGATGTTGCATCTCGAATACCAATTGACCCGAAAGAACAAGAGGCTGCGGATAAGCTTCTTGAAAAAAGCATAGGCGATGTGTCCGGTGACAGCGCTCATCACGAGGAAAAGAGTGAAAAAGTCCAAGCAGGAGAGGAAGAAAGTAGCCCAGGGCGTAGACAATCCCTCACACGTTTTTCGATCCCCGTTCAGGTGAAACTGGCGATGACGGGTGACCATGCCTTAGCCGTTGAAGGTGTCGCATCAAAAGTTCGCCTTGTCGCGAGTGCGGCAATACGAAACCCAAAGATTCGCGATACCGATATCCCAAAGTTTGCGCGCGATAAATCATTGCACGATGATGTCATTCGATACATCTGCAACAACGGCGATTGGACGAAAGCCTATGCGGTGAAGCTGGCGCTGGTGCAAAACCCAAAGACGCCACAAACGATAGCAGTACGCTGGTTACCACTCTTACGTGTCAATGATCTGAAAGGGCTCGCGAAAAGTAAGCAGGTACCAAGCCAAGTCGCTTTGCAGGCCAAACGTTTGTTGAAGGTGAGAAAAAAATGAGCGACCATATGCTTAGGGTGATTCAATACGTTACAATCCTATTGTTGCTAGACTCTCAAACTTCTTTTGCACAAGGAACGCAGACCAAGACTCTCGTAGGTTTTGATACAGAGTCCATTCTAAGCTCCGATGGTTACCCAATAAACTTTCATATCAAGCAGAGTGCGAATAAGGGGTCATTTCCCTTGCTCGTGGTTGTACAAGGTTCCGGTGCACAATCTGATTCGAACTTAGCACTACTTGCAAGCAAGGCTGTGAACTTGCATCATATTATCACTTTGGAAAAGCCAGGGGTGCAAATCGGCGATGATGGAAATGGGGTTAACGATATGACACAGGCTTTTAATACTGTAGAACGAAAAGTGTTTGATCATTTGCAGGTTTTTATGTTTCTGCGCAAGCATTTGTGACGTTGGAATCACAAAATACGAGTTGTTGGAGTGTCTGAAGGTGGACTGATAGCGGGCTTGCTTGCTTCATATTCACCTGATGTGGAGGAAGTCGCGCTGGTTTCATATGGTGGCGGGATGTCAATGCGTGAAACATGGCCCTTGGCAAAAGCTTCTATTTTGCGAAAGCAGAATATACCTGAGAATACCGTGCGTGAAGAAGTTGTGAAAATAGAGGCGATGCTTAAGGTAGTTACTCGTTTTGGGTATCCTTATAGCAACTATGATGGGGATACAAATACATGGCTGTGGTGGCGTACGATGCTTGATAAACATCTTGTTAATACAATATTGAATACCAACGCGAATGTATTGCTGGTTCATGGTGGGCGGGATGAAATGGTCCCTATCGCGTCAGCGCAAAAACTTCACAATCTTCTTAACGAGAAGCATAGGGAGAGCACTTTCATAAAGTGCCCGAGACTGAACCATAGTTTGGGTGACGAGATGGGCAAGCCTCTCGCCACTAAAATACTCAGTGCGGCTTTTCGTTTCGAACTCGTAGCCAAAGAGTATCCCTCAGAATGTATTATTGATGATTTTTAATTATGAATTTACGAGATCTTAATCTTCGGTGCATCCGGATTTCGGCGAAATAGCATCACCGTGTGCCCAACGATAGCAACGACTTCCGCCCCGTTTTCATCGGCGAGGTGCGCAGCAAGTTCTTTTGGGGATTCTTGCTCCATCATTCTCACTTTGATGAGTTCATGGGCTAAGAGTGCTCGATCAATTTCACGATGAAGCCCTTCAGTGACACCTTTTTGCCCCACTTGAACAACGGGTTTGAGGCTGTGCGCTTGCTTTTTCAGGTTTCGCTTATGATCAGAACTCAACATGACATGAGCATAAAGAATCGTTCTCAAAGCACAAGGTCAGCATGAATCTTCACTGCACTAAAGAGGGAGATTTATTGCACGGAATAGGTTAGGAACAAGAATGCCTGAACAACAACGCAGTTTGCCAATTGGATTGCCCGCAGAAGACCCAGCGCAGCAAGAGGGTGACCTGGGTATCCGCAGAGAGGACAAGGATGGCATCAAAAGTAAGAGTGGAGGTACAGCTCAGCTAAGTACGAGCCAGCAACGTACGATAAAAGCGCGAAACTTCTTACCGGCAAAAGCCAAGATTACACCAATGTTGAAGCAATGGTTGGAGTCCAAACATAAGGCGCCGGATGCACTCCTCTTTTTTCGCATGGGTGATTTCTATGAGCTTTTTGGCGATGATGCTGTCATCGGCGCACCACTCTTGGGGCTTGCGTTGACAAGTCGCGATAAGAACAAAGGCCCTGAAGCTGCTATTCCGATGGCGGGCTTTCCACATCATGCACTCTCCCCTTATGTGAAGAAGATCTTGGATGCAGGCTTAAAAGTTGCGCTCTGCGATCAACTTGAAGACCCCGCTCTGGCGAAAGGAATTGTAAAGCGTTCGATCACTCGAATCTTAACCCCCGGAACCGTGTTCGAAGACGAAAGCCTTGTCGCCCAAGAATACAATTTTCTTGCCTCAGTAACGAAAGACAAGGGGACCTTTGGCTTAAGTTTTCTGGATGTATCCACAGGTGCCTTTTGGGCCCATGTAACCCATTCATGGACGGAAGTTTCAGATACATTACGTCGTTGGGGACCACGCGAGCTTCTTTTTTCAGAAAAGTCATTGCGCCACGAACTTGAAGGTATTCACCAAGAACTTACGCAACGCGGTGGGCAGGGATTTCGTTTGGAGCGTCGTACCTGGCAGCGCGCGTTAGGTGTACGTCGAACATTGAATGTCTTGGGGTGGCCAAGTTTACAGCAAGGTCCTGCGGATCGTGCCGTGGACCTCGTCATGGCCTATGTTGAGGAAACGCAGCAAGGCATACCGCCTCATCTTGGTGCACCGGAGCTGCGAGAACTTGATGCGCGTATGATTGTTGATGATATTAGCGTACGTCATTTGGAGCTGATGGGCCCTGTAGGAGCCCGACGTCAAGAGGGCACGTTGTTGCGTACCATCGACCGTAGCGTGACTGTGTTGGGGGCACGACGGCTCATTCGTCGAATATTAGAGCCCTCAACTTCAAAAGGTGTCATCGAGGAAAGACTCTCTCGCGTTGATGCACTTCGTCAAGCGCCCAGCGTGTGTACCGATTTACGTAAGACCCTTGAGAACACCTATGACCTCGAACGTTTGAGAGCGCGTGTCGCGTCGGGTCGTGCGGGCCCGCGCGATATTCAAATGCTCTCACGCACCTTCGCTGCCTTAAAAACGCTCAGTGACAGAAGGGAATCCTTGAATGATTATTGCGACGCGAGTTCTCTCGAAAGTCTAAAGAATCATCGAGATGTCATTGATTACGGCGCCAATCTTGACGCCATGCTTCACGAATCGATGCCCTATGCATTGGGGCAAAGCGATTGTTTTCAAAGAGGCTACAATAGCGATTTGGATGCCTCGAAAAAAGCCCACAATGAATGTGAAAAACGACTTGAGGCCCTTGAGTTACGACTGCGTGAAGAAAGTGGAATTTCAACTCTGAAAATTAAATATACTCGCGTATTCGGATATTACGTCGAGGTGCGCAAAGGGCATTTGGATAAAGTCCCTGAAGATTTTAAACGCAAACAAACTGTCGCGAATGGTGAACGCTATACTTTGGACGAACTCGACGCGATCCAACAAGACTTGGAACGTGAAGAGCGCGCATTTCGGGGTCTTGAGAATGCTCTTTTTACCTCGATTGTGGAGTATTTTCAGCAAGCCTCGAATGCGCTGGCAGCACTGGCGACGGTGATTGCCGAACTGGACTGTACGCAATCGTTTGCAACGTTGACGCGCGAAAAGAATTGGGTGTGCCCACAATTGGTCGAGGGCTCGGGCCCCTTCGGTGATAACGAGGGGAGTGCAAACCCACATTTAACCATTGTGGCGGGGCGTCACCCTGTGGTTGAAGAGGCTCTGATGCAACGTGGGGAGCACTATATTGCCTGCGATGTGAGACTTGGAGGCCAAGAGACGGAGCCCAAGAACCATGAACCTTTGGCCCTGATCACAGGCCCCAATATGGCCGGTAAAAGTACGATCATGCGAATGACGGCAATCGTACAGTTGCTTGCCCAATGCGGCTCTTTTGTGCCCGCGGAGTCTGCAACGTTACCAATTGTTGACCGTATCTTTACGCGCGTTGGCGCTGCAGACGATTTGGTGGGGGGGCGCTCAACCTTTATGGTCGAAATGTCAGAATGCGCACATATTGTTCGACACGTGAGCTCGCGCTCTCTTGTTTTACTTGACGAGATTGGTCGAGGTACGAGCACCTTTGATGGACTGTCGATTGCTTGGGCGGTCGCAGAACATCTTGCGGAAGAGGTGGGTGCACTGACGATGTTTGCGACACATTATCACGAGCTTTGTGATCTGGCCGAGAGGTCAGAACGCGTCGTGAACTGGCATATTGGTGTTCGCGAATATGAAGGGCAACTTCTCTTCACCCGGGTTCTCGAGCTCGGAGCAGCGGGGCGCTCTTATGGTTTACATGTGGCCCGTCTTGCGGGCTTGCCAGAATCTCTCCTCGCGTCCGCCGAAGAGAGATTGTCGCATTTAGAGTCTCGTTCCGTTAATGCGGAGGGTACGAAGAGCCCTTCACGAGATGGGTTTTTGTGTACAACACAAAAACACGACAATACGAGCCATGGAAAATTGAATGCTGAATATCGCAAATTACGTGAGGACTATTCAAGGTTACGAAAAGAAATTCTCGACCTACGACTGAACGAACTGAGGCCTATCGATGCGCTTCACGTCTTGGATACACTGCAGTCGAACTTTTGTGACTGATCGCGTTTAAGGAGTTTGCGTGCAAGACCTTGAACACCGATGGATCGATAGACGAAGCAATGCGGCGTACCACCCGGATGATTATGAAGGGGTTGAAAACGCGCTCTTGCGGCAGGTACTTTCAAATCGCGATATTTCGCCAGAAGGCGCGGGAGGCTTTCTGAATCCAAGCCTCGGTCAACTCGGAGACCCCGATCGTTTCATTGATATGGAAGTTGCGGTTGAACTCTTGATCGATGCGCTCAAGCGTGAACGGACAATCGGAATCTTTGGCGACTACGACGTTGACGGTGTGACCTCGACGACGCTTTTAAGCGATATGCTTCACATGCTTGGCTCGCGTGTTGTCTATACCATTCCGGATCGGCTTCGCGAGGGCTATGGGCTAAGTCATGCAGGCGTCGATCGTTTGGCCGAGCAGGGGGCAAAACTTCTTGTCACTGTTGATTGTGGTATCACCGACGATGAATCCATTGCCTACGCAAAATCGAAAGGGCTGAAGGTGGTTGTCATCGATCATCATCAGGTGCCCGCTAAACTGCCGCGTGCCGATGCTGTTGTGAATCCGCACCGACCGGATTGCCCTTCAGGTGCCCATCATTTATGTGCAGTGGGTTTGACTTTTTATCTTTGTGCATCTCTTCGACGGGCGATGCGTGTTCAGGGGGCATTTTCAACGCATTCAAACCCGGAGCCCGACCTTCGGGCAATGCTCGATGTGGTTGCACTTGGAACAGTCGCGGACGTCATGCCACTCACCCACGATAACCGCGTCTTTGTTGCTCGAGGCTTGGATGCAATTCGGGCAGGAGGCCGCTTGGGTCTGAATGCTCTTTTGGACGTGGCGAAGGTTGAACAATCACGTTTACGTTCAGGGCATTTGGGTTTTCAGCTGGGGCCTCGAATCAATGCGGCAGGTCGTTTAGGGTTGGCCGACGATGCGGTCGCACTCTTGAAGACACCCCATCGTAAAACGGCGATGCAAATGGCCATGCGTCTCGACAAAATGAATAACTCGAGGCGTGAGATTGAGCACGCAACCGTCCTTGAGGCATGTGAGATGATCGATGCAGACCTTGATGCCGCATCGAGAGCATGTCATGTTTTATATTCACCGGATTGGCACCCGGGCGTTGTCGGTATTGTTGCGAGTCGTTTGGCAGAGCGCTATGCGCTCCCTGTGCTCGTAATTGGCGCTGGCGGTCGAGGTTCGGGGCGAAGTGTGCCAGGGGTTGACCTCTATCAGGCAATTCGAGCTTCAAGCGAACACCTTTTGGGCTTCGGCGGTCACGCGCACGCGGCGGGGATTCAAATTGAGGTTGGGAAGTTGAATGCATTCCGTGAGTCCATGCATCACGAAGTTTTGAAGCTTCGCAAAATAGAGCCGCGAAAAGACTATTATTTTGATGGAGAGCTCAAACTGGCAAGCTTGAAAAGCGACCTTGTATCGGTACTGAATCAAGCAGCACCTTACGGCAGGGGAAACCCAGAGCCGACATGGGTCATTCGAGGAGCAGAAACACGCTCTGTGAAGTTACTGCGAGGTGGTCATCTCAAAGCCTCTCTGATGGGTTCGCAAAACTTTGAGGTGATTATGTTTGGCGCCGAAGAGCGAGAGCGTGAGTTCTCAGGTACGATCGATATGCTTGGCACACTCGGGCTTAACCGATGGCAAGGGCGAGAGACGCCTCAGCTTGTTGTTAAGGATTTTCGCCGAAGTCAATGAGCGCGCTATTGGAAGCCGCGAACAAAGCTCTCAATTTGAACTTTCAGAGTTGGTTTTGCTTCTTTGATGATATCACTTCATGGGGCACTCGCGCTGACATGTGCTTTTTTGGGCTTTTGATTTGTCTTTCCTTGGGACAATTTTGGTAGTGTCGAAAGGTATTTGTACGATCGGGGTAGTTCGATGACATTGAGTGCTGAAGCAGCTGCGAAACCAACGACCAGTGAAACCAATACCGGTTCAGCCCAAGCGGCTGGAAAAAGTGAAGGTCAAGGAGAAGATCTTCTCGAACGTTGCATTAACGCTGATTTTAAGGTGAACCTTTACGTGATCAAGGAGCTCCTCAACGATGCTCCCGAGAAGGTGGCGTTACCGGCCTTGGCGTTGCGCCAGCAGGCGAGGGAGGGCAAGCTCCCGGATGATCTTATACCCGTGCTTGCGCACTTGGCTGGCGGAGCTCCGACTGACGCTGCTTTCGTGCACTTCACAAAAGCATTGGCTGCCTTTGGTCGAAGTGCGGCACCTGCTACGCCACATGTCATTTTTCGATTGCAAAACACCTTTGTGACCAATGACCAAAGTTTTTGGGTTCTCGACAGTGCCATCTACGCGTTGGGTTATATGGGGGGGGATGAAGCAAAAGCCTTTATCACCGAACTACAAGGTGAAGACCCATCGCGTGTTTTAAAATCGAAAAGTGTCTATAAAGGAACGCTGAGTGATGACCAGCGGGCCGCGATTCATGAACGAACGTTAACGAAGGTTGCAGAGATGCTTGGAAAAGACGACGCTGGAAAATGGGATCGTAAAATGACGAGTCTCAAGCGTAAAAAGCCCGAGCCCAAGAAAAAGAATGAACCTGCGGGTGGTGGTTTGAAACCTTGGATGACGCGCTAAAACGAGCAAAGGGTGCCTCGTTTCGCTTTTTCAAAGACTTGACCGACTCGGTTAATCTTTTAGAGCCTTGTTTCGTAGTTCTTGTACATAGTTGAAGAGGTCTTCATACCCGTACGCCGCCTGGTTAGAGAGTATTGGGTGTGCCTTGAAAATTGCTTCAATCTTCTCTCGCCCTTCAGGATTGTGAGAACCTTCAAACAAGACTTCAAGTCTTTGTGCAAACCGTTTCACGCGATACCCAGCGTTTTTGTCAGTGATGTAAAAAGCCTGCTTTGAAAAATCCGGGTCGTAGAGAAGCCGTGTTAAGAAGATCTCTTTGTCGACCTTCGAAAACTCATCTGCATCACTCTTTGGAGTGTTCTCAAGTAGCTTCGCGAGTCGTTCTTTGGCCTCTATCAGCATGGATTGACTTTCATCCGTCGTAAAACGCTGCGTATCGTATTCGGCGATGAGTGCCGACTGTGGTGTGTTGAGATTTGCATCGATGTCACGCCAAGAGACACCCTCGTTGTGAAGAAAAAGCGCCAGAGCGTTGTACATCTTTTTAGGGATCAAGAGCGCTATTGGACTGTAGTTCACTTCGATGTCACTTTTGAAAAGGTGCGCATCGTTCAATATGAATTTCCCAAGTGCTTTACCAATACTTTCAATGTCTCCGGGTTTCATTTCCATCGTAGAGAAGAGTTGTATGGCGAGATCAACCTCTTGACGTGAATTCGCACGTTCGAGAGAAGGTCGAACAACAGTATCGATGAAGTCTTCACCTGCCGATGTTTGAAGCCACTTGGGGTCTTGGTCGAGCGCATTCTGCATTCGAAGGGTCGAAGACAACGGGTCGCCATCCATGCCCAGACTCGCATGGAGGTTCTTGGCACTCTCAAGCGCCTGAGCATCCCAGGTGCGTGAAGCGGCATAGCTCGCAATCATTTCAAGGTTACGTCGACCCTGCCCTTTTAGGTTTGACCAGAATTCGGGTTCCTCAATTGAATCATGACTCAGCCTTGAAACATGCTCTTGAAAGAGCTCGTATGTCCATTCAATATTATGGAGACTCAGTTCTGCATTTGCACCTTGGATCCATTTTTTCACATCTCTATCATGAACTTCGTCTGCTCGATTTTCGATCAAAGATCGCACCCGATTCGAAAGCGCAGAGTCTTCGGGTGGGTGATCAACACCATGCAACTCATAGTAAAAGGCGATTCGTGCCGTGGTAATAAGTTCATCGATAGTCATCGCATCGATATCTTTTGCCTGCACTGTTTCCAGGTAGACCTTGGGTGTCCCATGAATCTGGCGAATCTCTTTCAGCGCGTCGCCGAAACCAAGGGTGGATTCATCGCCGAGTACACGACCAATACGGATCTCGTGAATCTCAAGTTGTGCATCCGGCGCCATGTCCATTACGTCGCGAAGAGCATCCTTGGCCTTTTTATTGAGACCGCCAAGGTTCAAGGTAAAGCCGAGCGAGACCATTCCTTTCTGAAGATTGGCTTGGAAAAGCTTTGCATCAAAGTCGCCCTCGCGTCCTCGATGGGCACTCTCGACCGATGCGCGCATATTCACTACTTGTGTGAGGCCAACCTCAACGCCGGCGTTCCACGAAGTGGCGCCAGATGCAATTGAAAGTCCGCCCCATACCTCTCGTAAGGGGAACTCGACCTTTCCAACCTGCAAGAGTGGACCCTTGTCGCCAAACTTAATTTGGCCCAAAGCATCGAGTGAAAAAGAGACACCATCGGGTAGGCCCGCTTCAAATGCTTTTTGGAATGTCGGATCGTCCATGAGGAGCTCTGAAAAATGCTGCAGGTCGAGCTTACCCTCTTGTTTCTCAAGTTTTGCGGCTAGAGATGCCGTCCAACCGAAAGCCTTTGTTCGACCCTTCGCGCTATATTTGAGACCGACCTCCCTGTACGAACCCAAACGATTGTGAGCACTTGCAGCATTCGTTTTCAATGTATGGGTAGTGGTAGGACGACGTTGAATCTTTAGACTCGACTCTGAATAGAATGTCGTGACCTGTCGACCCTTCTCGGAAGCAGTCGCCATTCTTGCACTTGCGGTGCCGTGAATATCGTTTTGCACAACATCAACTTCAAGGGAACCTGAAATTTGTGAGTGGCTTGCGCCTTGACGATGCCTCACAGTAGATGCCACCTCTACGCCCTTCGTATTGACGCCGGCACGTACAGATAACTCATGCTCATCTTCAGAATGACGGCCGGTCACCGTCGAGCTCGAATGCTGCGATGTGTGTTGAAGAGAATACGCGACTGTTGCTGAAGAGTTGGGTGCAGTCGCAAGCTTAACTTCTGCCTGACCGGTCTTTGTCGAGACCTGTGCGCCTATTGCTGTGCTGCCATCTCCGTTGACAGACAAACGCGCCGCAGCGTTCCCCTGGCGAATTCCGATGTCCCCTTGACGGCTCAAAATATTGTTGTTGGCGTCAATATCAATTGAAAGGGTTCCACTTTCAAATTCATATTCATAGTGTGTGGTATGCTCGGAATTGACATTGAATGCGCGTAAGGTCTCTAAAAGAACTTTAGCCTCGGTTTTTCCAAGCTCTCCATCGTCATCGATATCAAAAGCTGCTGCAAATTCTGGGTGTATACGAGAACCCATACCCATGCGAAGAGAGCCTGTATCGCGTGTTGGGCGCAGTTCCGCACGAGCAATAATCTCTTCGTAAATTAGAGGAAAGTTTTCATTGAGACGAAGTCCATCCTCGTTAGGATTGTGCTCTAGAGCGACGGATGTCGAGTCCTTGTTGCTCTCTGGAGCGTTCTTCGCGATGAAGTGTGCGCGTACACCTTTAAGGGGCTCCATCATTAGCTCATAATTTAAAAATCAAAAAAGTCATCGAGAGGGTTCGCTTCATCCGCTGCATCCGAGCCGCCTTGGTTGAGTTCTTCGTATTGAAAGTCAATCGTCTCACTTGTGACCTTGACTTGAGCACCACCGACAGCGTTCTGGCCGATCCCGAGTGCGTAGTCTTTCTCTTTATTTTTGATGATACCACTGTAACTTCCGTCATTGCCGACTCGGACCTGCGCAACAGTTTTATCACCTTCATAGGTGACTTGCATGCTTGACGTAAAGACTTCCGAGTCGCTTGGTAAAAGGCGTAGCGATTCAACCAATGCCTCAGACTCTGCTTTGTTGAGGCCTTTCACTCCGTCAATATCAAAGCGTTCAACAAACCACGATGCGACCAAGGTCTCAAACTGTGCCTGAAAGTCTTCATCAGAACCGACGCTGAGCTTTGCACGTTGAAAGTAAAGAGGTTTATCGGTCTCAATTAAGACATCTTTGTTGACGTTCGGATCATACGACGGCGAACGTTTGAGTGCTCTTGTACTTTGAATAAGTTCTTGGAGTCGAGTTTTTGCATGGTCAAAGCTTAAGCTTTCGCCGTTGCCAAGAACATCCTTTTCTTCGTAGTGTTGTATTTTGGACTTCACATCGCGTAAGAGTCGAATTACTTCATTCAGCTCCTCACGTTCTTTCGAGTGCAGCCCACTTTGCGTGTAGGCCTCAGCGTGTTCGCCAGAATAGGCCTTTTCGATCGCGTTTAGGAAGTCTTCGAGGTCGAGATCGTCAAAATCACCACTGTCGATTTTTTGTGCAAGCACTTTAAATTCAGCGAGTTCACTTTCACTAAAATTTTGTACTCGCCCTTCGCTCTGAACCTGAGCATCAGTAATTGTGTTGGCATTAACAATATTGGAGACATGTTTGTTGATGTTAATCATACTCAAGCTTAGCAAGATTAAAACCTTGAACTCAAACGATCCCAAAGAGTGAATCACACTAAAACATAGGGAAAAAGTCTGTGGGTAAACATCACACCCTTCTTTTAAGGTCAACCTTGACCCTGCGTGTCACCTTAAAGAAAGTGCGTTGATACGACAAAAAAAACCAGCCCGAAGGCTGGCACGTATTCCATACCGGTATTGGGTACGGAGATTAAAGCTTAGAGGCTTTCTTTGAAAGCTTTTGCAGGCTTGAAACCCACAGTTTTACTTGCTTTGATTTTGATGCTTTCGCCAGTTTGAGGGTTGATACCTGTACGTGCTTTACGCTTACGTACTGTGAATGTTCCGAAACCTGGATATGCGAAACGCTCTTCTTTTTTAATGCTTTTTGAAATTGCACTGAAGATAGAGTCAACGATTTCACCACTAGCTTTCTTGGTGAGGTTGTCATTATGCTTTTGTACGAGCTCGATGAGTTCTGCTTTAGTCATTGGATTCTCCTTATCCGAGTAGGTTTCTGTGACGAATGCCACAAGAGTGCGACCAAAAGCCGCTTGAGCGTTTTCCTCGTTTTTTTCTAATGCGTCAATCATTGTTTGAGAAAAAACGCACGAAAGCCCAGAAAAATGCACTTTTGCCGAGTTCTTGCGTGAAAAAAAAACACTCGAAACCATACTTTTGGACTTGACAGAAGAAGTGTAGGTAGAAATCTCTCGACGAATACACGAAATGCAAGTGCGTCCTTGACGCCGATGGAGCCTGCGATCAAAAAAGAAAATCGCATCGAACCACAAGGGTCTCTGGACTCCTCAAGGACCTTTCGTGTTTGCGCACATTATGGGGTTGAGGTTGCTCTTCGATCAATTCGTGGCGATCGTTTTCGAATACCCGTGGATCACAAACATCAATACTGTGTTGGTGATTATGTGGAAGAAGTGAATCAAGAGTGGATCATCACGCGACGAGAAGGTGTGTTATCACGACGAGGAGCCGGGTATCGCTCGGAGCAAATGATTGCATCGAACGTTGATTCTCTCGTCATTGCGGTGGCGGGTGAGCCACCCCCACGGGTCGGATTGATCGAACGTGCGTGTATTATGGCATGCGTCCAGAAAATCATGCCCTACATTTTGGTGATGAAGAACGACACGATAGCGTCCCA
>JAHDBA010000034.1 GCA_020630615.1 Myxococcota bacterium | reverse complement strand
GGGTGAATATGGCCATGACATCGTTGAGCGCAAAAGTTACCGCTTATTGGGTCTTTATGATCTTAAAAAAGCCAACAGAAACCAATTCGTTGAAAAATCGGCCTTTGCTGCTCAAATTAAGCTACTGGCATGTACGCCTTTCGTGTGTACGCTCCCTTCTTTTCATGAGCCTCTTTTAGCGCAAGGCCAGGAGATATTAAGAGCGCTTGATTCAGGAACTCTGCAGGCAAAAGATGCCACGAGTGTGAGTCAATGTGTCAGAGAACGATTTGACGCTTTGACAAAAGCCGCTACGTCGAGAACGATTGGGATGATTTGAAAAAGGTTTTCGTCTTATCGGGCGCAAGAACCTGCGCAGCAGCGCTAAGAAGGGTAGTGGCAATGGAAAATCTGGCGAGTGATTGGATCCCAAGCTTTGAAAAAGGTGTTCGTTTTCGAGTGATGGGGGGGGAAAGCGTTTGTATTGTTCAACCCAACAACGAAGCGATTGGGATCAACGCAAGTGGAACAATAGCGCTTTGTGCTGTCAAAGCGGGAAAATCTTGGGGTGAATTGACGCACGATTTCGCAAACCATTTTCAACTCTCAAGCGAAGCTGCGCACCGCGATTTGACCGAACTTTTTCAAGAGTTGATTGATACAGGTGTTCTCAAGAAATACGAATCATGAGGTGCCATTGCAGGCCGATCGGTGTAGAGTGAGACGTGTCTAAAAGTTTTCGCGACATCATGCTCGGCGCGCGCGAGCGACATCAACTTTTTAGCGTGATGTTCGAGCTCACCTATCGTTGCAATTGGGATTGTTTCTTTTGCTATAACGATTTGAATCTGAAGGGTGAGCCCTTAACCCTTACGCACTACTGTCAAGCGCTCGAAGAATTGGCGGACATGAACGTGCTGCAGATTTCACTCACAGGTGGCGAACCTCTGGCGCACCCCAATTTCTTTGCGATTGGTGCGATGTGTAAAGACCTCGGCTTTATCACGCGCATTAAAAGTAATGGGCACGCAATTCGCGGAAAGATCCTTGAACGCATTGTCAATGAAATAGACCCACAGATGATTGAAGTGAGTATTCATGGTGCAAGTGCAGAAGTGCACGACAAGCAAACGCGAGTCGAAGGCAGTTTTGAACGATTGATTACCAATATTAAAGGTATGAAAGACGCGGGGCTTTTGGTGAAGGCGAACTCGACACTCACAGCATGGAATGAACATGAGATTGCAGGTATTTACCGACTTGCAGCCGAACTCGACATCGTGCTTCAGGTCGACCCGGAAGTCACAATGCGCGATGATGGTGACGATGAACCTTTGAGTATTCGCGCGACAAGTGAGGGACTGCGGCGTCTGAACGAAATTCGGGAGCGACTTCGAGAAGAATATGAGCGTGTTGAAGTGGGTGGGCACAGCAAAGGGGCGTCATCGCCGCTGCCCCAAGAGGCTTCTACACCTACGACAATGCAAAATCCTGTTGAAGAAAACGAGCCAAAAAACAGGCTGAAAAACAAGGCTGAGAATGCCCAAGGTGTTATCGAAGAAAAACAATACACAAACTACTGCGGTGCGGGAGTCTCAACGCTAACGGTTGACCCTTTCGGTAATGTTTATCCCTGCGTGCAATGGCGTGTTGCCTCCGGGAATCTCCACAAGCATTCGATACGTCAAATCTGGAATGGCTCTGACGAGTTAAGCATGATTCGTGAACTGCAACCTCAAATCAAAGAATGGGTCACGCGCTCGGACAATGCGCCGCGCTTGGTTGGGTTTTGTCCTGGTGAGGCAGCGGCAGAAACAGGTTCTGCACTTGCGCCTCACGAGGGCGTCTTGCATCGTATTCGAACCTTGCGAGGACATGCGAGTGAAGAGAAAACACGCCAGGCCACCCGCAAAACGCTGCAAGTTTTATCGTAGAGACGAACACTGCAGGATATCACCTCGACCTCGGTATTCTGGAAAAGATGCTCTCAAGAGTGCACAAAGAAAGATCACCAATATAAAAAGGACCCGCAGCGCGAGCCCAATGTTTTGACATGTAGCGACCTCTTTACGAGTTAATCGGCCCATCAGCACAAGTTGCAGCGCTCTCTTTGGCGATGCCCACTGGTAGACATGCTGTCGCAATCGTCTCAAAAGGTTCACGAAACAATATTCGTGGTGCGCGATAGGTCGATTCAGAGCTATCGTTTTCGTGGACGAACTCGGCTTTCTTTTCTGTCATGACGCTACCTTCTTTTGTGCTACGTTCTTTAGTATTCCGAACTCAGAGGGACATTGCAAGGCTTTCGACTTACTAAACTCGCTTGAAAAAAGTTGGAAAAGCCGGGTGGTGGCCAAAATGACGCTTGAATACGCGTTTTTGGCTTTGGGTGCCCCGTGAGCATGCTCGCACGGGGCTCCGAAAATACAACGCAGCGCATTCACTATTCTGCTGGGAATGCTGCTGAAAGGGAGATAAGCAGCGAAAGGAGTTCAGTGATGGCATCGTGGATCATGGTTTTCATGGCAGTAGGAGTCGGGACACTCATACCCTTACAAACAGCTTTCAATGCGCGTTTGGGAACGAGTGTACATTCTTTACAGGCGAGTCTCATCTCGTTCATCGGTGGTACGCTCTTTTTACTCATCGCCAATTGCATTGCGCGCACCCCATTTTCCCAGCTTAAGAACCTTAGCAATTTCCCCTGGTATTACTGTACGGGTGGAGTGCTGGGAGCTCTTTTTGTCACAGTCGCGCTCAGCATTGTTCCTCAAATTGGTGTCGCGACAATGCTGATGAGCGGGCTTATGGGGCAGCTCCTTATGTCAGCGCTCATCGATCACTTTGGTTTATTCGGGAGCCAAGAGTTTGCTTTGCATCCGCTTCGGGTTGTTGGCTTTCTTCTTATTCTTGTCGGTGTCTTTTGTGTGAGCCGACCTGGGGTTACGATATGAAATTTCTATGTGTCTCCGGAAGTCTACGACAAGCGTCGCACAACACAGGACTGCTACGCTTTGCGATGGGTGTTCTAAATGACCTTGCGCCCGAAAGTGAGACCAAACTCTACATCCCCTCGCAACTCCCGCTTTTTTCGTCCGCAATGGATCGAGACTCGAAGGCGTATCAGGGGGTTGCAGACGCGCGAAAGTTGGTGAGTGCGGCTGATGGCATTTTGATCGCATCACCCGAGTACAATTACAGTGTTAGTGGTGCACTGAAAAATTGGTTTGACTGGTGCTCCGAGCCTTATTTGAAAAGCCCTTTTGCGGGTAAAAAAGTTGCAGGAATTTCGGCAGCAGCGAGTTTTGTCGGCGGCGCGCGAGGGCTTTCGCATCTTAATGAAATACTGATGTCGATGATGGCGCAACCCTTTGTGCACCCTGAGGTCTTGGTCGGAGAGTCGTTCAAGAAATTCGATGCGAGCGGAGAACTCAAGGATGAAGCGACGCAAGAGTTTCTCTCGTCGTATTTAAAGGACTTCGTCCGATGGGTTAATGCTTGAAGCAAATCTTCAAATTACAGATTTTATCTATTCCTTTGTGGATCTCTTTGACTGGCTGCAGCGTGGTCGAAGACCCAGAAGGTATACAAAGGCAAAGTCTTGAACCCGAGCCTCAAGAGTTAAATGAGTGGTTCAAAGAGGGAAATAACAACATTGAAAATCTTAACTTAAAAAGCCTCTCGGTCGCCAGGGCACCCACGTCTTTCGATATGAGTTTTGGGATGTTTCGTGTGAATGATATGACAGAATGGGAGGAGCTGGATAGCGACTTTGAGATTGACCCTGCCAATTCCGCCACGGCATGGAAAGTACACAACCAGAGTGCTGTTGAACTCACCCTAGAGGGTTGGGACGAACACCATCAGATTTTGACCCTCAATGCAGGCGAATTGGTCAATCGGGTTCGCATCAGTTTTGAGTGCCCTGAAAACTTTCATGCGCAAGGTCTCGGTGCACAGTCGCACGACGTGGATCATGTGGGTCAGCGTGTACCTTTAATGGTGAGCGAGCAGGGAATTGGTAAGCGTGACGATAACGATTATGATGATCTGTGGTTCTTACGCGGGCGGCGTAATTCCACGCATATCCCAATGCCAGTTTTTGTCACCAATCAAGGTTTTGCACTTGCTGTCGAGAGTTACGCTTTCATGGTCTTTGACATGTGCCATACATCACATGACACTTTGGACCTTGAGGTGTGGGACTCTTCTTTCCGACTGCATCTTTTTAAGGCTGAGAGTCCTCAGGAACAAGTACAAAAGATTAGCGATTGGGTCGGCAGGCCCGAGCTCCCGGCAGCGTGGATGCATTTGCCTTGGAACGATTCGGTTGGTGGCGCGAATGCAACCCATGCGCTTGCTGAGTTTTTACGCGAAGAAGAAATTTCCTCAAGCGCAATATGGAGCGAAGATTGGCGCGGGGGCCAAAATATCAATGGCCAGTATCGACTGATTTGGAACTGGAGCTTTGACGATGAGCGCTACCCCAATTATCCTGAGTTTGCACAGCGTTTAAAGCGTAACGGGTTCGCACATCAGCTTTACCACAATACCTTTGTGGCCGAGGGCGTGGACGTTTACAAAGAGCTTCTCGACAGCAACTATTTGGTTCAGCGCGATGATGGGACAGACTATTTATTGGACTCGCCCACAGGTGGCTTTGTGCCTGCCGGCATCATCGATTTGTGGAATGACGCGGGGGTTCGTTGGCTTAAGGCTGAACTTGGCGAAACCTTTGATGCTGGATCGTTGGGGTGGATGGCCGACTATGGTGAATGGATGCCCATTCACGATGTCGCGAATTTGAATGCTTTTGAAGGGACCAAACGACACAACGAGTATCCCGTGCGGTGGCATCAAATCAACGATGAGGCTCGACGAGCACATGAGAATGCAGATACGATTATTATCTACGGTCGTGCGGGGCACCTCGGCGTGCAAAAGAGTATGCAAGTGGTCTGGGGTGGCGACCAACGCACGAGTTTTGACGAAGATGATGGTCTTCCCACCGTGATTCCGATTGGGCTTGGCTTGTCCGCAACGGGCTTTCCTTATTTTACGCATGACATCGCGGGTTATCAAAGTACGACGAACGCTCCTGCCACCAAGGAGCTTTTCTGGCGATGGACCGAGCTAGGTGCATTTACACCGGTCATGCGTACACATCATGGTATCGACGCGGGCGCCAACTGGGATCTCCAAAGTGACGCAGAGACCACCGAACATTGGCAGCGTTATGCAAACTTGCACGCACGACTTTTCCCAACCATGCGTCAACTTGCTCAGCGCTCGGCGGAAGAAGGGATCCCAATGTGGCAAAGTATGGCGATGCTTCACCCGGGTGATGACGAGGCCTGGCAACTGAAAGATCAATTCTATCTTGGAGATCATATTATGGTTGCGCCGGTCGTTAAGGAAGGTGCAACCATGCGCTCACTCTACCTCCCTTCGGGAAGATTTCTCAAAATAGATTTCGACAACTATGCAAACTCGTCATGGTTTGAAAGTGGGGGGGAATGGTTCGAGGTTGAAGCAGAGCTTGGAGACTGCCCAGTATTTTTAAGGGAAGGTGGGGCGATAGCTCTTTTTGAAGAAGCCCCGATGACCACTTTTATTGGTACAAACATTCCGAATGATTTGAGTGCTGTTGAACACTCATGGGAATGGCTTGTTGCGCAAGTTGAGTCGAATACACCTGATAGCGCGTACATGAGGCTTCCAACATATCAAGGTGGAGAAATTGAGCTTGATTTTACGAATGTGAGGTCGAATACTCGGCTCAACTGTGTGCTTGGGCCAGGCCAAAATACGATCGGCTGCAAGGATGTCGTTATCGACTCTATCGGGGCTGCCAATTCACATCGGCATCAGTTCAAGATCTTTTAAGCCCTTAATAAGTAAAAGTTTTACATTCAGAACATTGCAGTAATGCTCTAAAATACCCGGGGCGGTGTAGGCGCTGTGCCTACATTTTTTGTTGTGCTAGTCACCCAATATGGATCAAATCAAAACTTTTATTCTTTCCGCCTTTTTAACCTTTACCTTTTTCGCTGGATGCAACCCAGATAACGATGACAGCCGGGACGATAACGAAGACCCTGAGTTGGTTGCCGGTTATGACCAGAACGCGAGCGATGGCAATGCTAATAGTAATGCAGAAGACCCAAATAGTTCACAAAACGATGGCAACACTACAGGCTCAAATCAGGGAAACGCTACCGTAGATAGTGGCTCACAAGAAAATACAGGTCCGAGTAGTGGAGCGAAAGAAAACGGTGTTGCATGTACATGTGACGATGAGTGTGCGGGTACCGAGGTAAACCCAGGATTCTGTCTTCAAGGAATTTGCGCGCAGGTTTCCAGCGACCCCGAATGTGCTGCGGGTTCAACCGAGTCGTGCCCAGCAGGTTCACGATGTTGGTCTCAGATTTGCTACCCCGATTGTGATGCTGTCGAATGCGCTGGTGGTTGCGATGAAGATGGTTCGTGCGTGCCGACAGAAGAAATGAGAAATGCATGTGATCATACATGTTCAATCGCTTGCCCTACGCCAGAGCCAACCTGTGAAAGCGATTCGGATTGTGAAGCAGGGCTCGTCTGTGGCACGAGTGCACGTTGTATTATGGATGTCGGCACCGTCCCTGCTGGGCCAATCCCAACTTGCGATAATATCCCCTCATGGGAATGTGAAGGGAACGAAACTTATTGTGGTGAACTCTTGCCCTTTGAGCCCGATCTTGGCCCCGGTTATTGGGACTACCCTTTAAACGGCGAACGTGACGATGACCAATATCGAAGTTATGCGCGTCGTGATATGATCATGCTGATCAAACATGTGTCTGCAAAAGTTGATTGTCTTGCATCGGGTTGGGCAGGCAATGGCGGCGAAATTGGTCTTGGCGATATGTCGGAGGAGAACGGTGATATCCCAGGTACACGCGATGGTCGACCAGGTCACCCGGAAGGCACTCACGTCGACGGTCACGACATGGACATTGGCTATTTTCAAGTAGGCACACCGGACAATAAACTACGGTCAGTCTGCCCGCACTGCACGGACGAGTCAGGATATTGCGCCGATGGTTCATGGCGTGACAACGACACCTACCATTGTCTTGGTGAGGCAGAGTTCCTTGATGTTTGGCGTACCGCTTTATGGTTAGGCATCGCGCATGTGACACCGCAACTCCGGGTTATCGGAGTCGATGGCCGAGTGGGAGAGCCCGTTGTTGCAGCCATTGAAGAGCTTTGCGCAAATGGTTGGTTGAACAACAGCGCCTGCCAGTACCCTTATATCGCATTCGAAACTGAAAATGACGGTGCAGGGTGGTACTACTTCCACCATCATCACTTTCACATCTCTTTGAGCGGTCGCAGTGGCGCAGGCTTTTCTGCGATTCCAGAGTTCTATTGGATTCCCCCGATGAGCATGATTGAGAACGCAGTTCCTACAGACGCACATGAAGACCCTCGTAGCGCTTGGGTTCGTTAAAGGGCCTACATAGTCGATTTCAAAGTTGAAGAATCCTGCCAAGCGCGGGATTTTTTGTGCGACACTCTTTAAGCGTATGAGCATCGAAACCTTATGAGCAAGAGAATTCCCTCTATCACCAAGATAAAGGCGGCGTTAGCATACCGGGCGTTCACCACCTCGTTTTCGTTTCCGATCGTGACGCGTACCACTCGAGCACGTTTGAATGCAGCACAGCAATTCTGGGACGAACATCGTAGTGCTGTGACAATGCTGAAGAGCCCAAAACGCGCGCTACTTCATCACTTTCAGGGGCACTCAGGTGCATCGGCAAGGAAGGGTCAGGTGCTCTTGGTTCATGGTTGGGGCTCGCGCGCGCTTCATATGAGTGCGTATATTCGCGAACTCTTAAACTATGGTTATGATGTTCATGCTTTAGACTTGCCAGCACACGGTGAAAATCCCCGTGGTCGAATCTATTGGCATGACTCAGTGAATGCCATTGTATCAGCATCTCGTGAGATAGGGCCGGTACATGCTGCGATTGGCCACTCCTATGGCGGGATGATGCTTGGCTATAGTCTGGTCGCTTCAAAGCTTGATTCGCGTATTTCAGATGAGCTCAACACACAGAAACTCGTACTTCTCGCATCACCCACACGACTTTCAACACCTGTAAAACTATTTACGAGAATGCTTCGATGCTCCCTTGAGGAGAGAGGCGCCTTCGAAAAAAGAATCCTTGCAGACACCCGTTTTGATTCGATTGATGAACTCTCATTAAGTTCACTTTGGGCTGAGACCGTGCCGAGCTGCGACATTCAGATTGTTCATGGCAAACAAGACAAAATTGTAAGCATCGCAGACTCCCAATATCTCGCGAAGACGATCGACAAGGCATCGCTCACTGTGTTGGAAGGTGTGGGGCATGTGAGAATCCTAAGCGATGAAAGACTTGTTTCAAGCGTTGTGGCCTCTCTATAAAAAAAGACGCTACGAGTTCCCATCTTGAGCACGCCACGTGTCTAACTCATGACCTCAATGATAAGGTCAAATAATGTAGTTAGAAAATGAATCATCCGAGAGTATATCGAAGTTTAAATGCACAAAAAGACTCTTCGAAGAGCAAAGAGTTCAGCATACGCTTATTATTGGGAGCATCTATTCTAGCATGTGTTGTGGCTTTCACTGCATGTGGTAGCGAACTGCACCAGTCTGAGGGGCAAGAAGTCGCCTCTGTTAGTGGTACACTTTACAAATCATTGGATAGTGGCACACCCGGTCAGATGGAGGTATCTCTTATAGGTTTTGCAAAGCCTAGCATTGAAGGGTTTGAGATCGACGATGCGCTAACTTCGCAGTTTGGGTTTAGAACCTTATCTTCTATTGAGCTGTCAAGGCGTGATGCTCACTTTGACTTACCGGTGATTATTCCGGCTGACGGTTTTGGTCGAGACGTCAACTTAAGCGATGGGGAGGATAGTGTTGCCGCTAAACACATCCAAGCGTTCTTTCTTGCGCACAAACGGAGTGTTGATATTGAGTCGTGTTTAAACCGCTACTACGAAGAACGTATGATCCGATTTGCTCAAAATAATTTCGAGCGAGAAATCATCCTGAGTGATGGTAGCCTCTGCGACGAGGTTGATGCCTTTGTAGACTTTTACGGTATTTCGGAGAATGGGATCTTCAGCATTGTAGAAAGCGACGGTCTTGCAAGTATTGAGCGCGCCAGCCAATGTGAGGACATGTGTCCCCCTGAGTCAATCGATGTACTTTATAATGAGGGCGACGCTGATAATTCTCACACACGGATTAACTTAGACCGTATTTCTGCCGTCAGTGCGACGAGTCTTGTCTCGGCCTTGGTTGGTCAATAACGTTTGAACAAACCAGAAAAGTTGATCATCGAGAGGGCCTGAAAAGGGCCCTCTTTATTTGATATGCACGTAACGGCAATAATTTGATCATAAAATGGCCTTCGATCGCCAAAATTCAGAGTGGTGACTACCAGAGAACAATGAGCTGCTTTACTCTACCCATGTTGCGTTTCTCTATTGTAACGGCGTTCGCGATGTTCTGGTTTGCATGTGACCCGGTTGTAGACTCCTCTTACCACGGTGAGGCGTTGCTTCAGTTGAAAGGGACGGTTTCAAGCCAAAGAGCCTCTATTAGTAGTGTGGAAATCCAAGTCTCATTGGTCATGTTTGGGTTACCACCTGAAAGTGATGATGACCTTATTGATAGTGGTGATAATGAGTTTGGTGTACATGTGATCAGTGCAGAGGTCGCCGGGACATTTCCGGCAAAGTTTAAATTAGAAGCATTCACGTTGCCTGGAGATGGCTACGGCGCGCGACTTGCACTTGATGATTACATGCGCGAGGAGCTTCGTTCACTCTTTCGCATCAATGCCCCAGATGGAGCAAATCATATCACGATATACAATGGCATCATTCTGGCGCACCAAAGCGACTATGATATCGAGGAATGCTTTGACTTCGCGTTTGGTTATGCATGGAGTATGGTCTCATCGAGTAGCCAAGATTACAGTGAAGAAGATATAGCAGTGCTTCGTGAGACGTGCAGTGACGAGAGTATGCAAAAGAATATCTTGGGTGGTGTGCGTGAGCATGCACTGTGGTTTCTAAAGTTTGACAGTGAAGAGCAAGTATATATTCGTGATGCAGGTCCGATTACTAAAGCGGCACAGGCACGATACAATGAGCAGAAAGAAACTTATGAGCGCTGTTTGAAAGAGACTCTAGAAGAAATCTTATCAAAGCGAAGTAGAAACTTTGAGCAAGCAATACGTGAAGGGCTCGAAGATGTCGAATGGTATGAGGTAGAAGGTTTTAGTTTGACCGAAACAGAAATGCATATTTACGAGAACACATGCTCGTACCCATCAGACGACGACCTAGAAGCATCTCGATTCAATACACCTGATAAAATCAACTATCGACTTGATATTGATGATGACCCACTCGATGTGTGGTTGTACAAGTTACTCGAAATGACGCAGCTTATCTAAGTCCTGAACATTTTGAGTGAAGAGGATATTGACTCTATTCCTGACTCCCGTAGCTGCTCTTTTTTTTAAAAAATATAGAAAAGAAGTTCCCATTTTTATGGACTGAAGTGTCTAAAAAATGAGCCCGAAAGACAGGGCGAAATATGGGAGTTAGAAATGAAAATTAAAAAAGCAAATCGTTTGTCAACACTTACCTTGTGCCTTGCAGGAGCTCTAGGAGGATTCGCATGTTCTTCAGACGACGTTAGCGAAACAACAAACGATAGTATTTTTACACTATCGGGTACGATCAATAATCAAGCCGAGCTGACCAACCTTGAAAATATGAGTGTGTCGATGCTTCTTACCGCGCCCTTTGAATATGAAGACAGTTGGGCAGACGAAGAGGCTGCAAGTTTCGATGTTCGAGCAATCACGAAAGCAATATCGGATATGCCCGAGGGTGAGTTTGCATTCACACTAGAGCAGTTACCGAGTGATGATTTTGGTTACAAGCTTGGGATTGATGAAGTGGATGAAGAGCTGCAAGAGGTGCTCGGCATTAATGTGCCTACTGGCGCTTCGAGTTTTCATGTTTACAACGCAATGATGATAGCCCACGACACTGACTTTGATATCGACCGATGTTTCAAACACGCTTTTGAGACTGGGTTCATGGGGCCAAGTAGTATAAATGCTGATTGTACTGAAGCCGCTTTTGAGACACGTTTGCACGGTGCCGTTGAGAATCATGCACTCTTAATCGTGAAATTTGATGTGAGTGAGGAGCTTCATATTGTTGATATGGGCCCGCCAAGCCGTGAAGCAGAAGAAGCCTATGAACGTTCAACCCAGGATTACGAGCGGTGTCAACAAGAAGCACTAGACTCTATCGTCACTGCTCGTACAGAAGATCCTTTTGAAGCAGCAGCAGAGGCTGGTCAAAATATATCTTTCATCGAAATCGATGGTGTAGAGCTCACTTCTGATGAGTATGATTTATACTTGGAGTCTTGCGAATACCCTGATGATGATGCCCTCTACTATTCCCAGTTTCGTGACCCGATGACAGTTGATTATGAGTTGACCCTAACTGACGCATCTATCAATGAATGGTTAGCACCACTGGTTGAAATGATTGATATTTTCTAGGCGACTATCAGGAGACGATACAAAAAAACGAGCCCCCCGGGTTCGTTTTTTACGTTCCCGAGTTTAACCTACCAACGTTTTCCCGCGTATCGATTTGCGAATAGATTAACAAGCTTCCCGCCAAAATGTAACAAAGCTGTATAATACCAAGCACGATGTATTGTTCTTCCAGTATGAAAAAATATTGTTTGCCTTTTTGCATAATTGCCGCATTGAGTAGTGTTCAGGCATGTGACCCGGTCGCCAGTAGCGTGTATCTGGGTGAGCCGCTCTTAGCGCTGAACGGACATGTCACAAGTGAACTCTCTGAGCGTCTGTCTCACGAGATCAAGATCTCTCTACTTATGTTTGGCTTTGAAAGCCTCCCAGACGACGAATACGAAACACAAGTTCTTGGGGAGTCCGGGCTTCGCACAATATCGACTGAGATCACCGGAACATTTCCCGCAAAGTTCACATTGTTGGCCCATCACCTACCAAGCGATGACTTTGGATTAGGGATGGTTATGGATGATGAATGGAGCGAAGCACTTGAGCATCTCACGAATGTTAAGGTGCCATCAGATGCAACGACGGCACACTTATACAGTGGTGTCCTGGTAGCACACAAAGAAGGCTATGATCTTGGCAACTGTTTTTTGTACCATCATAAGATTGATTTCGGGGAAGTTTGGATCCCGCAACCCAAGGGAGAAATGCCCCTCCATTGTGAATCGCAAGTACTCGAAGACAATCTTTTAGGGGCTGTGGAAGAACACGTGCTTTGGTTTATCAAGTTTGATACCCTTGAAGATGTTGTAATTGTCGATCGCGGTCCACCAGACGCCAGACTTAAAGCAGAGCACATCGAAGCAGTCGATCGGTATGCGCGTTGTAAAGATGACGCACTTAACGCAATATTTGAATCCCGAAGCAATGGCAGCCGGGAGTATGTATTTAGCGAAGAAGAAGAATCGACGTTAAGGCACGCATGTGAGTTTCCAAGCGACGAAGCAGTATACATTTCTCAGTTTCGACATTCGAGCAATATTAACTACATATTGCAATTAAGTGACAAACCGGTGGATGAGTGGCTCGAAGCCCTGTTTGAGTTAATTGATATATTTTAAGGCGGTTTCGAATCGTAAATACCTTTATCGAACAGACAATACTTCGATAGAGAGTTAACTCGATGTTCCCATAATCGCGGGTTGACGTGTTTAAGAGATAAGCACGCCAAAATGGTGTGCAGATGACTAGGAGACTTAGAATGAACCTTTCACGAAGAATAAATGTTTTAGCGAGTAGCCTTTCAACTTTAATGATGGTGGTTTTTGCCATTGGGTGCGACCCTATCGCCGATACGGGCTATTTGGGTGAGCCGCTTCTTGAGTTAAAGGGCGAGGTTTCCACAGAACTCTCCAGTGTAGATTCTGATGACGTGCAGGTGTCGCTCATTATGTTTGCATACGGTCCCGAAGGAGATGCTGACTTTGAGAAGCAAGAAGTAGGAGATTACGGCTTTCGTGTTGTCTCGACTGAAGTCGAGGGTGAATTCCCGTCGAGTTTTTCTCTGACAGCATATGAACTTCCACATGATACTTTGGGAATGCGCATTGTTCCACAGAATGATGACAACCCAGAGTTGGCAGCGATGGGCGATTTTTATGTCTACTTCGGTTTCGTGATGGCGCACGAGCGAAATTTTGACGTCAAGCGTTGCTTTCCTTACCTCGAAGCCGCTGTCGGGGACCTTGGCCCTGAAGCACAAGACTTGGTACCGGAAGGCTGTAGATTGCGCGACTTCGATCGTGGACTTAAAGGCAATGTTAAAGACAATGTATTGGTCTTTCAAAAGTTTGCGAATGAAGAGAGTGTTTTAGTGTCCGTATGGGGAGCGCCCGATGAGGAACTTGCACGAGCATATAATGATGCGGTTCAAGCTTACGACGAATGTATGGATAGTGGAGTAACAGGCGCTATTGAAGCAGAGTCGAATTCTGTGAATGAAGCATCGGCTGACTCAAACTCGAATGAGAGCGGAACCTATCATAACGGTCAATATATTGATGACGCATCGTATTCAGAAGTCTACGAAGCGTGCGAGCCCTTGTACCCTACGAATCAAAACGAACTCGAGAGCTCTGCGATTCACGAGCCGACGAATGTGAGTTTTGATATCACGTTGAATACGAAAAGTGCACTAGAGCGTTTAATACCTCTCTTCGAAGCAATCGAGTTGTAATGATGAATATTGAGAACCTCTACCGTAACTATGGTGACGTCGTGCTGCGGCGTGCAGAGGTCCTCTTGAAATCTAAAGCTGATGCTGAAGAGGTTTTGCAAGAAGTGTTCATGAAATTGATGAAAAATCCAAAGCTTTTCCGAGAGGAAAGCTCACCGACGACATTCTTATACCGTGTCACCACTAACCATTGTTTCAACCGTATGAGAAATTCTAAAACTCGACGTAGACTCAACGAAGAGCAGGTCAAACCCATGCTTGAACAACAAAAATTATCCGGACCTTATGAGACTGCTGCCTTGAAAGAAGTACTCAATCACTTGGAGGAAGATGACGCCAAGATTGCAGTGTACCGTTTTATGGACGGGTTGAAGTTGAGCGAGGTTGCAGAGGTTATGGAAATGAGTCGCAGAAATGTCTCAAAAAGACTCAATCGGATTGTTGAGACTGCACAGAGACTTGGCCAAACCAATGTCGCAGGAGGTACTGCGTGAAACATGAAAGCGAAATATCTGATTTGGTTATTGATAAAGCACTTAGAGGCGAGCTTAGTGCTGACG
This sequence comes from Myxococcota bacterium, assembly GCA_020630615.1. Lineage (GTDB taxonomy): Bacteria > Myxococcota > UBA727 > UBA727 > JAHDBA01 > JAHDBA01. The sequence continues at coordinate 13,291 of JAHDBA010000034.1, read as the reverse complement.
AGATGAAACTCTTCGAAGCCCGTCGAGCGCAGAATAAAGCTTTCAATGATCGTGTGGTTGAAATTGAATCACTACGTGACGAGTTTCAAGCACGCGAACTACCAGCTTGGCTTAGGAATAGAGAAAACGTGGCTATCGAATCCGAAACGTTGGCAAGGGCATCTTTCTTCGAAAAAATGGCAAACGTGCTTACTGGGCGTGCTCTTGCAGGGCTCACGATGTGTGCTTTTGCTGCAGTGGTAGGAGTCAATTTTATTGCAGAGGATTCCGCAATTTCGGGGCCGGGTTATCAACCAGGAGTCGTACGAAGGAAGGGGGAAACGCGCGCACTTGAGATCCACGTGCTTGAAGAAAAAGAAGGTAGAGTGCGCGAAGTTCCGCCTTCTATGAAAATATCGAATGAGAAGAGTTATAAAATACGAGCACTATTCAATTCCCCACAGGCTTCTGCACCGGCGAGTCGCGCACAACGAGTTATTTTAATTGGCGAGGACTCGAAAGGGCGACGTGAAGTGTATCAATCAAAACCTTCATTTTATGATGTCGAGGGTCGGCGCTTTGACTTCCCTGGTGCACTCAAGTTTGAGCCTGTCGGTGAGTTTGAACTCTTGCATGTTGCGCTATGTGACAACAAGTTTGCGACCGAGCTGGGTGACAAAGTTGATGCAAGTCATCTCGCGAAAATCCTAAAGCGATGTACAACGGAAACACGACGCTTGGTCTTTGAATAATGCAAAAGTGGACTTTGTTGGAACTTTTGCCATTCAAGGCGCTAATAACTGGCCTCGTTCTATTACTTTGCGGGCAAGCAAGCGCAGCAGACTATGTCATACTGTTTGGTCATCATGAAGGTGCCACAGGTGAAACACCCTTGGCGTATGTTGAGCGTGATGTTCGCCGCATGAAAGATTTGTTTCGCGACGTCATGAATGTGCCTGATGCGAATATAGAAATCTTGATCGACCGCAGTGCAGATGCAGTTGAGTCAAAACTCATCCAGATGAACGAACGTTTGAGCGAAAGCGATGGCTATGACCGTTTATGGGTTTACTACAGCGGTCATGGTGACGCCAAAGGTTTGCACCTTGGTTCATCGACACTTGGCTTTGATAAACTTAAAGGCTTGGTCAAAAGTTCACGAGCAGCACTCCGCTTTTTATTGGTCGACGCATGCCGTTCGGGCGGCATGACTGGAGTGAAGGGGCTCAAGGGTTTTCGTGTGGGCCAGAACTTTAGCGTAGAGAGTTATGACGCAAACCAAAACATACGTTCTGAAGGAATGGTGATGATTAGTGCGTCCTCTGCTGGAGAAGACGCGCAAGAGAGCGATAAATTGTCAGGCTCATTTTTTACGCACTATTGGGTTTCAGGGGCGCGTGGAGCCGCAGACGCCAACAAGGACAGTCGCGTTACGCTGGAAGAAGCTTATCGCTTTGCATATGCACAGACATTAAAGGCGTCTTCGCGCACGCTCGTGGGTACGCAACACCCTACATTCGATTATGATCTCAAAGGAAAGAATGATGTGCTCGTTACCTCGTTGGGTGAATCAAAGGGTTTGAGCGAAGGGGTTTTTCCCGACGCTGTTCAAGTACTTGTTTTTAACAAAGGGCATCGCGGTGGTGCTTTGGCTGAGATACCCGCCGAACATGAAATCCGCACCTTGGCATTGCCTAAGGGCCAACATGAAGTTCAGCTTCGCAGCAATAACGCCTATTATGAAGGACGTGTCTCATTTAAGAGCGGGCAAAGTCATGAAGTACGTTTTGAAGATTTGGAGCGCTATCAGTATGCTGCGCTTGTTCGGAAAGGTGGAAGTACAAAGAAGCTTAGTTATGCTGCTCGTGTTGGAACTTTCTATCAAATGCCAGTTTATGATGGAGACAGCCTGTGTATCGGTCCAACACTGAACACTGATATCGACACTCGCTTTTTGCAGTTAAGTTTGGGCGGGCGCTGGTGTCGTACGATATTCGAAAATCGATATCTTGAAAATCAAAGCGATCGACTTGGGCTTTCATTGGACTTGGCTTATCCTTATTCCTGGCGTCGATTAACCCTGATGGGCGGGGTGGGAGGTCGCTATGACTTTCTCTTTCAACAACTCACTGCAAACCGGGCAACAGAAAGTTCGCGAACAAGCGGTATCATTGTCATATCACCTTTTATAGCCGCTTCGTATGACTTCGGGCAACGCTACTTTGTCGAAAGTCGTGCCCGCCTGAACACAAGCCTCTTTCAAGATATAAACGCATCAGGAGAAAACGCTTGGGTGTCTTCAGTGGGGGCTGGCGTGGATTTGAGCGTTGGATTTCGATGGTGAGAACCGATCTTTTTGTTTAAACAAGTAATGCGCGGACTTTTTCCTCGAGCCCACTGAGCCCTGCGTTTTTTCCATAGCGGATCGCAGCGTCCGCATCTTGATTTTTTTGAAAATGCTGAAGAGCAAGCAATGCACCGACTCGGTTGCTACTGCCACATTGCAGAACAATCGATCCGTCGTAGATAGCCTCTATCTTGCTCTGTATCAACTCCGCGTGTTTAAATGAAATATCGCTTTGCCCCCGCGTGGGGATGTGCAGGTAATCTCCACCGTGCGAAGAAACTAAACTTTCCATGTGTTCAATCTGACCGCTTTCAGCATGTGTTCGGAGGTTCAACCAAAGCTTTGGCGCAACATTCTTCAAGATTTCCAAGGCCTCCTCGCGTGTTGGTTGGCCAATACACACTAAGCCTGGGCGTGGTTCAAATCGGTTCATAGCCTTGCTCCTTGCAGATACGAAAGAAATGAAAAGTATCTTTTGTGACCTTTGTTCTGCTGATGCATCCTGTACACAGGGGGGCGATGTGTCAAAAGTCTTTTTGTCTGAGTTAAAAATGAAGCTTCAGCAACGAGGCGAAAGAGAGACATCCCTTTCGCGATATGTGCCCTACGATCAACTCAACCCAAGGGTCTGGGGTGGGGATTCTGACCCCAAAGAGGTTGAACTTCTTTTCATTGAGTCCTCGTGGAAACCACGCCAACGCCCTTACCATAAACAAAAACTCTATTGGATTCTCGTACAGCAACGATGCTTCGCTCTGGAATGCGCAGAAGCCGGCTATCAAGTTCGTTATCTTTTTTCAGACCAAGATTATGCATCGTGCCTATTGCAATTCGCCACTGATGAGCAACGCGAGATTCAGTGTGCGCTTCCAGCGGAATATGAGCTTCGCGAAAACCTACGAGCCCTTGTTGAAAAGAACCATATGAAGTTCACAAGGCATCATGGTTGGCTCACCCAAGCACGCCTCTTTTTAAAGTCTCAGGTGAAATCTGGTTACAAAATGGATAAGTTCTACAGACTTGCGCGTCAAGAAAGCGGAATCTTGATGGACGTATCGAATAAACCCCTCGGGGGGAAGTATTCTTACGACTCGATGAACCGCAAAAAGTTCAAAGGCGAAGTGGGAGTCCCGCCGCGCTTACACTTTACTGTCGGTGCTATCGAAAACGAAGTCGTCGCATTAATTGAATCACAGTATTCGAGCCATCCTGGAGTGTTATCGCCTAAGCAGGTTCCCACGCGTCGTCAAGACATCGAATCCTTGTGGCAGTGGTTTCTCGAGAATGCACTTGAATATTACGGCGATTATCAGGATGCCATGGTAGGCAGTGAGCCCAATATGTTTCATGCTCTCATTGGCACGCTCTTGCACCAACATCGGCTGATGCCTCGGGACGTCTGCATTGATGTTGAAAAAGCAGATGCGCCCTTGAACTCTCGAGAAGGTTTTATTCGTCAAGTGCTCGGTTGGCGTGAGTTTATGCATCATGCCCATTCTCAAAGCGATGGATTCCGTGATTTCTCAAAGCTTCATAACCCAAAAGCACTCACGATGCGGCCGAACTTTTTGAATCAGAACACACCTCTCCCCAAAGTGTTTTGGGGGGCGAATGAAACTCCTTCGGGGCTCAATTGTCTTGATAGCGTATTAAAAGATGTATGGCGCACCGGGTATTCTCATCACATTACGCGCTTGATGATTCTTTCGAATATTGCACAACTCGTTGATATTGACCCCGAAGACTTATCGCACTGGTTTTGGGTTGCATATGTCGATGCCTTTGACTGGGTGGTCGAGCCCAACGTAATTGGAATGGGGTGCTTCGCACTCGGCGATTGGATGACAACCAAGCCCTACATCTCTGGGGCAGCATACATTGATACGATGTCTGATTATTGCACGGGGTGTCAGTTTCACCCGAAGAAAGATTGTCCGGTGACACGATTGTATTGGGCATACTTGGAGCGTCACCAAGAAGCCCTTCAAGGGAATGTCCGATTGGCAATGCCACTGCGCTCACTTGCGAAACGTACGCCAGAAAAAAAGAAAGAAGATAATGAGATCTTTAAAAACACTCTTTTCGTTTTAGGGCAGGGAAGGAGTCTCGCACCTCAACAGCAAGGTTTACTCTGATGAGATTAGTGCGCCACTTGAAGAAAAGAACGAGAGTTGAAGAGGGCTGTAATGCAAGAAATAGAATGCGACGTACATGTGATTGGAAGTGGATTCGGTGGCCTTGCGTCTGCTCTTCGATTATCAGAGCTCGGTCTTAGGGTTTGTCTTTCCGAACGCCTGAACTACGCGGGCGGGTGCGCATCAACGTTCTCCCGCTTCGGGTACAAGTTTGAGTCGGGTGCAACCCTCTTTAGCGGCTTTGCACCAGGGCAGCTCTTTCACCATTGGATTGAGCGTTATCAATGGGATCTCAATTTTATTCCACACGAAGAACTCATACGCTTTCAGATTGGTGTACGCTCGTACTCGGTTCAAAATACGCGGTCTAAACTTCACGAGACCTTATACGCCATGGTTTCGCCAGAAAACCAGCGCGCACTTTCACGCTTTCTCCATGCGCAAAAAGCGATTGCGGACTCGTTTTGGCCTCTATTTGATAACCCAAAAGTCTTTCTCCTTTCAGGATTGATGCGCAGTGGGGCATTCGCACAAGCGCAAAAGCTCTTGGGTGCAGCCTCGGCAATTCGATATATGAAGTGGTTGGGTAAGCCTCTCTCGAAAGTATTGCAGAGTTACAAACTTGAACAAGAGCACGAGCTCGTCACCTATTTGGATGCGCTCTGTCAGATTACCTTGCAATGTTCAACGCAAGAAGCTGAAGCCTTTTTCGCCATGGTAGCACTCGATTACCCGCTACGCGGTACCGGGCATATTCATGGTGGCATTGGTGCACTTGCGAATAAAATGGCGGAGCAGGTTGTTTTGAATGATGGAGTCTTTTTACCGGTCAGCGAAGTGCGAAAGTTAAAAAGACAGGGCAAGGGGTATGTCGCTCAAGGCCGTAAAGCTAACGTGAGCTCCACTCACGTTGTATCCAATCTCGTGCCTCAGGCACTTTGGAGCTTGCGCCCTGAGCTGGGGCAGAATACCGAGTTGCAAAAAATGGCGCGTCAACTCGAACAAGCCTGGGGCGCTGTCATGCTCTATGGGGTTTGCGAGGATGACGAATCCTGGGCCCAGGAGCCTTTTCACATTGAAATCGCGGAGTCTCTTAATGTTGAGATGACTTATGGTCGACACATTTTTATTTCCGTGAGTGGGCGTGATGAAGGGGAAAAAGCAGAAGAGGGGTTTCGTACCTTTGTTGTCTCAACACATATCCGAATCGAAGACCAAAACGATGATGCTTACCCTCAAATTGTGAACGAAGTGCAAGAGAGAATGTGGCAAAATATTGAAGCGTTTGCACCAAAACTTGCAGCGAAGGCTGTTCAACGCTTTACGGGTTCACCGAGAACCTTTGAACGATTTACAGGTCGGCCCAAGGGTGCAGTAGGCGGAATCCCAAGACGGGCCGGGTTGCATCATTACCGTGCGAAACGCGTGACCGAGCTTGAAGACAAACATTACATGGTTGGCGATAGTGTGTTTCCTGGGCAAAGCACTTTAGCGACAGCCGTGGGTGGCTACCTCGTCGCTGAAAAAATTGCGAGCCGACGTTAAAGCTTTTCTTGTGTTGAACTTTGTTTTAGTCTTCACAGCGCGAAGACTTTTCGACGTCTAAAAGGTAATCCTCCATCATCTGGTAGCCCTCAAATTCAATAAGCCGATGTGCTTCGAGGTTAAGATTCGCGTCGAGGGTTTCCGTTGCCAGTAGGTGTCTTGCAATATCCGCAGAATCAAGTTGTGCATCGTCATCAACATCAAAGGAGCGCAATACGTTTTCGATTAGTGTATCTCGAGACGATTGTTCTGAAGGCGACAAGCACCTCCACTCTTCACCACTGTTGAGTTCGAGTAACGCTCCGAAACGTATATCATGGTTGAACTTTGCAAGTCTTTGGTGCGTCATGCCTTCGAGTTTATCGACAAGGCTGCCTCCGCCATTGTATTTGGCCTGCAGATCTCCTAACGCCCAATTCCTCGTCTGTTCACGGTCCGTGTCATGCAGCGGTGTGTCGCCACCACGATAGAAAACTCCGGTTGTGTTGATTTCAACGAACGCACCTTGCGTCGTACTGACTTCACCGCCACCACCTTTGCCATCCGTAATCTTGGCTTCGATAGAAATGTCTTTGCCCTGGCTCAAAAAAGCCTTATGCAGTGCTTTCAAGAAGATGAGCCCTGCACCGCCAAACCCGACAGAACATCCCGTGAGTTGAAGATGAGCGCCATGGGATAAATAGGGTGATAACGACTCTGCGAAATCATGGACATTCGAAAGATCGAGGGCGACTTCTTCCGATCCAATCGTTTGACGGGCGATATTTCCGTGGCCATCCAATCGCAAGAAATCGATTGTACAACCCGAGTTCTCCACGAGCTTGGCGGCCAACTCTGTGACTTCAGAAGCATGCTTTGGAGCCTCCCAAAGGACATGCTCGAAGTGGCTTTCAGCAAAATTTCTAGAGCGGGTTTCGGCCCATTGGTTGTGATCGTTCTCGTACTCAATTTTGCCAATACTCACGGCAAATGTATCCGCAGCAGGTTGTCGCCATCCGCCATCATTCGTTTGCGGCTTTTCAATATAAGGTTGTGTTTTAGGTCCAACAATTTTCATCTCTCTATCATGGCAAAAAAGATGAATCGAATCCTCGGTCAGAGAGATGTGCGAGATGTAAGCAGAGGTCGGCATGCAGTGTCTCACGAAGCTTTGACATGCAGTGCGGAGACCCTTATCTCATCATGAGACACATCTTTTATCAAAAATAGTTTGTTTTGCCCTGCCTCGTTAATCTAGTTTTGAAACAAGGTGGGTAGATTATGAAGTCATTTCGATATTCAAGAAAAACGCTCTGTTGGGCAGCATTGGTCAGTGGACTCAGTTCGTTGGGTGCGCAGGCGCAGCTTGCGCCTTTTGAAGACACTGTAATTTGGGCGACTCCGGGCGCAGGCGTTGCGCTTCAGCAGGGGAGCCCCGTGTCACCGGTCGGCGCGAACGGTGGCCCCACAGATGAGGCGATGATTAGTATTGTTCGTGAAAAATCGTTTGGAGCAACACCTCCCGATACGACCGGATCTAGTCTATCGCTTTTAACAGCTGACAGTGACGATGGTCGCTTTTCACAATCCCTCTTATTTCGCTGTGGGCCGACACGCGAAGCGGGCAATCGCGACACAGGCGAAAACTCTGTGACTTTCCCTGCAGGGGTTAATGTCATTGGCGCGGTGGACCTCACGAATGAACTTGTGGCAACGGATACAACGTTGGGTGTTGCAGCGATCGACTACAATGCCAACGCTCGCAATACCGAAGGGGACCGTGGAGCAACAGGTACTGCTACAGCTGGGGAAGACCCGGTGATCACAAGTTTAGCAAACGGCGAAACTGAAGTGACATGGAAGTGTAATTTTTTGGCAGCAACCTTTGTCGATGAGTTTCGACTTCTGATCGATTATGGTTCATCATTCAACCGACCTGTCTCGATGATCGTACGTTCGGAGCGCGCGAGCGAAATTCGCGCTGGGGCGCAACGCTTTAGTCGTAACGTCATTGGCAGTATTGGCTCCGTTGCAGCCAGAGTGCCGCTGATCGCAGGCTGCGGTGATGGTTTGCGAGGCCTAGGTGAAGAGTGTGACGATGGCAATAATCAAAATGGCGACGGTTGTAGTTCATTATGCATTGAAGAAGATTTAGATAACGATGGGACAGGTGACCTGGGTGATCCGGATCCTCAAGATCCCTGTATCCCAAACAACAATATCCCCCAGTGCGACAGTGACGGCGATGGAACACCGGATGGAAGCGACCCGGATGACAATAACACTTGCATACCGAACGTGGACGCACTTCTTTCAAACGATTGCGACAATGACAACCTTACCAACGCTGAAGAAATTGCGGAAGGTACCGACAATGAAAACTCAGACTCCGATGGTGATGGTGTAGATGATGGCGATGAGGTGAGTGGTGGGAGCGACCCGCTGGATCCCTGCGACCCCGACAATACCCGACCGGGTTGCGGTGGAGTCGACGCGGATGGAGATGGCTTCCCTGAAAGTTTAGATGACGATGACAACGACCCCTGCACACCAAACCCATTGGCAGTTGCCAGTGGTGACTGTGACAATGACGGTCTCAGCAACGGAGATGAGGAAAGTCAGCAAACGGACCCGGAGAACCCAGATACCGATGGGGACGGCGTGAACGATGGTCAAGAAGTCATCGACAGTACGTCGCCACTCGATGCGTGTGACCCGAGTGCGACCGCTGTACCATCGGGTGATTGCGATGGAGATGGTTTAAGCAACGGTGATGAAGATACGATTCACAACACAAACCCCCTCGATGTTGATACGGATGGTGATGGTTTCAATGATGATACAGAAGTTGGAACAGGGAGCAACCCTCTCGACCCGTGTGACCCAGACCCCTTAGCGCCGGGTTGCACTACAAGCCCGGACGGTGACGGCGATGGTATTTCAGACGCGGATGAAATATTGAATAACACGGACGAAAATGACCCTTGTGATCCGAGCCCGACAGCAATTCCGACCGGTGACTGTGATGGAGATGGGCTCACCAATATCGATGAGGTGAATGTTCACGCTACGAATCCGCTTAACCCTGATAGTGACGGTGACGGTGTCGATGATGATGTAGAGCTTAGTTCACCTGTAAGCGACCCCAACGACCCATGTGACCCCAATCCGAGTTTTGGAGGTTGCGATCAAGATAATGATGGTCTGACCAATGATGAAGAAGTGGTGGAAGGCACAGACCCGACGGACGCAGACAGCGATGATGATGGTTTGAGCGATGGCACAGAAGTGTCGGGTAATGTGACCGACCCCAATGATCCCGATACCGATGACGATGGGATTTGTGACGGCCCCGTTGATGTACTTCCGGATTGTACGTCCGGTGGGGATGTCGACTCGGACGGCGATGGGTTAACGGACTCCGAAGAAAATCAACAAGGCTCGAATCCGACCGATCCATGTGACCCAAACCCTTTCGCAATTACGGCTGGCGATTGCGATTCGGATGGATTGAATAATGCTGACGAGTTTGATGCAGGGAGCGACCCCTTAAACCCGGATACGGATGGTGATAGTTTGAATGATGGTGCGGAAATATTGGGTGGGAGTAGCCCGCTTGACCCATGTGACCCAAATCCGAGTGCTGGTCAATGCGATCAAGACAACGATGGTCTAACCAATGATGTCGAGAATGGGATTGGAACCAATCCTGAGCTTGCAGACAGCGACAACGATGGGTTCAACGATGGCGACGAAATCAATCAGGGTTCAGACCCGATGAATGAATGCGACCCCAACACATCTGCTGCAACATGTGTTGGAGACATCGATGCGGACGGTGACACATTCACGGGTGCAGATGACCCCGATGACAACGACCCTTGCACGCCTTCACTTGATAGCCCGACATGTACGGCCGTATTGTGTAGTATTGATAGCGATTGCCAAGGCTTGAATCAGTTCTGTGATGCTGGTGTATGTTCGTATATCGACGATGATGGTGATGGTGATGGTGATGAGAACACGGGCAGCAATGATATCGAACTCGCGGGCGGGGGATTCTTATATTGTGGAAACGCCTCGGCAGGTGCGGATGGATGGCTTGCGGTTGCAGCGCTCGCTTGTTTCTTGTGTGTTCGAAGACGCGACCCTTGATGGGTTGAAAAACATATAAAAAAGGATGTAGCTCCAGTTTTGACTGGAGCTTTTTTAATTGTCGTTTTGAAGTATCTTATTTCTAAAAGTTTTGATGCTGAGAAATTGCTATGTGCTCAGCGATCGGCTTAACCTTGCAGAGGTTTTATAAATGAAGGAGTCACACGGATGATCAAAACCAATTTGACACGAATGATAGCGGCACTGTCGCTTGCTCTATCGGGAAGTGCGATGGCGCAGAACAACTTAGGCGACATCGAAAAGGTTGTCGCAGAGACCTTTAGACCTGCGCTTGATCGCGAAGGTATTATTGATGTTGAGTCGGGTGATGTGAGACAAAACTTAGACTTTGATATTGCGCTTTGGGGTTGGTATGCGGATGACCCACTCAAGATTATTGCGCAAAACGATACATCCAACACGCTTGGCCGGCTGGTGCGACATCGTGCAGCGACCTCATTGACTGCTTCGCTTTCGTTGGCCAACTGGATTCAGGTCGGCGTTGAACTACCGATAATGATTTACCAGTCGGGTGAAACTTTTACGGGTGCGGACAAAACGAGTCCCACGCTCGATAACTGGTTCGGACTCAGTAACATTCGAATCGTTCCGAAGCTAAGGATTCTTTCCCAGCGCGGGCAGGGCGTGAACCTTGCACTTCTTGGCCATGTTTGGCTCCCTTTCCAATATCGAGACGCGCAGTACGTCGGTGAAGATACTTTTAAAGCGGCACCGATGTTGGCACTTTCGAAGCATCATGCAGGCGGTTTCAAGTGGGCGTTGAACGCGGGTGCCTTGCTACGCTTCCCGAACTATGATGCGATTCAAGCGACATTTGGGCACGATCTCGATGCGCGAATCGGTTTGAGTTACAATCTTGGGCCAAAAACGGGTGTACCGCTCGGATTTGATATTTCGACTCGTGGACAGATGCAAATCTCGCCAGAAGTTGCAAATATTGAAGAATACGAAGTGAATGTTGAGTCGAGTGCGGGGATTCACTACGACGTCAGCCGCGCCTTTCAACTCTTTGTTGGCGGTGGTTTAGGAATTCTTTCAGGGCCAGGTACCCCAGATTGGCGTGTGTTTGGTGGCCTACGCTTCTCACCGCAACGTTGTGCCGATAGCGACGGTGATGGAATTTGCGATGACGAAGATCAGTGCATCAACGAGCCAGGTGTTCGTGATTCTGAAGATGGAGTTGGCTGCCCAGGTGCGAACGATTCTGATGGTGATGGTATTGTTGATGACGAAGACGAATGCCCAGAAACACCTGGTATACGTGACTCGAGTGAAGGTGTAGGTTGCCCTCAGGTTGAAGCAGAAGAAGCACCGGTAGACGAAGTACCTGACACGGACGGTGATGGTCTTCTTGACCCTGACGACAAATGTCCTCAAGCGCCAGGGCCGCGTATGTTTGAAGGCTGCCCCGATACCGATGGTGATGGTTTCCCTGATGATAAAGACCAGTGCCCAGAGGAAGCAGAAATCATCAATGGTAATGAAGACGATGATGGTTGCCCCGATGAGGGTAAGAGTCTGGTGTCACTGGATAAAGATCATATTGAAATCAAAGAATCGGTATACTTTGAAACCAATAAGGCAGTGATCAAGCAGCGCAGTTACAACTTGCTCGATCAGGTTGCGCATATCTTAAATGCTCACCCTGAGATTGCCAAATGCCGTGTTGAAGGTCATACCGATAGCCGTGGTGGAGACCAATACAATCAAGATTTATCGGAGCGACGCGCAAATGCTGTTCGCGAATTCTTGATTGAGCATGGTGTTGAGTCGAGCCGTCTAACTTCTGAAGGTTACGGTGAAACCAAGCCGATCGCCTCGAACAAGACGAAAGCGGGTCGTCAGAAGAATCGTCGCGTTGACTTTTACGTGACTGAGTACACAGATCGCTAGCTGAAAAGAACAAGAACTTAAATCGTAAACAGCGTCATGATGGCGCTGTTTTTTTTGTGTTAAGTGGCGACTATTACATCATCGGCAATGTAGTGTGTCCGTCATGTTACCGATATTCTGATGTGTGCAGCAGCGCACAATAGAACCATGAAAATTCACTCTCCCTACCAAAAGAGCCAATCTGTGATGCACTCGAGTTATAAAGCGAGTGAACCCAATCAGCCCAAGGTCTCTGAGGCACACCGGATATGTTTGGAGGACGCGAGATACCGTCATGACGTGGACTCACGTTTTTTGTCCTTCACAATTGATATGGCGCTTGTCGCAGGTGGAGACTGGTGGAGCGCACCCAACGATGACACGATTCAACCTGCGAGTGGCGGGGAGGGTACTGTACAAGTCCCTGCGCTCGATTTTACAAACCCACAACTTGTTGCGCATGCGCAGCGCCTTCACGACTCGATCTTACGCGTAGGAGGAACTGCGGCAGATAAAGTGCATTATGTTTCTGAAGACACGATATTGACGGATGGCGAAGACCTTTCGCACGCGGAGCTGCGCGCTCTTCAAGATTTTATCGAGACGACCCAACATGATTTAATGTTTAATCTTGGGACTGGCCCTCACCATATGGAGGGTCGAACTTGGACTTCTCAAGAGTTGGACCGTCTTGCAGCAGCGATGAAAGAAGATGGTTTTGAACCCGATGTCTGGGAGTTTGGCAATGAGAACAATGCCCATTGGCTCGTGTTTGGTTTGTTGCATCAACTCGGGGCTAAAGGTACCGCGAGAAATTATCTGAGAGCCGTCGATGCGCTCAAGCGGAATTTTGGGGACGAAAGTGAACTTGGCGGTATCGCGAATAGCCGCTGGCCTGTCGTAGGAGAGCCTTTTTTCGGAATCCCAACAGGAACGAAATCCTTTCTTAAAAGACTAAGGAGCGAAGGTGCTTCAATGCAAGGGCCCTTAACAGTGCATTACTATCCAACTCAGTCTGAACGCTGTACCCCACGAACACGCAGTGCGAATGTTGAAAATCTATTGAAGCCCTCGAACCTCGACGAAACACCAAAGTGGATCGAAACATACGAGAGTTGGATAGAGGATTACAGTCCTGGCACACCTTTATGGATTACCGAATCGGCCTCTGCGTTGTGCGGTGGACAACCCGGACTCTCGAACACTTTTTACAGTTCCCTTTGGTGGTTGGACTTTCTGGGGGCAAGTGCGCATGCGG
>JAHDBA010000006.1:77005-112772 GCA_020630615.1 Myxococcota bacterium | reverse complement strand
TTGTCCCCTTCCTTCATTGCGCGCACCAAGGGGCCCCTTTGGCTTTCGAGCTTTCCGTGTTGATGTTGACGCGCGGCGCTTCTTGGACTCTTCCCTTGACATGGTTCACCTCAAATGGCCCAAACTCTAGAACGAAGAGGATCGGACTCTGCACCAACCTATGTATCACGTTCAAGCTGTGTGGCTACCTGGGCGATTGCTGCCTTCAATTTTGTATTGGTCGGCTCAAAAAGCTCTGCTGATTTCAGCGCTTGCATTGCTTTGGACCAATCCTGTGCAGCAATTGCGACTTGAGCTTGGTCCACAAATGTCTTCGCTTGAGGTGTTGAAACAAGTGCATTCGACGCTTCTTTCTCGCGTTGATCCGAAAACTCTTGCTCACTCGTGTATCGGAGATTGACTTCGCGGCCCTCACCCTGAATCCGCTCATAATATCGAGAACGTTTCGATTCATCCCGCAAGCACAAGTAGGCTTCATTCATTCTTCGATAAATCGCATTGACTGCTTGCGACACTTGAGCATTGTTCAGATATACAAATCGATCCGGGTGCAATGCTCGAGCGTAAATATAATATTGTTTTCGTATCGCGTCCGTCTCAGCATCGTAGCCAACATTCAAAATCTGAAAGTAATCCATTTTTACCAATGAATCCGCGAGGCCTAACAATTGCGGCCAATGTTTTTCTCGGCGGAAGTCTGTCATAGCCCGCCCTCCAAACTCGGCATTTCAAGCGAAAGATCGGGAAGCCCCGCTTCAATTCGCTCTCTCGCTTCATCAAACACTTGTTGTGTCATCGCACCGTCAAGCCGGATTGTCGTCGATGCGCTCTGTCCTGTATCAACATCACGCGCTTGCACCGAAAGTATCGCATTGGCATCGAGACTAAATACAACTTCTATGGTTACCTCACCTCGCTTGGCTTCGCGTAATCCTGAAATCTCAAACTCTCCCAAAGCAATACAGTCTTCAATTTCACGCCCCTCACCTTGATAGATACGAATGTTAACACGATCTTGGTTGTCTGCCCCGGTCACAAAACGTCGAGTGCGTTCAATTGGGATTGTCGTGTTCCGTTCGATGACCGGCTCTGTAAAATTTTCAACGGTCCCAACACGCAAGGTTTGTGAAACGACATCGAGAAGCACTGCTTGCCCCGCCCCCGTTTCCAACTCGTCGGCTTGGATTGCTGCACCCATGGCAACAACGAGATCGGGATCGACGTTGGCATGAACCTCGCGGTTAAAATATTCAGACACCGCACTGCGAATGATTGGCATGCGCGTGGAGCCACCGACAAGGATTACACCATCTAAATCTGCAACTCCAAATCCAGCCTGACTTAGGGCCTCGTCGCAGACTTGAAAACTTCTTTGTACGAGGGGCATCACCCGAGATGAAAAACTGTGTCGATCGATCTCACCGCTAAAATTGATGCCCCCCTCTTGGGTTGCAAGCCCGAGATGATTGAGAGTCACAACCGTAGAATCGTCTTCACTCAATACCAACTTTGTTTCTTCGGCTTTATCCCGAATACGCTGCATTGCACGCGTGTCATTACGTAAATCCAAAGCGTATCCTTGGTGTACACTCTCGAGAATCCAGTCGGCAATCGCTTTGTCAAAATCATCACCCCCGAGATATGTATCGCCCGATGTCGATAAGACCTCAAAGATGTCCCCTGCGATTTGAAGGATTGAAATATCGAATGTTCCGCCACCAAGGTCATAAACCGCAAGACGTGCTTCCATCGATTTCCCGTAGCCATAGGCAAGTGCTGCAGCCGTTGGCTCGTTGATAATCCTTGAAACTTCAAGTCCCGCAAGGCGACCCGCATCTTTGGTTGCTTGGCGCTGAACATCGTTAAAGAACGCTGGCACGGTGATAACGCAACTTTCAACAGGATGTTTTAGGTGTCCTTCAACGTTGGCTTTCAGCTCTCGAATAATATGCGCCGACACTTCTGGGACAGAGATTCGTTGTCCGTGAATTTTAATTTCAACCGACGCGTTCGGGCCTTCAACAATCGAATAACCAACGCGATCTCTTGCCTCAGAAGCTTCTGCAGAATAGAAGGTCCGTCCAATAAGTCGCTTCGCTGAATACACTGTCGAAGCGGGGTTCGTCACAATCTGCGCCTTTGCAGGGTTGCCGACCACGGTCGCTCCATTCTCTGCAAAGGTCACCACAGAAGCACACAGGATTTCCCCCCAATCGTTGGCAATCACGCGGGGACTTCCGTCCTCAACAATCGCAGCAGCGCTGTTACTCGTTCCCAAGTCAATTCCCATGCTACGTTTCGCCATTCTGTACTCCTCATTCGACTATCCCATTTGTGACAAGGAAGATAAAGTCAAGGGTCGCAAAATATACAGAGCTCACATAATCGAATCCCACGCTTTAGCTCTTGCCTCACCTCTAATCCTTCCTCTGCCTTGATCCTTCTTTGAATACGTGTCGCCAAAGCACGTCCCAGTTAAAAGTGTGCTAAGATCAGGGCAGTTGTGGGTGGGTGTCCATGCCTGCAAACCTTAGCACAACCCCGTGGACGAATGCCTCGAAGTGACGCAAAAGATAGAAAAATGGGAGACGCAATGGTGGTAAAACAACGCACAAAGCTGACAAGCTTACTTGGTATTGGTCTGACATGCCTCGTGCCGCTTTTGTCGCACGCCAGTGACACATCGGCGAAGGTCAACGTTAAGGCTTCGCCCAAGGGTAGCACAAGTGATGCGCTTAAGGATCACAAGCCCCTTCCGTTGGCAGGTGCGAAGGTCGCAAAGCTCCAAAAACTTCTCAACGCAATGTCAAGCTTTGATGCGCACTTCACTCAAAGCTACCATCACCCTGCGATAGAGCAGAGCTCCACAGCAAAGGGCAGAGTTCGAGTTGAGCGGCCCGGTCGCTTACGTTGGGATTACGAAGGCAGCGATTCAAAAAGCTATATTATCCATGGAGAGCAGCTTTGGCTTGTCTCCCCAGACGACAAGGTTGTGATGTCCAACCCATGTTTTCGCGATGACCAACTAAGTTCAAGCATGGCCTTTCTTTGGGGGGACGAACCCGTTGAAAAGACTTTTGACTTGCGAAGCTTCCCCGGTCAGTTTGGCGAAGCCGGAGACATCAATATTAGCATTCGCCCCAAGAAATCATCCGAACATTATGAACAAATTATTCTTGTTGTGGACGCGGATTTTAAACGACTAAAGCAATCGGTACTCATGGACGTTAGCGGTGGAGCAAATCGCTTTGCATTCGCACCACCTGGCAAGACTCAAACTCATGGCACAGAAACGCAACTCACGAACAAAGCGACAGAGCAAACCCCCTTCTCATTGAATGACTGGAAAGACCTTGAGGTTGTTCCTTTCCCGGGTTCTCAGTGCGAAGTGAGAAGCGAATCGAAGTAGATTCAAAAGCTCGAGGGTTTAGGGTTTAAGTCCAACTACTTTGGGTACCAGGCTTGATGCCCTAAGGATCCTTCATAAAGGGTCTGGTCTGACCTTTCTTCCAAGACTCGGTTGGGCGTCAGTGTTATCTTGCCTGCCCCCCCTGGAACGTCCAGGATATACTGAGGCAACGCGAGACCAGACAATCGCCCTTGTAGATTTTTCATGATCTCTTGGCCACGCGTGATCGGTACCCGAAAATGTTTCGTTCCCTCCGCTAAGTCACATTGATGCAAGTAATAGGGTTTAACGCGAAGCTCGACTAAGCTGGAAAAGAGTGCAGCCAGCGTATCTGCATCATCGTTAATGCCTCTGAGTAAAACACTTTGGTTCAGTAGCGAAAAGCCCGAGTCAACTAACCGAGAAATCGCATTACGCGTAGGTGCTCCTAGTTCTTGAACATGATTGAAATGTACCATCCAATACAAGGGCTGATAGGGCTTTAGAGACTCAATCAGTTCTTGAGTAATACGACTCGGGTTAAAAGTTAGAATCCGAGTCGCAAGACGGACAATTTTGACGGATTGAATCGCGCGCAACGCGCTCAAACAATCGAGCAATCGTTTATCGGAGAGCACCAAGGGGTCTCCACCGGAAAGAATGACATCATCAATCTCATCATGCTCTGAAATGTAGCGCAATGCAGCTCGCAGGTCGTCCTTTGTGGGTGTAGGCCCCCGACCGACCATTCGTTTGCGCGTACAAAAACGGCAATATGACGCACATCGATCGGTGACAAGCAAGAGTGCACGGTTTGGATAGCGGTGTACGAGGTTTGGCACTTCTTCGAGCGCTTTCTCACCGAGTGGGTCGTCTCCCTCTACGCTTGTTGATTCGAATTCACTGAGCGAGGGCATGACCTGCATACGCAATGGATCGTTCCGCGCCGTTGGGTTTTCCATCATCGTGAGGAAGTGTTCGGAAACCCCAAAAGGGAGTTTTTCTTTTTTATCAAGTCGTTCACATGCTTGCTTCTCTTCAGCCGAGGCATCAAGAGCATCGAGTAAAAGAGGCAGGGGTCGCTTGGCTGAAAGCTCTGTCAAATCTAAGCCAAGCTCTTAAGTAAATGTTTCATTTCTTTCATCCAAAACACCTTGGATCACCGTCGCAGTTGCTGCGGCAAGGGCCCGAGCACGCAATCCGCTTGGGTCCTTCTTGTCTGGATCAAGTTCAATTGCAGCAGTGAGATCATTGAGCGCTTGGTTAAATCTTGCGTGGCGCAAGTGAACCTCGGCACGTGTCACAAGCGCAAAGATATCGGCGCCATCCAACTCTATGGCTTTCGACAACGCTGCAACGGCTTCATCATCTTCACCGAGCTTTTCGTGGCACGCCCCCAATACGCGAAAAAAATAGCCCTCGGTATCGTCCAATGCGACCAAACCTGTAAAAAGCTCCTTCGCAACCTTAAATTTACCTTGTTCAAACTGGGTGTAGGCAATGTTTGCAACCGCAAAGGCTTGTTGTTTTCCAAAGTTTTGGATTTCAGCCAGAGATTTATCCCCATTGAGGTATGCTACGATATCTTCAGTTGAAAGTTCACGCTCAGCCGTAACGTCAAAAGTCGGGATAGAACCATTCGAGACCATTTCCTGAAGTTCATCACGAGAATATTTGCTCATGGCTTGAGTCACAAACTCATCCATATTTTCGATGACCTCACCCGAGGCAAGAGCTCGGTCAACTTCTGGAATGCCAGTTACCACCGCTATACCTTTTTGATCCTCTGTCACACCCACTCCCAAGTTGGCGTTAGGTTGGCACGGTATGTCGCGTTTGTTCAAGTGATAGACCCACAAAAAAATAGAGCTCTGTTGAGCTCTATCCTTGCCGCACACGGTTTTAAACTACACGTTTCGTGCGATCGCATTCGCTATTTCGCCTTCCTTTTTAATGATATTTGACATCATTTGATACAGCATCTGCTTCATTTGCATTTGTTGCTCTAAATCCATCATTAACATGGGGAGTTTTTTCTTTGCCGCTTCCGCCCACTTGCGTTCGGGTGACCCTTCAGGAAACTGAGATGGATCAAGCATAGTTAGTTCTTCAACCTTTGAACGTAGTCCCATTGTTTGGAATTCTAACGCGTTCGCAGTTTGCGCAAAACTTGCACTCGCAGACGGGGCTTGCGTCATATAACTTGAGATTGCTCCAAACTGAGGGTTTGATGCCAAGAAGTTTGACGTCACTGCGTTGGAATGGCCAAGAAAGGGGTTCATTCCAACAACACCAAAGCCTCCAGGCGTCATATTTGTAATCCCGCCAATTCCCATTTGTTGAAGATAATTAAACATAGCATTGTTCGCTTGCTGGTTTTGACTCACACCACCACCAACCTGTGGATACCCACCACCCATGTATGGCGGCATACCCGGCATTTGCGTTTGAGCTGAAGCCAATCCCATTAACGCTTCAGGACTAATACCTGCAGCCTCGAACTGATCTACAAAAGCTTGAAGAACCTCTTCTGAGATCGAACCATCTTGAACGCCATCAAGCTGGTCGAGAACTGCTGTACCCTGTGGGCCAAGAATTGTTTGTAAAGCTGCGACAGCGTTTGCGTGTGAAATATTCATACCAGACATGAGTTCCTCCCCTCTAAGTCGTCTTCAAGCTTTATATCGGCGCCTCTCAGGAAATGTTTCGTACTTTCACTCTCCAGATCTATATTTGGAGATTGCGCTGACCCATCCAGCAAAAGTAAGAGCAAGGTTGGGTAATTCGTTGCTAAAGAGCTTCAAAACTTAACAAACAATGTTAATTACTGTTTTTTTCTAGCATGTTGCAACAAGGCATCAATCTTGGAACGTAGCTGAGGGCTGCTTCGTCCACAGCGTTGACCGGCTTCAATCAAGTCTTGAGAAGCTTCGCTGTACCGCCCGAGGGCAATGTAAACTTCTGCCCGATTGACATAAGCAACTGGATTTCTGTCATTGACCTTGATTGCATATCCAAACTGACGAAGCGCTTTCTCGGGGTCATCAAGTTTAAAAGAAAGGACTCCCAAGGCACGATAATAATAGTCATTTCTTGGATCGATGGTCACCAAACCTTCAAAAAGGGTTTTAGCTTCTTGGTTTTTCCCTTGTTTGAGGAAGTAATATCCAATGTGGGCGATCGCATAGAGCTCGTCATCCGAATACTCTAAAATCCCTTTTAGAGACGATTGGCCCTGACTCCAGCTTTGAAGTTTCTCCTCGAGCGACATCGCGGCTTGCGCGTTGTTGATGTTGCTTGAAGTACGATTTGACTCAACAGAATTCATAAGTGAATCTTTGCATAATCCAAGACCGCTTGACCAGCGCGAGTCTTCCGAAAATAGTCGCCCATGAGGTCCACTATGAAGCAACGTTTTCGCACAGAGTCAAAAGCAACAAACTTAAAAAGTAAACTATGTAGTCAGGTGTGTGCACTGATTCTATTATGCCATTTTATCAATGGGTGCTCCATGTTTCAGAAATCGAGTCCACAAACCAAGACCGAGCCAATGCGGCCAGTCGCACCCGCCTCCCGAACCGTCGATCACGTCGATACCTACCATGGTATTGACGTTGCTGACCCTTACCGGTGGCTTGAAAACGAGACGAGTCACGAGACAAAGACTTTTGTCACTGCACAAAACGAATACACGCAAAAGATTCTCGATAACAATCCCCTCGTACAAACATATCGAGACCTCTTAACCCGTGATTTTGAGGTCACCACACAAAGTAGCCCTCAACTTCGCGACTATGTGCTCTACTTTCTGCAAAGAAACCCGGGTGCAGACCAACCTAAACTATATCGTCGGGTTGGAAATAAAAGCGAAGAACTTGTTGATCCCAATGCATGGTCCAGTGATGGAACCGTGTCGCTCGGGGAATACAGTGTGTCGCCAGATAATAAACTCATTGCAATTTCGCAATCGGAAGGTGGCTCCGACTGGCGCACCTGGAAAGTCTTTGACCTTGAGACGATGAGTTTTCGTAGCGATGAGATCTATTGGTCAAAGTTCTCTGAGGCGACTTGGCTCCCGGATTCTTCCGCGTTTACCTATAGCCGCTACCCGGCGCCAAAGACGGGAGCTGAACTCGCAGAGCAAAACACCAGACAATCACTCATGCTCCATCGCATTGGCACACCACAGTCCGAAGACATTACTCTATTCGAGAGCCCGGAAAACCCAACATGGGGCTTCTCGCCCACAGTCAGTGAGGATGAACAATGGCTTGTCATTCATATTTGGGACGGAACAGACCGTCGAAACCGCGTGTACCTGAAACCTCTGCCACTCGAAGCCAATACCCCGATCATCAAGCTCTTGGATGCCTTTGATGCCGGATACCAATATATCAGTAATGATGGTGACACCTTTATCTTTCAAACAGACCATCAAGCTCCAAAAGGGCGCATCGTCGCCATCGACCTTGACCGTCATGAAACACCTTTTTGGACAGAACTCCTTGCACAACAAGAAGCAACCTTGACCGGAGTGCATCAAGTCAAAGACTACTGGCTCATTACGATGATGGAGAACGCTAGTGATACAATGCAAATTTTGGATAAGGCAACGTGGAGAATTACTGAGACCTTCCCCTTGCCTACTTTGGGCAGTGTAGCCGAGGTCCAATCAAACGCGAAAAGTAACTCTTTTGTCTATGGCTTTCAGTCGTTCACCTACCCGAGTTCACTTTTTAAAGTCGATCTCCCGAGTTCACTTCCCTATGAAAAACCTAAAACCGGTGCTGGCGAAAACCTGAACACGGGAACTCTTCCGTTTCAAGCTAACGATTTTGTGGTCAAACAAGAATGGTACAGCTCAAAGGACGGCACGCATGTTCCCATGTTTATCATTCATCATAAAGACGTGAACCTGTCACAGCCCCAGAAAACGATGCTTTACGGATACGGTGGTTTTAACATTGCCTTGTCCCCATATTTCAAGGCAGCACGACTTGCATGGCTTGAGCGTGGCAATATTTTTGCAATGCCCAATCTTCGTGGCGGTGACGAGTTTGGTGAAGCTTGGCATGAAGCCGGTATGTTGCATAAGAAACAAAACGTCTTCGATGATTTTGCGTGGGCCGCAAAGCATCTCATCGCAAAAGGATACACCACATCAAGCCGTCTTGCCATCTCTGGCCGCTCGAATGGTGGTCTACTTGTCGGGGCAACGATAACGCAAAACCCAGACTTGGCATCTGCAGCAATAGCGGGTGTCGGCGTAATGGATATGCTTCGTTTTCAAAACTTTACCATTGGGCATGCATGGGTCAGTGAATACGGTTCCTCGGACAATCCAAAAGACTTTAAAACCCTCTACGCCTATAGTCCCTATCACAACATTCGACCGCAAGCCTACCCTGCGACCATGGTGACCACCGCAGATCACGATGACCGTGTTGTCCCTCGACATTCGTACAAGTTTGCAGCGAGACTCCAAGCCAATCAACAAGGAAGCGCGCCGATTGTATTGCGTGTTGATGTGAAAGCAGGACATGGTGCAGGCAAACCCGTCGCAATGCAGATTGATGAGTTTGCGGATATTTGGGCTTTTGTGGAGTCTAATTTGCAATAGCGTGAGACGCGTTACACTCTTGGGAACGAGATTTTAACACAGCTTTAGGATCTTCGTTGCAATTCCTGAAGCTCATTTCGGTCTGGCCAGTAATGTTTCGGGTAACGCCCACGTAGTTCTTTGCGAACCTCTTGATAGGACCCCTGCCAAAATGCAGGTAAGTCCCTGGTGACTTGCGCAGGACGCATGTTGGGTGCCAACAATTGGACTCGCAATGCTAAACGACCGCCCAAAACATAGGGGTGTTGAGTGAAGAGAAAGAGATGCTGAATGCGTGCACTAAGTACCGGTTCTCCACTCGGGTCATCGTAATCGATCTTGAAATCCCGTCGCGCAAGTTTTCCCTGTCGCGTTCGATATGGGTTCGAAATGCTGCGAGGTGCGAGCTCATCGATACGTGCACGCGTCCTGTAATCAACATGGGCGTTAAAAAGATCCATGATTGGCGTCGATAGGAGCTCCTGAACGCTCTGAATGACCGAATGATAATCTAAGACCCAATTGGCAATGTCGCTCTCGCTAATTTGTGGCAACTCGGAATCGCATCGTTCTCGAACAAGTTTGTAGCGCCCCAAGAACATTTTGCTGGCACCTTCAAGCTTAAGCTGTCTTTCATAGTTCTCACTCCACCAAGTACGCAGGGCTTCGTCTATAAGAAGTGGGTTTGGCTTTTCCAGCTCCCGTCGTGCGATCTTGATTTTCCCCAATTGTTTTTGTTCAAAGACACGACAACGCCCTGTTGAATCGACCTGCGCAACAGAACCTTTCACAACAATCGAGTTCAAGAGTGCCGGGACATCCAAGCTCTCTATCTCCCAAATTGAGCGAGCCCACAGCGTTCCTCCGTGCGATGCAGAAGCACGCTGCAAGGCCAGAACCAAAATCCATTCTTGATGAATCCCCTCGGGAACTCGAACTTGCACACCATCAAAACGTTGATAACGCCTCTCTCGAACACGCTTCGCCACCGATTGAAGGTGACCGCGAACCAGAAGCTCCTCAACACCTTGAAGTTCTCTTTCGATATTAACATCCGCACGCATCGGGAAGGTCTTCGACAACGTCTCCAAGCGTCTTAGGAGCCTCGATTTGAGTTTTTGCTCATGCGCAGACAAGCGTCGTTTCAATTGCCCCCGCCCTGTAAATGATGCGTTTAGCGACTCGCGTTCTTGACGGAAATTCTCTTGAGCCAGAGTCAGCCATGTTGACGCAAAATCCAGCATTCCATATTCGAGTGCACGATCCACAAATTGGAGCGCGTCCAATTGGAAGCCTGCATTCAAAGCGGCCTCCATTCGCGGTGAGTTTTTTAACTCAGCTTCAATCGTTGTAAGGGAAGCCTCGGCCCATGTTTTTAAACGAGGAGGAATCGGGGTTGGAAAAGTTGTCTCTGAGAGAGTTTCTCCGCAGTAACGACGCAACAACAGAATCGCGTTTCGAGGATCGGCACGTTTAACCTCTGGCTCGCGATACGGTGACATTGCTTTCATCTCGTGCTCAGGCCACACCCGAATGCAAACACCCGTGCGAACTCGACCCGCTCGACCGGCACGCTGATTCGCAGACGCAATCGAAATGCGTCTCAAGACCAAGCGTGTTGCCTCAGTTGCGATATCGAAACGTGCCTCTTTTTCCAGACCGCTATCGACAACACCAGCAACATTGGGAAGCGTCAGAGCGCTTTCCGCTATATTGGTGGCCACAACAATTCGTGAGGTGGAGGGGTAAGCAAGTGCACGAAGTTGTTCGCTCCGTGATTGTGCTCCAAAAAGCGGCAAGGTCGGAAGGTCCTCCAAAGCCTTCACGCACGCCCACACTTCTTTTTGCCCCGGGCAGAACACTAAGATCTGCCACGAAACATCCTTTGCATGATTTGAGACATTTCCGAGAGATTGCTCTGCTGCGAGAGATAACTCGGAGTACAGCTCTCGCGTAGCTCGAGCCACAAGGGAACAATCAAAACGAAGGTCAGTATTACGATTACGCGCCTCAACATAACGTTGTTCAACTGGGAAAACACGCCCTTGAGATTCGAGTACCTTCAAGCCGTCCCACCATCGACACCATGCGGATGCATCTGTCGTGGCGCTCATCAGAACCACGGACACGTCCTCTCGTAATGTGGAGATTTCTTTGAGTGCAGAGAGACATGCATCCATTTCAATCGAACGCTCATGAATTTCATCACAGATAACGGTACGGAAATCTTCGAGGAGAGGATCACGCATTAAGCGTTGCTGCAAAACCCCGTAGGTCACACAGACAATTGTGTCCTCTCTCGAACGCTCAGAGCCCCACCCGCTTTCAAAGCCAATCCTTGCACCTGGCTCGAGTTCCCGAAACCTCTGCACCATCGCGGTCACGACGGACCGCCGAGGCAAGGCCAACATCAAAGGTCTCTTTTCTCCACGGTCTTCATGCGCCTGTGCAACCCAGAAAGGAACTCGTGTTGTTTTACCAGCCCCGGGTTCAGCCAAGACGAGTAATCCTACAGTCGATTTAAAATGCTCGAAAAAGGAAACCTTGAGGCTGTCGATCGGTAGGGTTTGCACCATAGCAAAGACCTCCTACTGTGCTCGTTCGACTCTCAAGCCCAATTGCTCTGAAAAGTGTACCTGCCAAGGATTGCAACATACTTCACAGTCTTGAACCCACGATCCTTTTAGGTCTTCTTCAAAACATAAAATCTGAAATTCACCACAATAGGGGCATTGTACTTCCGACTCACGCATACCCAACTCTGCCATAACACGTTGATAAAAAGCACTAATTGTGAACAAAAATAGTGAATGAATATACCCTTGTTTGAAACGTCAAAGTTATAGGGCGGTTGGTGATGAGTAACTTGGCACGAGTTCTTTAAGGGTCTCCTGCGCCGCGATTCTACGCCGAGAACAATAAGGAGCACACACGAAATGATAAGGAAACCAGAGCTTTTGAAGCAAGGTCACATCTCAAGAAAACAAAACGTAGGCGGAATCTTTTCAATTCCAATTATGCTTCTGATGACTCTTTGGGTGTCCTCCCTTGGCTGTTTCATTGACAGCGACGACCCGGATGTCGTTATAATTGATGGTGCGAATGGCAATATTCGAGCTCAGTACGCGATCTGCTATGAGGATAACGATTGTTTTGCGGACGAACTATGTTGGTACCTTGATACCTGTCTGGATACCGATGGACCTGAGTGTCAAAGCGTTTGCTTACCGGATGTTGATGTTCATGCATTGAACGAATGCTTTGATGATTTGAACTGTGCCGTTGGGGAGATTTGCGAAATTGGGTCTTATGGTGATTTCGTTCACTTCTTTTGCATGTAGCGAAAACGGGCAACAGTCAGAAGAATCGCCCCGGTCAGGACCACCCCAGCGAGAAGGGCAAAAGCGAGTCGCGGTTCATCACGCATGCCACCGTGCCCAACAAGTCCCAGAAGGAAAAGACGTGCCAACACATTGCTTGATGTTAAGATGTTGGCCACGCGACCGTAGACATCATGACGAACTCTCTGCATCAGATAACTCGTGCGAAGCACCCGCGTCGCCGCGTTCGCAATGCCGAGCGTGAACATTGTGGAAACGAAAGCCAGTGAATTCGGCCAAAAAGCCAAACATGCAAAGCATAGTGAACCCAAACCTATCGATAGAATCAGAGCATCGAGCGTTCGACTTTCATTGTTTCTAAGTGTTGTGAATGCAAGTACGCCACCAACCACCAGCGCACCGAAGGAAAAAAATGCTTCCCCAAATCCGTATACAACGATGCCGGATTCAAAGTACACGCGCACGTAAAGTAGTGACACGTAGAAACCCTCGACAAGAATCGCGGCAAAAAGAAGGTATGACGCAAAACCAATCAATAAAAGCCCTGGGTTCTCCCGTAGATAATCAATTGCCTCTGAAAACGAAACGCTCTCACGGTGTATCGTTGTTTTCTCTAAGGTAGTGTTCGTGCCAGACCGTCTTTCCTTTTTGCGTGGTGATTTGTCTCGGGCAATCATAGTAATTGGGACCAACGCGCATAAATACGTCATCCCATCCAAGAGAAGCACGTCCTTAAGCTCCCACGAAGCCAGCTTCACCCCAAAGAAGTCACCAAAGCTCCCGGCCCCCATGAGCAAAGCGGCCAAAACGCCACCCAGCATATTTGAAATCTGCCCTTGAATCTCGATTGAACTGGCAGCTTGAATGTAATCTTCTTTCGCGTACAGAGATTGCACGTATGCATAGAGCGCTGGGTAGTGAATATTAAATAGGAAATAATTATACGCGAACACACCCAATGCAATATGAAGCATATTGATGCCCATACGACACAGAATCGAGGCTGCCATCAGCGTGAGCCCACCTAAAATGTATTCGGCAATAAAGATGTCTTTCTTTCGATAAGAATCGACTAACTTTCCAGCAAACCAACTCCACGGCAAGATTAGAGCCGTGATGATGAGGTATGCGCGGTTCCAAAGTTCCCCGGATGTCGAATGCGCAACAATAAACCACGGTACAGCAACAAGTGTCATCCCTTGTGCGATCCCCGATAGCAGTAAGGCCCCCAAAAGAAATCGAAGCGAACGCTTCGACTCCTTTTGAGAACAGTTTAAGTATGGCAAGGTAGGAGTCACTGCACTTTAGGGTATCGATCGTAAGGTTCTACACATCATCAACTTCATCAACATAGGAGGGAACGGAGACACTTTCGCTTCCCGATACCGACCGTGGTTTTACTCTAGAAAACTTCAGTACTTTGCGCACACGAGCAAGTTGGCGATTCGCAGACTTTTCGTACTTCGCATGTTTTCCGAATTCAATCGATTCAATTTTGAACCACCACCGGCGGAGTCGCATGGCCACCAAAACCACAAGAAGCACCAACGCCAACAACATTAAGGCACGCCACCACCATTCGCCCATCAATGCAGGGAAGAATATTTCTAAGACTGTCACCACCAAAAGAGCCAGGCCAGCTTTCCCAATAGGTTGCGAAAAGGAAAACTCTTTCATCCAATAGCGGGTTCGTTGTCGCTTCAGAAGCTCTTCCGCACGAGACAACCCAAGAATCGTCTCTTTTTCCAAACTTTCATCATCGAGCCCGGATTGAGAAGCGACCACGCGTTCAAGCGCATATTCATATTCACGACAAGCATCACCGAGCTCTTGATCCATGTCGCACACTAACTGAAGTGGGTTGTCTTAACAAACATAAGGCAGGTTTTATTTATACCTTACGAGAAAGCTCTCGAGTTCGGTTGTCGTGTTTTAAAAGAGTCTTTGCGTGACACCTTGCGTTTTCGATACCCATCTGAAACCCTCTTCCTATTTGTGAAGGTGACGCGTGAAAGCTCAGGAAATCCACTCCATACTCTTAGAGGCTCTCGCAGCATGGCGCGCATCCAATACTCCTATTCGACAATTGCTCTCCAAGAATATGGCATTGAAGAAACTTTACGCAAAAGATCGAAGACGTGTTCGCGACTTAATCTTTGGATACATGCGAAATCAAATCTGGCTGGAAGACCTGGTCAAAGAATCGCTTTCTGCACGGCAAAATGCGAGGCTGTCACGTCGGAAACGTGACTTGCTTGAACTACGAACACTCGTCACCAAGCCTGGTTTTGAAGAACACCAAGAGCTTCTTGATGGTGTTCCGAGTGTTGCAGACTATAACCCTTCTCAAGCCGCATGGCCAAAATGGATGCGCCGCCATCTCAGCAGTAAACTTGGGCCTGAATCTCGCGTTGCATCCTCCAAGTTCTTCGAAGAAGGACCAGCATTCTTTGCAAGCAATGACCCACAACACGCATGCAATTTCATGGGTGGACACGTCTCTCCTGTCGACATCTGCACGAGTGCGCTTCGTGCTGAGAAGCGACTTCGCAAAGAGGTTCTAGAACAGGTCAATAAAGGTCATCAAACGCAAAATGGAAGAGCACTCGATGTATGGCCAATGGACTTGGGTTCGCAAATCATCGTTTCTGCCCTTCGGGTTGAACAAGGGCACCGAGTCTTGGACATGTGCGCTGGCGGCGGCGGCAAATCGCGCCTGATTGCACATCAAAGTCCACGTGAATTGGTGTGTCTTGATATTAACGAACATCGACTTCGGGCCTGCCCGAAGGGAAAAGGCATCCGTCATGTTGTGGCTGACGCACTTGAATTTCGGGATACTGGCTTCGACCGGATCCTCGTTGACGCACCCTGCACTGGGTCTGGCACGCTTCGTCGCCAGCCTGATATTCATCTTCGCCTTCGTGAAGACTCAGTCCCCCATTATACCGCCCTGCAATCCAAACTTATTCAACATGCAAAATCCTTGCTCGCACCTGGGGGGCGCTTGGTGTATGCAACATGTTCTGTTTTAAGTGCGGAAAACGAGCACGATTCACTTCCCGAGGGCAGATTGATGACCCCTGACAACGATGACAGCGATGGTTTCTACTATTCTGTTATAAATTAGCGACATCCATTTACGCACACGCCTACGCTTGCGCGGTGTGAAGCACTAATTGTTTCTCCACTTGATCGAGCATCCAACACTTGGGTGCTGCTCTTGGCTGATCCTTTGTCCCGATACAAAATTCTTCACAGCATTTAGAAGTTCAGGTCGAACCTCTGCAGGCGGGCTTCTCCTTTGGGGGAAAGAAGACTGAAGTCTGGGGCTTCTTGGGAAACTGTCTTTTTCTCTTGCCCAGGTCTCTCGTTTACTTTCATGGGGCTCCTTTTTGGGGGTGGCTGAACTCGTGCATGTGCTTCTTTGTCATCGTCACTCTCGCTGTCCCTTGTTGATTTTCTAGTGAGTCGGAAGCGGTCAAGAATTTTTGAATACTTCTCTCGGCACTTCGCTTTTCGCAAGATGGGAGCGCAATCAACAAGCTTAGCACGAACATTTGATTCTTATTTGGGTTCGCGCGCATTGTTCTCCTGGAGTCAACAAGTCCCCTATGCTTCTGAGCTTAACTTAGTCTATGAAGAATGCATTGCGCTCAAACAAAGTATAAACGAAAAGCCCTTACCTCTTGATACGAAGGTCGCCAGATTCCTTGCCATGCGCTCAAACTCATATGAACATGCAAAACTATTTTAATTGCCCTCGCGAGAAGCGATGCTCATGCGTGACACAAGTTTAAAGCAATTTTGGAATCAGCATGCAGACCTATTCCGAGATGCGTGGCGAGTATGGGAGACACATCATGACGACATTGCCGGTCGACTCGACCCATTGCTTTACAATCCGCAACTGCGATGCGCAGTAGAAGCATCGTGGAAGCAGCCGGCAAAACCATCGACCTCTCATTCAAACCCCGCGAAGCCCTGATCCATCATGGCTCGATCCCGCCCACTTCAATGCCGATTACAAAGGGAGACCGTCACAATCTTATTCTGTGGCTTTATGGCCAAGGTGGCGCGATTGCAAGGCCGCACAAACGAATTACCTCGCAAAGTCCAGTGAGTCCAATCGAACGTTGGAATCGTCCCCAGATTCTTCAAGACAATATCTCGCCTTTTTAAGTTCGTGTTGCCGTACCCATACGGCTGCAACCTTTACACCAACGCTTTTTCTTTTTTCAAAAATTTTAAAAGCAATTTGCGAATAGCTAACATGGGGCATGTTTACGATATGCTTTTCACCACTTGCCTTAGTCGGCGGGTTTCTTGCAGCCTTCTTCTCGAAGCGTGTTCCTTTGTTTGGAGCGCTCACAAAGATGTTCTTATCCACAATCCTTTGTGGGCTTGGTATAGGCTTCTCGTTGTTGACACCTGAGCCCAAACTCTTTCTCGCATTCGCCTTCTCTGCCTGCTGGTGGGGCGACCTTCTTTTGCTTGGCTCTTCGCGTCTTCTCTTTCTGAGCGGGCTCTCCGCATTCCTCTTGGGTCATTGTGCATTCGTTGCACATTTTATTTTCCATCTCGAGCTGAGTTCACCTCGATGGGGCGCTCTTTTCGCATCTTTACTTTTCGCACATCTTGTATGGCGCTGGCTCAAGAGTCACCTCAAGGGCTTCCTTAAAAAAGCAGTCTTTACGTACATCGTTATTATTACCTTTATGCTTAACTTTGCCACGACGTTCGCGCTCAACGGCGGCGGAACTTTATGCGCCTTGGGCGTGTGGATGTTTGCAGTCTCTGATCTTTGTGTTGCCCGAGAGCGATTTATCCAGAGTTCTCTCTTGAATCGCGCAATTGGGCTGCCCTTATATTTCTTGGCGGTTGTTTTGCTTATTGGTGCGTTGACTTGAACTCGGTTCCATAAATAAAATCGAGTGACATCAACTTCAACCTAACACTCAAATAGGTGTATCCAAGCAGGGGCCGTCGGGGGTTACCACTACCACGGGGCACACGAAACACTCGACAGACGGGCAGACGGTACTGGAATCGTCGGAACGATAGACGCCTTCGATTGAGGGTTCTTTGTACAAATTCTTTTTAGTGGATATCCACCCAACGCTCGTAGTCCCTTTGGTCTTTCCAAGAAAGCTCATTTGCTATGTTTGTCCGAGCGACCTTTTCAAACTTCTCAAAAAAATGTGATGTATGAAATATTCGTTCTGCTTTCAATCGCTCCCGTAGGAACACTTTTCTGTGTTTTATGAATTGTTTAAAACCGACCCACTTAAACTCCAACCAAATACGACCTGCGTACTCAACATACTCTCGTTCAGGTGCACCTAGGATTGTTTGATCTAAATCAAGGAATAGATTTGTGTCTTCATCTAGTGTTCGCGAGTGATTTTGTGTGGCTACAATCTTTCTTTCAATCTCCAATATGTGATTTTCAGGCAAGCCAATTCTTCGAAGGTGTTTGCGTGCAAAGCGTGCACTCCGCATCTCACTACTCAATGCGCCTTTATTGTAGAGACTACCATAGATGACATCATGATAAAGGATAGCAAGAACTGTAGTCGGCTCTTGGCCCTTATGTCCTTCGTAACTTTTAAGCACTTCCCGAATATGATAGACGGAATGAAAATACCTGTTCGGCAATAGATATTTTTCTATGATTTCATTTATATGATCGTAGAGATCATACTCCAATACCCAGCCTAAGTCAGTGACTGCATCAATATATTTCTTGCGAAGATCAAAGTATGGAATTTCGATAGGCTTTAAATGTGACTCTTTATGAAGCAACCGCTCTTGCTCTACGGTAATAATATTATGGAGATAATATGCATCCATAGCATGTCCAAAAGGGTACTCCCTGCTAGATGCATCTTTGGTGACGATCTCAATTCTACGTGGACAATGGCCGCCTGAATCAAGTCCGTAATCGCCATTACCTATAACATTTATATGAATACTCTCCCATACCAAGAAGTTATACTGATATTGTATTCCAAAAAATTTGCGTGTGAAATGAACACCAAACTTTGACAACTGGATTTCGTATCGAAGTCTTCGCCTCAGCAGGTGTATCAGTACAACGTGTACAACAACGAATATGGTTACCCAACTTAAGCATCCCTTTGGTAGTATTGGCGCAAATGCTTGGACGTAGTACACACAGAATATAGCCATCGCACCGTACAAAAATGAGTTCCAAAGAATAGACCATATATATACTTGTTGGTCATAGCCTTTGATAATCGTTTGAGTTGGAGTTCGTTTCATAGAAAAATTTTTGTGCATCTTACATGATTCTCTATTTTTAAGTGCCCAGTGTTCTGACATATTGGTCTCCTGAACCAGTATAAAGATGGGCTGTTGGTTGGTCAACCAATCAATTTCAGTATTGTTCTTTTTGCCTGTTTTGCTACAAGATATCTATGGGAAGACCAAGTAATAAAGCCGAGATGCAAGCCATTATTGTAGAAGCCATGTGCGCTGCTATATCGACTCATGGCTATGCCAAAGCGAGCATTAAGAAGATTGCAGAAGTGGCAGATATTAGTCCGGGCTTAATTCACCATCACTTCCCAACCAAACTGGATATATTACTCGCATTGTCGGACTCGCTTTCAGCAAGTGTAAATGAGCGTTATAATGCTAGTATTAAGCGCAAAGGAGGCACTGAAAGCTTAGATGCGTATGTGCATGCATTTATTGGCTTTGGCCCCGGCGAATCGGAATCTGCTGTGAATGCTTGGGCATTTATTGCCAGCGAAGCCATTCGCGAACCGAGGCTTGCAAAGCACTATCAAAAACACATGCAGGATCGATTTCGCATGATTAAGATTCTGCTCAAAGCTGAGACTAAACTTCAGAAGAACAAAGAACTAAGTGAAACGGCAGCGGGTATCCTGAGTGTTATAGAAGGGGCATATCTGATGCATGCAACGATGAAAGATACTTATCCAAAAGGATATGCTCTCAAGAGCATTAGAAAGATCACCTCAACAATCTGAAACCTTCGATGCGTGCGATTTGGTTGAGGGCTTTGTCGGCTTCGCGCAAGTATTTAGGTTAATAGCCACACTTCCACGCTGCGTGAAGGCTGGTGAAACGTGTATGGTCACAGTTAAGCTTTGCACTTTCTTCCCGAGGGCCTCTAGTATTTTCGGTTGCATCATCTTGAGTTCTGTACCGGGTTCTGCTTCATTGCAATTGTCGAAGCAGGAGCGGCGGGAGCTAATAGGAGGCAATGGGCTTACCTTTGCTTCCTTAGAA
This sequence comes from Myxococcota bacterium, assembly GCA_020630615.1. GTDB lineage: Bacteria > Myxococcota > UBA727 > UBA727 > JAHDBA01 > JAHDBA01. The sequence continues at coordinate 93,163 of JAHDBA010000006.1, read as the reverse complement.
AACGCTCAGCAACTTCAATCGCAGCATACGTCAGAATACAATCTGCACCCGCGCGCTTAATCGACACGAGAGATTCCATAATGCAAGCGTCCCAGTCGAGCCAACCCTTTTGTGCAGCGGCCTTCAGCATCGCGTACTCACCTGAAACATGATACGCCGCAATTGGGACCTCTGTGGAATCACGCAGCTCACGCACAATGTCCAGGTAGGGTAAGGCAGGCTTGACCATGACCATATCTGCGCCTTCTTGAATGTCGAAATAGAGTTCTCTCAATGCTTCTCGCGCGTTTCCTGGATCCATTTGGTAGGTTTTCTTATCGGTGCCACCACGAGGCGCTGAGTCTAAGGCATCACGAAAAGGCCCGTAGAAGCCTGAGGCGTACTTGGCCGTATAGGCCAAGATCATCGTGGATTCCTGCCCTGCCGAGTCAAGCTCGTTGCGTATCGCACCAACGCGGCCATCCATCATATCCGAGGGGGCTACAATATCTGCACCCGCTTCTGCCTGCATTCGCGCCTGCTTCACTAAAGCGGCCACGGTTAAATCGTTGAGGATTGTACCATCACGAACAACACCATCTTGCCCTAGGGAAGAATAGGGGTCGAGTGCAACATCACAAATCACAAGAAGCTCGGGACAAGCCTTCTTGATAGCTTTCACTGCCCTGGGGATGAGACCTTCTGGGTTCCAGGCCTCTCGCGCATCTTCTGATTTTCGAGAGCTCTCAACGCTGGGAAAGAGTGCAACAGCAGGGATCCCTACCCTCGAGGCTCGAACGCATGTCTCGACACACGCTTCAAGGTTCAACCTCGCTTGCCCAGGCATGGATGGAATTGCGACTTCAGCGGCCTCGCCGTCATGAATAAAAAGTGGCTGAATCAAATCTGAGGCCGACAATGTCGTTTCACGCACCAACGCACGGATTGAAGCATTCTGACGCAAGCGCCGAGGTCGGTGAACCAAGTCCAAAAGGGTCATATAAAGCCTCGCTAGAGAGTGTACAATCTCTCCCTTTTAACTAAGCACTAAAAGCGGTAGTGTCAAAACAATGCGAAGTACAATCGGGCTTCAGCAGGTTAGTGAGGTGAAGGATGTTTGGTTTAGGATCTTCAGAGCTGTTAATAATCCTCTTTGGTATACTTGTTCTTTTTGGTGCGAAGCGCCTTCCCGAACTTGCAAATTCGCTCGGTGCTTCAGTCGGCAGCTTTAAGAAAGGGCTGAAAGAAGGAAACGAACCCGAGCAAAGCGAATCGAAAAAACTCTCCTCGAGTTCGGCTGAAGATGCGGTCGCAAGCGTTCGTGTCGAAGAAAGTGCAGATAAGCACACTGCGTAACAACTCGCCTTTAAGGCTTGAGCACGATATGAATTGAGCTGGGTTTTCCCGAGCGCAGAAAGTTAAACGTCATCACGTCCGTATTCGCCATCGCCTGGCTCGCTTGAGCCATCGCGCGATTGCTCGTGAAGTCAACATCGTTCAGGCGAGTAATAATATCGCCTTTACGAAAGCCACAACTTTGGAAAAAGCCTTTATCTGCCAACCGAAGCACAACAAAGCCGGGTGACTCAACATCATCAACAAGGAGTACACCACGCATATCTTTGAAAACGGCACCAGGATTGTCTCGAAAACGCTGCATACTCTCTCGCGCCAACTGACGCTTGTTCAGCACCGTGCTTTGCCTCGACAGTGTCTTTTTTTCGCATCGCACGTCGGAATGTGCACTGACTCTAAAGTTTGTGCTCTCAGGAAGAACCCTGTCAAAAGATAGTGGATACTGACTTTCGTCGATGAGCATGGTTTGAGAAAGTGTGAGTATCTCTTTGAGGAGACTTCGCTGTTCTTCCGTGAGTTCCTTGTTCGATGTCGCGGCGCGAAGTTTATTTTCAAATGAACGTTGTCCGTCAATGTCGACCATACCTCGTGTTTGAAACCATCGCGCGCGCTCAACCAAATGCTGCCACATGAAGAGGATCTCGTTTTGAGAATCCAAGTCACTCAAAACGTGCCACACCTCATTGAGTCGTTGTCCAACTTCATAGATACGGCTCGTGACCTCCCTTGCGTCGTCAAGACGGATACTTGAGGCTAAGAGATGCATGTCGAGAAAGCGCCAGCAGCGTGAAAAAGTGCCGCGTTTAAGGCGAGCTCCAAGAGTTCGACGTTGCAAGAAACTACGCATCATCGTCGCAAAAGGGTCTCTTGAATTTTCAAGCAATGCCAAGATGTCGTCTCCAGCCATATCCACGAAATATCCATCGCCGCCGATCGTCTTCTGATAAAGCCGGAGCCATCTTTCCAAATTTTCAACGCTGAGCCCTGGCCAATCGCACTGCAGTTCAACGGCTTCTTGCCCCGATACCGGAACATTCTTTCGAGCAAGCTTTTGCTGAGCTGCGTTCAGTTTTTGACGCGTCTTTTCAAGTATCGCGCTTTGTTCTTGTGCACTCTTGATGTTTCCAGGGCGTGCCGCAGTGGCGCCAGAATTAGCCTTGGTAGTACCAGAGGAACCACCCATGGCACCGGTGCTCTCCCCTGCCGGTTGAGCGAGGATTCCTTGTGTAACAAAGACGCTCAAAGCGAGAGCAATCAAGCCAAGTGAAAAGGGAGGGCTTCTTCGCAAAGCATTAGGGACAAACATAAGTTAACGTACCAAAGATTGAAGGCAAAGAGCTAGTAAAGTCGCACGAAAGTACGCCAAGAAAGAAGCGGTGACCTCTACAGTCGCATGCGTGAACACTAGCTCGCGTCAGCGATGCACCAGTCTGTTCCGCCAATGCCATCTTTGATAACGACTCCGATTTCAAGGAGCTCATCTCTGATTTCATCGGATTTACTGAAGTCCTTCGCACTTCGAGCCTCATGTCGGGCTTCTAGCTTCGCTCGGACAAGCGCAGTATCGATCCCACGCTTCTTGCTACGCATCGCACGTTGCGCAATCAGAGTCTCGCGTGGCTCTCTCAAACCCAAGCCGAGCACTGCTTGAAGCTCGCCCACCACAGACTTCCATTCAAGCAAGAGTCGTGCGCGATCAGCAGCTTTGAGCTTCTGGCCTGTCCACTCTTTTTCACGCGAAGAAAGCATCAGGTTTGCAATCTTGAAAAGTTCATTCAGAACACGCATGCCTTCGGGAGTATTAAAGTCGTCGTTCATGGCCTCTGCAAACTCCACGAGCGGGCGATAGTCTTTCGTATCGCGCCCGAAGGTTTGCGCAAGACTAGCCCCCTCTCTTGGCACATTCGCTCCCAAAAAATCTTCGACATCTGCAAGTGTTTGGTACATGTACTGAACACGCGCTTCAGCTTTGTCTAACAATCGCTCACTGAACTGTATGGGCGAGCGATAATGTGTTCCGACCATAAGCCAGCGCAAAGCATCCGCACTGTACTCTTTCAAGACCTCTCGTATGGTGAAAAAGTTGCCAAGCGATTTCGACATCTTCAAGTAGGTCTCAGGTGACTCACGGAAGCGTTGAGCAGCAGCTTCATTCGCGCACAAAAATTCTTCCTCGTTGTGAGACACCTTGACCACATCCGCTTCGGGCGCTTCGCAAATATATGTTCCGGTCACTGGACATTTGGACTCATCGCGGACATTCACAAAACCGTTATGAAGCCAGTAGCGCGCATATTTCTCCCCGCACGCTGCTTCACTTTGTGCAATCTCATTCGTGTGATGCGGAAAAACAAGATCTTTGCCACCACCATGAATGTCCATCGTATCACCGAGGTGAGCCTGACTCATCGCAGAACACTCAATATGCCATCCGGGTCGCCCTTTCCCGAAAGGTGAGTCCCATGAGGGTTCGTCCGGTTTTGCGCTTTTCCAAAGTGCAAAGTCGAGCGGAGACTCCTTGCGAGTGTCGACGTCCACCCGCGCACCGGACTGAAGATCACCGAGATCTTTTCGGGACAGCTCCGTGTACCCTTCAAACCTATCGACCCGGTAAAAGACATCGTCACCCGCTCCCTCAACAGAAGATGTTGAAGGCACACGGTACGCGTAACCTTTTGCAATAAGCGTCTCCACCAGCTTCACGATTTCACTGAGGTGAGTCGAAACTTTAGGCTCAATATCCGCTTTTGCGACGCCTAGAGACTGCATGTCCCGATGGTACTCATCAATGTATCGCGCAGCGAGAGCAATCGGCTCCTCACCGAGTTCGTTCGCACGCCGGATAATCTTATCATCAATATCCGTAAAGTTGCGGACAAAGGTAACTTCGTAGTTCTTACGAAGCCATTTTTGTATAACGTCAAAAGCAATATAACATCGTGCATGCCCAACATGACTGAGGTCGTAGACTGTGACACCGCACACATACAGTTTAACTTTTCCCGGCTCCAAAGGCTCAAAGGGTCGTTTCTTGTTTTCTAAGGTATCAAACATCACCAAGGACATATGGACTCTTCTCCCTTCAGGTATTTTCGAATCGCAACATGAGCTTGGCAGCACAAAACGAAAAGCTCAAGAAGCGCGTCATAAATCATAGGTGTGTGGCCCTTTCTTGCCATAGATCGCTTCGGATCAGAGTATGCGTTTCGCAAGCCGTACCCAAGAAAAGAGAATCAGGCATAGCGACAGAAACAATAGAACCAAATAGCGATGGCCCTCACCCGGCTTTTCACCAACAGTCAACAACCATCTAAAATCGCTTCGCTCCCATTTGAAGTCTTTTTCAAAGGAACGGTACACCGGATCAACCTCGTCGACCGTAGCAACTTTCCGAAGCCTCCCGTTAAGGGTGGCACGGACAAAGGATGACCCAAGATCATGTTCTTCGGGATCGAACTCGATCACCAAGGCTTGCCCAAGAACTTGTCTAAAATGCGTGCTCCCCCAACGGAGGCTGCCTGGACGACGCCCGGAAACAACTCGACTTTTATTGCCCGTCGTCACTTGCACCCGAACATAGACGCCCTCAGGCGTTATTCTTCCAGAGCCCAAAGCCGTCTCCACTGCCAGTTTTTCTGCGTCCCCCAAGGTTCCTTCAATATTTTGCAGGTCGATTTGGATTGGGACCTCTTGGTCCTGAAAGTAATATTCCACCTCATCGACCATGTCAGCCCACAGCCAAGCCACAACACAAGTGAGGACAATCGATAATACCAATGCACTTCGAGATCGAAGTACGCGCTCCTTTAAACCGGGTCGCGGCAAAGAATCTGAGGAAGCACTACGCGTAGCAGGCGCTGCATGAAAAAATGCCTCTAAATTCGGGTCGCTTTCTTGAGGCTGAAAGTCAGAGTTAATGCCCATGGATTCTTTCCTTTAACACAAGTCAAAGATGCAGTTCACAGTCTTTGTTAAAGGCGCAAAAGACTTGAGCCGCCTGTAAACCTCACCCACCCTAGAGTTTAAAGATCGAGCGAAGCTGATTCTCAATTTCGTCCTCGGTCATGCCCTTGGCGATCGCGAGCTCTTTGAGGAGAAGGATTTTAGCATCGTCAAGCATCTTTCGCTCACCAAAGGAAAGGTCCTTGTCCGATTTCAGTAGATAGAGGTCACGCAATACGCGAGCAACTTCATAGATTGAACCACTATCGACCTTCTCTCGATATTCGCGATGACGGCGATTCCAAGTTGTCGAGTCAACAACCTTCTCTCTTTTTTTGAGAATCTTAAAAATCTCATCCGCTTCATCTTCGGAAATGATCGTTCGCATCCCAACCGAAGAAACATTCGATGTTGGAATAAAGATTCGGGCTGAAGCCAAGCGCTCGTCCAAGGGCTGGAGCACATAAAAGTTCATTTCCTGGCCGGAAATCATCTTCTTTTCTATCGCCACAACTTCTGCGACACCACGCCCCGGATAGACTGCTTTATCACCTATGCGAAAGGTATCCATTTTGACTCCTACGACCGGCCCTAGAATGCTTCAGAGACACGGAAAAATAATGCACTACAGCAGTCGCTACCACGACAATGCCACCTTGTTAAGGAAAACCCGAATTTGTATTTTCCTCAAACAATCAACTAGTATGGAGGTCTTCGAGTCTGGTTCGCGTGGGGAGGTACTGCTTGTCTAGAGAAGAGCTTCTGATATTTCTGGAAGAAAACCTGAAGCGTTATCCCTTAGATGATTTTGAGCTTCAAGTCGTGAAGCGCGCGATTCAAACACAACTGCTCCTTCTCGGCTATGGCGCGAACGAAGAGCCCCATCAAACACCTTTGCCCTCTCAAGCAATGCCCATGGACAACCCGGTTAAATCCAGGATGAGCACCAAGGACACAAACGCATATCAATCCGACTCGATCGAGTTGCCTGTTGCCCTCATACGCCATGATGATGATGACACATTTATTCGAACATCAGAGAGCGCTGAAGAGGATCAAAGTGGACCTTCGAACCAAAGGGAAGGCAACTCTACAATGGATATTGGGGTACACGACCTGAAAGAAGTCGTTGCAGCCTCACCGGTGGCAAACCGCCCGCCAGGCATACTGGGAGGCGCACGAAGAGCCACACCGGAAGATGCGACTTCCAATGCAACACCCTTAACTCCTAGTGAGAGTCTAAAAAAAGTCTTGGATGGCACATCGGAACTCGGATTTGACGATTTTGCCGTCGAGCGGGAAATCGGCGCAGGGGGTATGGGGCGAGTCTTGCTCGCGAAGCATAAAGAAAGTGGATTGCCCGTAGCACTGAAAGTGTTGATGTTGAATGAAGGACGCGAAAGCGAGAGTTTTCTACGATTTGAACGCGAAGTTTCAACAATGCAAGCTCTCGAGCACGAAAATATCGTGAAAGTTTTCGGGCAAGGCGAACACCAAGAGGGCCTTTTCATGGCCATGGAGCTTGTGAATGGATTGTCGCTTCCGGAGCTTTTGGGAACGTACCCGCAAGGGTTACCCGTCGAAGCAGCCCTGGAGTTAATCCTTCAACTCATTGATGCGCTCGCAAGTGCGCACGAGAAAGGAATTGTGCATCGCGATCTCAAACCTGCGAATGTGATGGTCACTCAAGACGGTCATGTTAAACTCATGGACTTTGGCATCGCTAAGATTTTGGGTGACAATGGTCTAACCAAAACAGGTATGGTGGTCGGCACTGCGGATTATATGAGCCCTGAGCAGACAACCGGCAAGCCCGTTGACCACCGCTCGGATCTCTTTTGTGCCGGTCTTATTTTTTATACGGTGCTCACAGGACGCAGCTATTTCAGACGGGATATCGCGGCAGACACCATGCTGGCCATCGCAAAAGGACCGCCTCCCCGAATTTTTGAAACTGCCCCAGGCGTACCCCAATATGCGGAAGAGGTCAGCAATGCACTCTTGCAACACAACGCAGCGAAACGACCGAGCTCAACACAAGAATACAGTGAAAAGCTCAAGGCGAAGTTCTCTTCGCTTCGGGGACACTTTCGGCAAGTTCTGGCCGATACAGCGTGTCAGCGTATCAAAAAAGCACAGCATACCCAACTTCAACTTAGTACATCATGGGTTGAAAAGGCTTTGCGACTTCGAGAAGCCAACCCAGAAGCGGCCTGTCTTTACGCATACCGCGGTGCATTGATAAGCACATCAGACCCTCGAGCCGGCGAGGTTTTCCAAAGTCTGTCGCAACACCATGGGTACAATTTCGCAAAGCCGCAAAACATCCAGCTTGCTACCGCACTCGAAGAGCTCGGAAAAAAACCTTACGACGAGAAGCTTCTCAAAAGCGTTCTTGAGCCTCTTGCCAAAGAAGGAAACTGGCATCGATGGGCGTGTTACATGCGTCGGCGAATTGAAATTTGCTCTCAAGAACGTGAGGCCCACAAACTTTGGAATGAGCTCAACGTCGTTGACCCGGATTATCGACTTGTATGAAAAAAACTCAATCGTATCCGAATCGAAAGCATCACTTAATTATTTTAGCGTAGGCGTCACGGGACACGTGCAGCCCCGCACGATAATGCGGGTAGCGCAGAGTATAGAAACTCTCGTTACGGTATGTTGAGACACAGCGACGGTCGTTGAGCCACATCGACTGAACTCGGGGTGAAAGTTCATTGAGCTCTTCGCCAAGCAAGGTTCGCGGTGCCGGCAAGCCATAAATCTTCGCAGCATATCGAACCACTTCACATGTCGGCGTCGGCTCATCGTCGCATGCAAGAACAACCGGTGGCAGGACTCTGACATCAACCAAATTGATGAGAATGCTGGAAAGGTCCTCAACGTGAATCCTGCTTGTGCAGGCTTTTGTATCAACCACTGATCGCGTTCCATCTTTTAACTTTTGATAATGATCACGGCCCACGCCATAGATTGCCGGGGTCCGAATACGACATACACGATGCCCCCTTTCTTGCAGCTCTGCCCACAAATCATCCCAGAGCCCCCAGCGGTGGTGACGTGCGTTTTCCCGGAGCGTATCACTGTGTTCGTCAACGACCCCCTGCATGTTCCCGTAGGTTGCAGTACTAATGATGACAAGCTTTGTGAGCTCTTTGGGGAGTTCATCAACCCACTCGAAGCCTTGGCGCAACTCGGCCTCACCAAGCTCGGGTGCTGGCGCGAGCCAAAAGAGCGCACGAAGCGATGATTCTGACGGAAAAGGGTATCCATCACCAAAAGAATATTCACGAAAAGAGGAGCCATAGTTCGCACAACTCTCCTTCGTTTGGAGTGAGCGTTTCGTCGCAAGCCAGGCCTTTCCTTTTTCTGAAAGCTGGCGACTCAGCACTGCTCCCGTGAAGCCATGCCCTACAATTAAACTTGGGTTCGAGTTGTGCACATTCATCGCATGAGCTCGACGGATTCTTGCACAATATGCAACATGCTTTGCGCGTGATGAAGCATTGTTTCTAGAATCATATTAAAGGCCATGAAAAATACGACACACCCTGCGAGAACTTTTGCCGGCATTGCCATAAAATATGCGTTGATTTGAGGGGCGACCTTGTTCATGAGCCCAAAAGCAGTCTCTGCGATCAAACAGACGAAACCAATGGGCACCGCAAGGACGACAGCCGTCTCAATGATTTGTGAGCCGATGCGAAGCATATGCTCGGTAAAGCTGGCGAATCCGGAATGCATTTCAGGGAATGCGTTCACCGGTATTTTAACGAAACTCTCGAACAAGGTGTTGATGAACGGGACATGCATATTCATCGATAGAAAAAGCGCAAGTAAGAGTTGGTAGTTTAACGTACCAAAAGCCGAGGAACGCTCGCTAATTTCTGGCACCTGGACCTGAATCTGATTCGCTCCCCTCAAAATATCGATAAGCTGCCCTGCAATTTCAACGGTGTAAAATATCTTTGCAGTTACAAAACCAATCACCAAGCCGACAAACACTTCTTTCAACATCATGATAATGAATGCCAAAGGTGTAAGGGGCACGGGACCACTTAGGTTGGCAAGCACTGTCGGCCACAACACAAAGGTCAACGTCGCCCCAATTCCCATTTTGACCTCCGTTGGTGCGTTACGCCCACCAAGGAAAGGCACAAGAACCACGATTGCCATCACGCGCGCCATGATCAGCGCAAAGAGAACAATATTGGTGGTGGAATCAAGCTGCTCTCGAAGTTCTAAAAAGAGTTCGGTCATAGTTAGCGTACAACTTCAGCAATGCCTTGCAAGCTGCGATGCGCGAAACTCACCATGGTGTTGCCGATCCATCCGCCCAACGCTGCCATCATCAAAAACACAGCGATCATTTTGGGGACAAAACTTAGGGTTTGCTCTTGAATCTGCGTCGTCGCAGAAAAGACAGCGATTAAGAGTCCGACAAAAAGTGAAATCAGCATCATAGGTAATGACACCAAGATCACCAACATGACGGCCTGGCTTGTGATTTGAACAATAAAATCTTGTACCGACATACGTGCCCCTTATTGGTAACCCAGAACAAGGCCCCGAGTGATAAGGTACCAACCATCCACCAGAACAAAGAGAAGTATTTTGAAGGGCAACGAGATCGTCGTCGGGCTCAACATCTGCATACCCAAAGCCATTAAGATATTGGACACGACCATATCAACAACCAAGAAGGGTATGAAGATGATAAAGCCGATTTGAAATGCCTTTGTGAGTTCCGTGATCACAAAAGCAGGGATCAGAATTATCATGTCGTCCGCTTTCAGATTTTCGCGGTCTTCCGGCGCTCGCATCCGATGCGCAACATTAAAGAACATTTCTCGATTTGTGCTTGAGGCGTGCTTTATCAGAAAGTTCTTCAACGGAACTTTTCCGCGTTCAATTGCTCTAATCATCAAATCAACATGGTCACTCGTATCGTACTCGCCCTCAACCTGAATCAGGTCATCCACCTCGTTCAGCACCGTTAACCCTACCGGCTGCATGACATAGGCAGTCAAGACAATCGCGAGGCCCGTAATTACTGTTGTCGGCGGCGCTTGCTGAGTCCCCATTGCTTGTCGTGTAATCGATAATACGACGGCAATCTTGACGAACGAAGTCACCATCATGCCAACAAATGGGACCATCGAGAGCGCAGCCATTGCGCCCATCAACATTAAGGGTCTATTCGCGATTGAATCTTCCAAAAGAAGGTCGGTTGCGTTGAGGTTGCCTGGCGCTGCGCTTAGAGCAAAAGACACCAAAAGAAAACTTAGGGCTATTCCTGCTTTTTTGAAGCGAGACAACCCCACAAGCCTCGTGCGAAGAGTTAAATACACTTTGTTCATTGGGCCTCCACCGGTACCCGCTCATGAACTTTTGAAAGGGTCTGGGCAAAGTCTTTTGACTTATGGATCCCATCACGTCGCCCCATCGGGTGCGGAACCCAACCGAGGTTGTCCTCCGCCTCAGGGTTTTCCAAAAGAAGTGTCTGAGGGAGCGACTGCTCTTTTGAGGGTTGCTCGACATCGGGAACACCGGAATGAAGGAGCTGAACTCCTGCATCAGAAGATGCAACGAGCCATTCTCGGCCATCAATCTCAATTTTCAACACCGAGTTCTTCGCGTTCAAAATCAAACGTTCTTTGATGCGCATCGAACCTTTGTTCTGAGATCGTTTCATCCAACGACCGACGCCATGCACCAATACCAAATATGCCAAGGCGACAACAACGCCCAACATCAGAACCATATTGAGTAAGGCCCATACCAAATTGCCGCTGTTTTCCATCAAGAACCCCATAAATACCTTATGGGTTTGCCACATTCGTTAAAGTTCGCGCAAGTTCGCGACGGACATAATGCCACGCGATGGGAGAAAGCAAGCGAGATTGAAGGGCTGTGGAGATCTAACGTAGGATTTCTAAGATGCGTACACCAATCTCGCCCTCGATATCAACAAGTTCTCCCGAGCCAATGCGGGTTCCGTCGACGACAAGATCGACCGGGTCATCTTTTGTCCGCTCTAAAGCCAGCACGTAGCCTGACTGAAGCGTCAAAAGCTCATCGCTGCGCATTCTCAAGCGACCCACTTCAACCCGCATCGTGACGGGTAAGTTGCCAAGAAGTGCAACCGCATCACCATTAAGTGGAGCTGGTCCCTCTTCATAGTTCTCAGCACTCTCTTCACCCGAGCCCTCGATATCCTTCCCAACTGCATCTTCCGAGAACGAGTTCAACTCTGAAGAGTGCTCAGACATTGCATTGGATACTTCATCGGACATTTCGTACTCCTCTTCCAAAGATGCGTCAGGGGTTGAGCCCCACTGCTCTTGTTCATTCAAACTCTGCGCAAGGGGAGTATTCAGCGCCTCAAAGGATTGAAACTCAAAAGTGGCCCCACTGCCATCTGCGCGAACAATCCCACGTGCCAAAGTTTTTCCTGAGCCTTTAAAATATACGTCAGCCTCAGCAACAAAACTCAATGGGCTCAGATCAAGTTTGGGGTCATCCAAAAGCACAATATCGCCTCTTTCTATCGAGGAAACATCGCGTCTCGAAAGTGTCAGTTCACCAACGTTAACCATCGTATCAACATGGATTGCTTCGAGAAGTTTTGAGTTTTCCTGGTATCGTTCTCGTACTTGGTTTAGGGATGCCGTGTTCTGCTCACGCCCCTTAAAGTGCACCAAGCTTCGTTCTGGGAGCCAAATGCGTAAGGCAAAAACATGCTCGTCAAAGAGAACTCGAAAACCAAGACCTATCCAGTCTTGAGAAGCGGAATCGCTTCCCATGTTGATACTTTGCAGCGTATTGCCAATGTCAAGAAAGTGTAGGTTCAGCGAGTTACCCGAGAACTCTTGATGCCGCAAATGGCGTATAATCTCTAAGCAGGGAACCTGCAATAACGATAGGTCCAGCAACGAAAGCTCACTTTTGAGGTCGCCGCGATGACGCTCTCGACTTAAACGCAATGCAGATGCAATGCGATGCGCTAAAGCGATATCGCAATCCAAGAGCCCTTCTGCCCCATCTTCACTCAACCTCACACGCACCCAACACGAGCGCTCTTGAAAGTGTTGACTCAGGCGCTTTTTACTTAAACTCACGTGATCCACAAAGGAAACTTTCACCTCTTGGTGCGTCATTCGTGACAATGCGTTTTCAATACGCTCTAAACGTTCACTTCGGGTGCGACTTGCAGGGAAGGCTTTAAGAAGCTGGTTGTTTGCAGCGATCCATGTCCGCTCTATTTGGGGCAGACGACTAAAGTCAAAAGCATGAACCTGCACGGACATGCTTAAACTATAGGCAGATTTCCATGTCTACGGCCATCTTTCACTCCGAGAAATTTTGAATAAACCCTTAGACCGATAACTGATGCAATATACGATCAACAACTTCACGAACCTTAATCGCAGTTCGTGCTGCGCCATCATAAAGGGACTCCTTTGCGCCCAAAAGCTCAAAGATACGCATTCTTCGTTCAACTTCGCGAAAAGGCAGAAGATGCGTATGCGTGAGAGGTGCACGATGGAGCTCGAGCGGGAGCTCAAAAATTCGACACAACTCGATGAGATGTCGCCAAAACGACCAACCCTCTTCAAGAACTGTCAGCGACACCCGTCGCAGCGTGTCATGCTCTCGTAAAAAAGCCAACGCGTTGAGTGTCCGCTGAAATCTCGGGTTTGTCGTATTCGCGTTCCAGGTCTTCCACAGCTCGCTCGTGTTGAACTTGGATTTAAAGTACGCTTGCGTTGTCACTTCAATATCAAATAGACCACCCACGCCAAACTTTGCATGGATCCCGGTGCATTGAAGCTCGGCAACCATTTGGGTGCGATGGTCAAGAAGTAGTCTTCCCAAGTCCGGAGGCATTTTAATACTTTTTTCAAAGCCCTCACCCAAACTCGATCTCCACTCCCATTCGCCGAAACGTAGAGACGACGCTTTGCCCCAAGCCAGGTGCTCCCAGAAGCGAGCCTGCTTCTCTTGATACTTTCGAAAACCCTGGGTTGAAATCGCCAACTCGCCGGATTCACCGAATGGACGAAGACGCATATCGATGCCGAGTTGCGGCCAACGTTCTCGCATTTGCGCCAGCCATTCTCGTGCAATACGTTGCGTTGCTCGGTGTACGCTTTGCGCACTCTTTCGATCATTCTCCGATGCGGAGACTCCCTCGTATACGAACATCAAATCGAGATCACTGCCAAAGCCCATACTGCCTTCGCCCAAAGCACCAAGCAAAACGAGTGTGGTCCTGGACAAAGTCGTTTCTAGACTTTCCCGCAGACCCAACATATTCTTTCCGTGTTTAAAGAGGGACTCAAAAAGACACTGTGATTCCGTCAAAATCAGATTGCGCATGCTCAGCGTACAATTCTCCAAATGACGCTCGAGATGGAACTCGCCACGAAGCCAACTCAGAGTACTGTCTGCAATTGGAGCCCAAAGAGTTCTTCTCTGTAGAGTCTTCTGCAGAAGCGTGTTCGCCTCGACGCTTCTTTGCGTCGTACCTTGTTCCGAAGCGACACGATGAGAAGTGTCACGACGCGATGCGATTGCCCAATCCGGCTTCTCTACAGAACACCAATTTTGATATTCGCAATTCACCTTCTTGGCGAGTGTAAGATACGACTGCATCAAAGTCGGAACTTCACTTAAGAACTCCCATGAATCTAAAGTGTGAAGATTTCGTAATGGGTTTAGCGATTCAAGATTTCGGAGCTCTGGAGTATATGTTCGTAAGATTGCAATCAACAGATTCTCAAAATTAAAGCGTTTTTGCCCAGCGCTTTGATGCAGAAGAATCCACATCAAGTGGCGCTCAAGGTCGCTCTTTACTCCCGACAGCTCATCTCCAGAGCCCTTCAGCACGGTCAACGTTTCCGCGAGAATCGTTGCATTGTGAAGCCCTAAGCGCGAGGCAATCCGCTCACATACCTCAGGTTGCAGAGAGTGACGACATAGCACACGTACAAGAAGAGAGGTAAGCTCCGGCAGGTCTTCCATTGCTTGTGAAAAATGCAGCCGAAGCGTTTCACGATGCCCTTGCAAGACCCTGTGAACATCGCGTTCCTCTCCCGGTTTCCGATGATCTTTCCACAGGCCACCCAGGAAACTTGAACATGCAACAGGATCTTCCGGCAGGCGAAACACCTGTTGGTCGTTTTCATACTGAAGGCGATGCTCCACGCTTCGAAGAAAAGAGTATGCCCTTTTGACTTCGCGAGCAGCGGAAGGCGAAACACTGCTTCGCTCGATCAACCTGTCGCATGCATCAAGAACATTAAGTGAGAGTATGTCTGGATCCTCTTTCCCAATACGCATTTGATGATAATGAACCCAGAACTCTGCATCGCGGATCCCGCCGAAACCATTCTTGATATCAAGATCCGTTTTTTGGCAGTGTGCTTCGATTTGTGCCCGGGCAAGACCCACAATACTCTTAACATCGCTCGCATCATTGCCTGGATGTTGACCCAGCACAAAATCACGCCTCGAGAATTCGAGCGTATCACGTACTTCGATAGGGAGAGTACCCGCGAGGTCAACGACTCGAGCCCTCAAATAGGCTATGCGCTCCCACGCTTTTGCACGATGCAACCAATAGTGAAGCAAAGTCTCCAAGCTCAGGGTCAATGATCCACTGCGACCCTCTGGCCGTAAATCATGATCGACACGGAAGAGTCTCCCCAAAGGTTCTCCCCGCAAGAGTTGAGAGGTCCGTCTCAACCATGAAGCAATTTGAGCCGCGTCAAGCGGCGGATTGCGTCGAGCCTTGGACGACTTCTCATTCTCAAAAGAACGATTGTTCTCGGAAGAAAACTCATGGACGGGTAGATGATAAAGCCAAATCAGATCGATATCGCTCGAAGGATTCAGCTCGCGCGAGGCCCACTTCCCCATCGCCAAAGGGATAATCTGACTGCGATCAAGTTGATAGGATCGACGACATCGTTCACTTGAATCACAAAACTCTGAATAGAGTTCCCTATGGGCAGCAAGAAGACATACTTCGAGTGCGCGATCTGCAAAATCACTAAAGGCAAATCCACTTGCTTCAAACGAGCTCCCGGCTGCTTCAAGGGCCGCACATTTGTCAAACAGCGACTGTCGCTCTCGAACGAGCTGCCCAACACACGATCCAGCGTCCGTCATCGTTTTCCTCGCCAAACCTTATGAGAATACCGGCTCACAATTTCTAGAGTGGGAAGGACATCTTCACTCTTTTCATTCGTTTCCCACTGTACTGAGGCCACCGACCTTTCCGAATACTTTGTATGACGCAACTTTCAAAATCGGTTCCGCGGTGTTCTGACGATTCGACGCGTACACCGGAAGGCTTTCCATTGGTTTCAATATACCAACTGGTCTTTACTTTACCCGAAACACCGTGTTTCTTGCCGCATTGAACGACCCC
The DNA here is from genome assembly GCA_020630615.1 of Myxococcota bacterium. Classification (GTDB taxonomy): domain Bacteria; phylum Myxococcota; class UBA727; order UBA727; family JAHDBA01; genus JAHDBA01. The sequence goes on along the minus strand of JAHDBA010000006.1, from coordinate 77,445 downwards.
TGGTTTTCGCGCTCGAATCTCTTCCAGAATCTCCGACTTTGAAAGCGAAGTCTTGGTTGATGGTTTCGACGATGTTGCTGGGCTCCCTCCCTTTGTCGGCTTATCGCAATCGATATCCAAAATGGGATCACAACCAGCAGAGACTTTTTTCTCAGGCTTCTCGACAATTGTTGTGGGCTCAGGCTTTGGCTTCGGCTTCGGTTTTGGCTTCGGTTTTGGCTTCGTTTTTGGCTTCGGCTTCGTTTTTGCCTTTGCCTTTGGCTTCGACTCAGGCTTGGTTTCAGGCTTGGTTTCAGGCTTGGTTTCAGGCTTGGTTTCTGGCTTGGTTTCTGGCTTGGTCTCAGTCTTGGTCTCAGTCTTGGTCTCAGTCTTGGTCTCAGGCTTGGTCTCAGTCTTGGTCTCAGTCTTGGTCTCAGTCTTGGTCTCAGTCTTGGTCTCAG
>JAHDBA010000006.1:14874-76905 GCA_020630615.1 Myxococcota bacterium | reverse complement strand
GTCTCAGTCTTGGTCTCAGTCTTGGTCTCAGTCTTGGTCTCAGTCTTGGTCTCAGTCTTGGTCTCAGGCTTGGTCTCAGGCTTGGTCTCAGGCTTGGCCTCAGGCTTGCGCGTCGAATCCTCTTTTACTAAAAGCGCGTCTTGAGACGCGATATGCCCCACACTCTCATTCGTGTCACCGTCACGAGTCTTAAGAAAATATGCGGCCCCACTTAACGAAAGTAAGACGAGAGCGCCTAGCACAAGCCAGAGTCCTTTCTTTGGACGCTCCTCTCGCAGCGGACGTCGATCGCTTAAAGAGTTCGGTAAAACACCAACCCGAGTATGCCCTGGATCAAAACCACCTTCACTCAATGGACCATCATGAATAAGAGCCCCAGGTTTTGGCATCGCACTTATTTTCGAAGCAGCATTCCCCCCCCCCTCGCTTCCAATACTCAAATTCTTTGAAGCCATGTTGGACTCTTCAGCCATCGCTTGCTGGGCAAGCGATACGAGTTCATGACCCGCCCCAGGTACCCAAGCGCTACTCTCGCTTGGCGCCATTGAAGACTTGGGAACAACACCACCGCCTTGGGACGCAGCACGTGATTGTTCCGAATCGTTGATTGAGCCTTCAGCAATCTCATCGTCGCTATCCAGGTCACTGGCCCCCTCTCGCGATAGAGCTCCTGCCATTTGCGCCGCATCAAAGACCTCTGTCAGACCTCTCGCGGGTGTGCGCCCCACCAAGGGCGACCCAAAGCTATCATCGATACTAGACCTGTCCGCATCAAGATCACGCTCCTCCCCCTTCAAACCTGGGTTCGATAAGAAGCTCAGGGCAGCAACCTGTCCCAACTCTTCCCAATCTTGCATGCCTTCGCACCAAACTTGCGTGCTTGTATCCACCGCATCTTCTTCAAGATAGCGACGAATCTCATTCACGCTAACGGGCCCTTCTTCAATATCGTTCACCACGATGTACCATCGTTTCCCTTCGTTCATCGCACTCGAATCCTCTTCGAGGTTCTCGCTGAACGCATCGTCGAAGGCTGCCCCAATCTCGGGAATCAATGAATCATGCACTTCAGACTCAGCGACATCGCTTTCTTCAATGCTGTCAACACTCTCAAAGTCAGGTATGAATCCAATTTGAGTTTTATCGGCACTTGCGTTGGGTTCCGACGCTGCGCCTAGTTCTAAGTTACGCTGATTGTCATTTCCGGAGTTCGTCTCGTTGTGGACTTGCGGCGCAAACACCACTTGAGTTTTATCGCTTGATTCATACTCGCTCGCCCCACTCGAAAGCGCATCCCGATGCATGGTCTTCGTAGCATCATCTTCGCCTCCCTTAAATGCGCTCGATGGCATTGCCTGGACCATCGTCATCTCGCTCTCGCCCGCTCCATCGCCGTCCAAAAAGACGCGCTCTGAGAATCCGCAACTTTGGCAGCGCACCTTTGTACCGTGTTCGGATATTTTGTCATCCGGAATATTGTAACTCGCATTGCATTGTGGACATGAGTAGAACATTTTTGACTCCTAGCGAGAGATTCCGATGCCGTGCGAGGCACGCAACTTGGCATGGGTATCCGAAACCCAAAATCGTATAAGATGGGTGATACGCTCCCCCCAATCCGGTAGATAGCGCGTTGCAGGCAACTGGCCTCGCATCGAACGTAAACTTGATTCCAAGTCCCCAGACACAAAAAGCGCTGCCCGATCAACGCTGTGCTCAAGTGCGCCAAAATACGCGCGCAAACGAAGTGCTTTTCCTTGCGCAACCAAGGGCTCCAAAGCATGCGACAAGTCACGCGCAGCCCTCTCGTCGCGCATGAGTCTTTGACTCGCTTTAGCGTAGCGAGCGAGATCCTCGTCCAAGGATTGAGTTGGGAAACCACCATCAAGCGCAAGGCATAAGCGTTCTAAGATTGCAAGTGTACGAGTACGCCCTAGAGAGCGGGCAAGAACAAGTGCGGGGTGGAGATAACCAACCTGTCTCGCAACAGGAAAGACCAGACGTGCTTGATGGTGCTCTCGAAACTCTGGCGCAAGTTCACCCACTGCTAAAACCTGCCCGCTGCATCCTGCAATCGACACGCTATCATCACGACCACGCATACGTACCAAGCGTACACTCGGGAAACCACATTGTGTTGCGATTTTCTGCACAGACTGAGCAAAGAAACCTGCTTCGGGCGAGCTCAAATCGATCCACTCGCCCTTCATGCGCTTGGGTAAATGACGCGGGTCCTCGAGAAAGAGAGAAGCTCCGTGCTTCCAAAGGACCTGTAAGGCCTGGCTTATGTGTCCTTTCACACCCGGGAGCAAAAGATGCTCGCGCCAGATACTGGACGACAATGCCTTTGCATTGTGAGCTGTATTCTGCCCGCTGAGTTTCTCGTACAATGCACTTTCGCGCGGTGAAGCTTCTCCCATTACTTTTAACGCGCTCACATAGAGAAAGGCTTCGTCGAAGTCTCTTTCCTTAAGAGACAAATTACTAAGCTTGTGCAAAGCTTCTTTATCAATGGTGTCTCCACTTGCAATAATTGAAAGCCATGTTGCCTTCGAGTCGGAGCTTCGATTCTCGAGCCGGCTTAGAATTGAAGCATAAACACGCCGACATTCATGTTCGTCGGGCAGCCGAGCGCAGACCACTTCATACGCCTGCGCAGCTTGGGCGAAATTCTTAATCTTAAAGCGATAGAGATCGCCCAAGGTTCTCCAAACTACAGTTTTTTGCGCAGCGTCCACCTCTGGATGCTTCAAAAATGAAATGTATTGATTGGCGAGTCCTTCCCAATCTTCTTGAGCAACGATAAGGGCTTCCTTCGCTTTAAACGCCTTCATATGGCTTGCATCCAGCTCGAAAGCGTTACCAAAACATTCAACCGCAAGTGTATTTTTCCCGAGCTCGTCGCGATAGAGTTTTCCCAAGGTGTAGAGGTAACCCGAACGTTTCGCGTCATCGTTCTCGACACGAACAAGTTCTTGGAGGGTATTGGCACAGTTCTCGGCTTGGCGTGTTTCGGAATAAAGACTAAGCAGAGCCTCCAAAATGTTCACTTCGCCTGGCGCCTCTCGCCTTGCACTTTCGTACGCTTCAATCGCACGATAAGGGTCTTTCAACTCATCGCTTGCGATCGTGGCGACTTGGCGAATCCTCTTAAGTCGTTCGCTCCCCTGACTTACATCGGCAAGTCTCTGAAGAGACGCATGCGCAGCTTCGTAATTCCCGAGTTGAAGATGTATCTCAGAGGACAAGTCCAATGCGCGGGAATTCCGTGGATCATTCTTAAGTATCGGCTCAAGCTCATCCAGGGATTCATCGAAGCGCTTTAAGTCTGCGAGCAATTTCGCCTGTTGAAAGCCAATGTCGCGTAGCTCAACTTGCGATAGGTTTTCTCGGTGGTGTACTAGAATGACATTCAAGACACGCAAAGCCTCTTCATGCATCCCCTTGCGCACCAAAGCTCGGGCATATCCCTCAGCTCCTTCCAGCATCGTGGGTGCCTCGTCATGCGCGACTTTAAAGAACTCTAAAGCAAGCCCAGTCTTGTTCACCTTCATTGCAGCATATCCGCCGCGATATGCGAAACGAGCCCGCCGCTCCCCTTTAAGGTCGAGGCTTTCGTCTTCGAGACTTTGTCGGACCAAGGGCAGTGCAGCATCCCAGTTTTCAGAACGAAAATACAAGCGTGCAAGTCGATATGCGGCCGGAGTATAACTAGAGTCTTTCTTAAGCGCTCGTGTCAATGCATGTTCGGCTTTCCTAAGCTGAGTATCTTCTTTCAAACGATCGGCAAGGCTTACAAAGTCACGGGCTGCTTGCTCTCCCCGCCCCTCGCTTGCAAGGGCTTCGAGCCAGCGCATGGCATTCGCTCGATCGGATTCCGATACATAGCACTCATGAAGTGCTCGCATCACTTTTAAATCTTTAGGGCCAACCTGCAGCGCTTTTTTGTACAACGAAATTGCGCGCACTCGATCACGGAGTCGCTCTTCAGAAATGCGAGCTGCCTGAACAAATGCCTCTGCTGCATTCTCTCCCTCACTCGATGCTGCACCGAGATTCTCCCACGCTTGCACTGCATCCTCATTTCGACCGAGCGCGTAGGTCGTCCGCGCAATACCAGCGAGTGCGTGTTGAGATCCAGGGTCGAAGGACAAAACATCCTCGTAATACCCATGTGCTTTTTGCTCACCCTCAACCGCAGCCTCAAAAGCAACGCCCAGTTTGAGACCAATGCGTATTTTATCTTCAGAGCTTTCAACGACTCGATAAGCGCGTTCTAAGATCTCTCGACGCCCGCTTGGGTCATCCATCTTTTCAACCAAGTCTTCTGCGTAGCGCCAAGACCCCAAGTGTTGGCGATCAATACCAAAGAGCCTTTCAAGACATTCTAGGGCTTTTCGGGGTTGCTCAAAACGCACATCCCACAAGGTCGCAAGCTTCGCCAAGAGTGTGACTTGCACACTTCGTGTCTGCTCATTTGCGATCATCGCTTCAAAGACATCAACAAGTTCCCTGGGACGATCGCTTCGTTGATAAAGACGCTCCAAAGCGAGCAAGTTGTCCATCGGGTCAACATCAAGATGACGAATCTTTTCACGAACGGATATCGCCCTTTGATCATCATCGAGTTGAAGCTCTGCGAGTTGAGCTTGGGAATCGAGACATTCAGCCCGTTCAGCATCGGTGCTTAAGAAATCTTCTTGGCGAACAAGAATCTCGATTTCCCTTGACCACATTTGGTGGTCTTGAGCGTGTTGACGTTGACGCTGCAACACATGAAGTTGCTGAACTCCAAGAAGTATAGCCTTGTTTAAGAGCTCATCCCCAAAACGATAGTCTGCCTTTCCATGTTTGAGGAGGTCAAATAACCGATACACGCGTTCGAGACGCGCCTCACTTGTTTCTGCACGCATCGACCACGATTCACCATACTTGAGAGCACTTTCCCAGCGTTGATGCTCCAAAGAAATCTGCATTGCATTGTAGAGTGCTTTCTCGTGACTCGGTTCAATTTCAAGAATTTGGCGCCAGCTTTGCATGGATTCGCGATCATCACCGAGCGCTTTTTGGAAGCGACCTGCTTCCGCCAAAAGCTTCACTTGCCCTTCGTGGCTTTGCTGAGCGCTAGCACCGTCCTGTAGCATTGAAATGTATGCGTCGAGATTGTCGGACTCTCGTGCCAATTTCTGAATGGTCGAAAGCTTGGAACAATCGTTGTAATCTAAACGCCACGCTTCGCCATACGCCACCAACGCGAGCTCGGGCTGAAGCATTTGGTTTTCATAAACATCTGCGAGGCGAAGTTGTTCTACCTTTTTACTGGCGACGTCGGCTTGAAAAGCAATGATTTCTTTTTGTGCCACCACCCAAGAGTCCCAATCAGGGATATCCTCTGCATTGCGCCGTACCCCCATCCAAGAGTCTTGATCGTCTTTAGCGATCTGGATTGCATTTTGGTAATCTCTCAAGGCACTTTTAGAGTCCCCCAGTTCTTCATTCAAGCATCCACGATCCGCGTGCGCTTTTGCACTCTGTGCTCCATGCGAAACTGCAGCAAGGTGCGTGTAGAGACGCAAATGTATTGGCGCATAGGTCTTCGCATCGCTCAGGTGAATAAGCTCAACGTACGATTCTGCAGACAACTCAGGGTTTTCTGCGAGTTGTCCGAGTTCTTTTTTATAACTTTCGGAGGGAACAGCTTCAGGGCACTCGGATGCAAGTCTCAACAATTCAATCCGCCAATCATCGGCCTGCCTATGGGTGGGATAAAGACTCAAAAGCGCAAGAAGATTTTCAGCTTGCTCTGACTCGAAACTCAGTCGTCTGTTCACGTCGAGCAAACGCAAGAGTATTTCGAGGTCGCCAGGGCTCAATGTTCGAGCATCTTCAAGATCTGCTTTGGCTTGCGTATCCCCCGAATGATCGCCTGTCTGCAGACTGGCCAACTCAAGTCGAAGGCGTGCCGCTTCAACTGGCGGAACACTATCAATTCGTTTTCGAATTAGGCGGTCCAGCTGACTTCGGCGACCCAGACTTCGATAAAGCCCCTCAAGATGGGTGTTGGCGATGTCTCGGTGAGTTTCGAGCTGAGCCAACACCTCATATTGTGCAATCGCTGCAGCGGGGTCCCCAGAGATGTCTTTCAAATGCGACGCCAACTTGAGCCTCAGAGAGGCAATCGCTTTCTCGTCGGGAATCTCCTCTTGTCGCAGCGCCAGGATCTCACGCTCATAGAGCTCTCGAACTAAGCTGTGGTCTCTTATCTTCGACTCGAGTGCTAAGAGCGCGCGTCTTGCACCAGGATCTGAAGCGTCGAGCTCATAAGCTCTTCGGTAATACTTGATCGCGCCCGGCTCATCTCCACGTTGCTCTTCCACATCTGCTAACGCGAGCAAAATATTGAGTCGAGACCTATCCGGTGAGCTGACCCGAAGTCTGTCGTGAAGATGCTGAGCATAATCATTCCATCGACGCTCTTGAGTGTAGAGCTCCGCAAGACGTTTGAGCGACCTCGAACGCTTCGTCAACGCTGCCGTGACCTCTTCATAAAGTTCAATTGCAAGAGAAGGGTCCTTGAGATCGTGCTCAGCCACATCTGCCGCATATTCGTTAAGATCACCCCATAACTGTAAGCGACCTTCCGACCGAAGGCTCGCACCCGTCTCGGTCAACAAATCAATAAAGGCATCCGCGATTCGGGCTTTCGATGCCAAGGCACGCAAGCGTGTTCGAGTATCAACATCACCGGGACGTATCCGAAAAGCCTTCGAAAGGCTTAGAAAAGCGAGTTCATGTTCGCCTTCATGTTCATAGCGTGACGCCAAGTTCTGCAACCATGAATACGCGCGACGTTCATGCCCATGCTCAAGTAATTTTTCCGAGTGGTGCGTCAAGAGTTCAGCGGCAGTACCCGCGTCGTTCTCTTTGTCCACCACTTGTAACGACAATCGCAATACGTCGTCGTCGCCACCTGCTACCCAGTAGCGATCAAAATGATCGCGTAGAGCCTTACGCCCATCTTTTGTTTCGAATAAAGCATCAAAGAGGTGGCTCCCAGCTTTCGTGTCGCCAAGCTCCCCAGCTGTGACATTGTAAAGCAAGGCTCTTCGGTCCTGCCCATCAACATTTAGGGAAGCATTCTGAGGTGCGTTTGCAGACACGATGTCGTCTAAGGCTTGCCGTGCTCGCCCCCATTGTTTCGCTTCGATGAGGACACGAATCAAGATGTCCTTAACCTTCAAGGCGTTGGGGATAAAGCTCAAAAATTCAAGTGCTCGCGATTCTTGACGAGCCAGGGAATCGCCACGTTCTTCACAAAGCATCATACACTCAAATGCACTCACACGTGCTTGTGCATTCGCGCTTGCAAAATATTCTGGCGAAGTGCCAATGGGCTCATAGCAGCTCCCACTTTGCTTCACTCCTTTCCCATCAGCACAAAGCTCGTCTTCGTCTCGCACCTTTGCGTCTTCCTCGGGCCTTTCCTCATTCGTCCTCGAGTGCAGAGTATGAAAGCGAGACAAGAACAAACTTTGCCCGTGCAGCGACTCAATAAGCGCATCTCGATCAAGACTTTCGCGTTCGACACGAACGAGTTCGGCCCATGCCTTAGCGACTCTCTTCCCATAATTCTTGCTAAGATCTTCGCGTTCCAAAAGAACATGAATTGCTTTCACACTTTGGTCATAATCATTGAGCGCGTGCAACGCATACTCGATGGCACGTTCGTTGAGCTCGATGGACATTTCCATGGAAGTGGACTCGCGATGAGTCGCGCGGATCATTGCGTCCAGCAGAAGCTCTTGCGTCTCACTGTCGGGGGCACCTTCAAGAAATGTCTCACGTGTCTCTTGATCCGCAGGAAACAACTCAACATAGCGCGCTCGATAACGCCAAACGTCAAAAGGCCGTCCCCCCAACTCGTGCTCCACGTCTGCACAGAAAAGGTTTGCTTGGCCAAGCAAAGCATCGACCTCGCCCCTTCGCTCAAGCCATTGCAAGGATTCGCGAACTAAAGAGAGTTGCGTTTGCGCCGGAGCTTCCTGGCGATTCAGGCTTTCAACAAGCTTCTTAAGAAAGTCGAAGGCCGCTGACGGTGATTTCGCCCACATGCTTTTGAGGGCAAGGCTTGCATCGCGCTCCCAACGGTTGTGGTCTATCTTTTGAGCATCCAACTCGACTAAATGTGTTCCCCACTCAAGAACAAGAGCGCCTTCACGAGCCAGACACGCACCGACACCAAGGTAGGCCAGATTGCTCAACTCCTTTTCATCTGCACGCGTAGAGTTCGCGATACAATCTAAGGCAGAGCGGTAACTTTGATGCGCTTTCATCCACTCGTCTCGCGAAAGTTGATATTCCGCAAGTTTCAGCCAAGACTCGACCTTGTCTGGGTCAAGTTTTAACTCTTCATGAAGCGCATCAACAATTCGCGTAACCTCGCCAAACTCTTCTTCTTCCTCTGTTACTTGATGCAAAACCGCTTTCCGCAGCGGTGACACATCGTCGTGCTCAAAGCTGTCTGCCAAACGTTGAAGGTTCGCTAATTTTTGATTGTTCGTATTTTCAGAGCTTGACACCTTCTCGAAAATATTCTCGCGTACTTTCTCCGCCAACTCGCCTTCCTTGGCGGTGACAGACAAGCTCAGAAGGTGAAACATAGCTTCAAGTTGTTCCGCGTCCTTGGCTGGAAGCTTCTCAACGAGACGTGTTTGCAACGAAATGGCAAGCGAGAGTTCCCCACTTCGGTGAAAACTTTCAACCGCATTTCGAAGCATCTCGACAACCCGCGACCGATATTCTGTGTCTTCAGCAAAGACATCAAGACTACTCAGCAAGGCCATATCTGCCTTCATTGGAACGAGGGAATCACCAAGAAGCTGCAACGCGCGTTCGGGTTGCCCGAGCTCCTCATCCATTGTCTCAGATGCTTTCAGTATATTGTCGAGCGCATCATCCTTTGTGAATGGGTGCTTTGCCGGGGTTTGGCCGGACAACATAAAGTAGTGATTGGCCCAACGTTCTCGACTCGAACATTCTTGCTCAAGGTCGCCTAGGGCCTCGTAGAGCTGAATCAATTCATGTTCAAGCGATATTCTATTCTCAATGCCAACAAGAGACTCGACTTCTCGCGACATTTGCACAATCGATTTGTTGTGTGGGTCTAACGTACGAGCCTTTCGCAACGACTCCAAAATCGCAAAAAAGAGGTCGACCTCAGCCTCTCGTGCCCGTAATTTGGAGCCCGATTGCCGTTGACGGTACGACTGAAGCAATAAGAATGCTCTATCGCAATAGAGGGCTGCTCGCTCAACAGGGTCCGGCGTGACTCCAATATCAAGAAGCACAATGTCGGAAGCACCCTCAAAGTCACCTCGATTAAAATAGATTGACCGAAGCTCGGGGTACACTTTTTTCAAATGAGAGCGCTTTTCGTTTTCAGCGAACTCCGAGTTCCCTTTCAAAAGCTCTTGAACGAGAGAAGCGCAACGCAACATTTCTTCTTCGTCTTCAAGCTCGCCCCATAGGCGAAACTCTCGAAGCAAAAGCAGCACTTCTTCATCAGTGTCGTGTTTGCACACTTGTGCAAAGCGTACGAGTTCCAATCTACGCAGAGCATCCGCATTTTCAAAGGCAGCGATTGCCGCAACGTCAGCGTCGTTCAGGGTTTTCGATGTCAACACGACTTTCGAAATCTGCTCACGCGTCTCGGGTTCAAGACCCACAAGCGTTGCGTAACGCAACAAGCGCCGCCTTGCACTTTCAAGCGGATATTTTAGCGCCAGCTCACTCTTCTCGTTGTATTGTTCCTCCGAGTCCTCAACCTGGTCTTGATCTTGGTCCGTTCCCATTGCCCCCAAGGTCTCTGCGATCAGCGAAAGCGCCTGCTCCATCGTGTCACTTTCACCTGCCAACTCGATGAGAATATTCTCCGCTTCTTCATTGGGTGCATTTGCATAGGCGCTTCTGGAAAGCTCGCTTGCTTCAGCAAGCAACGCATCAAACCTTGAAGCCATCAATACCAGCTGCGCATCTGTTTCTGCCCTTTCATTTCCTTTTAGCTCTTGATAGAGTCCGCTCTTTTGGAAGGTCGTTAAAAAAGTTTTGGCACGCACTTCGTTTTCACAGACACTGACAAAGGTTTTTAAACTCTCCTTTAACAGCCCTTTCGTTCCTTGAGAGAGCCCACGAACGAAGACACTCAAAGCAAAATCAAAATCATGCTGACTTTCAATATTTTCAAGATAGGTATTGAGCAGCGAGACAAGTTGGTCATTCCGACCCACGAGTGCAATTTCGATTCGTGTCGCTAGGTCGCCTGGGCCAGACTCTGAGCCCGATTCGGAGCCAGGCACTAAGGCAGTTGCGTCTTCGATGCACTTCAAAGCCTCTTGGGTGTCGCCGCGCAGAAGCGCAAAATCCAAAACTCTTTTACGCGCACGAGGGTCATCATTTTTGCTCGCAACAAGTGTTTCAGCCAGAAGCAACTCTGCACTCCCGCTTTCATGACCCGGTGCCTTATTGTTGAGCCATCCTTTAAAGTATTGATGAACCTCGACCTTTACATCCGTCGTTGCGTCATGCTGAAGGAGCCAAAGGTTGAGTGCATCACGGCTTTCAAGTTCTTCAACTCGCTTGAACAGAGGTGCTCGAAGTTCACGGCTTCCGGCTCCCTCGATAGGGAGAAGAGAGCGAAGAGCATTGATGCATTCCGGCTCTCGTAAACGCCCCGAGAGATCTTGAATCGAAAGTTCAAGAACTCGCACAATCGCGTCGCAGTGAACATTGGGGGAGTGCGCACTTAAAACTTCAATGCCTTCTATCAGCGCGCCCATCTCAAGACCTTCACACTCAAGATTTGAGGCAGCGCGCCGCACGAGACTGAATATTTCCTGCACCCATTCGAATGACTCCCCTGCTAAGGGTGTACCCAAATACCCTTCCACCAACACATCACGTCGAACCCGCAACAGTTCCCTCAAGTAATTCGGGTGCGCGTCGACATTCGCTAACAAGGACTCAAAACACGCCAGAAGCACTTCAATGTTGTCGGAACTGGGCGGGTATGTACGCGCATTGCGGAGGCACAACACCGCCTCTTCAAAACGCTGTGCACGGTTCAGAACCATTGCCCATCGCAAGAACAACATCACTCTATCGTTCTTTTGAACTCGTTCTACTGAACGAAGCAACGCCCCCACGGGCATGCCTTCAATTAAATCTCGGACCTCGTCACGGACTTCATCGCCCGCACGAAAATCGTGTGCAATGACATTCTGGGTTAGAGGGTTTAAGAAAAACAAGTGTGCCGAGTTATCCCGTGACTGCGATGAGTTCATCGCAATACAAATGCGGCGCAAGCGCGCTTGTGTTTCACGTGACACTTTAGTGTGCGGGGAATACGAGTTGGCGGAAAAAAGTAAAGCAAAGGTAAGAGACTTCGCGTCAAGCCCCCTTTGTTCCGATGACAAGGTCGCATTGGCGGCTGTCGGAGAATGAAGACAGAAGCCTTCAAGCTGACCCAAGGCATCGTCGTGTGCGACAATGAAGACATCATCAATGTGCTTCAACTGCGATTCCAAACCTTTTGGCGCTTTTGCCTTCACCATGCCTGCGGCAGAGTGCAAGAGCATTGCGTACATCCACGAATAGAGCCCCTGGCGCTCTCCTGGAGATATCGAATCGAGGGCATTCTCCTCATCGCGATCCATGAGAGTGTCTTGAGCGGCTTCGAGAACATCCTTCAGGTCTTCGTTGACCTCCAACTTTAAACGAAAGTTAATCAAAGCAAGAAGCTCTGGGGCGGCTTCAAGTTCAATATCTTTTGCGACACTTTCGCACACACTTGCAAGCTTTAAGGCATCCTCCTGAAACAATGTACTGCTAAGCCAAAAAAAGGCACGAACTACTTTTTCCTGACCACCGTCGTCGACCATCACACCGAGTCGATGCAAGGCTTCACTGCGTGCTGCTTGTTCCCCATTTAGGATCAACCCAATATAGAGGGATTGCCTAAACCGATGCAGCTCCTCATCGCGCTCAAGAACATCACAGAGTCGAAAGACACGTTCGTCGCTTACTTCATTGGACCGCTCTTGCAGTAGGGCATGCGCACAGCCCTTGGCCATAAATGGCTGGCGGGTCATTTCCCAGAAGAGGTCGAAACGTTTTGACTGAAGGCTTTCGGGCGCACTTTGTAGAACCTGGTTCCAATACTCAACGAAACGCGTCTCATCCTCTTGGGTTGAAAGGCTCTTTGCCCATGCGCTTTCGAAACTTTGCCATTCCTCCAAGAAGGTGTTGTCCACCTCATCGGTGCTTGCCCATTGAAAGCCTGATTCCAGCATTGCAAAACACTGGTAGGCATCGTCAGGCATTTCTTCATCTTGACCTAAATTCTCCAGGGTTCCTTGCTTCTGAGAATGACCCTTGAATGAAGGTGTGAAACCTGATGCGGCATGTTCACTTTCTTCCAACCAAATACCATAGTCCCTATCATTTTTTTCGAGGCCATGTTCGCGCCATATGGAAGTGAGATGTGTCCAACGCTGCAACCCCAATTGCGTCTTTTCCAAATCCACATCGAAGCATTCATCACACGATGACAAAAAATCTTGGGCAAAGGTTCTGTCTGCATCAACCTGGTTTTCGTCATGAACAATTCGCATCGACGCAGCAAGCACAGCCATCAGTCTGCGCGCAACGAAGTCCTCAGGGACTTTAACCTTCTCCTCAAGCTTCGCCCAGCGCACCATCGCTCGATCGAAAATCCAGTTCCATGTTGAATATGTTATCGCCCGTTCGTGTTTTGAGTAAAGAGCCCACAACTCCTCTGGCGACCCAATCTCAAGCCCAATCTTGATACAAAGAAAGGCATCCTTTTCCACACTGGGTTGACGCGACAATCCCTTTTCACTTCTTCCGAAGGCATCTTGGAAATCTTTTAAGGAGGCGCGTCCATCCTGAACACCTAAGAGTCGAGACTCGGCCAGACCAAGCTCAAGGTCTTCTTCTTTAAAGTAGTTTGTCGACTTTTGTAGATGTGCCGAGATGCCGAAGAGACGAAAAAGTCGAATCCCTTCGCGTGCATCGTCGATTGAGACACGTCTATTTTCATCGTTTTCCGTGTTCAGAGGTGAACCCTCACGGCCCTCAAGTTCACCGCCCTCTAACTCTTCAGCGTCTGCCCAGTTCGAGAGTTCTTGGAAGCCATTCCGTGAAAGCCAAGATGACAATGAATTGCGGGTGGTGCTCTGCTCTTGATTCTCGTATTTTTGAAGGGTCTCATTCAGTTTTCGCCAGTCAAAAGCTTCTTTGAAATCAAGTGGTGTACTTGGCTTAAACTCTAAGTTCTCAGAAAGACGACCATAAACATGTGCTACGGACTCCCTACAAATCTTTGAAAGTGTTTCCAGGCCTCCTAACCTGCTTAAGTTTGCACTCGCCTTCTTTAGAAAGCGTATCGCCAACATTGACGCGTTGGGCGTGGCACTCAAAATAAGAGATATTGCAAAATCCCGGAGTCCCACTTCATCCACCGACTTGAACACGGTCGATGATATCGGCAAGAGTTTGGGCTTTAGAGCCTGCGGCGCTATGCGCGTTAAGGCCCAAAGTGTAAGGGTCTGATAACCACGATACTCTTGACACCACTCAAGAACTAAAAACGCGTGCCGTTGAACATCAGGATACTCTTGAAGGGCTTCAACAATGTGCCTCTCGCCAATCTGGCGCTCGACTGGATCCACAATGAGACGCAAACGTTCGAGCGCAATATCAAGCCAAAGCCCAAAGGATTGAGGTTGTTTTGAGTTCGCCTCAGGTTGCCTGAGTTCATGAAGACCAAGCGGGTCGTTGAGCGAAGCTTCTTCAAGTGCTTTGAATACGTGAACCATTGCGTCAAACCGGAAGCCTTAAAAGGTATATTTCACAGGAAAAGTGACAAAGAGGCCAAAGAGTTCAGGTCGAATATTGGCTTGAAAACCAAGTTCAACGCCCAGTGAAATGTGACGCAGTTTCGTATAGTATTCAACACCAAGCGCAACCTCAGCAAGAAGCGAAGCCGCAATGCTTTCGTTTGCAATCAAAAGTGGGTACTCGCTTTGCCCATCATCGGCAGAGACGAGACGATCCGAAGGCACCCAAAAGTCAAGACCGATCCCCCCGCGGACATATGAGAAAAAGCGATGCTTCGTCACAAAAGCAAAAGAGCCATAAACTCCAGGCGCAAAATGCGAAATATCTCCTGTGACTCGGCCAGCCATCGTATTGCTAAGGTCCACATCCAAACGATGGAACTGAGCTAAGGTGAAAACGCCAAGCGTTAAATTGTTTAAAACATCATATCCAAGGCGAACACCAAAACGCTGTCCTACAGAAGACCAGTTGGGGTTCAATGCGGGCCCCGATCCAAGGTTTAGAACGTAGTTTGCACCCACCTCAACTCCAACATGGAAACCCCGCTCAACCGCATAGATATCGATAATGCCATCATCCCCGACAACCTTCTCGGCATTGTCCTTTCGAGAGGCATCCCCGGAATCCTGTTTTTTCGCATATGCATTGGTTGCAAGGAATAAGAATGTGAACATGAGAACAACTGTATGTATTGCCGTGATTCCCGCTCGCGTCCTTTGTGTTTTCATAAAAATCGTCCTTCGCCTTTCACATTTACAAGTCCCAGATCAATTAAGGATAACACTGGGTTGCACTCGAAATCTAATCTCTAGGCCACTGACTCGTTTGGAATCAACTCGAGCACTTGTGTATTGGGTTTTCAAAACCCAAAGGCGAAGGTGGCACAGCCGCACACATACAAGATAGTGTACCTTGCGCCCTAAAATTACTTGAGTTGTTGACTGCCCCTAAAAGAAAAGCGCCCAACGTTGGGCGCAAATCTTTTTTATGTTACTGTCCGTTCAACTCAATCTAGTTTGCTTGCTTGAATACGAATGGGTAGTTCACAACCACTGAGCCACCGCCTTTTGGCCTTGGGAACTTCCACCGTTTAATCTTGCTCGCCATGCATCGTTCCACTGCTGGGCTGCGCATCTGTGAACTCGCCTTCTTCGCAGACTTCACTCGACCGTCGGTACCAATCACCCAGTTCATTACAACCTTACCGTAAAGCCCGGGTGTCTTCGTCAGTTCACGTTCATAACAGTATCGAATCTCGCTGGCGTGTTCTTTGACGATCCGACGAATAATCGCCGCATCCATACTGCCTCTAACTTGAGGTTTCCCTCGGGTACTCACTCGGGCAAAACCTTTACCTCCGAGTCCACCACCTGCACCGCCATAACCTTTCCCTTTTCCGCCGCCAAAGCCTTTGGTTCCAACCTTACCAATACCAACAGTGCCAGTGTCTTTCCCACCGCCACCGCCGCCGCTTCCGCGCAAACCAAAGCCACCATTCCCGGACGCGTCACCAACTTCACCGCCCGTGATATTGCCGATGGCTGCTTCCATCTCACCTGAACCATCGGTTGCACCAATAAGCTTTTGTAAGCCAGCACTGCCTTTTCCACCAAAGAGGGCTGCCATCTTCTGATCGACAATCGCTTTGTTGTCACGTTGAGGCGCTTTTACAGCCATACGCTTGTTCTTTGTTTTCGCCTTCTTTTTACCCGCTTTACCTTCTTCTTTTTCGTAAGCCTTCGACTTTTCTCCGCCACCACCAGCGGACTGCGGTTTTTTCTTTTCAGGTGGGTCGAGAATTACCGACTGAAACTCACTGAGGTTGGACATTAAATCGTCCGAGTTGTCCTCTTCACCCCCAACAAAAAATATTGTGGAAGCGATGAATAAAAACATAATTGCCAACATCGACATCATGAGCTGCAACAAGAAGTTGTCGTAAATCGGTACAAAAGGCACAGCGCGATTGCGTGCAGCATACTGAATATCGGCCGTAAAGGCATCAAAATGAAGACGAACCAACATGTCATCTGCAAGCTGAACGCTTCCATCTCTGCCGGCAACGCTGCTTTCGCTTAACGCCTGCGTTCCTTCTGAAGTCACAATCTGGGGCATCATCGAGTCTTGGGTCTGAATATGCCAACCGTCATGGCCTACTCGACGTAGGACCTCCAGTGCGTCCTTTCCACCAAAGCCATCGGTCGGTAGCACAATCTCCGCCTCATCTGCGAGACCGAAGGTCACGACACTTGGCTTGTCTTGATCCTCTCGTTTCGCACCCGATAGAGAGGGGAAGCGATGCACGCTCGCGGTATCGCTTCCCCATCGAACACGAACCTCAAGGACTCGACCTGCTCCCTCATCTTTCCCATAATCAATTGCGGCAGCCTCAGCGGCTGCAACTTCAACCGGACCGACGCTTGCCTCTTTTGTCGATGAAGAGTCGCCGTAAGGTTCTTGAGATGAGACCTCGGGCGGCATCATTGAGACTGCTTCCGTTGCATCTTCGATGTCCTGGGCGGAATCAGAAACTTTCGGAGCCTCGGCCTCCGTATCCATAACCCGTGTCGGCTCCGATGACGTAAAGGCTGAAGCCGGAGCCAGAGGAGCAACTCGAGTCACTTCATCAAGGGACTCTTCTCGGGTCAGAATACCCTCAACAACAATCGTATAAGGTCCAATCGTGATCTCGTCTCCTGCACCAATTTCGTGTCGTCGAATACGAGTTCCGTTGATCAACGTTCCCTGGGGTGAACCCATATCAATGACCGATGCTCGACCATTCGTCAAAAGCTCCACGACAGCATGGATCCGAAACACTTCAGGAGAATCCAGTCGCAAATGTGCTGATGCAAGACGCCCGATCTTAATCGTCTCACGTTCAAAACCTTCTCGGTGCAAGATTTCGCCATCCCGTTTGATGACCAATGTAAGTTTTGGGGACATACTAACCTCCGATCCGCTGATAAATTCAGCATAAGCATCCTCCGGTTGTAAACACATAGGTCAAAGATCCGAGAATCCCATTTTCTACGCGCTCTAACCGACGACACCTAAGTCTTCATGGATTAGATCGGCACATCTACGATCTTCTTGAGTCTTAAAAGCGAGTTAGATCTGCGAAAATGAGCCCAATACTTCTCGTTTAAAGTCTAAACGCACACGGATTAAATTGCGCCAGCGGTTCTTTTTACGAATTTCTAAGTATTGTCCATCAGGCGTCTTGAGATCGCCCGTAATCGTATCATCTTCAAAGTTGATTACGGTGCGCTTTTTGTATTCAAAAACCTGACCGTCACCGCCCTGAGCATCAATTTGTGCAGAGGTAGGCCCAGAAAGAATAAAGAGCGCAACAACCACACCGAACACAGGTATGACACCGATTCCCGCCTTACTCAACCTTCTATTCCGCATACCCAACTCCCTGACCTCAATCTCAATAGTACTCAACAACCTGTCGACGTCAGACGCCTCAATTCAAACTAATCAAAGAATTCATCGCCGCCCGAGGGCTGTGTTTTCTTCGCGGGCTTCGCCGTCTTCTTTTCATCTTTCTTTTGCGTGCTTGCTTTTCGTTTCGCGGCAGCGCGTTTCCGTTTCGCCCTTGCACGCTTTTTCGCACGGGCTCTTTCATCTTGTGCGAGCTCTGCCGCGCGTTCGGCTTTCGCTTCTGCCTGTGAATCAACGTCGTCTTCCATCGCAGAAGACGAATCCTCTTCATTCGCACCCGCACCTTCTGCTTCTGCTTGTGCTCTTGCCTCAGCTTCTTCAGCTTCTTTCATCTCGCGCATCATGCGTTCTTCATCTGCTTTGGCTTGCAGCATCATTTTGATATCTTTTGACAGTTGAGAAGCCTCCCGACCTGCACGCGGTTCTCGCGCCACATATGCATCGAGCGCTTTCTCGGCTGCTTCAGGCGAATCCAGGTTTTCCAGATTCACCAATGCGAGGTTCCAGTACGCCTCACTCTCATCTGCATCAAGGGCAATTGCTTTCTCAAACATCGACTTTGCCTGATCGTTTTTGCCTTGAGCTTTCAGCGCAACCCCCAACGTATTCAACGTCTGCGCTGATGCATCACCTCGCTTGGCTCTTTTGGTCATCAAATCTTCAACACTCGGCCAATCTTGCGCTTTCAGTGCAACTTCAAGCATCTTTTCTTCAGCGCTAAAATACGAAGGTTCCTTCTCAAGCAAGTCTTTAAGCAATAAACGGCCTTCATCTTCACGACCCGCATTCAGTGCCATCAGTCCCTTCGCATATTGAATATCGGGATGCGATAAACCTAATTGCTCGGCCTTTAGGGTATACAAATAGCTTTCTTGGGCTCGCTTAGTTTCGGCAGTCACGAGTGCGAGAATGCGATAGGCATCAAAGTTCCCAGCATCGTACCTGAGTGCGTCTTTGGCCATGGATTCAGCCTTCGAATACTGACCATCGTTGAGATATAAAAAGCCAAGCCCAGTATACCCTGAAGGGCCGGTTGGGTTCTCAAGAATCGCATTTTCAAAAAGTGAACGTGCCGCGTCTTCGCGCCCTTCTGATACGAGCAGGCTACCCAAGTTTTGCACGGCAGGGTCAACTTTTGCATTGGCCTCCAACGCATCTTTATAATGTTGCTTCGCCTCACTCACATTCGAACTCGCTTCTGCGAGGACCCCCAAATTAAAGTTGGGCCAGCCAAACTCTGGGTCGACCTCTGCGGCCCTTTGAAATGCTTTCGCCGCTTTGGAGCTTTTAGGGTTGTTGGCAGCGATAGCGATCCCCTCTCGAAACGCACTTCGTGATGTTACGCGCCGTTGGAATTCTTCATCGCCTTCACCCTCGCGCTGACTCAACTTGAGCTCTGGAAGCTCCGTGACTTCTTGCGCATTCCGCAAAGAGGATGAATTTTTTGATTTCGATGTCGTCGAACACCCTGCAAAGACACTTGATAAGGACACGACGATGTTTAGCATGAGCGCTATTCGCATATTCACTTTCAAGAGTCTCATGAAGCGCCTCCATTTGAATCGTTTGAAGCCTCTTTTCTCTGCTTACGTTGCGGAGCAGTGCCTTGAACTCTTTTTGTCAGTTCTGCACTGCTTGGTTCTTCGATCACCAAACCGCTCGCTTGCATTAAACGTTTATGCTCAAGCTCTTGACTCGACTTAAACTTGTCTCGAGACACATCGGGATAGGCATCCGGTCGCAACTCCTGCGCGCGCGTGATACACTTCTTGGTATATTTTGTCGACACACCAAATCGAGCGCTTTCCTTTGCACACAAACCAAACGCGGATACCGCTTCATCTTCGATGGGATAGGTCTGTTCAGCCATCGTGTCTTTAAAAAGTTGAGACTGCTCTCGATTAAAACCTCTCGGCGCTGGAACCTTCTTAAACGCTTCTATCAGGTGCAAATGCACTGCCCCAGCCTGGTATAAACTTGCGACGGCCCATTCGGGGCTCCCGATTTTTACCACCTTCGTGTATGCAGCAATGACTTTTTCGCGACCTTTTTGTTTGGATTTCACACTGCGCTGGAAGGTTTTTGGCTGATCCGGCTTTGCGATCTTCTTCTTTTTGTATGCCTTAAACACACTTTCTGCGTTTTCAAAGGCAACAAAAGCGATTGCATCACGTGCAAGATCGTCGTCCCCTCGAACCTTACCGTACTTCGCAACCATCGCTTTCAGCGTTGCAAAACTCGAGGCAGCTTTCGTTTTCGAACGCCCCTGATAAAGACGGTGTGCACGATATTGCGCTTGAATCGCTTTCGCACCGCTTTTCCCAAACCATGTTTTCGCAAAACCAACATAAGCTGCTGCCGCTTTTGATTTCTCGCCAGCGCGTTCATAGGCATTCGGAATTTGAAAGGCAGCTTCGAGTGCCGATTCATCGTTTTTATAGCGTTCAATATATTTCTTTCTATCTTTAATTGCACCAGCCACATCCCCCGTGCCTTCGCGATAGATTGACGCGTTCAATAGTGCATCTTGAGAACGTGGATCTTTTGGATACTTGTCGGCAAACTTCTCTTGCCAGTAAGCAGCTTTGGCAAACTCGACATTGGACTCATACAAAGAAGACAAACTCATCATTTGATCAGGGACAAGCTCGCTTTCAGGATAAAGTTCCAAGAGTTTCTTCCGGGCTTTAATCGCAGCGCCGGTATTGCCGGTCTTGACCCACATCGATGCTCCATTGGCCAAGGCTTCATCTGAATATTCACCCTCTGGAAACTCTCGCGCATATTTTTCATACGACTTTGCGGCACCTTTAAAATCACCACTCTCTTCTTGATTTCGAATCGCCTTGAATGAAGCCTGCTCTATGATTTTTTGCACGTTCCCTTTGAGTTCTTCATCTTTCATTAAGGTGCGGTTGGTACGAAACTTTCGAGCTCTTGTATTTAAGGTCGTCCAATCTTTTTTGACGTTGTAGGTGTCTAAAATAAGATTCGCGGACTGAATTGCACGAATATGCTTTGGGTGTTCAGCAATTACCCGCTCGAAGCCCGGCAAGGCCTCATCAAAATGACCATACCCATAAGGGATCCTTGCAATCGTATATTTGGCTTCAGCAGCTTCGTCACCTTTGGGATATGCATCCACATAGCGTTGACTGGCTTTGACATACGCGGCTTTAACTTCGGGAATTTTGCGTTGGGTCAGTGCAAGCTTTGGGTCGTCCTTAAGTGCCTGTGCCTCGGCTGCACCTTCTTTCGTATCGTATTCAGCGACAAGTTGGTCGTACGCACGCATTGAATCTGCAGCCGCACTTTCACGCCACTTCCCTTTCGCGTCAGCTAGAAAGACCTGCTCGTACGCTTTAGCAGCCTTTAAGTACGACTTCTGATGGTATAGAAGTTCGGCATAGAAAAATCGCATTTCGTACGCTTCTTTGCGGTCTGCAAAGTGTCCCAGGTAAAGCTCGTACATTTCTTGGGCATTATCAAAGGTATCCGCTTCATTCGTTTTCTGAGCTTCGTTGTGCCAAGTCGTACTGTACGAACGCAGTATGTTGTCGGCTACGCGTTCCGCTTCTTCAAGTTCCCCTTGGGCAATCTCATAACGCGTTGTCCCCGGTTTTATCGTACGGACACGCTCCGAAGAGGCATTCAACATTTCAACCAAACGCTTACTTTGGCCGACGACCTGATCTTTTGTCCCAATTCGATTGACCGCTTTGACAATTTTCCCTTGATACACTGGGTTGCGAATGTTGCCTTGCTTCATTTTTATTAAGTTTTGAAAGCATGCAATCGCAGAACGGTCCTGACCGTCTCCATAATAGAGCTCGGCAGCTCGCTCCAACATTGAGAATAAATCATCCTCATTTTTGGACAATTTTTTGAAGTCGTTCTTTGCCGCTTCCCCACTCCCAAAACGGGTATAGGCCAACACATAATCACGACGTGCTTCCTTCGCAAGGGCGACCTTTCGCTTACCCAAAAGTTCGCTGTTGATATCCGAATAAAGGACTACAGATTTAAAGCCTTCAGCGGCATCTTCGTAGCGCCCCATATTAAACTCAACCCACCCCTTTTTATAGAGTGCGTATCCATAACTCATGGAGTCTTCAAACTGTGTGGCACTTGTGTAAGCGGAGAGTGCTTTATCCAAGTTGCGGTCACCCTCGTCCGCATACTCAAAGTAATATTCGCCAAAGGCCAACCACGAATCTGGAACATACTGCGATTTCGGGTGTTCCTTAATGATTTTTCGATAGGTCTGAAGAGCTTTGGGGTACGATTGTGCATCCCAATATGCACGTCCAAGAGAGAAAAGCACGTCCGGGAGCCGTGGATAATCCGGGTGGTCTCTTTCAATCTCAGTGAAAAGGATCACCGCTTTACGAATCCAGTCTCGCGATTTTTTAAGTTCCTTCTTTTTCTTTACATTCAAGCTCTTAACTTTCGAACGAAGTCCTTTGGCCTCAGCAGCACTCAGGTCATCGTCGAGTGCCATCCCATTGAAGAAATGAAATTGGGACTCCTCCATAAGGAGCTCTGCTTTTTGAAAGAGAATATCCGGACGTTCGGTTCGTGGCGGGTCACCGGCCAGGATTTCATCCAGCATCCCGATTAACTCTCTTCTTTTCTGCTCAACTTTAATTTCAATACGACGAATTCCGTAATCTCGATATTCAAGATTGGGTCGAGAGCTCTCCTCTTTTTTTGCTTCACGCTGTGTTTCTTGAACGACAGTCGGGACGCGGTTCCCTCGCTTGGACACTTCTGCGTGCGTGTGAGTGGAAACAATCAAAATCGCGCCAATACATAACACGAGCGAGAAGAGAGGATTGTAGTTGCTGAAAGGTTGATACTTCATGATGCATTTGCCTCGCGACACCCGCGTGTGAGTGTGTACTCGTAGGTACCAAGCTCGTCACGCCAGTATTCTCCATCGAATGGGTAGTAGACACGCTCATCATCCGTGGCGACACTGTAGCGGTAGTCCTTTAAGGGGACGGCCTGGCCTTCATTTCGCAGTTGAGCTTCCAATCCACTCTTTTCCCCTTTGGCAATCTCAAACTCGATACGAACAAGTTTTGAAGCCAAACCACGTAGAAAATCGCTCTCAATTTTGAGCTTACTTTCAAGCAGGTTCCCCGCGCGATTGACGACTTCTTTTCGGCGTTTTTCGTTCGCATCAAGGGCACCCGCGCCAAGACCTTTTCTAAAATTTTGTGGTAAACCACCAAGAGATTCGAGTTCGTTGTCAATCTCCACGAGGGCTGAGCGAAGCTGAGCAAC
This sequence comes from Myxococcota bacterium, assembly GCA_020630615.1. Classification (GTDB taxonomy): domain Bacteria; phylum Myxococcota; class UBA727; order UBA727; family JAHDBA01; genus JAHDBA01. The sequence continues at coordinate 54,249 of JAHDBA010000006.1, read as the reverse complement.
CCTCTTGTCTGAAAGCGCGAGACGCACAAGTCGCGCATTCGCAGAGAGTCGAGAATCTTGAGAATATTCATCGGCTCCTTCAAGCTCTTGCTCAAGTTTGACAAAGTGTTCAAGCAATTGATTCGGGTCGCGCTCCTGCAACGATTCGATATCTTCAAGAACCGGAGTGTAACGCTCTTTAAAACTTTTGAGAAAGGTCCTCGCCTCCGGATAGCGACAATTTTGGTAGAAGGTTATCGCTTTTAGGATATCGCGCTCAGGGTAGTACTCGTTTTCGAAAAAAGGTGCCTGCAATGTTACAAGATTCCCCAGCGACTTTTCATACTGCCCCATTCTAAAGTTGGCCCACGCGGATTCAAAGATTGCATCCAACCAGTTGCGTGAGTCTCGGCTCACACGGTCGTAATAAAAAAGTGCATAGCGAAACTGTTGAAACTGATAGTGGACACGCGCCAAAGAAAAGAAGGCCATTTCTCGCAGCTCTGGGTTCTTCTGACTGCCTTCTTTTGGGTGGGTCTCGCGCACAACACGCCTGAAGGTCTCAACGCTTTCTTCGAAAAGTCCAAGAGCATATTGTCCGAGCCCTTTGACGTAGAGAGCCTTGGTGTAGAAACGATTTTTCTTCGGAACTTTCGACGCAAACTTAACACTTTCTTTGAGAGCACTTTCAGCCTCAAGGAATTTCTGACGGACAACTCGCGTTGTATTTCGTTCTTTCCCAGAGAAAGATTCGGTAGGGTCTCCAAAAGAGATGTTGCTACTCTTTTTCTCTGCTTGACTCTTCGTTGACTTCCGCGTCGACCTACGTCTCCGACTGCTCTTGCCAGACCGCTTCTTGCGTGAAGATCGCTTCGCAATCAAAATACGATCGCCACCGCCAAGGTCATCATCGTCAAACTCAAAACCTTCATCGTCATTTTCATCGCCAGCTTGGTTCAAATCACTGTCACTGAACTCAAAAGTGCGGTCTTCTTGCTCTTCGGCATATTCGTAGCCACTTGTGTCCAGCTCACCGCTGTCCAGTGCCATCGCAAAATAGTGCTTCGAAAGAAGAAAGTTAAGTTCAGCCTGCCCGTCAGCAGAAATCCCATCTTTCTCAACACTCGCAGCAATCTCACTCAGAACCGCGCCCTTATCTTCAAGCTTTTGCGCAAGGTAGATGAGCCACTCCTGAGACTTTTCAAAATAGCTGTGTTTTTTTCCGGCATCCAAAATGGTACCGAATTGATGCAGGGCTGCATGAAAGTTCCCCATTCGGTAATAGGTTTTAGCAATTTGGTATTCTGCTTCCCACTTTTGCTTTCGAGATGTTTTCTTTGAGCGTATTGAACGCTGAAAACCCAGCAGTGCCGCCTCGTGATCGCCCCGTTCCATTGCGCGAATTGAAGTATCGATTGCGTGTCCGCTTTTGTTTTGTACTTTCGCATCCAAAACTTCAAACGAGAAGTCGTCCTCTGCATAAAGCGGGATTGAAAGCATGGAAAGAGATGTCCCCAACACCAGAACTTTTGATAAGAGCCTTCGGGACGATGATGTCGTTCTTTTCAAATTCATTCGTCCACCACCTCTGCACCCGCAATCTCATAATCAAAACCAAGAGGAAAAAAGAAGCTTGCTCCCAACTGAAAGACAAGAACATCTTGGCGTACCGAAAACTGATTCTTCTTTAAGTTGTAAATGTAGTCACGCAGCTCGGCGCGAACAGCCAACCATCGGTTCACGAACACTCGAGCACCAACTCCGATTTCCCAAGCTGGATTGAGCCCCACCTCGCCCGCACGAAAGGCGCTCCCATCGTTACCATCAATTGCAAGGCCAAGTCCACTGCTCACAAAGACATCAAAATGCGTAATATTGTCACCCATGACGGCGAACTTTCCGTAGATTGGAGAGAAGGTAAAACCAAGATCGACCACACCATGAAAGCGCCCTTCATTCAAAATATGTGAAAGCTGATAACCGACCACATTTAGGGATGTTGCCTGGCCACTATAAGGGAGAAGATTGGCCAGCCCACCCAGCTCAAGCGCAAAGCCGTCTGTGATATGATAGGTTCCGCGTAGGCCTGCCATCACATGCTGAAAATAGGCGTCGTTAATATTGACTGCAAGATTGGTTGAGAGCTCAAAACGCTTTCGTTTCAGGAATTTTTTCCGACTAATGGATTTCACACGGTCGTATCGCGTGAGATGAACACTGCCCTCTTCAGCTTCATCGGCCGAACCAAAGTCTCCACCACCAACTTCTTTTTTCTTTTTTCGAGCCTTACGTTTTCGTTTCTCCACTTCATCGGAGTCGACGCCTTGCTTTCGGTCGAGTTCTTCAAGCTCATCTTCAAGATCATCACCGTCAAAACTGAACTCCTCTTCCGCAACTGCTGAGAGCGATACGCTTAGAAAAACGAAACTCATGAAGGCCCAAAGCCTTGCAAGCTCGCCCGCGCGACAACCCATCAATTGGGGCAAAGTTTTCTTGAACACTTTGTTTGCAAACGTTCTCATGGCGTCACCCCGCTACGAAGGTTTTGCGGATGTTCAAAACCAAGGGGAAAGAAGAAAGAAGCGCCAAAGTGAAAACTAATAAAGTTTCTAACCTGAACACCAGAATCACCACGAAGCTTATCGAGAATCATATAATCTTTAAAGTCCAGACGGATCGCGAAGAATCGATTGAGAATGATACGTGTACCGCCGCCAATCACCAGTGCCGGGTTGAACCCAAAACCTTGCGAGCCAACCAGGGCTCGGGTTTGAGCACTGTCGTTCCCTGCATTCACATCAAAAAGTGCGCCGATACCAAGACTTCCAAAGAGATCGAAGTGAACAACGCGTTCTGCAGCAAGCGCCATCTTTCCGTAGAGCGGTGCAAAACTAAGGCTTAAATCTAAAGCACCAAGCGGGCAACGCTCATCGCGGATTCCAGCGTCCCCGAAGAATGCTGTAGGGCAATTGCCACCACCCGAACCGTTACGCTGCTGCTCTAAGAAATCCTCATCGGGCGAACGTACCGATGCCAGCGGTTGGGATATGACAACTGCATCCCCACCCAGGTCAAGGGACAAGGACTCGTTAAAATGGTAGACAAAGCGAGCTCCAACCATCCATCTGCGGAAGAAGGCATCCTGTGTGGTAAAAGCCAAATGGGGGCTCAGCTCAAAGCGCTTGCGTTTCAAGAATCGGTGGTGACTGATCGATGCAACACGCTCTGCCAAGGTTGGGTATTCACTTTCACCTCGTTCATCTTGCTCAATCGATTCTTTCTCAAGTTTCGATAGCTCCTTATCTGCCTTGCCTTTCGCTGCACTCACCGACAATGAGGTGAGTATGGCACACATCATCAGAGTTCCCCTGAGTTGTCGTCCACCGCCGAGACGATGTCTGCCTCGATTTCGGTGGTTTAGAAAATACTCAATCATACGCTTCCCAATGAATCAGTGTTCAGCATTAAGGGTAACCCAGTGTTAAATTGAGGATCAAGCTCTGAGCGTGCTTCAAATCAATTAGCTCAAAGCGAGGCACATTTTGTGCAGTGCTCGGATGAAAGCACGATCTTTGAAGCAAGTTGCATGCACTTCTTGTCTTTAATATTCATCCTGCGCTACTCTCTTTAAGTAAGGAAACATTTTGAGAACTCGTATTCAAGGGACTGTCATGAAACGTCTTACTCTACTTTCGTCTGCACTGACTTGGACACTTCTGAGTGCGTGTACCAGCGACCCTGAAATTGGGCGCCAGTGTAGTGAGCAGAACCCCGATATTGTGCGTGTTCTCTTTGGGACGATCCCTGATGGCGTTGATGAAGAGACAGGGACAGGATTAGCCAAAATGGCGCAGAATGTCCGCTTTGAGTCCTGTTCATCGGCAATTTGTATTTCAACCGATGACTCGCGTCCCTATTGTGCGCTTCGGTGTGAGAGTGATGAAGATTGTTCTTCTGTCGATGGGTTCACCTGTAGACAAGCCTCATCGTTTTCGAGTTTGAGTTGTGAAGACTGGAGCCCCGACACCGACTGTTTTACACAAGATGAAGAGGGTGAGTTTACGCCCAGTGAACGGCCAATCAAATACTGTGTGGCAATCAACCGTGAAGTCATCGAAGAACGTGATGCACAGGCCAAAGGCGGCGATGATGTTCCAGCAGAATGGCTTTGCAATGACAGTTTTTATGATGCCAACGATGGATGTGATTGTGGTTGCGGTATCCTTGACCCCGATTGCGGTGGTGACACCGATTCAAGTCGCTGTGGTATTTCAGATGGTGTTTGCGAGCTGGCTTTTGGTGACGAAAGAAGTCAGACCTGCAATACCGGTGATGAGGATAACATCAACTCGACTGGCTCGACAATCAACGCAACGTACAACCACTGTACAAGTGCAGAACCGATTGTAGTTTCAGACGACAACACTCGTTGCCAGCGTCAGGCGAATTCAGAATAACGAGAACGGTGTGCACTCTCGTGTCTTCCCAATTTTGGAACACTCATTAGCGCGACATCTTTTGCAACGAGAGAACTATGCCTTGTTTCATACGTGAACGATTTTTGATCTCTGCTCCAATTCTTTGTGTGCTCTCATGTTCACCCCAAATTGCCAACGATGAGCGCACTCCTCCTCAGCACGCTACTCAAAACACAAGCGAAGCTCAGAAGCAACGCGCCCTCTCTCCTGCGCTGGCACCGAAAACATCGTCGTTAAAGAAGAATAGTGAGTGCGAGAGTCATTCGCACTTGCCCCAACGTGGTCTCGAGAAGAAGACGCTCACTTTCGGGCACGGTCGAGAATTGCGTGTCGAAATTGCGGATACCCATAAGAAGCGTCAGCTCGGGATGATGTGTCGTGAATCTTTCGGCAATGTCGATGGAATGCTCTTCCTGTTTGATTCACCCAAGGTGCAATCGTTTTGGATGAAAAACACACTTATTCCCCTTGATATGGTTTTCATTGATGAGCATCGCATGATCGTGGGTGTTGAAGAAAACGCAGTACCGCTCTCACTTCGTTCGCGTCGAGTGAAGTACCCTTCACAATATGTGCTTGAGGTTGCAGGGGGTCGCGCCAAGACTATGGGCCTCACTCAAGGAACGCGCTTGTCTTGGTAATGTTATTGTTGATGTCGATTCAGGTCCACTCCTTAAAAGTGATGTGTGTCCATGGAATCCATACCCAACCTTGTGTTCATCAAGTTTTTGGCTAGTCTATGTGCATGATTCACAGTTACGATGGGTATAGCCCAGAAATTCACAGCGAAGCTTTTGTCCATCCTGACGCAACCCTGATTGGTCAAGTTGTCATCAAACAAGGTGCAACCATTTGGCCTGCAACGGTGTTGCGCGGTGACATGGGTTTAATTGAAATTGGGGCAAACACCTCAGTGCAAGACGGCTCCGTCGCCCACATGACCGAAGGCTGGAGCAAATGTGTGATTGGTGATCGTGTCACCGTAGGGCACAAGGCGCTCTTGCACGGTTGCGTTGTTGGTAACGACTGCCTTATTGGGATGGGTGCAATCTTGATGGACAACGTTGAGATTGGCGATGGCTGTTTAATTGCAGCAGGCACCTTACTTCCCCCGAACAAGAAGATCCCGCCCAACTCTTTTGTTCGTGGTGCACCGGGTAAAATTATCCGCGAAGTTGGCGACCGTGAACGCGCGATGATTGCTGGCGGATGGAAGACCTATGTCGAGCACGGAGAAATATATCGTAAGCTAAACCTTGCAAGTCAGCGCGAGTGATATCGCTTGAGCCTCGCTGAATTTGATGTTTGGTATAAAATGAATGTGTACGAACTAAAAAGTTCCCTGGCACGCTCGGAGCGCTGCCTCTTCGCTTGCCGGTAAATCGACACTATCCGGCAAGGCAGACACCGATATAATGCCTCCGGGCTCAGGCACGAATTCGTCACCAAACAATTGTATTGTGTTACTCGAACCGTCTTTAAAATCCCAGCCATAAGGATTGGCAGCCTGCCCATCTGTGCGAGGAACAGTTATTCCCTCGGCTTGACCAGGGTTTCGAACCTCAACGGTAATTGGCGTGCCCACTTTTGGGGGCTCTGCCAAAACAACCGTATCAAACTGAGCGCCTAGCCTCGCTATATCGGCCAGAGCACTGCCAAAGTTCTTATTACAAATACTACTCGCAATCACGCGCGAAGGATCTTCGAGACCCTTCAACACATCCATATAACGTGAGCCACTGTCTGCACTGCAGCAGAAATCTTCAGGAGTGGTGCCCGGTGTTGCGATACTTCCTTGTGTCGCCGTCAGCAAACCACCGCACTGTTGAGTAATATCTGGCTTTACTTCGATTCTACACTGTCCACTATCGTCTAGCTCGCCTGCATCTGGCCCGAGCCCATCGATACAGCCAGTGCGCACGCCACTGCCAGCGGCTGCTCTATCTGTATAACAACCACCCACTTCAAAGGCACCATCCGAGCTCTCATCACCGCCGATGATTGCGGCGAGCTTCACCGACTTTTTCTCATTATTAATGTTGAGTTCTTTGAAAAACTCTGAATAGCGGCGTGTTGAGTATAAATATTCTCCTCCAGTGTAACAGAGATCTCTTAGGATATCGCCCGATCGCTGCGCGTTGTACTGTGGGAACAATTTTTCTAGATTGTCTGGGTACTGACCAATTTGGTTCCCACCACCATCGTGTATGTTATCAAGATAACACTGATTGCCTATTGTATTCGGAATACCAAGTCGAACACGTTCTCCATCAGGCGTCTCGAAATCACTTTCACTATCGTAACTGCAATCATCTTCATCGGTCACGAACACAACCAAAAGTTGTGCTCCCTCACGAATAAGTTGGTCGCGATGCCCTGTACATTCAGAAAGCGACGAGCTTTGACCGGCACCGGTCTCTAAAAAGAGTTTAGCAGACTCGAGACCTTGCTCCACAGACCAGCCCGACACAGAGAGAGCCTGAAGATTTTCACTAAACTTCGCCGCAAGATTTTGAGGGGTGAGGCTTGAGCTCGATAGCACAACCTCATTACCGTCCATGGCCCGTAAACAGCCGCGCACCTGGCTCACATTCGGTCGAGTCTGTATGTAGTTTGGATCAAGGGCGTAATCATTACATTGACGGGCTGGAGGAATCACAAACGTTGGGTCCATCGTATCCGGGTCAGTACCCGAAACTGAAAAAGAGTTTTTCCAAGTTGTACGCTCGCAGCCGGCCATATCCATCGAGAGTAGCCCAATGTTGAAATCAACTTGGTACGCAGAGAGAACATCGAGAAATCCGCATTCAGAACGAATCTCATTTTCATAAACCTGGGGCGATGGTTTACAGTATCGATCTGCTTCGCAAGCCTCTTCACTAAGGTTGCCAACAACACTCAGGTCCACCGGGCATGAGTTTCCAGGGTCGCTACGGTCTGCGAGAAACGCGGCACGAACGCTTTCCTGCTCTTGACTCATGGTTCCACTATTGTCCATGACGATTAAAATATCGAGCTTTGGGTCTTCCGGTCGAATCGCTGTTGCGTCAAGCGCACGTACTGAGCATTCCTGAACCGGGGTGAAAACATGGCTGTTGCATGATGAAAAGGCTAAAGAGCATAGCAATGAAATCGTGACACGTGCGGCCCTAGTTTTCGTTTTCGTTGTTCTTGTCATCGTCATACCTCTAAACACCAAGTCTACTTTATGAGTTTGCCCTAATCCCTTAGTGAACATCAAGCTCAACTCGCACTTCCTTACACTTTTTAAAGTCTGCCCGCCTCATCGCTCACAAGCACGTCAAAGCATTTCTTGAACTAAAGGTGTTTCATTTTTAGAAAGCCTCTGCCATCTTTCATGACAATGGCGCACAAAGTCGACATTCTCATCTTGGGTTCGGGCATCGCCGGAATGTCAACGGCATTTTGGTGTCAGAACTTAGCACCATCCTCCAAGATTACGCTGATTGACACAGCGCACTCCCATGAAGACCATAGCTCCCACCGAAATGCAGGTATCTACCGGCAAAGCGAGGCCAACTCACGCCTTGTAAAATGGGCGAACCAAACGCCTAAACTATGGGCCACAGTTCTACACGAGAAGTTTTTGCACAAAGCTCAGGACACACCTCAAATCTTCGATCACTGCGGCGTCCTTTACCAAGCGGAACACTTGAACGCCTTAGCTCCCCTGGCACAGAACCTGAACACTCTTGGTGTTGAGTACCAATTTTTCGACAATGCGAAGCCCCAAACGAAGAGCCGCGAACATGCACTTTGGGTGCCAAGTGATGGGACCCTTCAAAGCTCGCTCCTTAACCGAACCTTATTTCGCTCTCTCGAGTCGATGATCCATCAAGGCGATATCGAGACTGTCGAAGGTGCAGATGAAGGTTGGCGAGTTACGCTCCAATCAAGAGGTCGCACGAAAATCATGAAGGCAAGGCGTCTCGTTATTGCCTCTGGCTCACTCGCATCGAGCCATGCTGCAAAATTTGGACATAAGCTCGAAGTGCAACCTCGCAAAAGGCACCTCTTCCACCTTAAATTTAATTGCACGATTGCTTCGCTTTTTTCCAAATACGAAATCAGACACACGCGCGATGGTCCAGCGAGGTCTACCGCCCAAGAGAGACCACCGGTGGTGTGGCGCGTCGATCATAATGCAGAGGCCTATCTTCGGCCACTGAACCAACACGAAGCACTGGCTTGCGTTTGTGACAGCCAAGATACACATCCGACAGACCTTACAACGTCTCTATCGTGGCAACACGACGCATACCCAATCTTTGCACAACGTCTCTTTCCTCCTCCCCCGCATCGCGTATTGCGTTCATGGGCGGGTCTACGTTCTTTTGTTGAAAAGGGCCCCCTCTTTTCTTGTGACGAAAACCACCCAAACCTCTTTTGGGCTGTCGCTTTGGGTGGCCACGGAATGAGCATCGGCTTTGCCGCGGGGCGTGAATTGGCTGAGCAAATTGTTAGTTCCTAAACGTATCAATGGGTCAATCTTTAGTCGTTATTCTGTAACGCCCCCCAAAAATCATCTGTAGAATTTCTTCATCAAAAAACCTCGCATCACGCGAGGTTAAAAGGCACTTACACAATGCGAAACGCACTAAGCCGCCTGTGCAATCCCCGCATCGCGGTCGAGAGCCGACAAAAAGCGCCACAACATATTTGATGCAACCTCTGCTGCCGCTAGGGCTTCTTCTTGCTCTTCACTCGACAAGCTATCGAAGACATCTTTCTCAGCTTGAGAATGAAACTCGTCGGCGCCGAGATGCACTTCAAAGAACTTCAGTCCACGCGCATCATCAATACCATAATTCTCTTTCAGTCCTTTAATCTTTTGCTCTGCAACCCGCGGAACTTGGGATTCATAAGCGTAAAGAGCACCAATCCCAGCCGCAAAGCTTTGCTTCACCAACGTGCGAAAAGTTTCGATCAACTCCTGTGCTTCGGGCACGGTTGTATAGGCTACGATTTCGTCGCGCGTCATCCCCAAAGACTCACCAAAACGTAACCATAACTCTGGGTGATTTTCTTCGCCGTGTTCTTCTTCAATCAAGTTGTCGAGAAGCATTTGACGTGTCGGGATATCGTCACAATTAAAGTGAACGCCAGACACGTAGGTCGGGAAAGCTCGAACATGGGGATTGTAGTTGGCGACATAACGCTTCAACTCACTCATCTCGAGGGTGCCGTCCATCCATCTTTGATAAAATGGGTGATTCAATAAAAAGTTTTTCTCTACAACTGCGTCCAATCGATGCATGGATTCTCCTTCGCTCACCCGAGTGCGTGAGCCAACAATTCGTCCCTATTGTGCCGCTTCTTGGCTTGAGATGTCAATCCTTGTTTTGGCTACTTGCCACACGCGCCTAAAATCGCTGCTGAAATCTTTAATCGTTAGAATTTTATTGTCTCAGGTGAAGTGTCTCATTCGCAGGAGCTGTCCTCGTAACATCCTTGCTCGGGGTTAAAATTTTGCCCAAGAGGACACACGCACCCAACCCAAAAAGCTCGACATGACGCCACATCTTGGTTGGAGTCTTCACTTTCAAAATCCCCACAGTACGGAGCACAGGAATTTTCTCGCTCACCCATCGAGCCGCCACTTGCCTCACAAACAAAGCGCTCAACCGAAACACATCCTTGATAGCCATAACGGAGACATCGATCATCGTTCGACACGCAAAGCTCTGCTCCATCCGCAAGTCGATCGGAGGGTGCAACATCGTTGTCCGTGAGTGCAATACAATCACTTCTGTTTTGACAATCGATGGAAGACACCAACTCTTCGCAGGGGCTCGAATCATTCTCCCCCTGGTCGTTTGAGAACTCTATTTCTTCGACATGATTGGGGTAATCACTCAAGACACGTTCAACCTCACAGCCCAATAAAAGCCCCGAAAAAGTTAGGGCGCCGATCACAACACTAAACGCTCGTATTTTTATCGATAATCCCATGTGGTTCATACTCTTTTGGATACACCCAAGAATCTCAAACACAAGTTTGAAATGACGAAGCTCAAAAGCGACGTTTCAAAGGGGACTCCTCGGTATCACTGGCTCACAATATTGAGGCTGCTTTTCTTGGACGTTTTCGAGGGTGGCTTGCCTGAAATATTAATGCTTGGCGCAACAAAGGTCGGTTCTTGGCTCAACGTATTAAGCTTCGCTAGAATATTGTCCGCAAGAGCGTCGATTGCTTTCGCACTTTGGCTTTCCGCCGCACCCACAACAGCCGGGATCCCCTGGTCTGCAAGAACATTGACAGCAGGCTCAAGCGGAATCTCACCAATCGCTTCGATGCCCATCTCTTGTGCACCACGCGCACCACCACCTGAACGGAAAATTTCGTGTTTTTTCTCACAGGAATCGCACACGAAATAACTCATGTTTTCAATAAGCCCAAGGATTGGCGTGTTGACCTTATCAAACATCGACTTCGCACGACGAACATCGGCAAGTGCAACCTCTTGAGGCGTCGTCACAATCACTGCGCCATCGACGTGCACCTGCTGCCCAATTGAAAGATGAATATCGCCTGTTCCTGGCGGTAGATCGACCACTAAAATGTCGAGTTCCCCCCATTTCACATCATTAAAAAGCTGCATCGCAGCAGACGCAATCATCGGGCCGCGCCAAACCATAGGCTGCTCGGGGTCAACCAGAAAACCCATCGACATCATCTTTATTCCATAACGCTCAAAGGGTATTAACAAAGGCTTTTGGTTCCCGTGCCCGGGGATACTCCCTGGTCGTGAGCCTGGCTCGATCCCCAACATGGTCGGAATCGAAGGCCCGTAAACATCAGCATCCACTAAACCGACACTCAGACCTTTACCAGACAATGCAGTCGCGATATTTACAGCAAGGGTGCTTTTACCGACCCCCCCTTTACCGGATGCAACCAATAAGATTTGTTTGACACCTGGAATTTTACGTAGTGATAGTTGTGATGCATTCGCGTTCATAAAGACTCCTCTCATTGAGATGCTCAAGAGCTCATAGAGTTCCACTCGAATCCAAATTGTAAACCCGGCTCAAATTGATCCATCTGCGCGAAAAAAGGTGCTTCCTCCTGGTAAATCCAGCACTCGAGCCGCTAAAATACTTTATGAGCATTATTCCACCCAAGTCCTTGATCGTTGCGCCAAATACACGGCAACCATCATCGACAGACTTGCCTGGTGACGATGCGACACGCAGAGCTCCAGATGCCGTTGCCAGCACGCAAACCGAAGCCTTTAATGGAGCCGCAACGATGTCTGCGGCAGCGGCGAGTATCCAGCAAAGCAACACCATCGTTTCAAATCTCGTAAAGAGCTTGGCGGACTCAGAGCAAAGCGATTCGGGCACCACGAACTTGACTCCAAAAGTTAAAGAGGACCTCGCCAAAGTCGAAACATCGATTCTTCTTCTTTCAGAACACTCCGATTCGAATGCGCTTCGCGAATGCCATGCACTTGTCGAAAACCTTGCGAACTTGGAGAAAAAACTCGCAAAAGAGGAGAGCAAGCCCACCGCGAACAGAGGTAGCGGCGATGGAATAGATGTTGATAGGAATGAAGACGCCTCACCCTTTCGGGAAGAAGTCGGACGGCTCCATGAGGCAGCGACCCAACAGTTACATACGCGCCTTGCAGACGCTCAACTTTCCACCGAGGACCTCGAAGACAACGTTGTCATTCAACTTGATTCCTCTCGAAAAACACGAGTGGGCGAAGATGACATTGTTCAAATTTCAGGAGAATCGTTCCGACCGGCAGGAGCAAAGCCCAAAGGTTTGATTAAAGGCAGTTTAGGAAATGTCGGCGAGAGAAATTCTGTCCATTTGGACGCTCAATTCGCGCTCATCTTTGATGCCGATAAGGATGGAGTCCTTTCAACTCAAGAGACGAAAGAGCTCGTTGCTGCACTCAAGACTACGCAAGGCTTCAATTCGATTGATTACGCACTGGGGACGACGGGTGCTACAATCTCAAGCCAGAAAACTGAGCGTAACCTTGGTGACTCCCATGGTGAGGTATCAAAGAGGAATTCGCTCGGCATATCGCCTGAGGGAAGCTCCGGCGCAAATGTAAACGCTGAAAAAAGTGTTAATACGACACAAGGCGACATCACAAAAAATCGCTCCATCAAACTCGGAGCCGGTGGCACGATTCAAGGTGCACTTCGTGGAAGCATTGGGTTTGAATCAAAGCGAAGTGACAGCAATGGAAGTCTTTCTTCAAACTCATCTCTCTCATACACGAAAAAAGATGATTCCCAGGGCATTGTTGCGAGTACAAAGCTCACCAACACAGGAAAAGGAAGTGGCGTCAACACTGATTTTGCGGCAAAAATTGGTGCCTACAAAGCGGAGCACTTTGAGGGCTTCGAAACACAGGCGAAAGTATCCCTCGCAATTAGGAGCGAAAGCGGAAAGCCTTTTCTCACAACCACCATTGAAGGGCGCTTCGTTCAAGCTCAAAAAAACTCTCAAAGTCTTCGAGGGGCACAAATGAGTGCGTCGGTAAGCGGAACGATCGGTGAAAAGGATCAAACGAATTTAAGCATTAAAGCCAAGTCAGAGCTTCGTTCGAGTTGGCTACAAGGGAGCCTCAGCCCAAAGCAAGCCGCCGAAAAATACCTCGCGAATCCGAGCGAACTACCCGACGGCATCACGTTTTCAATGAGCGTTGAAGGTGACCTGAAGTTTGGCAAAGACGGTTTGCCTTTAATGAAAGTCTTCGGGCAAGAAATCGCTCTCTCAGAACTTAGCGTTGCCTACAGCATTACGCCTCCCAAAGGAGATGTCACACAGCTCCATAAACTGGGAGGTGCGCTCGAATTCAAGGCCGGCGGTACTGCGATCTTTGTGGGCGGCGGTGTTCAAAATCAGGGGCAAACCGGAAAAATGAACCCTTCAATTTCGACGACCAAGGCAACTCTTGGGAATGGGAAAGCGACCTTTTTTATCGGCACTAAAATCGATTTGGACAAGCTCTTTTAGTTTGTTGCCTTGCGAAGGTCAGACATGCGGGCTATCTCTCAGCAATGCAAATATTTATCAACGGTGAAAAGCTTGGGCTCGAGAATTCGATAAGCGTCGAAAAGCTGCTTCTCTCGCGAGAGCATGATATCGCACAAGTCGCCGTGGAGCTTAATGGTAAAATTATACGGCGGGCCTCGCTGTCAGAGACTCTTCTCAACGATGGAGATGTCCTCGAGGTCGTTACACTGGTAGGAGGCGGCTAAATGACTCTTCAAATCGGCAACACGGTATTACGTAATCGTTTAATCATCGGCTCAGGCAAATACAAATCTCTTGACGACGCGTCAAAATGCATTGAAGAAAGTCAAGCTGAGATGATTACCGTTGCGATTCGTAGAACTCCACAGTCGAAAGCTGGGGAGAAAACGCTTTGGGATATCATCCCACAAGACATGCACATTCTACCAAATACTGCGGGTTGCTATACCGTTGACGATTGTATTCGCACAGCAATGTTAGCGCGAGAGCTTTTGGGTGATCAGCGAGGGCGCTTTATCAAAGTTGAAGTGATTGGTGATGAAAAGACCCTCTACCCCGATGTGCAAGGTACGATCGATGCCACCGCAGCACTCGTGAAAGAAGGCTTCATCTGTATGCCCTATATTTCGAACGACCCGATTGCATGCATGCGACTTATCGACGTTGGCGCCCACGCAGTAATGCCGCTCGCATCACCCATCGGTTCGGGCCTTGGCATTGCCAACCCCTATCAGATGCAAACGGTGATCGAAGTTATTCGAGAGCATTGCATCAAACAAAGTCGTGAGCTCCCTATCATAATTGACGCGGGTGTCGGTGTTGCTTCCGATGCCTCTATCGCGATGGAGATGGGTGTCGATGGTGTGCTGGTGAACACCGCGATTGCCTGTGCACACGATGCTCCGCGTATGGCCCGCGCGATTCGTCTTGCAACAGAAGGGGGAAGGGAAGCCTATCTCGCAGGGCGCATCGATAAAAAGCTTTATGCGAGTGCAAGTTCGCCAGTACAAGGGCGCTTTACCAGTTCACCTACCCAATAGATTTGCGGTGAGTTGCGCATGAGATGTAAAATACTTTATGGAAACATCAAGTGTCGAAATCGAAGCAAGCACCACGCCCCCATTATTCCAAATCAATGCTCGGCGCCGTCGCAAAAGTGAGAACCCCAACGCTCGTGAGTAGAATCGCACTGCCACCCAACCCGTAAATCACATCACGTTCAAAACGGTCACGGCCTATTCTTTCAGCAAGATTTTCTTGGGTATTTAAACCCGTACGCAAATCTTCTTGAAATACAAATGCCAGAACACCTGTTGCAATACCTAAAGCGATCCCTGTGCCCAATAAGCTCAAACCCGCAATTTGATGACGGGATCGACGCTTTGCTCTAGCAGTTTTAGTTGACACCTGGCTATGCCCTGGTCCACCTGACGGATTCGCGCCGGCAAGCTGATGCGGGTCTTTCACCCCCAAGAGCTCTTGAAGTGCATGCTCCAGTCGATTTTTCAAGCTGAGATCATCCTCCAGCGTTTCGTGCTTCAGCTCAAGCTCAACTCGGGAACTCTTATTTTCTTTCGCATTGTGAAACACTTTCAAAAACAATCGGAGATATTGTGAATCATGTTCTTTGAGCTGAAGTGCTAACATCGCATTCGACTGCATAAGCTCTTGCAAGTTGCTTAAACACGCATCATCGCCAATCTGACACTCGATTCCCAGCGCACTGGCGCCTTCCAGATGTGCTCGAATCACCGCTGCCGTAATCATCGTGAAATCGGTCTCTTCCCCTACCCAGGCGCGAATCTCTTCTTCGATACGTAGCGTTTGCTCACAGATTTGACTCGGACCACGACCCTGTTGGACGCCTTCAGTGCAATCGAAAGACAGAATCGCAAGATCCTCTTGCCGCTCTGCAGACGCAACAGCTTGTGAAGAGTGGGAGAATGTCCACAGTGCCAAAACCACACTCAAATATTGCCGTTTCATTTTAAACCTTTAGCCAGCTCCGGTTTTTAGGATAGAGCACCGACCCGCCATATGACCCATATCATACTTCCTACGATTTGCTACCGTGGGCAACAATGATAGGAATTAAACACTCAAAGTGCACATCTTCGAAAGGAAAGACACAAGGAAAGGCATTGTTTGGACCAACTGTGTTCGGCAGCGTAGCACGACGCTTCGGACTCTTCTCTCTCCTTCTTGGAGTGAACACTCCAATAATTTTAGGATGCAGTCAACGCGAGAATAATGGCGAAGCACCTCACCATGATTTCTTTGCGCACATTGATGTCCCCCAAAGCGCATTGTCTGGGCAGCAAATACACTTGGACGCATCATCGCTTCTTGAGGTCAGCTCTGTGCCACTTGTTTTCTCATGGACAGCCCCCGGAACACGCATCGACTGCCAAGAGGTCTTTGGGAATAGCGATAGCGCACGCGCGACCTTTACATCCACATGTATCGGTGTACGTCAGCTTGCTCTCGATGTGCAGGCGCGTTTCGAAGAAGACCAAAGCCCTGAAAACGAGTTTCATACAGAATTTCGAATTGAGATTAAACCCAGTCTTGAAATGAATATTCGAGATGCCGACACTGAAAAAACTGTTGCGTACCATTGTAACGGGGACGAATGCTCGACCGCCCCTCTTATCGTCGAGGCACCAATCCGCGATGCCGGCAGCGCTGACATTGTACGGCAGTACGCCACCCAACTGTTTGACTACTCCCTACAACTGGATGATGGAACTCGACTCGCCGATGCAACACCCCTCGCAAACGAAGACTCCACGCTTAAATTTCAAATCACACGCCCCATGGGGGCAACCTTTCGCGACATCTCTCAAGTCTACCTTGTTGCCACGGCAAACAATCAAGGGATCGATGACGCGAGCCTGGGCCTCTCGTTCGGGCAGCGCGTCAGCGCCCCTCTTACGATGACAGTTGAGAATCAAGCGCCCACAATCTCGATGGATTCAAACCTCAACTTAGCGCATTCGTATAGCCAACGGGGGTATGAGGTTGCACTTAACCTCGTGAACCGTGTCACGGATAACGAAAACAATAAACTCGCACTCGCTCTCGAACATGAAGACAACTCCTTTGAAGTTCTTGTGGAGGAATCCAATATTGTTTTCATCTTTGATGAAGCACAGGACCTTCGAAATTCTCATACGGCAACCTTGGTTGTTTCAGACCCTGAAGGACTCACAGCGCAACACACTTTTATATTCAATGTGCTGAACACAGCACCAACAATAACCCCAGACACTATTGAATTGACCCATCTTTATGACGAGACCTTAGCTCAATACTGTTTCACACTGGGTGCGCAAACACCCCATCGGAACCCTCGGGCAGAACACCTTGGGCTCTGGAGCAGTGATGCCGAGGGTGATCCTTTGCAACTCACATTTTTAAGGTATGAATGTCTCTTGGAGGATGAGGGCGCCATTGAGTTCATGAATGATGGAGAACTCTCCTGCAGCGATCGTCATGAGCTTGGCCAAGCACAGTGGAACAATTCGTATGCTCGCTTTTGTTTTGAAGATGCATCGATTCATAAAGAGTATCGTTTTCAGGCGCGTGTCAGTGATGGCATGAATGAAAGTGAAGAAAGTGAGTTGCGCCTTCGCATCACGAATCAAGCCCCCGAACTTTGGATCGACGATGTCATGGTCATTGGTGAAGGCCTGAACAGTCTGCAAGAACTCTCACTCGCCGAGAATACGCTCCATCATCAAACAGTCCAAAACGCTACAAGCACTGAAAATGACGGATTTGAAGTGCATGGCCTTGAAGGCGCACAGATTCAAGACCCCAACGGCGACCCGATGGATTTCGTATGGAAACTCGAGGATGACACGCTGCTTCAGAACATTAGTACACGTACACCGAGCGAGTACGGCGGTGAACTCTTAACGCTACGCCCTGAACTCAGCTTCCAAAGCTTTGTTTCACGGCAAGGCGTTCTCGATGGTCGTCTTGCAGTGGCTGATGCTTTCTCCCACCAGGAGATCTCGACGTTAACCGCAATGCGCCTTTTGAATCGTGTCGCGACCGTCAACAGAATGTACTTCGCGAAAGACGCTTTATCCCTCACGCCCATTGAAGCGTTAAGTCTTGAAAATACGAAGACAACAAATATTCCATTTGAGGAAAACTTTGGTCCAGGGCTCCCGCCAACCTTCATTAACAACTTTACGTACTGGCGTCCCTGGGACGATCGCCCCTGTGACAACCCAGTCGGGGGATTGTGCATTACAGACAAAAACAGTGGCATCCCAGTTCGCTTGGTTCTCGAAGTGGACAACCCAGATGGCGACCCAATCTCTCTTGCTTTGCAGAGTGGCAACTGCCCACTTGGTTCTGCCACGACTGTGTTTTTGGGTAAGCCCAAATCAACAATCGAAAACTTCGTCCCAAAAACAAAGCTGACACGAGTGAGTGGCGATGTTGATTTCAACCCACCTCTTCGAAGCTCAAGCTTTGATGCAACGCAAAGACTCGTTTCTGAATTCCATGTCACATCGAGTAGAAACGACTTGCAATGCATTGAAGGTTCTGAAGAGCGGTGGACCGCCTTTAACATCAGTCAAAGTACCACCTGCAGCATCGAAAGCGTTGGGGGTGGGAATTTGTTTATGGGTGTAGACGCATGGGATCCGCTTTTAACACCCGAAGTTGAAATCGAAGACTTCCTATTGACCCCACAGGATACGAGCGAAGACCAGGGCTTTTGCCCGAACTAGAGAGCCGTGCACCAAGACTCGGCTTGACTCTCTCTTTCAATGGACAATACCGACTCTATGGTGATGCAAAACCCAGTGTTTGAAAGGTGCCGGCGCTTGACACGCCTTTGGGTGTGCATTTTTGTTGCCTCGAGTACCAACCTGCTCGGCGCAACGCTAGCGAACTCCGAGACGGAATATTCTTCTCAAGACATTGAGGTTCTACGCCAGACGCGTCAGGGGAACCGGGAGTCCTCTGAGGCCCTTTGCGTGGAGGGGAGTTTTCATTTTGCATGGGACCCGGCGAAACTGACTCGCGTCGAACGGATCAAGGCTCTGAGAAGCGAGCTGGAGCGTGCGCGCGAAGGGGTTGTCACCCAAAAGCACTACCACGCAATCGCTGGGCATTTAAGAGAAGCAATTCGTAAGGAATTACGCTCAGCTCCCATGACTCCCAAGGCTTTTTTGAATTCGAAGGCCCGTGAAAATGCCCTCAAGATTGCGATCGAACTTTATCGTTTTTCTCCTTTTCATCGCTACGATGAAAACTTGACGCCACCACGCGTTGCGGAGGTTCTCGAAGAGGCGCAAGAGAGTCCCGAGTTGTTCCCGCTCTTAACAAAAGCAGCATCGAAAGACGACCTCGCATCGCTTCTCATAAAACTCCTTCCTTTGGGCAAGGTACAAGTCAACGGAGAAACACTATCGGAACAAAGCTTCGCGCGGGCTTTCAATGTTCAAGAATCGCAATCGAAAGACTACGGTGCTTTATTAATTCGAGTTGGCGATCGCCCCGCATTGCGATTCAAGAATACAAGCGAGCTCAAATCGTTTACCGACGCATTGGAAACTCAAGAGCACAAGCTTTTTCTCGCATTGCAACCCAATACTGACCGAACCCAATGTCTTCAAGTCATCGCAATGCCTGAGAAAAGTGTGGGGAGTGTTTCGCAAGGTCCCCGAAGCGAGAATCTTTTGCCTTTCACCTCGTTATGCCGCTTCGCTGAGACCTACGCGTCTTCACCGCAGACGACGACTTCGAAGAGTCGCTTATTTGTTAATACCCAACAAAGAGAAGAAAGCTTCCAATGCAGTTCTGACCCTTCAAAAAACCAAAAAGGCCTTTTAAAGCTCGAGCGTGAACTCTTAAGTTCAAAGACAAGGGTGCTTCGAAGTCCATGGCTGTGGGTGGGAGTTGGCGTGGCGATCGGTGTGGCAACAGGGGTCACAGTATGGCAAGTGCTGCCCGGGCAAAACACTCGTAGCTTTTCAATCACCCGAAATCAAAGTGAATAAAAATGATAGATACGCCAAAGCCTCTCAGTTTCAGTGCGGGTCAGACTCGTGCCTCTCGAAGCTTGTTTCAAAGTCAAATGATCGTGGCCACCCTCTACACCTTTTTAGTTCATTCGAGTGGGTGCACCCTTGAGCGGGGGCCTATAAAGGTATGGCTGAGTCAAGAGACCCCACCCAATATCAATCTTAGCTATCGGCTTGAGAACGAGTTCGGCGTGATGAGCTCGGGTGTGTTCGATGATGATGCTCGATTCCAATCCGAAGACTGGAGCAAAGCCACCGAGCTAGTTGTTGAAGGGAGTTTTCAAGATGACAATCGAGACTATGAAGTCTTGGGCCAGCAGCTTCTAACACGCGACTCTGCGAATGCATTGATTGTCTCTCGGGTCGAGAAGGTTGATCGTCTTGTTGGAGCAGCGCGCTTCCCTGGCCCTCGCAGCGGTGCATATTGTCACCGGAACAGCTCCTTTTGGTTTGGGCATGGCGAGAGCGGTGATTTGCTCCGCATTAACCCCTCTCAGGAACAACTCGTCACCAGCGCAGAGGGAGTTCCAGGCGTACGCGAAGACTCGAAGTGTGTGTTTCTTGATGACGAAGGGGTCTTGGTTGTATCGGGCGATCGAGTTTACGTGAGTACACCTACACAAGTGCAGGAACTGACAGGCGATACACTTTCTGACCTCAGGACAATGGTTGAGGAAAGCGGCGCGGATGTTTTGGCACTTGAAAAGCTTGGCACTAACATTGTCATTCTTTTGAAAGACAAACTCCTGGTCAACGATAGGGATCTAAATCTACTCGACCAAATCACGTTGCCTCAAAATTTCTGGCAACTGACGGCACTGGATGCAGGTAGTGCTGGGGGTAGTACTGAGGCACCACAACTTGATGATGAGGACACAAGCGAGTCTCTACCGGACTATGAAATAGATTTTCTAATTCAAGACAGCGAAGTGCTTCTTGCAATTCAAAGCGAAGCATCGTTTCAAACCCGCAGCTACTGGGCTTTTCAACGAAACAATGATCGTCTTCAGGGTCCCGCGCAACGGACACTAAGCGGCGACAACCAAGCTCTTCTGTGGGCATACGGGGACGCGCTTTACGCGCTAACATCATCACAGCAAATACGTATTCGTAATGCGGCTGCGAACGCGTGGGCAGAGGCGGATGCCAACAGCGAGTTTTTGACCAACCTTCGAGACGCACTCTTTGCTTCAAGTGAAATTCTGGACCCAACATCAATTGTTACAACGCTTTCAAGCCCAAGTTCAAAAACCCTATTTGCAATCGAACGCGATCCAAGCGGCGATACACTTCTCATCATAAACAGCTCTGGGGAAATAACCCGCAAACCTTTCGACACCGGTGCTCGCCGTGACACTCTTCACCAAGATGCAAGTGGTCTTTTGTGGTTGTTCAACCGAGGACGATTTGGTGAGCCTAGCGGCGATGGTATACTCGTGTATCGACCGAAGGATACCTAGCGTCCTTTGCTTAGGTCTTATTAAAGTTAAACGACGCATGACCCTGGTAGTTCTTCAGGGTACCCACACCGACGTGCGTTCGAACACGCTCGGCCCCTCGCCTGTTTTCTCCGAGCAACAAACATAGCTGTTCGGCCTCAATTGTCACTGCTGCTCCTTTTGCCTTCCCAAATTGACAAAGGGCCTCCGCAACGTCGCGTGTCAGCCACTCTTGATATGTCAAGCGTTGCGATATGGCATCCACCAATCTGGCGATTCTACCGAAACCATGCAGTCGCCCTCCCGGGTGGTAGGTCACATGTGCAACCCCACGAAATGGAAGGAGATGATGCGGGCAAGTGCCGTGGATTGCAATGTCACGTATGGTGATAAGGTCTTCTCTCGGGTCTTCAAATCCTCCTCCAAGGACCTCTGACACGTCGACGGTGTACCCCCCTAAGAGTCGTGTCTCCCATAGCGAACGCACACGATGCGCACTTTTATGCAAGTGCGTGCTCGTGGTGTCAAAACCTGCAGCAACCAAAAGGTCGTTCACAGCCTTCTCAAAGGCCTGAGGATCGAATTCACCCGGTCGCCCAACCCCAATATGGTTCAGGTCCCCGATATACTCAACCAATTCATCGTCATGCTCACAAGTCATATGAACCCCCAACACCTATTTCTCTAAACCCTAGCCAAAACACCAAAGGTTGCCACGATCCCTTTGACAGAAACGCTCATTGCCCTAGGATTTGTGGGTATTGCGCATGTGTCAAGCGCAGCCATAATGATGGAGCTCAAATGAAATCGTTACCCAAAGGTATGGAATTCGACAAACGTCTATTGAAGCGCAACCAGCGTAGTGGTCTGATCTCAAAGGCTCAGGTGAGTACCCATTTTGAAGGCCTCAAAAATATGGAAGACAACATCGAAGACATCTCTTCGATGGTCTTCAAATCGTTGGAAGGCGAGCCAGTTGCCGATGATTCCAGCGACGTTGAAAAAGGTAGCGACGAATTGGCCTTTTCGGTCAGTGTCAAATCCTAACTACGTTGTAGTTCAACTCAAACATGCACTTTTGCAAGTGCTGCATTCGGGGGCATCATGGGTGAGTCGGGTTCAAAGTTTAAGATTGTTGACAAACGCTCGTTTACTGAAGACGGTGAGTTGCGCGATGGGGTGACGATCGAAGACGAATCCTTATCGCAAAGCGTTCACGCCACGAACGAGGGTGACGAAGGAGCAACAACGGTTGACCTTTCCGCGTCGAAGGGTGATCATGAGCGTCCTGAAGCAGACCTCAATACAGAATCGAGCGAAAGAGCTTTTCAAAATAGTACTCCCAAGGCTGCGGGAGGATCATCAAGCTCTGAGGTTGAAGGTCAGTTTGACGATGAGAGTTTCCCTTTTGCGGCCTTTGTTCAAAGCCTAGCGCAGCAGGCCATGATGCAGTTGGGCATGATGCCTGGCCCAGGTGGCCAACAAGGTCTGAGTCTGGAAGGTGCTCGAAGCACGATCGACATTCTTGATATGCTAAAGGGCCGCACCGAAGGAAACCGTACAGCAGAAGAGAGTACCATGATGGGTGAACTGGTCCATCAATTGCGCATGGCCTATTTAGAAGTCACGAAAGCGATCACACAACAAGCAGAAAATCCTGGGGCGGTTCCCGGCGCCGGCCCTAGTGGCCGCGCACCCTTCTAACCCCAATATTTCGTACCCTCATTGATCGCCCAAGTGATTTCATCTTGATCTTGGGCGTTTTTTTGTGTCTCAATGCTCCTCAACTTACTCTGGCGATCACACGCTTAGATCACTTGAGGGTTAACGATGGATACACGAGAGATTGATATTGATTGGGATGACCTTGAACTCGCTTTTCGCGATCATTCCGACGCACGCAATTACTTCGATTTAAACGATGGTTCGATTTTGACAATTGTGCCTGGTGTCAAAGACGGCGCTGCTGAAGAGCTTTTAAAAGCAGAACCGGCTCGATTTGTCCCTCTTCGCCCAATTGGGACCAAGTTCACCAAGACGGTTCTCGCTGAGTTCGCTGAGCGTTATTGTGACCCGAGTCTGTCGGAGCAGTTGATTACAGCCCTCAACGGACATGGCCTTAAAGCAACCTTGGATATCGTGGGCGATGACCGCGTGGGCTCGCTACAGTTCGAGCGCTATGAACAAACCATGGTGTGGAAGAAAATACGACGCTTCCTAAACGCATGGGGTATCACTGCTGCAAGCGAACCTCCCCATTTGGATCTCTTCCCAACAATTTTCTAGGCTCTGACTCCGAACCCATAAAGCGCTGTGCAAGTTCCCGAAAAGATATCGAACACCTTTGTAGTTTCGACAGATCCTCCTGGGTACCATAGCGATTGAAGGTGTCGATGACCTCAAGCTCACACGACGAGTTTTGACTCTCGCCCTTGCAAATACGATTCAATTTTGCACGTGCCCAGATGAGCTTTGGTTGAGCTGCGACAATTGATTGGGGCGTTTGTCCTCCTTGTGTAAAGGCCTCAAGCATTATCTTTTGGCCGTCCTCGAGGTGTTCGTTTAAGTCCTTTATGGACCATGCTTTGCCTTTTCGAAATTGACTTTGTCGCGTGAGAGAACTTTCTCGAAGCCTTTCCCCGAGTGCGTCATGGACAGTCCCGTAACACCGATGCACGAGGGTAAAATGACTGCGACTCGTGCTCATCTCATAGGCGCAGCGCTCCAGCGTCGCTTCATTATGTTCGTTTTGCGTCGAGAGGCTTCGGGCAACTGGCGCAACAAAGTGATCCTGAATCTTTAAGTGATGTTGTGCGCAGCCGGATGCGATCAGAGTTAACCCAAGGCATAAAGCAAAAGCAGGCTTCCACGCAAAAGAAATATTTTTAAGAACTTGGACCTGCATCATCATCGCTGCACTATAGCACGGCTTAAAACCTTCTATTTCAGATTCTTGAGATTGTCCGCCAACATCGCATTAAACATGTTGTGAGGCTCGATCCTTTGGCTTAAGTTTGGTCATGGTCTTTTTTAGAGCGAAAGTATCCTATCACGGTCGTGCGTTTCACGGGTGGCAGAAGCAAGAAGGGCTTCGAACAACACAAAATACTCTCGAAGAAACCTTATCAAAAATCAACAATGCGCCAGTCGAAGTACTGGCTGCGGGTCGAACAGACAGTGGAGTTCATGCACATGGTCAGGTGGTTGCATGGCATATGAGGCAGGACATTGATGCATACAAGATGCAAAAAGCATGCGCAGGCTTGCTCCCAAGCGATATCGCATTGCGGGACATTCACGTTTTTGACGCTGCTTTCGATCCGAAGAACCATGCGCTGGGCAAGCACTACATCTACGCGATCCGAAACGAAGTTTCGCACGACCCTTTTACCCGAGGGCAATATTGGCGTGTGCCCTACACCCTCGACGAGAGTGTGCTTCACGACACTTCAAATGCGTTAGTGGGCGAACACGACTTTGAAGCATTTCGCTCTTCTGCATGCCAGGCCTCACATGCCCGGAGGTACCTTTGGGGTATTCGTGTTGAGAGCGTTTCAAGCGGGTACCGAATCCATGTCAAGGGCAACGCCTTTTGCCATAATATGGTTCGAATAATTGTAGGTACGCTCGTGGATATCGGTCGGGGAAAGATCGAAATGCCAATTCTTGATATTTTGCAATCACGGAATCGTGAGCATGCAGGCATCACTGCCCCTGCGCACGGGCTGACACTCAATCAGGTGTTCTACCCGGACGCTATGATCGATGCGGATATTCCGCACGATGCCAAGTTTCCGCGCTTTCCTGTTACGCATGAGACCTGGCCTTTTGAACAAAGCCTTTCGGCCTGATTAAGCTTAGGTTTTCTGGCGCAAACGTGTCGCAACAATATATTCAATAAGCTTCTTTGAGGCTGCGCTCAGGTTCGAAAACTCAATCCCCACACCACCCGGCGCGTCTTCAGTTGGCTCCTGCCTTCGAACAACTTTACCGTACCCTTCAATCATAGGGCCGACAGCCTCCACGCTAAACTGAAAAAAGATTTCATCACCGAGTTCTCGTAGCTGTTCGGTTTCAATGAACATGCCACCAATTGACATATTACGCCCATAATCTTGAAAGAAATCCTGAACATTTTCGGAGCGAAACTGCACAAGGAGGTCAAGCCCAACTCGGGGATACTTACGTTTTTCAGAGTTCTTCAATTCACTTGTGTCGTGGTCTTGCATGAAACATGTCTACCCTCGCCCAATGCGGACAGCAAGCCAAATTCAGAGGCTTCGGAAATGACCCGGGTCAACATTGCCAGAAAAGAGATGCGCGCTTAGGTTAAGCTA
Source organism: Myxococcota bacterium (assembly GCA_020630615.1). Taxonomy (GTDB): domain Bacteria; phylum Myxococcota; class UBA727; order UBA727; family JAHDBA01; genus JAHDBA01. Next base: position 28,941 of record JAHDBA010000006.1, on the reverse strand, counting down.
TGTCTTTCTACGCAATCCCACTTGGCGGAGTCGGTCACTTTGGTGGCAATTGTATGGCCATTGGTTTTGGCGCGTCTCCCAACATTGTTGTTGTTGATGCAGGCGTGAGACATGCGCACCATTTTGACGGTGGCGTTGATGGCTTCATTCCAGCATGGTCTCTCATTGAAGCCCGTGATTTGAAGATTCAGGCGTATGTTCTAACCCACGGCCACTACGATCATATCGGCGCAGTGCATACCTTCTTCGAACGCTACCCAGCACCTGTCTATGGTCTGCCCTACACACTGGACATGGTCTGCGACAATTTTAAGAAAGCGGGCCTCTCACTCAAGGAACTTCATGAAGTTGAGCACCAACGTTTTATACCTATTGACGGCACGAAGATATCGCTCGCTTGGGCGCATGTGAATCATTCGATTCCGCAAAGCGCGGCGCTCCTATTCGAATGTGAAGGTCAGCGCATTATTCATTCGGGAGACTACCGTGCCCCACGAGAAGATGACTTTGAGGCACGCACGGATCTTGATTTTTTGACTCAAGCTCCCGTACGAGCACTCTTTCTCGATTCGACCAGTTCAACGTCCAATACTGAAAGCATTGGCGAAGCGGAGATTACGGACGAAATCGTTGATGCAATTGGTGCGTGTCCGGGGCGAGTTTTTGCCACCACTTTCAGCTCGCAGATGCAACGATTGGATACCCTAAGTCGTGTTGCAGAAATTTGCGGGCGTAAACTCTGGGTTCACGGGCACCAATTCCGAAAACATGTGCAGCGCGTTTTAAAATACCTTCCTCTTGACGAGGCTGCTCGCAAACGTTGGGAGTCTATCGAAGTGGAACGACACTTCCGAGAAGCGAGCTCCCAAAGCATTATTGTTTTGAGTGGGTCACAAGGGGAACCCACCGCGGCACTGGCTCGAGCTGTCCGTGGCGAATTTCATGGCTTCACATGGCGAAATAACGATGTCCTTGTGTATGCATCTAGAGTCATCCCAGGAAACGAGCTCTCACTTCATCGTCTTTTTGACCAGCTTGCTGAGCTTGGAGTTCGCGTTCTTCGGAGCTCTCGATTTCACACCTCGGGTCACGGTGATACCCTGCAACTCTCGGAGGCCGTCGATCTCATCAAACCTGAATCTGTGGTACCCATTCATGGCGCGCCCTCTCAACTCACTTCTCTGAAAACCGCGACAGAAAGCCTTGGCTCGGAACTGGTCTTGATCCAGAATGGAGATCGCATCGACTTTAGGGAATCGACAACGATACAAACTTCCCCCATAGACGTAGTGTACCCATCTTTGGAGGCGGGTTTCATTCGGGAGGATCCCATTGCGCATATTCGGGATCGAAGTCGACTTGGACGCGCTGGTGTTTTGGTGATTCAACAACACGAAAGCAAAGTGAGTTGCATATCCCGTGCCCTTCGACCCAATGTCGAAGTGATGATTCAAGAATGTGCGGACATGCTAGAGGAACACCTCGCCCGAGACCGCGACGCCGATTTGGAGGCGTTGGCTCTCCATTTCTTCAAAAAACGTGCTCGCTACCACACGCCTGTGATCATCGCTACGAGAGGATAGGTCGGCGGTTCATGTGACCCAAATTCATGTGAATGAATCTATTGATTTGAACGCAATTCTGTCATTGCAGTACAACAACGTGCCAGGTACCACATGTCATGACGATTTTTACCGATGCGACGTCCCTCATACCCACCCATAGAAGGCGAAGCCTTGTCCACATGGGCATGATTGGCCTTTGTGCAACCTTCCTCGCGGCGTGTGAGCCCGCTTCGAGTACCGGGCCGGAGAGTGGGTTTGAAGGTGATGCCGACTCGACACCCAACGAAAATACAGATGGCTCCAACGCGGAAAGAATTCTTTCCAATGATTCGGTTGAGGTCCTATCAAGCGCAGATCTTGGTGGCTGCGAGTTGGCGAACATCGGTGGCATCAACGTGGCAGCCATCGGGTCAAACGAAGAACTCGAGTTGGTCACATGGAATGTACGAAACTTCCCCCAATCCGGGCCGAACTCAGAGCAAGTGGTCTTATCGATTCTGAACGACATGGATGCTGACGTGATCGCATTGCAAGAAGTCACGTCACTCTCGGCCTTCGAGCGCCTTGTTGCATGCAAGCCTGGTTACACCGGGATCATCAGCAATCATGAATATCAAAGCGGAAATCTACCGAGTATTAAGCCAGCATTTCTAATCCGCGATGATCGCGTACGCCTTAGCGCTGCAACCTTAATCTTTGAATCCACCTATGACTTCCCGCGGCCTGTCCTCAAAGCCAGTGGAACCCTTCTTCGAGATGAAGCCGAGCTGGCAGCACTGCAACTGTTTAACCTGCACCTCAAAGCCGGTACAGGGAGCGAAGACCGCGAACGGCGTGAAGACGCAATCTTTGCACTTACACGGCACCTCGATGCGTTGACACTCGAAAACCCGAACTCGGTGAACATTGCAATGGGTGATTACAATGAGGAGTATGACGAAAGCGATGACAATAGTGCCTTCACACCAATGCTGACAAACCACGATGTTTTGGAGCCCTCGGGTAATGCATACTCACTTGTCATCTCACGAAACCTTGTCGACCATATTGTCGTCAGTTCTTCGTTTGCAGCAATTGCTTCATTGAATCGTGTGTCACATTTACCCCTTGATGAGAACGATTCGATTTTCAATTATGTTGATGCTGCAAGCGACCATGTGCCCGTTGTCGCGGTATATGACCTTTAGACTACGTTTCCGGAGTCGGGTAAGCATCTGCTCATTCAGTTAAGGCAGGCAACACCAGCTGGCCTCAAGCTCACAACGATACTCCAACGATGCTTCTCGCGAATTTGGACAGGCGTCGAAGTCCTCGACGCAGAAACCACCTTGAGCTTCGCACGACGCATCGAAGTCTGGCTCACAGCACCAAGCAGTCGATGCAGGACAGTCTCGATTTAAGGTTGCACGCGTTGTCGATGGGCATTGCGAGAACTCATCAACGCAGGATCCGCCTACTGCAGTACAACTTTCATCCACATCAGGGATGTCAGGGTTTTCACGCGTCTCATCATCGTTCCACCCTTCATCTCCCCAGTCATCATCGCTCTCACCGACAGTGGAACTTGGGTCTTCCAACTCCCCCATCACATGCTCGAAAATTCTATCCGCTGCATTCCCGGACGAGGTGCTGTTCGGATTCGATGAGCCGCCACTGCTAGTGTGATCGACACCTGCTGAACCAATGTGAATCTCTTGGACACATGCGCCGGTCCAACACAACACAAGGACGCCCAAAGTTGTTTTGAATGAAAATCGTCTTGCTTTCATTTGAATAGACCTTCCAGCAGTGTTCCAGCCCGACGTTTCAACTGAGGGTTCTGGATTTCGTCGTGATAACGTCGGGAACGTTTCCGGGCTTTGTCGCCACATATTCGATCTTCAACACAACACTCAATATAACCCAAACGGGCTTCATCGAGCATGTGCCCTTTCTCACCAAAGGTATAAAGCAATTGCCCGAAGCGAGCGCGCGCAAGTTGATAGGCCCCACTCTTTTGGGCTGCATTGGCACTACGGTAGAGCTTTAATTCATCCTGAATATCTTGCGCTTTGGGGCTTTCTGGCGTGAGCCCTACTTCGTTTTTTGGAGTTGAAACCTTGTTTTGGGTTGTATCACCCTTAAGGGTGTTTTCATTAATCGCGTCTGACGCTTCTGCGCTAGGAGCGACCTCATTGGATAACGAAGTTGTAACAACCTTTGAAGGCCCGGTTTTTGATTGCTTGCTTCGCCCCTTGTGACGCCCTGAAACTTTTTGCGTTGCGCTTTCGAAGTTCGCTTCGCTTGCTTCTTCTCTTTTGACTTCCCTCTCATCTTCCCTCTCAACGCCTCTCGGTAGAGCTGAAAGCTGCTCTGTATTTTGCTCCGCATCTCCTAAACTTGGCGACAACGAAGGTTGCGCAACGTGTTGCGCATCGACGGATATCGTAACCTCTTGAAGTGGTTCTTCCTCCGCTACAGAGGGCGCCATGCTGATCCCGACCATTCCAACTCCACCCGCCAATGCACCCGTGACCACGATCTTAGTCGTTAATGAGGCAGCTCCAATCTTTGCGGCAACTGTACTTGACGCTCCGACTATGCCAGCAGAGGCAGCAGTACTTGTGCTGGTCGTGACTGCAAGTGTAGCGGATCCACTCGGTGCCGCCGTGGATGCCCCAAGAGCTTTTCCTGATAAAAGTAAAGCTGCCCCGGCGCCGGCTTTGAGCGCCGCATCGCGGAGCTTTTCAATATCAAGGGTGGGCAATTCAGCGTCGAGTTCAGACTTCGAGATTCCAACATGCGCAAGAATATTGACCCCATTCGGGTCGAGTTCATCATGATGTTGTTTCGACATGAATCCCTCCCTCTCGCTTCGCAAGCGCATCATAGACCCTACGAAACTCGTCACGGCCCCGCGATACTCGAGTCTTTACGGTATTCAGGTTCATGTCCAGCATGCTGGCAACTTCTTTAAGTTTAAAACCTTCAATATCGACCAAGGTTAATATTGAGCGGACGTCCTCGCTCAGGTGCATTAATGTCATTTGTACAAGCTGTGCGCGCCCCAGTGCTTCGCTGGAGTGATGCGCTCCATAATCATCGATCCAATCACAGCCTTGCTCACGTTCACGAGTTTTTTGTCGTTTCCGACCGTAGTTACGCGAGTGGTTTGTGACTATTTGAAAAAGCCATGCGCGCGGGTTTTCGATTCGAGTGAGGACATCAATTTTTTGCAGAGCAGTCACGAATGTTTCCTGAATCAGATCTTCAATATGAGGACCGACACCGGTTAAACGCATCGCATGCCGTGAGAGCTCGGGGCCGTGCTGTACACAAAGCTCAGAATACCGTTCTAAGGGATCAATTTCTTCTCTCTTTTGATGGTGTATTCCGCTCTCACCATCTTGTGGAGAAGGATGCTTCTCAACAGCACCAGCATTGGAGTAAGCCCTTGATTTTATGGAGCTCTGCGTTTCCGTCAGCGTTGAGACGCACAAGAAAAACATAACAGAAAGAACTCCCATACCTATTACATGTCTTGAAGCCGCAAAAAGTTGCAGATTCAGACACAAAAGTCATTTGCAGAAACTATTGAGAACGTAGCGGTTTTGGCGCAAACAACTCGGGTAGATCTCTTCCACAGCCCTTCGATATTCACGCTCAAGCATTTTACCCAGTATTTTGAGCGTCTTAAAAGTGTAGGCGCCCTATCAAAGCAAAGGTCATCAAGGGCGCATCTCGCGTATCATAAAGGGGTGATGTCCAGTAGCGCGCACGTAAAAGGTCAAAACGAAGCTCATTCCCAAGCGAAAACTTCTTCGAAAGACGATACGAGAGACCCAACACCGGCCCATGCCCAAAGGACATGCGTGAACGATTCTCACCAAAATCTGTCGCGTAAGCGTAATTCGCGCTGAAGTGCCAGCCGATCGGAACCACAAAAGAGCCATATTTTATTTGTAGGAGTGGACGCAGCCCACCATCGACGACTCCAACCCTACCATTCCCAACTTGCTGAGGCAGAAGTGTTCCAAGCGACAATTCGAGGGCGGGCACGAATTTGAGTTTCCCACTCATGTGTAGAGGTCGGAAACCATGTTTTAACGCGAGCGAAAATTGTGCCCATGAATCCACCAAGCCAATGCCACCAAAAACTCCCAGAGCCCATCTTGTATCGTTGTCATCGATCCCGTCGAACCCTTGCTTCGATATTGAGCGCTCTGCAGACGGTGATTCCTCAAGCCCAACTTGTAGTGCGGCAACAATCAATGCAGCTGCACTGGCACACTCACTCTCTTTAAACTGAAACCAGCGTTGAAAGAGCCCACCACCAATAGTGCTACCTTGAACGATGACGATAACATCGCGACCCGAAATCTTTGCATCCAAAACCAATTGCTGAATATCGCCATCTAAGAGGTCGCGTGCTTCGCGCTCAAAAGCTTCTTGAGAGGGACACGCACGTTCATTCAAGCGCTCACTGAAATCCAGCTGAGCTCCCCACAACAAATTCACATGACATATCAGAACACATAAGTGTACCGCGACCCAACTCGGGGTGAAGCACCGTCGACTGCGTAAGAGTTTAATAAGCATTGGTAAGGCGAAGTGCACAGCCCGAAGGCTCTTACCTTTCAGGAGTCCGAATCGTTGTTCAGACTAAGCTTTCCTTGAAGCGCATCACCGAGTGTAAAGCCCGCGCTGGCATCACCTTCTTCGGCCTTATATTGCTTGTAGGCTTGACGAATTTCGTCTTCCGCCACTTTGCGCGCACTCACGTTCAGCTGACTTTTACGTCTATCAAAACCAAGAATCACAACTTCGAGCTCACTACCAACTTTTACAACGTCCGAGGTGCGCCCCACTTCATCGTCGCTTAAATCTCGCTTGCGGCACCACGCGTTCAACGCCCCTTCCACCTCAAAGTTTGCGCCCGCATCAACGACTTGACTCACTTTCAAAGTGTGGCGTGTGCCCGGCTGATATTTCTCCTCCCACGACTTCCAAGGATCCGCTTGAGTCTGTTTGATCGAGCACGCGACACGTTCTTTCTCCACATCGATATCCAAAACAACGACCTCTACACGTTGTCCCACCGTCAGCAAATCTCTCGGGTGGTCGTAGCGTTCAGTCCATGAGAACTCACTCAAATGGATCAAACCATCGACACTCTCGCTGAGTGAAACAAATGCGCCAAACTCTGTTAGCGACTTAACCTCTGCATCCACGATCGTCCCCTTCGGGAACTCTTCCAATAAATGGGCCCAAGGGTTTTGAGTACATGCCTTGATCGAAAGAGCGATCCGTCGGTCATCGCTTGCAAGCTCCAGCACTTCAACCTTAACCTCGTCACCAATCCCGACCTTCTGCGATGGATGTTTGAGTTTCTCCCAGGCCATTTGTGAAATATGAACCAAGCCTTCGACGCCAGGGACAAGTTCAACAAATGCACCATAATCTGCGAGCGAAACAACTTTCCCTGAAAGTTGAACTCCCGGTTTTAAAAGAGCTCGGACTTCTTCCCATGGGTCCGGTGTCATTTGCTTCAAGCCGAATCGACAACGATCGCTTTCACGATCAAGCTCTAAAATCTTAACCTCTAACTCTTGCCCTTCACGAACAACGCTTCTCACAGGTGTGCGCTGAGCCCAAGACAGGTCATCTTGATGCAGAAGCCCTTGAACACCGCCGACATCAAGAAAGGCTCCGTAGCGTACGACATTAACCACTCGCGCACTGACAACATCTCCAACCTTCGTGTCGTTCCAAAAAGAGTCTTGCTTGGCCTTCAACTCGGCCTTAAGTTTTTTCGAACGCGAGGCCACAACGTTATCGCTGTTCAACTCACCCTCAATAATCTCAAAAGTGTCCTTTTCGCCATCCAACATGGGTGGTGCACTTTGATGACGCCCAACTAGAGCATGCCGTTGTGGGACAAATGCCCGCACAAAGTTCTCGTCTTCGATTCTATCGCTATTTTTTGCGCCCAAAGCCAACGAATAGCCACCTTTGACACGACCCAGAAAGACACCTTCAACAGAACTTGGGTTCCAGTCTTGGACCTGAGAGAGAAATGCCTCGCGCGAACCATCGAGCGCACTACCAACAATGCATTCAGAATCGTTCTGAGCACTACCCAAGCGCACCCAAAGAGTGTCGCCCTGCGTAGGTTTTTCCGGTAGCTGAAGCTCGCATTCTCCAATCGCGACTTTGACCTTTTGAGAACCCACCTCAAAGTATGCAAAATCGGCATCAAGGCTTTTGATTTTCAGGTGATGTGTTCTTTCGAAAATATCGTTTTGAGTAAGCGCATCGAGTTTTGCCGGCTCAAAGAGGGGGTCTAACAAGAGACGTTTTGGAACGGATTTTTCGCGCTTCCTCCGTGCGCTCTTGTTTGAAGCCGACCTACCACCTTTCCGATGCGTCCCTTTCGCACTTTTTTTCCTGTTTCCAGATTGTTTAGCGTTCTCCGAAACTTTTGACATTGAAGTAATCTTGGTGGGTGTGTTTTCTCTTTTTTCCGTTCCAGTCATTTCGCCCCCTTCTCTATATTAGCGCCGCCGGACGCCCTTGTAACAGGAATGTACACATACGCACGTGCAGCGGACAGCTTTGTGAATCTACAACGCCCTGTCAACACGATCGGGGTACTCGCTCGTCCTCGAGCTCGTGCATTGCGGCAGAAGCCTGAGCCGCTTTTTCAAGACCTCAGAGTCCACAAAACTCCGATTCTGTGCCATATTGGGTTCAGCAGTGGAGCCATGATGATTCAGCAATGCCCAAGTTGTAATAACCAGTACCAAATCCCGATTGAATCATTACCCCGCCAAGGCGTTCAGATTCAGTGTCCACACTGTGGTCATCGCCATGTTGTGAAGGCGAAGATAGAGGCAACGATAGAAGAAACCGCTGCACACTCGATCGAAAGCAATGACCTTAATGGAGCGTTAAACCTCCAAGCCTCGTCCAATGACTTCACTCAGGTTCAGTCCGATACAGAACTCGGGAGTGCAACCTTCATACCAGGCCCGGATGTCGCGCCCGACATGCAAACCATTTTCAGTACTCCAGAGAGTAAAGGAGCAGATACCGGCCAAGCTTACGCCCTTGCCACCGAGAGCTTCAGTTTTTCGGGCGAAAGTGAAGCACGTCTCGAACGAGAAAAACGCCAGGTTGAGGCTGGGCCAAAAGAGAAACAAGTCAGCACCGCTGGGCCAGTAACAACACACGAATCGATCGCGCGAGCCAACGATCCCTTGCCGGACATTGACATCCCCACACAAGAAGAACCTCTGGCTGTGCAAACTCGAACGACGCCACAAAACCAACCCCTCTTGCCCAAACCGACCCATACCGACTTTGAAATGAAACCCGATGAGACCGGTCACAGACGAGTCCCTTCATCAAGCACGAGTCGCAGAGGCGCGCGCGCTAAACTTCTCAAGTATGGTGTCTCGGTCATGGTCATCGGCGGGGCCGCTTACTTTGCGAAACCTTATGCCGAGGGTTGGTGGCAGAAGATTGAACACACTCGCCACGAAGAAGAAAAAAATACAACTGAAGAAGGGAAGCATATTTTCCATGACCAAGCAGCAGCATGGAAAGTTCAAACTTCACAAAAAGGTATATCTGAAGAAAAGGCTTTGGAGCTTGTCTCAAAGCTAGTCCCTACCGCTAATTTTTCCGAAGGCGCACAGAGTGAGATCCAAAATGCTGAAGAGGCCTTAAGAGCTTCAGTGGCCCATAACCCTGAGAACATGGCTCTTGTGGGTGAGCACGTCGCAACATCGTTGCTCGCCCAAAATCATCAAGAAGTCTCTGTGGCAGACAAAGAGGGTAGTTCGCCACCCTCCACTGCAGCAGAGCTTGAACTTCCAGAAGCATTACGAAACGAACTCGATTATTTAATGTCCAGTCGCGAAACCAACGCACTCCCCTGCCAAGTCGCTGTTGAACGTCTACGCTATCGCGCCCCATCACAAGCGAAGGTTCGTGAAGCGATCGCATCCTTGTCCAATACAAACTCGCTGTGCAATAAGTTAGCACTTTACGAAGGTTTAAAGGCAAGGTCACCCGCTGTCAGTGATAAAGTCGACACCATGCTCAAGAAGGCACCCAAGGATTTAACGCTACTCATGATTGCGGGTGAAGCAGCACGCAGGCAAGGAGATTTTGCGAAGGCGCAGAGTCTGAGTGAGCGTTCTGAAGCCATTTCGAAGCAGAGTGAAGACCCCTATACTTTATTTAAAACGCGTCTTCATATTAACCTTAACAATTTTGATCGGGCCCGAGCCATTCTTGTTCACGCATTAACGCAAACCCAATATATTGGTGTTGATGAACTCTCCTTACTGCGTCATCTGGACACGCATCTTCTCTCCTCGCCCAAACGCTCGGCAAAAATACTTAACACGCTCAAGGCAAAGGTACGTGACGGTGATGTTGAGAGTCAACTCATCATTGCTGCAATGCAGTTGGATTCGGGCAATATCGCAGCTTCGAAAAAAATACTCGAACAAACACCCGAGACAGGGAGCGTTCTGCATGAGGCGCTGACGTTTTCGATTGATTTCCATCAGAAACGTTACGGAGACGCCTTTGACTCGGCAAAGCGTCTTGCGCGACTCAGCGGTGAAGATGAGAGTCTTCATTTTGAGGCTGCACGTATTGCAGCGCTTGCTGGCGTTTCCGCACTTAATGCCAATAGAATCGATGAAGCGACGCAGGCATTTCGTAGCAGTCTGAACAACGATCCAACGCAGATTCTTTCGATACTGGGGATTTTAACCCTTGCAATCGAAGAAAACAATTACGAAAGCGTCTCTGACGTCGTTGCTGGATTGCGTTTTACGGATCTTACTCGATGGCGAGAGCATGCAATCGAAGGCCAACTTCCATTGCATGAAAAGCAGGCCTTAGCCTCGCTTCAGAGGCGCCTCAATCCAACAAAAACTCCTCGTCAGAATAAAAAATCTTCGCGACGCAAAAGACCGACATCAAAAATACAGCGTTACTACAAAGCAATCGCACGAGCACTTTTGGCTTTGCATGCACAAGATTGGAGGAGTGCAGAAGCCCATGCAGTTGCGGCATCGAAAAACAAAAGGCGCCACGAGATTGCAAGTCTGCTCGCACTTTTTGCCTCGGGCCAGCGTGAAGACGCGAAGAAAATGCGCTCTCATCTCAAGGTGTTCAAGCGCTCAAAAGGTAGGAAAGCCCCCTTGGTGACTTGGGCCCACACCAAGATTGACCTCATTGCAAAACGCCCAAAGAGTGCGCTTAAAGGTGCCGAAGAAATGGTGCGTCACGATGAGTACTTCGCACCCGCTCAGTGGGTGATCGCTGACGCAAGCCTTGCCTTGGGCGATGTCGACAAAGAGATTGCAGCACTTAAAAGATTACGTGAGCTGCGCCCAGCGAGCTCCCGGGTGACCGAGCGTCTTGCCAAAGTGCAGCGTCGAAAGAGACACGAAAACTGAAATGCGAAATGGAAGCGATTTGCGTCGCGCACAACACAAGTTAGCGCAGCCCTCCAACTCAATACCCGGCATCCGGCCAACGTGAATTCAGTATGAAGAACACTAAAGTCACAAGTACCTTCAACAACGACGAAGCAGAGGCGTTAATTTCGTGGTTCGAGGCATCGAAGCGTTCCATGCCGTGGCGAACAACCCGTTCGCCCTACTGGATCTGGCTTTCTGAAATAATGTCTCAGCAAACCCAAATCTCGACAGTGATTCCCTACTTTCTACGCTTTATCGATACCTTTCCAAACATTCAAAGTCTTGCAAAGGCATCGCAAGACCAAGTCTTTGAGTTATGGGCGGGTCTTGGGTACTACCGACGCGCCCGGCTTTTACATGAATGCGCGCAACTGCTCTGTGAAAACCTACAAGGACGCTTCCCCTCAACGCGAAAAGAACTCCTGAGCTTGCCAGGTATCGGTCGCTATACCTCTGCAGCGATTGCGTCGATTGCTTTCAACGAGTTTGTGGGTGTCGTCGACGGCAATGTTAAACGCGTTTTAAGTCGAGTTCTGGCCAAAGACCTTGGTCAAAACGAGCATGAAGCGTGGGTGCAGGCATGGATGGATCGAAGCATTCAAGCCTCTGACTCACCCGGTGACTTCAATGAAGCATTCATGGAGCTCGGCGCGAGGGTCTGTACTCCGAAATCACCGTCCTGCTCGATATGCCCGCTGCAAAAGATTTGCTCTGCACACCACCGAGGTCAGACAAACGAGTTCCCAACACCGAGACGTCGAGCCAAAGTTCGAGAACTTCGACTTGTCGCACTCGTCTTAGAGAATAACGGGGATCTCTTAATTAGCAGGGAGGCTCCATCTTCATTGTTTGCTGGGGTGGCACATGTGCCACTCGTTGAGCAACACACATATTCCAGACTTTCAAAAGAACTGAAATGGCTCAGCCCAGTCCACAAGAATGAAAAAGCCATGGAACATGAGTTAAGCCATCGCAGACTGCATGTTGAAGTCCATTGTCAAAAAATACTTGAAACAGAAATTAGAGAACTCTGCACGCATCTCGACGACTCAACATTGGAGCTCACCTCTTACGAACGCTTTCAGCGAAAGCCAAAGACAACACTCTTTAAAAAAGTATGGCACCTCGCATCTACGTCCAGTAAGTCCAAGACACCTTAAACTTCTCTGCAGCAAAACGCCCCATTGTTGCTTAAGCCTATGGGTCGTCATGGTAAAAACTGGCTTTGCAGCAAACTCTCATTATAATCAAGATGTGGACTCGTCTTCTGTCATACGCACAATTGAAGCGGCGCTTATCCTGCCATTCGTATTGCTAGTAGGCTGCTCACACACCCAGCCCCTACGTCAATTTGAGCTTGCACGCGCAGTCCAAACACATGCCAGCCAAATGGAAGGACGCAAGCACATTCCCAGAACCCAAAACAGACATCGCAACGATTGCTCCGGCACCATTCACGCGTTTTTTGAACAACTTGGTTACCGCATCCCATTATCCATGAATGTAAATCGAGTCTCAGGCACCCATCACCTTGCAAAGTCGGGCCCTCCGATCAAAAGCATAAGAAATATTCATGTTGGTGATTTGGTCTATTTTCACCAGACCTACGACCGAAACAAAAATCGGCGCGCAGATGACCCTTACACACACATCGCTCTCATCATCAAGATAAGCCAAAATGGCAACGTCTCTCTTCTGCATCATCGTTCAGGAAAGATCTACATCGACATCATGAATCTAAAAAGAAAGAAAACCATCTACGCCAAAGGTCAGAAAACAATTAATCCAATCTTGCGTTCCTCGAGCGCTGACTTTGACCAAGCAAACCTTGCAGAACTCGTTGGCGGATTCGTGCGCCCCAAGCTTGAAACGCTTCGATAACAATTCAATCGATTCTTTAAGCCCAAAACGTGTTTCCGTCGTAGATTTGCATTCGTGAAACCCTACTAAATCATACAGAAATTTCACTGTGTGCGCTCCTTCGACTAGATTTGAATTATGATTTTGATTGAAGAGTCTGTGCATTTTGCACCCCTCCGTTTTTTCGTGCTCGCATTGTTAATGGCAATGGCATCTGGCTGTGAAAAAGATGCGTGTCTCGACGAAAGCTACTGTGTTCAGTCCTGCGAATGTACATCCCAAACATCCGGGGCAAGCGGACAATGTGACATCACTTTTCAATGTCATGAAGACAACCAATGTTCAGATGGCTTTGGAGAACTCTCGTGCGATGCCTTTTGCCAACGCTATGCTGCCAACGAAACATGCGGCGGAAAAGCCTGTGTCAACGACAGTGAATGTCAACGTGATTTACGATGTGCCTTTCAGGTTGGAGCGGAAAGTTTCGAAGAGGTCTGTCGTGCGCAAACACCTTGCGATACGACTCTTGGCGTATGTGCACCGGACTATTACGATGACAATGCCCTATGTGCTTTGTGCGTTGGGTCAATGTAATGCTCGTACGACATGCCTCCAGCGTCATCTTGGGCGCCATCTTGGCCTTTACACCCGCTGTGAATGCACTTGGGAATGATGCGGACAAGGGTATTGCACTTCGACTCTTACGTGAAAACGAGTCCTTTGTAGTCATTCAGCTGGAGCGAAAAGGGGCAAGTCCTTTCCAAATTTATCAAGAAGATGCAGGACACACGATTGTCCTTGACGCCCCGAATTTAAATGCGCTTCAAGCCATGTGCGATGAAGAGTTCAGTGCTTACTTTCAGACCCTGTGTGCTCCCAATGCAGAGAGAGTCAATTTTTCAAAGCGGCTCCGCCCAAAAACAATTGCGCTCAAGTTCGCACAGCACGTCAACTATGCAATTAAGCGAATTGGTCGTGAGGTTGAGCTTCGTATTGTCCCGAGAAACTCTAGTGTTTTAGCAAAGGTTACTCGAGAAGGTATGCCAGCAGAGAGACAGGCAAACACTGAACTCGCAAAAGCTGAACGCGCAAAAGCTGAACGCGCAAAAGCTGAACGCGCAAAGGCTGAACTTGCAAAGGCTGAACTCGCAAAAGCT